>NZ_QJJN01000008.1:0-233738 GCF_003201515.1 Alteromonas sp. I10
CTGAGCCATGATCAAACTCTTCAATTAAATATATCGAAATATGAATCGTCGTTGTGACACTCTTAACGAGTGCCCACACAGATTGTCTTGTCTAAATTTTTAAAGAACGTTACTAGCTTTTGCTAGCTGCCTCTCCCGAAGCGGATGCGTATCTTACAGCGCATCTTTTTTTTGTCAACAACTTTTGTTTATTTATTTTTAAACTTGGTTTTTGACATCCTCATCAGTTGTTAGCGTTTTGCCGTTCCCTGTTGAGGAGGCGCGCATTCTACGCATTCCTGTAGCATCGTCAACACCCTTTTTTAAATAAATATAAAAAAAGCGACCGTTCGGTCGCTTTTTAATCTATTAGTACATTAAGCATGCGTTTACGCTTGTATATCCTTATTCTATCAGCTCAAAAAGGCATATCCTCTTTATTATTGAGCGAAGACATCTGATTATTGCTACGTAATCATTCCTGCTTATTGTCTACACTTTCATTGCTTTTCTTTTTATCGGCATTGAAGTCTGCATCTTCTTCATGGTCGCCCACTACATCGTCTAACGTTACTTTCTCAACGGTACGAAACGTATTGATAGGTCCAGCTAACGCATATAGTGCAAAAACAAGGAACAATACTAAAGCGGGTTCTGTTGCCACAACAACGAATATCAGAAGAACTAAAAGAAGGCCTACAAAAGGCACCTTTCCATGCCAGTTTACTTCTTTAAAGGAATTATATTTAAAGTTGCTAACCATTAGTAAACCAGCTAAACCGGTCACTGCAGCAACTATTAAACCATAGTCGGTACCAACAGCATCATACTCAACTCCAACCCATACAAGACCAGAGACAACAGCCGCAGCAGCCGGACTTGCGAGACCTTGGAAGAAACGCTTATCGGCAATACCAACTTGCGTATTGAAGCGAGCTAAACGAAGAGCTGCACCCGCTACATATATAAAGGCCGCTAACCAGCCTAACTTGCCCAGCTCAGTTAACCCCCAATTATAAGCAACAAGTGCAGGTGCCATTCCAAATGAAACCATATCTGCCATTGAGTCATACTCAGCACCAAAGTCGCTTTGCGTGTTCGTCATTCTTGCCACACGCCCATCTAAGCCATCAAAAATCATAGCAACAAAGATAGCCACTGCCGCGGCTTCGAACCTGCCGTTCATTGACGAAACCACAGCAAAGAACCCCGAAAACAACCCTGCTGTTGTTAATAAGTTGGGAAGTAAGTATATCCCTTTACGTTTTTGATCAGACATATGTCCTCATACTTCTACATATACAATTGCACTAATTATTTCATAGATATGCAGGAACGCATAGCAAAGTAAAAAGACTGCCTCGTTCCTTTACATAGCGCCGTTGCAAAACGTTATTAGCTTTGCATTGATTACACGTACTCTTACCACAATGCCGGCGCTTGGCTTCTATTTATTCAGGACCGCGTATGCTCACGATTAAACAAACAACTAATAACTAGGTATACGGTTACATACCTTAAATAGCTCACCGTTCATATATCATACAAGTCCATGTTGAAATTAGGTACTACCAAGTTTGTGTTCACATAATGTGCGCACACATCACTCGGCTTGTACTTGAAGTGCTTTGCGCTTCATATATAGGAAAGCAATTATGCGAACGCTACAAAAAACGTTTTCTTTGCAAACTGTACTATTACTTTCCACAGCTTTGCTATCTACCCTGAGTGCTAATTCAGCATTCGCTACCTACTATAAAAAGCAAAGTTATTCTCACTGTGGGTCATCGAGCCAAAGCAACGAACAAAGCAATGTATGTAACTCTCCGTTGGGAGAATACACCTACGATCTAGTCGATGACAAAGTGACACAAACCAATCAGACGAATAATTCCTTTGTTCAAATAGACGGATTAAATATTAATATGTCCGCCTTTTCTGACACACAAGGAGTTACCGGCGAAACAGTCGTTGGCGCCAAGTTAGAAAAAATCTCAGATAAATGGGCTTACGGCATAACAAACAATGATGAAGCATACTATCGTGGTGACGCTGACCACGCTATTGATAACCTCAATTACTTCTCTAGCGGCAGCGATAACTCGAAAAACTACCGCTTCACAAATGTAGAAAGAGATTATGATTTTATATTGCTCTCATTTGATTCTGCGGTAACGCTAACTGGCGCCAGTTTTTCTTGGCTTTATGATAGTAGAGATAGTCAAGTGTCTGTGGCTGCGCTTAGTAACACCTCTAAACTAACGTCTGGCGTTAACACATGGAGTCATATTGTTGAAGATGCCCTAACGTCAGCTTCATTCGACATTGAGAGTTGTGAATATTTAGATCACCGTGCAGATTTCACGTTTACTGAGTCAGCACAATATTGGCTTGTAGGGGCATACAATACAGTATTTGGAAATATTGGTGGAGAATTTAACAACGACGCTTTCAAACTCGCCAACATTGGGTTTTCAGTTACAGAAACTGCGGGTACACCAGATCCAACCAAAGTCTCTGAGCCTGGCACTATTGGGCTACTTATGGCATGTTCACTTTTCGTAATGTGGCGCCGCAAAAAAGCCATTTAAAGAAATTAGACTTTAGATCACTGACAGATTGAAAAATCTGTCAGTTTTTTTTACTTCCCCACCCCCCACCAGCTTAATGCAACAAAAAAGTACAACAAAAACAAAACCATAGATAACTGGCATATTTCGTGCTAAAAGCTTGTAATAATCGGTTTAAATAGCAGTGTTATGAAGTTATCAAAATTTTTATTGGTATTTGCAGTAGTCTTTAGTTTTTCGGTTCAAGCAACAGATTCGCGCAAAGAAGAATATAATTATGATCTCGTGGATCAATACGGTAGTTATAATTTTTCTCAAACCTTAGACGCGACAAAAAGTTCGACCACGATTACGATCGATGGCGTTGATATTAAAGTAGGACTTACAGCTTGGTCTGATACATGGGGTCACGAAGACAACTACATACAACAAGCTCCGATTACAGACTGGGACGGTGGCTTAACAGTTACCAATAGCCAGTCTGGAGATTCACACTATATCGACAACTTTCATGGTGGCGGAGACTTCGACATGATTTTATTGAGTTTTGATACCAACGTTGTTCTCGACTCTGCGAGTTTCAGGTCTGTACACGGAGATAATGGTTCGAACGAAGTTACTATAGCAGGCTTGGCAGACATCGCGCTATCCAATCTAAGTTACAAAAGCACGTGGGCAGATGTTGCTGCATTTTCAATATCAGGTACAGTAGGCCATTATGGTATTTCGAGTAGTTTAGAGTCCAAATTTGGAGCAGTTAGCTCAGCTAAATATTGGCTAATAGGAGCCTACAATACTTTTTTTGATGATTCTGTAGAAAAGTATAAGGGTGTTGGCTTTAAGCTCCAAGCCTTAAACTTAGAATTAGGTACTACTACAACAACCCCACCAACACAAGTTAGTGAGCCTGGCGCCCTAGCACTGATGGGGTTGGGTTTAGGTCTTGTTCTTTATAGACGTAAGCGCCGCGTTTAATTGTTTAAAAACGCATAGAAAACACGTATCTTTAGAAGGTGGCTTAGGCCACCTTTTTTTATGCTATTTTTAAGCCAGCGGCTAGGCTAAGTTTCGAAGGTATATATGGATTTTTTTATTAATAAAAAGCGTGTTGTACAACGCGCTATTGTCTCTGCAGTTGCCTCATCATTAATCGCTTTTAACAGTTTTGCTTCTACGTCAGAAGACTACGAAAAAGCACTGACCGCGTTTAATCAAAACGAATACGACGAAGCCTATATCCACCTTAAAAACAGCTTACAAAAAGATCCTGAAAACCTTGCTGCAAAAATCCTAATGGGCGAAATACTGCTTATTAATGGCTACTTAACTGCAGCAGAAATGGAGTTTGTAGAAGCGTTGGAAATGGGTGCAGATATCAACCTTCTGGCAGAGCCTCTCGGCAACACTTGGTTGTTTTTGAACAGGTACCAAGAAATTGTAGACTTCTCTGATCTAAACAAACTGTCAGGTGATGCTGAGCGCGAGTGGCTGATGATACGTGCAACTGCATGTATTAGACTGCAAGACGAGTCGTGTGCCCTACGTGATTACAATACAATTGTTTCACGCACGCCTAATTTTGTACCTGCAATAAATGGCTTAGCCTCCATAGCTCTTCAAAATGAAAATTTATCCAAAGCGACCTCGCTTATAAATAAAGCTATGTCGTTAGAACCAGAAAATGCAATAACATGGCGATTGAAGGGGCAACTCGCATACCGACAGGGTGATACAGACGCTGCAACCGCACACTTACAGAAAGCGCTGACTTTTAATCGAGACGATCCCATTGCATTACGGAATCTTGTTGATTTGTATTTAGAAGCGAAAGACTACGACACGGCAAAACTGTTCGTAGATGAGATAATCCAAGATACACCCAATGATCCGCTCGCCATTTTACTTAATAGCTGGTTACAAAGCAGAGACAACCAGCAAGCTATCGATAACGAAAAACTAAAAGAACTTAACGACTTCATGGCTCAACTGGATCCTGAGCTTATTACCTCACAGCCCATGTTGCTTTACATAAGTGGTTTAACTAACTTCTTTAATAACAACATGGAGACAGCCGCGAAAGATTTTAACGCTTATCTGCAACAAGAGCCTGATGACTTACAGGCGGTATTGATGTTGAGCCAAGTTTACATGGCGACTCAACAAGATAAGCAGGCCCTTGCCCTGCTTGAACGTCATCAGGATGCGTTAATGGAAGACCCAGACTCAGCACTGCTTTTAGGTGACTTATTTATTCGCCAAAACAAAGCGTTTAAAGCCGAGCGACTTTTGCAAAATCTTGAATATAAATACCCGAATGAAAACAAGCTCCAGCTATTTAAGATTAAATTAATGGCTGCTAGAGGTAAGCAAGATGAAGCGCTATCGATTCTTGAAAATAACTTATCTACCTACAAGGATAATGCCGGCTTTCTTTTCACTTATTCATTGATGAATTTACAAGCTCAGCAGTTTAAGAATGCATTAAAAGGCGCTGACTTACTAAGCGCTTTGTTTCCAAACGAAGCAGAAGTTTTCAATCTTAAAGCCGGTATATTGATTAGACAGGGTCGATTAGAAGAAGCCAAGATCAACATAGAAAAAGCGCTAGCGCAAAACCCGACGCTTTTCCCTGCGAAATTCAATTTAGCAGCCACGGAAAGCCGTTTAGGAAATGTCGATAAATCTAACCTGCTAGTAGAAGAGTTACTTGCTCTGTCTCCCCAACATAATGAAACGCTGATGCTGAAAGCGTTCAATTTAAGCAAAGCAGGAAATCTAGAAGAAGCTAAGCAAATTTATCTCGATATATTGACGCTCACACCTTCAAATACTGGAGCGAGAGAGCGCGTTTCATCTTTGTATCAACAACAAGGCGACACAAAAAATGCGCTCTATCACTTAGACCTCTTAATCAAAGACGATTTCGACAACGCCGATTATCTCCTTCGAAAAGCAGCGCTTCAGTTAGAAGCAGGTCAACGTGCCGATGCAGAAAAAACGCTAAGTATTGTGAGGAATTTTATCAATGACGATGCCGGCAAGCTTATCGCATTTGCTGATCAAGCTCGAAGAGTTGATAATGATGAAAACGCCTTAGACGCCATGGCCCGAGCGTATGAAATAGCGAATACAAGTACGTTTGTCACGTTGCGCTATGTGAGCCTACTGCTCGACATGCAAAACAACGACAAAGCACAATCATTGCTAACAACCATTCCCGCAAACCAACAACAAAATCCGGTTTATTATTTCTTGAAAGGCCGATTGGCAGCAAATAAGGGAAACAGTGAACTTGCTATCAAAGAGTTCGAAAAAGCGTTAGATGTAGACGCTACTTTTGCACAGGCTTTTGTTGCCATTTACAACTACGCACTGAACGATCAGTTTGTCGATGTATTCTTGAATACGGCAAGAAAACTGGTGAGCGAGAATGAAAACAATCTGCTGGCAAAAAACCTGTTGGCGCAATACTTATTCTTCATTCAAGAGTTCGATGAGTCGATAGCGCTTTACAAGGAACTTGTTGAGCAACCAAACTTACTCAACCCTGCTGAGGCTTACAATCGCCTAGCGATCATGCATATCGAGGAATCGCTAGTCACTGCAAAAAACTATGCACGTCAGGCCTACGAGCTTCAACCAAACTCAGCAAAAATATTGGATACCTACGGTCACATCAAAGCGCTACAAGGAGACTATGAAGGCAGCCTTAAAATGCTGAGGGATGCGTTCGCCAGAGACGCCAACGACCCAAATATTCGCTATCATCTGGGCTACACGCTAGCCAAGCTCAATAGAATTGAAGAGGCGAAAAAAGAGTTAGAATATGCAGTAAAAGTGGAACGCCCTTTCTTTAAGCGTCCTCAAGCAAGAACGCTATTAGAGAGCCTATAAGGCTCTCTTCGCATGCAGCTATAGGCAGCACGAACAATTGCGTTTGTGCTTTTCCATTTTGCCAATACCAGGGTTAAACGTATTGGTTGGATCTAAGTCTTTGTAAAATTTCTGCAAGTTACTTTCGGCTTCATACAAATGACCTACATTGTGTTCAGCCGGATACTTAGCGCCACGACTGTCTAATAGTGCCAACATATCTGCTTTTACTTTTTTGGCGTCGCTGCCTTTTTTAAGTATGTAATCTTGATGAAAGACATGGCAGAAAAAATGTCCATAATAAAGTGACTTTTCAACGTGTTTGGCGATGTGCTCAGGCAGGTTCTCTACCCATAAATCATCGTTGCGGCGCAATGCGATGTCCAATGCTAAGATGTCTCCTACTTGCTTATGGTGTAACGTTTGATAGCGAACCGCGGCGCCAGCTGCAGCAAAACGTAATAAAAACGCCTTAGACGCTTCTTCTTCATTACAAGTAATGAAGTCACCATCTAGCTTCTCTTCGTTAAACAGCTTGGCCAAAAGTGTTTTAACCTCTTCGATGCCACCATCGCTCATTTTAAGGATTAGATGATGCTCGTACTTGTCGCGGTAAGTTCTTATACTCGAGGGTATTTGGTCAGAAAAGAACTTACTACCGAACTGCATCAATCTATCGCTTAGGTAAGGAGGAAGCAGAGGTAACTTGTTGAGCACGGCATCCACCCGCCCTTTGAGTGCAAACATTTTAGGTAGCGAGTCAGTTCCCAAACGCTGAATACTTACGATGGTATCTTTTCCGTAAACATCTGCAATATCGAACATTTCTCTATGAAGATATTCACCCACCTCAGGAACGTTTTTACATTGAGTCAGTATGTCTCTGCGAATACGAGTAAGTACAGAGGCATCATTCGTACCGATATAAAACGTTTGTTCTTCATTAGGCACTTCGAATGTATCCAAACGCACCGCGAACACAGCAATTTTACCTGCGCATCCACTGGCTTCGTAAAGCCGTGTTGGATCGGCATTAAAGCGGCTCGGCGTATCAGCATTTACGTCTCTAACGATGTGTTCATAATCACTTGCCGACGCTTTCATACTGGTTTCAGGTAGAGATTTTGGAAAGTTGCCAGAAGAAAGGTTTCCGATAATTTCTTCTGGCGTGTCGCCTAAATCTATCCCTAGGTGATTAACAAGCTTTAGCTCTCCGCTTTTATCCACCTGAGCGAACAGCGATAACTCAGTATAGGCAGGTCCCCTTTTGACAAGTGCCCCACCTGAGTTGTTTGCAACACCACCGACAATAGACGCACCTAGGCATGACGACCCAATTACAGAGTGAGGCGCACGCCCGAGTGGCTTTAGTGCCTTTTCAAGTTTGAACAGTGTTGCTCCCGGAAAGCTCAATACTTGCGTTCCGTCGTTAACCAGAACAATATCGTCCATTGCTAACGTATTTATAACCACCACTGGTCTATCGTAGTCGCTTCCACTTGGTGTTGAGCCTTCGGTCAAGCCGGTTTTCGCGGCCTGCATAATAATGATGCAGTTATATTCAACGCAAACCTTTAGCACTTCCCAATATTGCATTAGCGTATGTGGAAAAAGTACAGCCAATGCTTCGCCCTCGCCTGACCGCCATCCCTTGCGATAGTGCTCAGTTTGACGCGTTCCTACGGCAAGGTTGCTTTCCCCTAGCACGCGTTTAAAAGCGTCAATAATTGGGGTTGTTTGCATGTATAACTCCTTAGAACAGTGCAATGCGTATTAAAAATTAGTTTGTGCCGACTAATGGACCGCCGACTTCAAACACATAAACCCCCAACCATACTAAAATACCTGCAAATGCAACGTAATATATAGTTGGGATAACAGTCTTTCTTAAAGTAGCTCCCTCTTGCCCCATTAATCCTACCGTTGCCGACGCAGCTACAACATTGTGTATTGCAATCATGTTTCCGGCAGCCGCCCCAACGGCTTGCGCTGCGATAATTAGTGCAGGTGACAATTGAAGGCTTAGTGCTGCTTCGAACTGAAACTGGCTGAACATCATATTTGATACTGTATTCGAGCCTGCGATAAATGCACCTAATGCACCAATAGTAGGGCTAATTAATGGGAAAGCTTCGCCAAACATATTGGCGAACAATTGCGCGCCAGCTATCGGCATACTGACGATGTCGGCGCCATTCACACCTGAGTTTATAAAAAGCCTAACCATAGGAATTGTGAACATCAATACAAAACCAGCACTTAGCAACGTTTTGCTGGAATCATTGAAAGCCTTAAACAACACTTCTCCCTTGGATACCTTTTTACTTTGAATGATTACTGCAACCAATGCACCTATTAACAACAACCCACCAGGAAGATATAGCGGACTGATTGATGCACTTACACCGGTTTCACCCAGTATGTTGTCAAATGAGAGTGTCAGCGACGTAGTAAATTCTTTTATTGTTGGAAACACTCTGGATATAACGAGCAAAAGTGCAACAACTAAATAAGGGACCCAAGCAGTAACCCAATGCATGGCCTTTTGTGACGTTATGTCGTCTGCTTTTATTTCCAAATTGCCCAGCCAACCTTTGTCCCATGACGCTTTCGGCGGGAAATCCCATGTTGTTTTAGGCATCAAGAAACCATTTTTAGCTGCAGTAACAACCACTGCCAAGCTCACCAATCCTCCAATCAACGATGGAAATTCAGGGCCTAATACAATGCCGGTAAATACGTAAGGAATGGTAAAGCTGACGCCCGCGAATAAGGCGAAAGGTAGAATTTGTAACCCTTCGCGCCAAGATTTGTTGGAGCCAAAAAAGCGAGTGAGCATTACAGCCATTAAAACTGGCATAAATGAGCCAATAATTCCGTGGATAACTGCCACTTCAGAGGTGATTAGTTGAATAAACTGCTCCCATTGCCAGCCTTGAGCATGCAAAGTCTGACTGATCGCTTGGCCGTCTAAGCCTTTGTTTACACCAATGACAATAGGCGTTCCCACCGCGCCGAAAGAGACGGGTGTGCTTTGGATCATCATACCAATAAGTACGGCAGCCAATGCTGGAAAACCGATGGCAACAAGCAAAGGAGCCGCTATAGCGGCCGGCGTGCCAAAACCAGAAGCACCTTCAATAAAAGTTCCGAAGCACCAAGCAATGATTATTGCCTGGACTCTTCTATCAGGTGAAATGTTGGTGAAACCCTGGCGGATAACATCTATTGCTCCAGTATATTTCAATGTGTTGAGCAGAAAAATTGCACCAAATACAATCCACAAAACAGATACTGTAATCACTAAGCCTTGTAGAATTGAAGCGCCCACCCGTACTGCCGACATATCCCATGCTAAAAGTGCCATAAGTGCTGTACTTGCTAATACAACTGGCATTGCTCTTTTCGCAGACCACTGTAAACCCAATAGCAGCACTGCTGAAAGCGTTATAGGTAGCAATGCTAATAACCCAAGGGTTATCTCATTCATGAGTTTTCCTCTTATTATAATTAGTTAATTATTCGAGTTTCTAACGTTAGAAAATCGATGTTAATGCAGGGTTAAAATTTAGGTATGCGACTGTACTAATTTCTCACGTGTTGATATATATGCATTAAAGACAAAGTTTATTTCCATTTTTGGACTAATAGTGGCAAAAGCAGACGATATTATCCTTTTTGTGAACGTAGTTGATGAAGGCTCTTTTTCAAAGGTCGCTCAAAAACTCAACCTAACTAATTCTGTAGTAAGTAAGCGTATCGCACGATTAGAGTCAGATTTGAACGTTCAATTGCTTTACCGCTCTACACGAAAGCTCAATTTAACTGATGCAGGAAGAACACTGTACAATAAGGCGAGAATCGCCAATTTAGCCATTCAAGACGCAGAAGATGCCGTCAGTGGTTACAGTGATGAAGTGCGTGGAAAAATCCGAATTACTATGCCCAATGTATCGGCAAAACTGGTCTTAAATCGCGCAATTGCCGAGTTTTGCAATTTACACGAAGAGGTGGATGTAGAGCTTGCAATTACCAATCGCGTTACCAATATCATTGAAGAAGGTTACGATCTCGCCATTCGTACAGCACATCTTGAGGACTCCTCTCTTATTGCTAAACGCCTTATAGATTCAAAATGGATAGTATGCGCAAGCCCCACATATCTTAAAAACAAAAGCCGCCCAAATCATCCTGACGACTTAACTGAACATAATTGTTTAATTTACAAGTACGATAGCACTGGCCCAGACTTCTGGCCGTTTCATATTGAAGGAGAGCTTCATAACGTTCAAATTGGCGGGCGAATACAGTCAAATAACTTGGATGCGTTAAGGCAAGCCGCTATTGCAGGTGTGGGTGTAGCATTTCTTCCCAAGGCATTAGTGCATGAAGATATCGAAGATGGGGCGCTTTCGCCTCTACTTGCCGAGTACGTAACTAAGACTATGGGTATTTATGCCGTTTATCCTCGTTCGCGTCAGCCTGACAAAAAGCTAAAGCTACTGGTCAACTACCTTCAAGAGGCGTTTAGCAATAGAAGCGCCTATTTTTATTGATAAACATTGAAGTAATCTCCGTTTACATCAAAAACATGGCGCTAAACATAATTGAAGCGATCTTAAAACGCGAACTTAGCTGACGCTTGGATGTAATTGGAGTCAATGCTGTCTATATTGTCATCATTGATAGAATAAGCACCAAACTCTAGGCCAACATCAAGGCGCGGCGCTACCGTATCAATAACATTCACCGCCCAGTGCGAACGTTTGCGCCCCAAAATATCTGTTTTAGCTGCTCCATAAAATACAGTGCTGCGGAGGGTTTCAGTCCAAAAATGGCGATACGCTACGGTATAAGCCAGCGTACTTTCCGTTTCCAATGTTTGAGTTGCAGGATCCTCAACAACATCAGCAGTCATGCCGGCCGCAGCATACCGACCGGGCTTACCCGCGGTTAATTGAAAACGTAGATCATCTTTTGCAAAAAGTGGTATTTTGCCTGCGATATTTACTGCTGCTGTAACTTCTTCAACCCCTCCTTGATCGACAAGTCGTATTACAGAGCCGAAAGCATATTGCCCATATTGACTATCTAAATTGTATCGTACAACAAAGTCGGGTGTAGACTCATCAGGGTCAGCGGCTACACCTGTAAGCCCTACAGCATTGGCAGGTGCGTCGGTATCACCATCCCCAATGGTCTCTGGGCTTTCGATGGCAAATTGCCAGTTTCCAGAGGTGTATCTAACCTGAACTTGCCTTGCAAACACTTCTCCTACATGAGGACCACCAAAATCTAACGACTCAGGAATAACGTGAAGCGGCATAAAGGTGCTCCAGTTTTGCCCCGCACTCCAGTTCTTATAGGTGATGAAGAAGTGACGTAATCTCAAGTTAGTAGAGTTACTTACCGCTTCGTTACCGCCTCCGCCATACATATCGACTTCTATAAAAGTACTCACCTCCCCTATAGAAACGCCCATATTTAAGCGTGACTCTCCTACATTGAAACCTGTGTGTGATGTCTCTATTACTTCCCCGCCAGGAAAATTACCAATCCAGTAATCCTGATAAGCAATATCCCCTTCAACATGCCTGACATCTACTTTGGCATAACCTCCAACACTAACCTTAACGTGTTCGTTACCGACCTTCCCGTTGAACAACTCTATGCCGTGAGAAGGGTTAAGAATTAGCGCTAATGCACAAGCAGATAAGCGTAGGGTGTATTTATTGTTTGTTTTCATTATTCGTCCTAATAGCTGAAACTATTTAACATGTCGTTAACGGGCGGATAATGTATTCGTTCGTGCTCAGAGGATAAACCGAGTTTAGAATATTAACTTTTTCCTAAATTCGCATAATCAGAGGTTTACTTTTTGAATGTTAATTGTGTAAAGAGATGAAGAATATTGAGCATAAATCGCTCAATAGAAAAATAATAAAAGGCTACTTGTTGCTAACACGATAAGTGAAAGTAATGATATTGATTGAAGTGTCTTACCCCAACTTTGCGAAAACCAACTTAAACACAAAGACAGAGAAAACACAGTAAGTGCAGACATAATAGTATCTGCAGGCGAGAATGTCGCTTGATTTACACTCAATGCAAATACGGCAAAACCAGTACCTATGGCACCGACTGCGCTCACAATCATGCATAATATGAAATGCGCACAAAGCTTAGCTATATCTCGGGGCATTGAGCGCACAGAAACTAACGCTTCGTTTGAATTATATAACTGCATCGCAACCTCTTAACCCTCTCAATAATAAGTTAATGATAATCGTTATCATTATTAAATCAAGAAAATTAATTAGCTGTATTAGGAAAATTCATTAAACAAGAAAGCGTAATCTGTCGCTCTTCGACCAGTGGCTTTTTAGTAAATCGTTTTTTGTTATGAAGCTGCCGATTAATGGTCTTTCGCGGAATCTACTGGCAATAAAAAAGGCACTGGCTCCAGTGCCTTTTGGTTTTAATTGCTGACAACGAAAAGTCCGCTGTCATCTGCATCAATACGAATGGTTGATTCCGGTATTAATTCGCCAGCAAGTAATTGATGCGCGAGTGGATTTTCCACCTGCACTTGTATCGCTCGCTTAAGCGGACGTGCGCCAAACACTGGATCGAAACCCGCGTCCGCCAATTTATCCATAGCCGCGGCAGACAGAGTAAGCTTATAACCTTTTTCTGCGAGCCTAGCGCGAAGCGAGGCAAGCTGAATTTTAGCAATAGATTTTATTTGCTCCTTCCCTAATGGATGGAATACTACAATATCATCGACGCGGTTGATGAACTCCGGTCTGAAGTGTTGCCCTACAACACTCATTACCGACGCTTTCATATCGTCATACTGACTTTCGTTGTGCTTATCTTGAATGATATCTGAACCTAAGTTGGACGTCATGATCACAACGGTATTTTTAAAATCTACAGTACGTCCTTGTCCGTCAGTCAACCGGCCGTCATCTAGTACTTGAAGCAGAATATTGAATACATCTGGATGTGCCTTTTCAACCTCATCCAACAAAATGACCGAGTATGGTTTGCGACGCACCGCTTCGGTTAAGTAGCCACCTTCCTCGTAGCCAACATAGCCAGGAGGTGCACCCACTAAGCGTGCTACCGAGTGTTTTTCCATAAATTCTGACATATCGATACGCACCATGGCATCTTCAGTATCGAACATAAAGCCTGCCAAGGCTTTGCAGAGCTCAGTTTTGCCCACGCCAGTTGGCCCTAAAAATAAGAATGAGCCAATAGGTCGATTTGGATCCGCAAGCCCAGCACGTGAACGGCGAATTGCGTTTGAAACCGCTTCAACCGCTTCTTCTTGTCCAACAACCCGTTTGTGAAGTACGTCTTCCATACGCAACAGCTTCTCACGCTCACCCTCAAGCATTCGCGCTACAGGTATACCCGTCCATCGCGAAAGCACATCTGCAATTTCAACGTCCGTCACTTTATTTTTAAGTAACGTCGTCTCGCGAGTTTCGTTTTCAGCCGCTTGCTCTAACTTTGCTTCAAGCTCTGGAATACGGCCGTACTGAAGTTCCGACATACGATTCAAATCAGATGCACGTCGCGCTATCTCCAAGTCAAGTTTAGCCTGCTCAAGCTCCCCTTTAATGGTTTGAGTGCCCTGCATTGCGTCTTTTTCATCCAGCCACACTTTCTCAAGCTCTGCGTACTTGGTTTCCGCTTGCTCACGCTCTAACTCAATCATCTCAAGTCGCTTATGACTCGCATCATCTGTTTCTTTGGCCAGAGCTTGCTCTTCCAATTTTAGCTGGATGATACGACGCTCAAGACGATCCATCTCTTCGGGCTTGGAGTCTATTTGCAATCGAATGCTAGACGCAGCCTCGTCTATAAGATCAATGGCTTTGTCTGGCAATTGGCGGTCGCTAATATAACGATGCGACAAACTTGCCGCTGCAACGATAGCGGGATCAGTAATATCTACCGAGTGATGGAGCTCATAGCGCTCTTTTAAGCCACGCAGAATAGCAATAGTGTCTTCAACGCTCGGTTCTTCAACTAATACTTTTTGGAAACGACGTTCAAGTGCTGCGTCTTTTTCAATGTACTGACGATATTCATCCAGTGTTGTAGCACCAACGCAGTGAAGTTCACCACGGGCTAACGCAGGTTTAAGCATATTACCTGCATCCATCGCTCCATCGCCCTTCCCTGCACCTACCATAGTGTGCAGTTCGTCAACGAATAAGATCACGCGGCCTTCTTCTTTAGCCAGCTCATTAAGCACTGCTTTAAGGCGTTCTTCAAACTCACCGCGATATTTAGCTCCCGCCACTAACGCGCCCATATCAAGGGCAAGAACACGCTTGTTCTTTAAGCCCTCAGGCACTTCGCCATTAATGATGCGCTGAGCCAACCCTTCAACAATAGCCGTTTTACCCACACCCGGCTCACCAATGAGTACTGGGTTGTTTTTGGTTCGACGCTGCAGTACTTGAACAGTTCGGCGAATCTCATCATCTCGACCAATGACCGGGTCGAGCTTGCCTTGTTCTGCTCGCTCGGTTAAATCTGTCGTGTATTTTTCAAGCGCTTGACGTACATCTTCAGCATTAGGATCCGTGACCTTCTGACCACCACGCATGTCGTCTATTGCGCTTTCAATAGCTTCTTTAGTGATATTCAGGCTTTTGAGGATTTCCCCCAAGCGCCCTTTATCTTGTAGCGCCGCTAGAACAAAGATTTCTGAAGTGATGTATTCGTCTTTTCGCTGCTGCGCTATCTTGTCACAAAGATTTAGCAAAATGCCGCTGTCTTTACTTAATTGAACATCTCCCCCAATGCCTTCAATACGAGGTAGGCGCTCAATAGCTTGGCTCAGTGCTGAGCGTAGCGCATTTACATTGATGTTTGCTTGGTCAAGCAAAGGGCGTACTGACCCGCCTTGCTGATTTAGCATGGCAGTCATTAAATGGACAGGTTCAATGTATTGATGATCTCGCCCCAATGCGAGTGATTGAGCATCGGATATTGCGAGCTGAAATTTACTGGTAAATCTATCTAGTCTCATAATCTCAACCTAATTAATGAACAACTATACCTGCGTTAACACGCCGCGATTACGAACATTTTAACTCTCGCTGAGTGGGTAATGATCTATGCGGAATGGTATTCTTTATGTTCTAGTTATGTAGGCTGCTCAATTGCGATTCAAGTATGAGATTAAAAAGTTAGCCAAAAAGATAACAAATAATGTATGAAGTTTGATCTAGCGCAACTGTTTGATCAGACTAAAACTGCCGCCTTTTTTCGAAACAATTTAAAGCAGGCCTATTACGCTAACTATACGCCCAGTCGTGCGCTTGTTTTGATGCGTAGCTCTTCGATGGGAGTAAAAACGCTGTTCGTCAGTGTAAGTGCACAAGTTACTTTGTGTAATATTCTCAACGCCAGCTTGCTGCAATTGCACCTGTGCCACTAGAGGCAGATCTAATAAGTACTTCCCTCTATTAGAGCTATTAGCAATGGCACCGTCTATATGGCGAAACTTACTCGCCAACTGTACATCAACTTCGTAGCAGGGCCCGCTGATTGCAGGACCAACCCAAGCGATGAGTTTTTTTGCATCGCTGCCAAAGTGTGAAACAGCACTTCCGATAATGTTAGTATCGAGACCTTTCCAACCAGCATGTACTGCCGCCACTTCTTGACCGCTTTCATCACACAATAAAATGGGCACGCAGTCTGCGGTCATCACCGCACAAAAATGCGATGTTGAAGAAGAATACGACGCATCAGCGGTGGTATCTGCGCTCGGCAATGACACCACGCGGTTGCTGTGCACTTGCTCCAACC
The DNA here is from genome assembly GCF_003201515.1 of Alteromonas sp. I10. NCBI lineage: Bacteria > Pseudomonadati > Pseudomonadota > Gammaproteobacteria > Alteromonadales > Alteromonadaceae > Alteromonas > Alteromonas sp. I10. The sequence continues at coordinate 16,263 of NZ_QJJN01000008.1, forward strand.
ATGTGATCTTTTCACTATGTGGAATTAGGCTTCTATTGGCTTTCACTAGTAGGAGGTCGTCCCCCACGTGGGCGCCAACGTTCAAACCTGCAAAATCACCTATGCTTGTACCTCCCATTCTTGTCGTTGTGTATGCAACAACATTTGCGGGACATGACCACGCTGGCGTAATCAAATCCAGCGTGGATGAAATAGGTGAATTCGCAGCTGACAATGTCATAAGTTCGCCTTACTTATTAAAGCATATCTTGTGGATTGTCCGCGGTGTCCTTTTTCACGGCTTTAAGCAAGTCCTGCATATCTTGAGGTAGGGGAGCTTTCCACGTCATCCACTCTTCAGTTTCAGGGTGAAACAGCGAGAGCTGTGCGGCGTGCAACGCCTGACGTTGGAATCCGCGAAGCGCAGCGATAAATTCTTCTGACGCCCCTTTAGGAAGACGAGGACGCCCGCCATAAACTTGGTCGCCAAGCAAAGGATGCTTGATGTGGGCCATGTGTACGCGGATTTGGTGCGTACGGCCAGTTTCAAGCTTCAAACGCAGGTGCGTGTATGCGCGAAATTTTTCGATAACACGAAAATGAGTGACCGCTGGCTTGCCCATTTCACGTACTGCCATATGCGTACGTTTTGTTGCGTGTCTACCAATAGGCGCATCTACAATACCACCAGCGACCATCGTACCTAAGGCAACGGCTTCGTATTCACGACTCATTTCCCGACGTTGAAGTTGGTCAACAAGATGCGTTTGAGCAGGAATTGTTTTTGCTACTACCATTAACCCCGTCGTGTCTTTGTCAAGGCGATGGACAATGCCCGCACGTGGAACTTTGTCTATCTCTGGACAATGATTTAACAAGGCATTTAGCACGGTACCGCTTGGGTTCCCTGCACCTGGATGCACAACCAAATCTGCTGGTTTGTTTATGACTAGGATGTGTTCATCTTCATAAACAATGTTTAACGCGATGTCTTGCGCTTCGCTCGTTACTTGTACATCCATTTCGGCCTGTACAGTAACAAGTTCATCCATTTGCATTTTGTGGCGAGGCACGGTGATTACTTCACCGTTTACAGCAACATTCCCATCTTGGATCCAAGTTTTTAGCTTAGAACGAGAATATTCAGGGAACAAATCAGCCAAAACCTGATCTAACCGTAAACCAAAATGCGCAGCTTCCGTTGAAGCTTCTAATTGTATTGTGTTCGGCGACTGTGTCATAACACCATTGATTACGTCTAAAAAAGGGTATTATAACAAGTATTCACGCTGTACACTGCCTTGTTTACGTTTTTGTATGGTTTTTCTCATCGTTAGTACGTTAGAATGCAATTAAAGTGTTGTTGTTTAACACATGAGCTTAGACAGCGAAGTATTAAAACTGTTTAGCAGGAAAATAGAATTATTATGAAATCATTTCGTCTACTGGCCCCCGTTTTATTGGGTGCTATGGTATCTGTCGCAGGATGTAGCTCTTCAGATAATGAAGAAAAAGCCGTATTAGCTAACATGGGTGCGCAGCAACTGTACGACAGAGCAAAGCAGAGCATGGAAGTAGGTAACTTCAGCGCTGCAGCACAAACGTTAAGCGCGCTAGATTCGCGCTACCCGTTCGGTCCCCTATCCCACCAGGTACAGCTAGACCTTATTTATAGCTATTATAAGTCAGGTAAAAACGAAGAAACGCTTGCCACTATCGACAGATTTATTCGTCTGAATCCAAACCATTCAGATGTTGATTACGCGTATTACATGCGTGGATTAACTAACATGGAATCAGATAGCAACCTTTTCCAAGAGTTAATGAATATTGACCGTACGGATAGAGACCCGTCGAAGTCTCGTGCTGCGTTTGAAGATTTCCGCAGACTGATTCAACAATATCCAGATAGCAAATATGCCGCAGATGCGAAACAGCGCATGGTTCATATTAAAGACCGCTTGGCTCGCTATGAAATCGCTATTGCACGTTTCTACATGAGACGCCAGGCTTATGTCGCTGCAGCAAACCGTGGTCGCTATGTTATAGAGCACTTCCCGAATACCACTCAAGTGCAACAAGCACTCGAAATTATGGTTTCAAGTTATGAGCAGCTTGGCCTAGATGAATTGCGTAACAATGCGATGAAGACACTAAAGCTTAACTACCCTGACAGCGAATTTATTAGCTAGATTTGGCTATTCTGTTTTGCTAGAGCTTTATGCAACCAATAAAAAAACGCACATTTGTGCGTTTTTTTGTATCTGGATGTCACATATTGAGCGTTCGCTTGATAGATTACTAGCGGAAAAACAAGTGACTAAAAGGGTTTAACAATCTTGCAAGGCCCGAAGTAAAGTGCAATGGCTGATCAACAATGCTAAATACAAGGCAGCCTTCTTTACCTTCGGATTTTGGCGTGTGCGTTTTATCACCATCCATGAAAATAAAGTCGCCGGTATCATAACGACTTAGCCCATCACTGAACTCACCATCAATGACTAATGTATATTCCGTTCCACGGTGCGTGTGCTCAGGTACACTACCACCACTTCCCATAAAGATAAAATTAGCTACACCTTGATTTCCAAGGTCAACTGGCGCCTGCCACAGCTTCCCGACCAAACTTGACCAGTTACCAGTCTTATCGATGTAGCGGTGAAGCGTTCTGGGTAAAGTGAATACCCTTCCATCTAACTCGATGGTATTTGCACTTGCCTGCGTTTGCAAGGCCGCCCGCTTCTTTACGGACTCACGATACGCTGTGGGCTGTTCCATCAAAGCATTATTTTGTTTCGATGATGGGAGCTGCGTAATTTGGGATAGCATGTCACCAAACTGAAGCGACATTTCAGCTCTGTCGCTTGCCGATGAATTGGCGTTCGAAACCATTTGAGCAGCAAGACTTTCCGTTTCAATTTCAACAAAACGCTGACATTTCTCACACATGTCACAATGTGCAGAGACCATCAGTGATATAGCAGGTGACAATGTTCCCTCAACAAAATCTTTAAGTTGCTGGGCACTTGGGTGAAACCTAATCATTATCGTTTAACATGACCTTTAATCGTTGAAGTGCCAAACGTGTCCGCGACTTTACTGTACCTAATGGAATAGAAAGCTCATCGGCGACTTCTTGTTGTGACTTGCCATCAATATAGATAGCTTCAACCACTGCTTTCTGTTTTACAGGTAGTGATTCGAACAAATAGCCAATCTGCTCTAAAGTAACTTGTTCGTCAAGTGGCGCCTCGTTTGCATCGGCTGTTTGTTCGCATAAAACTGGCCATAGATCGTCAGAACAAACATCCTCTTTTCTATTCTGCAGTTTTCGAAGCATATCAAAGCGAATATTGCGTGCGATTGTGAAAATCCACGTTGACGGAGAACCTTTTTCTGCATTGAACAGGTGCGCTTTCTGCCACACATTCGACATAGTATCTTGTACCAGTTCCATGGCCAGTGCCTCATTACCCATCTGTTTCAGTGCATAAGAACGCAGCCGAGGCGCGAAGTAGTTAAACACTCTTGCAAATGAACGCTTGCATCGGGTGTCTGCAACCGCGACAAGGTAATCAGACATTTCAGTTGCACACTCTTTAGGCTTGATTGTGCTGTTACTTTGTTCCAAAGGAATTCCAACTAACATAAGATTCGTCCGCTTTTCCGTTTTGGTTGTATCATTCTACGGCGTTATGACTTAAAACGTTTGCGAAAATCGCTAATATTGGATTACGAATTTGTAATGTCTTTATCCGACTCAACGACTAAGCGATTAGTGCAGAGAGATAGTTCAATAAACTGGTACATTCTCTTTGCGCTAAAAAGTGCTGTTTTTGCGAGCCGTCTACTGGCAATAATTCTAACCACCGATTTAATACCCAATTAGGGCAATCAAACTTTGGTGATTCGTAAAGCGATGCCAACTCTTCGTAGTTTCCAAATATTTCTTTAAGTCGCTCGTCCATAGGCGCTATTTGTTGAGGAGCCAAATCGCACTGCCAAGGTTCTAACACCTTGCAACTACCGGTACGAAGACCATCTTTTTCAACTTCTATGCTACTTACCTCAACTAAATGAGAACCAGCAACCTTTATGCCAAGCAACCCATCATCGAGCATGTCGAAGTCAACAACCTGCGCATAAGTACCTATTTTATGAATATGCTCATTCAAATTTTTGTCACCGTTAGCATTAAGCATACACATCACAAAGCCTTTATTTTCAGCACATGCCTGCTTAACCATTCGCACGTATCGTGGCTCAAAAATGCGCAATGCCATTCTACCTTCCGGCAAAAGGTGCGCAGATAAAGGAAATAAAGGAAAACGTTCTACACTCATACTCAGCACTTCCGAAAACACGAAAATAATTACGCAAGTGAGAACAATTAGGATCGAATGGGAAAATTTTTCACATATAAATGGAAAAACATGATCTTTAGCACGACGATTAATGTAATTTAGTTTTTAAATAAAACATTAACAGATTTCATATCAGAGACTTGCAATTTGAACGTGAAAATAACCGCGAATTTTTTTAAGCGTCGACATTACCGATATGCAAATCTGATTTTGAATTATGAGTTAAGGAAAGGCCATGGACGTCATTGGACGCTTTTGTAAAATTTACACAGACATATGTCAAATTTCTCCAGACGACCTAGAACATATCTATGCCGACGACATACTGTTTATCGACCCAATCACTACACACCATGGCATTGATGAAGTAAAACGCTATTTTTCCAACTTATTGACGCAAGCCGAAAGCTGTAAGTTCGACATTGCGGACATTTTTACTTGCTCGCCCAATGGCACAAAAGAGCATCCATCAAGTCGTTCAAAGGTTACCCATATCGCAAACTGGACGATGACCCTTACGCTGAAAGATAGTGATAAGCAAATTACGCTAGATGGCACCACGCAACTTGGTGTCAGCGATGACAGCATTATTTACCACAAAGATTATTACGACTTGGGCGAAATGGTCTATGAGCACGTACCCATCCTAGGTTTTGTCGTTAAAAAAATTAAAGGGAAGCTAGCAAAGTGAAAAGTATTCTAATTACTGGCGCCACATCGGGTATTGGTAAAGCATTAGCAATAAAGGCTGCAAACAGCGGTTATCAAGTGATTGCCTGTGGTCGAAATGAAGACACACTCAACGAGCTAAGTAAGTACAATAATATTAGCGCATGCCAGTTCGATGTCACTGATCTTGAAGATACTCGACGGGCGCTAGCAACGGTTAAATTTGACATTGCTGTACTCAACGCTGGTACCTGCGAATATGTAGATATCGACGACTTCGAGCCAGACATGTTTCGCCGCGTATTCGAACCTAATTTCTTTGGCGTTGTTCATTGTGTAGACGCTCTTCTTCCACGACTTAAGCAAGGCGACAAGCTTGTGATTGTTGACAGCATGGCTCGCCTACTCCCTTTCACACGAACGCAAGCGTACGGTGCGAGCAAAGCTGCCCTACATTATTTTACTAAATCATTAGAAGTAGACCTTCACCACAAAGGCGTGAAAGTGCAAGCGGTGTCTCCTGGATTTGTAGAAACGCCCCTCACAGATAAAAACGATTTCGAAATGCCAATGAAAATTAGCGCTGAAGAAGCCGCTGACGCTATGCTTAAAGGAATAGAGGGCAACAAACAAACAGTTTTCTTCCCTCGGTTCTTTGGTTTTATTCTGCGCTTTATGCATATACTGCCAACCCCACTGCAAAAGCGATTGTCGTTGGCAATGAGAGAAAAACAATAAGAGAAGATGAATGAACAATAAGATTGCCATCATTGGCACAGGTATTTCTGGTTTGACCTGCGCGCACCTTCTAAATAGGCAGCACGATATCACAGTGTACGAAGCAAATGACTATATAGGTGGTCATACTGCAACGAAGAAAATAAGCGACAATGGGGAAACTCACCATATCGATACAGGTTTTATCGTTTTTAATGATTGGACCTACCCTAACTTTATAAAGCTCATTAATCAGTTAAGTGTTGAGTATCAACCAACAGAGATGAGCTTCTCTGTAATGAGTAAAAAGGCAAACCTAGAATACAACGGCAATAACTTAAACAGTTTATTTGCACAGCGGCGTAATATTCTGAGGCCTAAATTCTGGCGTATCGTGAAAGACATATTGACGTTTAACAAGACGTGTAAAGCGATGGTCGCAGAAAACCGTGATACTTCTTCACTTACGTTAGAAGACGTCATTAGAGAATTAAAACTAAGCGATGACTTTGCACGTTATTATATTTTGCCTATGTGCGCCGCAATTTGGTCCAGCAGCTTAGAGCAAACGAGAAAGTTTCCACTCACGTTCTTTTTGCAGTTTTTCAACAACCATGGCTTGCTCAATATTACCGACCGTCCTCAGTGGTACACAATTAAAGGTGGGTCAAGCCAATACATTCCGCCTTTAATCGCACCATTTGAGTCTAAGATAAAACTATCGACGGCCGTTCTGTCGGTAGCGAAAAGCGATGATAAGTGGCAGGTTACCGACTCTTCAGGCAACGCTGCGATGTATGATCATGTGGTATTTGCGTGCCACAGTGACCAAGCGTTAAAAATGATTCACTCACCGACTTCGCTGCATCGAGATATCCTTGGAAATATCCCTTACGCAGAAAACGACGTGGTGATGCACAAAGATATTTCACAGCTGCCTAAAAGAAAATTAGCTTGGGCGAGTTGGAATTACAGCTTAAAAGAAGACGCAAGTGAGGAAGCCCGCCCCGCTTCTGTCACTTATAACATGAATATTCTTCAACGCCTTGAAGCACAAAGCACCTATTGTGTAACGTTAAATAATACTGCGGAAATAGACCAAAAGAGTTTTCTTCGAAGTTATCAGTACGCACATCCGCAATACAGTGCCAGCATGGTCAACGCCCAAGCAAGAAGAAATGAAATTTGTGGCGTAGACAACTTACATTTTTGTGGAGCCTACTGGTATAACGGTTTTCATGAAGACGGCGTAACTAGCGCACTTGATGTTTGTTCTCGCTTTGGTGAAGCCCTGTGATAGAAAGTGCCATCTACAAGGGTAAGGTTTATCACCAACGGTTTAAGCCTACTCAGCATAAATTTGACTATGACATTTATTTATTTTGGCTAAAGCTTGAGAGCAACGAACTCGAAACCTTGTCCAGTACGTTAAAACGCTTCTCTGCATACGACAAGGCTAGAGTGCGTTTCAAGCGTGAAGACTATTTAGGTGATCCCTCTTTACCTCTAGGTCAGGCAGTAATAGACAGAATGACAGAGTTAAACGGAGGGAAGACGCTTCAAGGCGATGTCTTTATGCTGGGACAACTGCGTATGTGGGGGCTGTATTTCAGCCCAGTGAATTTCTATTACCTACGCAATGCCGAAGGTAAGTATACACATATGCTTGCCGAAGTAAGTAACACGCCGTGGAATGAGCGTCATCACTACCTTGTAAATCTAGATACTCAAGACGATACGCCAAAAGCTTTTCATGTTTCCCCGTTTAATCCAATGGATATGACCTACAAATGGTCGATATCGCAGCCGTCGGCTAGACTGTCACTTGCGATGGATTGTGTAAGAGACGACAAAGAGTTCAGTGCAGGGATTAATTTGACTAAATTTACTTTAGATAATGCGAATCTATCTGCGGCACTTAAACGTATACCCAGTATGACAATAAAAACTGTGGCTGGAATTTATTGGCACGCGCTTAAACTATTGCTTAAACGAACGCCACTGTATACACACCCAGAAAAAAGTCAGGAACAATAACAATGTCTTTTGGTGAATCTGTACTACTGACCACCTCAGAGGTCTCCTTTGTAGATAAAGCGTGTAGAACTCTATTCCTACAATGCTTAAAACAACTGCCTTTTGGCAGTTTAACCATTCAAGAAAACGGCGATGTCGTTGCGCGTTTCGGCACAGACGAAAGCGATTTGCGTGCAACGGTAAATATCAAGGATGTACAAGCCTATCGACGCTTATTGCTTGGCGGAAGTGTGGGCGCCGGAGAAGCATTCATGGATGGGTTATGGGACAGTGACGACGTAACAGCCGTGGTAAGAGTGTTTGCTAGGAATTTATCTACCCTTGACGAATGGGAGAATAAATTTAAATGGGTGACTATGCCCATCAACAAGATTCAACACTTTGCACGTCGAAATACAAAGGACCAAGCCAAGAAAAATATCGAGGCGCATTACGATCTGGGTAATAAGCTTTATACCCGCTTTCTTGACCCAACAATGATGTATTCGTCAGCCATATACCCAGATCCGAATGCAACTCTCAATGATGCACAAAATTACAAGCTCAAAGCCATTTGCGACAAGTTACAGCTTAGCGAAACCGATCATCTTCTAGAGATTGGCACGGGCTGGGGCGGGCTAGCCGTCTATGCTGCTAAGCATTATGGTTGCCGCGTAACGACCACTACCATTTCAGAAGAGCAGCATGCATGGGCAAAAGAATGGATTGCCCGAGAAGGACTTGAAAGCAAAATCACTTTGCTGAAAAAGGATTATCGCCTACTTGAAGGCAAGTACGATAAGCTCGTGTCTATCGAGATGATTGAAGCTGTAGGCAAACAATTTTTAGGCAATTTCTTTGAGAAATGCTCGTCACTTTTAAAAGACGACGGCCTAATGCTGCTTCAGTCAATAACCATTGATGACAGACGTTACGACAGCTATTCAAATAGTGTCGACTTTATTCAGAAATATATCTTTCCGGGTGGATTTTTACCTTCTCAGCACCAGCTTAACGCTCACCTGAAAAAGTACACTAATATGATGATTCGTGACTTACACGACATCGGGATTGACTATGCGAAAACATTGAACCATTGGTATGAAGCATTTATTTCTGCAAAAGATGAGCTTTTAAACGACGGTTATGACGAGCGTTTTATGCGAATGTGGACCTACTACCTGAAATATTGTGAAGGTGGTTTTTTAGAAAGAACAATCAGTACCGTTCAGCTTGTGATTTCAAAGCCTCATTACAGACTTGATTTGGCTCGTGTTTAACTACGCTAATTATCTATAGTAGTGACAAAAAAAGCGGCGCCCTTTTGGCGCCGCTTTCTTGTTTGAAGCTGACACTAGGTCAAAGCACTACTCATCTACAACTGATATAGGCTTCGACAGCATTGGCTTACCCTGATTAATATTAATTTCAACGCGACGATTTTGCGCTCGGTCTGAAGGTGTAGTGGCATTTTCTACAATTGGAACGGTATCTGCCTTACCCACTACCGACATACGACTTTCGTCAAACCCTGGCGCGGTCCGCATGGCTTCAGCGACCGCTACAGCGCGCTGCGCTGACAAGTCCCAATTAGAACGATAGAGTTCATTAGCAATATGCTGACCGTCACTGTGCCCTGAAATTTCGATTTCTCCAGGCACATCCGCCAACAGCGTACCGATTTTTCTCAACACCGGTTGGAATTGGGGCTGCAAAAAGGCTGAGCCCGCCGAGAAGGAACCGTTCTCACGAATTCGAATGGTTAACTGCTGACCCAACGATTCCATTTCCACCGAACCATCTAGAATTTGTTTTTCTAATTGCTGCGCTACTTTTTTCATCAGTTCAGCCATTTGCGACTGATCGGTGCTTTGCTCAGCCGATGAAGACGACTCAGTAGCCGTTTGTTGAGATTGTCCGCCACGCTGCTCGCCGCGCTGCTTCTGCCTTCCGCCGGCAGAGTCTTCGTTACCAGCCTGAAATTCCAGCATTTGTTGGGTCATTTCGTTAGTTTGCTGCTGAATGGATTCAATGGGCGTAGGGTCAGGTTTACCCGGACGAAATTCCATAGCAATAACACTGGTACCCTTTGGAATATCTTTTACTTCAATTTTATTTTGCACACCAAAAGCAAACTTCATAGAGCCCGCAATTTGTTTAAACTTCAGTACGTCCATTTCCGAAAAAGAAAGAAGGAGTACGAAGAAGCACATAAGCAACGACATCAGGTCTGCGAAGGTTCCCATCCAGGCTGGAAGCCCCTCGGGGGGACATTTTGGGCATTCTTCTTCGGCCATTACTCTTCCTCTGCGCTTCCGCGTTTACTCGCCGCAAGGTAGTTCTTTAATACCCCTTCGATAACACGTGGGTTCTGGCCATCGGCTATACCCACAATACCGTCAAGAACAAGACTCTGGTTTAACTTCTCTTCACCGGCTCTTACCGCCAGTTTAAAGGCAATTGGCAAACACACGACGTTGGCAAAAAAGGCACCATAAAGCGTAGTTAATAGCGCTACCGCCATAGCAGGACCGATGGCTTTAGGGTCATCCATGTTTGAAAGCATGGCAACCAGACCGATCAAAGTACCAATCATACCCATCGCAGGCGCTACGTCACCCATTCCTTTAAATATAGAAGCGCCGAACTCATGCCTTTCCGTTGTCATAGAAATATCTTTAGCTAACGTTTCTCTCACCACTTCAATGTCGTGGCCGTCAACCAACATGTCCACACCTTTTTGCATGAACTCATTTGAAATTTCCGCTTCTTCTAGTGCCAGAAACCCGCCTTTTCGCGCAGCGTCTGCCATTTCAACAATCTTCTCGATAAGCTCTTCAGGCGTTTCAATTTTGAACATGAATGCTTTGCCAGCAACTTTACCCGCACTGAAGAATTGGCCCAACGTAAACTGAGATAGGACAACAAATAGTGTTCCCCCGAATACAATAAGTATTGATTGCACGTCGATGAACATGCCCAAGCTGCCGCCCAGAATCATAGCCATCACTATGAAACCAATGGCGCCCAACATACCTATGACGGTTGCTAAATCCACTCACTCTTCCCCATTTATGCGCAGTCAGTGCTGTTAGTGTACAAATACCCTATCGGCAAAAGATAGAAATACTAAAACGACATTATTGAAAAATATCACATTATTTTGTTTATTATGAAGTAGGTTCTATGCAAAAGCGCAGCTTTGTCTTTTTTCTAAACTAAAATACCTACCGCTTTTTCAGCTCCTTACTTTTTCCTTCACAGTAAATAACACGGTTACTTCTGAAAGGTTAGTGAACCCTGCATCGAATATAGCACAATTTGCTTGTATGTTGCCTTTTGAACTGGATGAAAAAAAAGCTATGTTACTGTGATATAGGCGATATACGGACAAACCATTTGACCCTTGTGCAACCCTCGGTTAATGTGCGCGGTATACGTATTTTGGCCACTATATTGAGTGTTTTTATGACGACAGAAAAAGCATCAGCGTCTTTTGAAGAAACTTTATCAGAACTAGAAGCTATCGTTAACGAAATGGAAAGCGGTGATCTGCCTCTTAATAAAGCACTAGAAAAATTTGAGCGCGGTATAGCACTTTCCCGCCAAGGCCAACAATCTCTTGAAAACGCCGAGCAAAAAGTAAAGATACTGCTCAGTGAACAAGGCGAAGAAACGCTCCACCCTCTTCCTGAAAGTGAACAGCCATAAATCGTTCATTTTTAACTAACAGGCAATCTATGAATTTTTCTGCTTTGCATCAGCAAGTTAAACAGCAAACTGATGCATCTCTTCTTACATTAATTGACGAATTACCCGATTACGCGCCGCGCTTGAAAGACGCAATGCGTCACGCCTTACTTGCTGGCGGTAAACGGATGCGGCCACTACTTGTTCAAGTAGTAGGTAACACCCTAGACGTGCCCAAAAAAGACCAAATGGCTATTAGTATGGCCATTGAATGTGTGCACGCCTACTCGTTAGTCCACGACGATTTACCAGCCATGGACGACGACGACTTGCGCCGCGGTATGCCAACCTGCCATATTGCCTTTGATGAGGCTACCGCTATTTTAGCTGGGGATGCACTGCAGGCACTTGCATTTACAGTGTTAGCTGATGCGCCATTAAGCACGTATGCTGAAACAAAGCGTAGCCAGTTACTGTCTGTACTTGCGAAAAGTGCGGGTTACATAGGTATGTGCGGTGGGCAAGCTATCGATTTAGCCAGCACCGGCAAAACCATCTCGCTAGAAGAACTAAAACAGCTGCATAGATTGAAAACCGGTGCATTGTTAAAAGCCTGCGTAGAAATGGTCGCCATTGTTAGTGAAGGCTTACTGCCTCAAACTAAAATTGACTTAATGGCTTATGCCGCGGATATTGGGCTAGCTTTCCAAGTTCAAGACGATATTTTAGATGTGGAAGGCAGTAGCGAAAAATTAGGTAAGCCCGCGGGGTCAGACGAAGCGTTAGGGAAAAATACCTTTCCAGCCAAACTTGGTATTACAGGCGCTAAACAAGAATTAGAAATGCTTCACGATAATGCACTTCAAGCATTGGCGCGTTTACCCTACAATACTGACAGTTTAATCGCGTTTAGCGAGCTTTTGGTAAAACGCGACCATTAGCCACGCGCCATGTTGAAAAAGATAATAAGTACATGAGTTTAGATCTCCAACATTACCCAACGCTTGCGCTTGCGCAAACACCCGATAAATTGAGGCAGTTGCCCCAAGACAAATTACGCGAGCTCGCCGATGAGTTGCGTGAGTACTTACTTAACAGCGTAAGCCAAACTAGTGGGCATTTTGCATCTGGTTTAGGCACAGTGGAACTGACCGTCGCTTTGCACTATGTGTACGACACCCCCTTCGATCGACTGCTGTGGGATGTAGGTCACCAAGCTTATCCGCACAAAATCCTTACAGGTCGTGCAGAGCGCATGAGCACCATTCGCCAAAAGAATGGTCTGCACCCTTTCCCATGGCCGCCTGAGAGCGACTACGACACCTTTGCAGTTGGTCATTCGTCTACATCGATTAGTGCAGGGCTGGGCATGGCTGTGGCTGCCGAAAAAGAAGGCAAAAACAGAAAGGTTGTAGCGGTAATTGGCGACGGTGCTATGACCGCTGGTATGGCGTTTGAAGCCCTTAATCACGCTGGTGATATCAAGAAAGACATGGTAGTTGTACTTAACGACAACGAAATGTCTATTTCTGAAAACGTAGGGGCGTTGAACAGTCACTTAGCTCGCTTGCTTACAGGCAACTTTTTCAACTCTATACGCGATGGCGGCAAAAAGCTGCTAAGCAATGTACCTCCTATTAAGGAGTTTGCCAGCCGTGCAGAAGAACACATTAAAGGCATGGTTGTCCCAGGCACGATATTTGAAGAGCTTGGCTTTAACTACATTGGCCCTATCGATGGCCACGACGTAAATGGTGTTGTCGATACGCTACGCAATATGCGCAAGTTTGACGGCCCGCAGCTACTTCACGTAGTCACCAAGAAAGGTAAAGGTTACGCGGTTGCTGAAGAAGACCCTATCAAGTTCCACGCGGTACCAAAATTCAATCCGGCTGACAACGCTTTGCCAAAATCTAAGCCTTCAGCCCCTACCTACTCTGCAATCTTTGGGAAATGGCTGTGTGATATGGCGGCACAAGACCCTAAGCTAATGGCGGTAACGCCAGCCATGCGCGAAGGTTCAGGCATGGTTGAGTTTTCTCAGCGTTTTCCAGAGCAGTATTTCGATGTTGCGATTGCTGAACAGCACGCGGTGACCTTTGGCGCAGGCCTTGCCAAAGACGGTATGAATGCGGTTGTTGCTATTTATTCGTCGTTCCTGCAGCGCGCCTACGACCAGCTCATTCACGATGTGGCGATTCAAGACTTACCCGTATTGTTTGCCATTGATAGAGCCGGTATTGTTGGCGCAGATGGCCCTACTCACCAGGGGGCGTTTGATATCGCTTTCCTGCGCTGTATTCCGAATATGGTGGTTATGGCTCCTTCAGATGAAAATGAATGTCGTCAAATGCTCTACACGGGTCACAAGCTACAAAAACCAGCTGCTGTTCGTTACCCTCGCGGTGCTGGCATGGGTGTCACGCCTGACGAAGCTATGACAGAGCTTGAGATTGGTAAATCTCGTTCGTGTCGAGAATCATCAAAAGGCAAGTCTGAAAGTATCGCCATTTTAAACTTTGGCTGCCTACTGCCCTGCGCGCTTGAAGCTGCAGAGGCGATTGACGCTACCGTTATCGACATGCGTTTCATTAAGCCGTTAGACGGCGACGCAGTATTAAAAGCTGCCAGTGAGCACAGTGCACTTATTACGTTGGAAGACGGCTGTATTATGGGTGGAGCTGGTAGTGCCGTACTAGAACACTTGCAGCAAAATGGCGTATTAAAAGCGGTGAAGATGTTAGGGCTGCCTGATAGTTTCATACTGCAAGGCACACAGCAAGAAATGTACAAAGAGCACGGCTTAGATGCTGAAGGTATTATTGCGGCGGCTAGCAGTTTAAGTGCTAACTAATTAAGCTTTAAAATCATTACTAAGACATTAAAAAGCCCGCTATTTTGCGGGCTTTTTCGTAAATAGTTTGCTCACCGTCAACTGGCTTTCCTTTGAGGTAAGTCTAACAAAATGGCGGCGAATATTCGTAATGAATTAAAACAAAGCCAATGCGGCAGGCCAAAACGCTATTAGTAAATGTAGACAACCGCATGCCATGGCGCCAGCGATAAGATCATCAAGCATAATGCCTGTACCGCCGTGCAAGCGCTTATCTATGATACCTATTGGCCAAGGCTTCAAGATATCGAAAAGCCTGAATAGAACAAAGCCTACAAGTAAAGAGGACGCTGAAATAGGTACAAACAGAAAGGTCACAAACATGCCCGCTATTTCATCCCACACTATAGAGCCATGATCGTGAACCTGCATATCGTCAGCAGTCTTGCCACACAGGTAAATGCCTACAACTGAGAATATCAGCGTAAGCGCGATAAAGGAAATTAGGGAAATCTGGCTACAGGCAATAAGTAGGGGCAACGCAGCAAGTGAGCCAAAGGTTCCCGGCATGAAAGGAATAAGTCCACTGCCAAAGCCTAGTGCGAGAAAATGCACGGGATTTTTCATACTCACTCTAGCGCGAAACTCAGCCTGCATGCTTTTTCCTTTTTATTGCTTTTGTCGGACAAATAGGCCGCCTAAAAGGCGTGCTCGTAACCTGACACGTTAACAGGTGTGTACTTTTCGTTGTCTTTGAGCAATGAAAGTGTGCCGTTATGACCGGTTAATTGGCCAATACATGTGGCTTTCACGTTTGTGCTTGCCAACGAGGTTTCAAGACTTCCGCGCTGCTCTTCACTTACAGTGAAGATAAGCTCATAGTCATCGCCTGCAGACAGCGCGTATTCGATAGCTTGCTCTGGTGTAACCGCGCTTGTTAATGCTCGTGACAACGGTAAACGCTCTACATGAACATTTGCACCGCAATTAGACGCTTTTAGGATATGACCTAAATCTGAAATTAAACCATCAGAGATATCAATGCACGACGTTGCAATACGTCGGATAGCTGTGCCCACCGCTACGCGAGGAGTTGGGAAGTAATGACGATTTACCAAGACATCTTTCGCTTCACCGCTTACACTCAGCTTATTTTGCAGGATGTCTAAACCTGCACCTGCGTCACCAAGCGTTCCCGTGACATAAAGCCAATCACCTGGCTTAGCGCCGCTACGCGTTAGCTCAGAACCTGGCGGTATGAAGCCTTGAGCTGTAATCGTGAACGCCATTGGGCCTTTAACCGTATCGCCACCGATAAGCTGTACAGAATAGTACTGAGTTAGCTCATAAAGGCCCGAAACAAAGTCATCTAGCCAAGCTTCGTCCACTTCCGGTAATGACAGAGATAAGCTAATCCACGCTGGCTCTGCGCCCATTGCGGCAAGGTCGCTTAAGTTTACCGCCACTGTTTTATACGCAACAGACTTCGCCGGTGCGTCTTTCAAAAAGTGCACACCTGCAACCAGGGTATCTGTGGTAACGGCAAGCTGTTGGTTTTCAGGAACCGTTGTTACAGCACAGTCATCACCAATACCAATAACAACGTCTTTGCGTTTGTGGCCGCTGTTTGAAAAGTAGCGGCCGATAAGATCAAATTCTTTCACGGTAATTTTTAAACCCTTTTAGCGGCAGTCCATGCCGCCACGGTAAGGTTAGTCGCGCTCGTCTTTGCGCAATGTGCGCACTGCTTTGTCCAGAGCACCATTAATGAACTTGTGACTTTCTTCAGCACCAAATGCTTTAGCAAGCTCAATCGCCTCATTAATAATTACGCGGTAAGGGACGTCAATGCGCTCGGTCAGTTCCAGCGTCGCAATGCGCAAGATTGCTTTTTCAATAGCGTCTAACTCTTCAGGCAAACGGCCAAGGTAAGGCTTGATGGTCGCATCAAGCTTACTTGCGTTGTGTGCAACACCGCGAAGCAGAGCTTGGAAATACGCCATATCTACCTTTTGCATGTCGTTACTGGTGGCTAGCGCCAGTTCAACCTGCTGAATATCGTTGTGACTCATTTGCCATGAATACACGCCTTGCAGAGCGAGTTCACGGGCTTTACGACGAGCTGAAACTTTCACTTAATGTTTACCTTAAAGCTTTTCAACAGCATCGATAACGTTAACCATTTCCAGCGCACCAAGTGCAGCTTCTGCACCTTTGTTGCCCGCTTTGGTTCCTGAACGCTCGATAGCCTGTTCAATTGAATCTGTTGTAATTACGCCAAATGATACAGGTACACCGTATTCAAGAGAAACTTGCGCAAGACCTTTGTTACATTCGCCTGCTACAAAATCAAAGTGTGGCGTACCACCACGAATAACCGCACCTAGTGCGATGATGGCGTCAAATGACTTTTTCTCAGCTAATTTCTTAGCTACTACAGGTAACTCGTAAGCACCAGGTACACGTACTAACGTGATATCGTCATCACTCACTTCACCGTGACGCTCTAGTGTATCTAGTGCACCTTCAAGTAAGCTTTCAACTACAAAGCTATTAAAGCGTGATACAACGATAGCAAATTTCTTACCGGTTGCTCTGATATTACCTTCAATTACCTGCATGGATTCATTCCTCGAGAAAAAACGGCGCGAAGTATACCACAACTGCGCCCAAACTAAATCGATTGTTTCTTTAACTTCAACTATTCGTAAACGGGTACGTCAGCTTAACTCAATGTGGGAAGGGAGTGCTTGTCGCAAACCCTCCACCGCATGGATGCGGTGGCGGAGCGTACAAGGATGTATTCACCGCGTGTTTGCGACGAGCACTCCCTCTCCACTTTAGCTCCGCCCTACAGCTAAGTACTAGTCGTGCACGTACTCCACTACTTCAAGGCCGTAACCTGAAAGTGCGTGATATTTAATTGGTTTACTAAGAAGACGCATTTTGTGTACGCCCATTGATGCTAGAATTTGACTGCCTACACCAATAGTGCGTGACGATCCCTGCCAGTCAGCGCCAGTCGGGCGCTCGCCTCGGTCTTCTGCGGCAAAGCGGCGTACCTGACTTTCAATATGCTCTTCTTTACCTAATAGCACCAATACGCCACCGTCTTCTGAAATTTTGCGCATGCCATCTGCAAGCGTCATCGAGCGATGAATACCGCGGGTAGACCCAAGAAGATCACTAAACGTATTGTGAAGGTGTACACGTACAAGTGTCGGCTCATCTTCTTTAATTTCGCCTTTTTTAAGTGCGAAATGAAGTTGGTTGTCGATGCTGTCTTTAAACGTGTGAAGCTCGAAATCACCATACTCGGTTGGCATATTGCATTGAGCGACCTTTTGAATGGTGGTTTCGTTGAGATTGCGATATTCAATTAAATCAGCAATGGTGCCGATTTTAAGATTATGTTTTTCAGCAAACTTTTCTAGTTCTGGACGACGGGCCATCGTGCCGTCTTCATTGAGGATTTCTACAATAACCCCAGCAGGCTCTAACCCTGCCAAACGCGGTAAATCTACACCAGCTTCAGTGTGACCTGCGCGGTTTAACACGCCACCGTCTTTAGCAATTAGCGGAAAAATATGACCCGGCTGTACAATGTCTGTCGCTTTCGCGTCTTTCGCTACAGCAGCTTTAATGGTTGTTGCGCGATCTGCCGCCGAAATGCCTGTAGTCACGCCGGTTGCCGCTTCAATAGACACAGTGAAGTTGGTAGAAAATTGTGCTTCATTTTTATCCACCATAAGCGGAAGATTCAGGGTGCGACAGCGCTCTTGCGTCATTGGTAAACACACTAAACCGCGAGCGTGGGTTACCATAAAGTTAATGGCTTCAGGCGTCACATGCTCTGCCGCCATTATCAAATCGCCTTCATTTTCCCTGTCTTCGTCATCCATCAAGATAACCATTTTACCTTGGCGAATGTCTTCAATAATTTCTTGTGTAGTGTTAAATGCCATGTTGTGTGCTTCTTGTAGGGTTATTTTCTTAAAAATCCATTCTCGGCAAGAAATGCCATGTCAATGCCTTTGCTTTTTGGTTCGGCGGCTTTGTCGCCCAACATCAATCGCTCTAAATAGCGCGCAATAACATCAACCTCTAAGTTCACCGCTGTGCCCACTTTATAGCTTCCCATAATGGTTTCTTGCAATGTATGAGGAATGATCCAAAGCATAAATTCTGCGCCATTAACTTCGTTAACAGTTAAGCTGATACCATCAACGGTGATACTGCCTTTATGCGCAATATATTTAGCCAAGGCTTCTGGCGCTTTTACCCAGAACTCTACGTAGTCTGAGTGCTTAATGATTTGTGTAACCTCGCCTACACCATCAACGTGACCGGAAACGATATGACCACCTAAACGGTCGCTTGGACGCATCGCTTTCTCAAGATTCACCGCAGAGCCTGCGCTGTAATGTGCAAAGCCCGTTAATTTGATGGTCTCTGCCGACACATCTGCACAATAATAATCGGGGCCCATATCAGTAACGGTTAAGCAAACACCATTGGTCGCAATACTGTCGCCGAGTGCGACATCAGACATATCAAGCGTAGGCGATGAAACGGTAAGTCGAATATCGTTGCCACGGTTATCAAGCTTCTTAATTGTACCTAGCGCTTGAATAATTCCAGTAAACATAAAGTTCCTCTTTAATCGCGTTAACCACGGGTGTTGCTAACATCAGGACGGAAGATAAGCTTAATATCGTTACCCACTTGACGATTTTCAATAAGCGAAAGCGAAATACATTCATTTAGCGACGTGAACGCGGGTAAATTAACCATACTGACTCCCTTATCACCTAAAAGCTTAGGCGCTTGGTAGCATATAAGTTCATCCACCAGCCCTTCTTGCAATAATGCACCGGCAAGGCCAGGGCCTGCTTCCACCCAGACTTCATTGTATTGCTTGTCACCCAATGCTGACATTAGCGCATGTAAGTCGAGCTTACCGTCTTTTTCGTCCAGTTGGAGATAGTGCTGAGTAGCGGTGTCTGGGTGAGCCTGTGACGTCGCCGTGAACGTAATATTGCCGTCGTTAAAAAGTGTGTAGTCTCTAGTAAGCTTACTTTTGCTATCTACAACAACACGGGCAGGTTGACGAATGTGTTCCAGAGGATAATTAGTGAACTGTGCTTCTTGTTCTCTAACCAACAAACTAGGGTTATCGGCTTTCACCGTACCTGAGCCTGTTAGCACCACGCAACTTTGTGCACGATACTGTTGCACATCCCGTCTTGCCTCTGCTCCAGTAATCCACTGACTCACCCCATTTCGAAGGGCTATTTTTCCATCTAGGCTAATGCCTAATTTCACGCGAACAAAGGGCTTACCGGTAAGCATGCGTTTAATGAACCCAGGGTTTAGCGCTGCGGCCTCAGCAGCCATCACTTCGCTTACCACTTCGATGCCTGCTTCCTGCAGAATGCTAATACCGTTACCGCATACGTTTGGATTCGGGTCGGTCATAGCAATAACAACACGCGCTACCTTTGCTTCTACCAAGGCAACAGCACAAGGCGGTGTGCGCCCAAAATGACTACAAGGTTCAAGTGTAACGTATGCCGTCGCGCCCTTTGCGCCTTGCGGACGTGCGTTAGATGCTTGTCTTAATGCATGCACTTCGGCATGGGGTGTACCAGCTTGAATGTGATATCCCTGACCGAGCAATTGATTGTTTTCGTCAACAATTACACAGCCTACGCGAGGGTTAGGAGAAGTGGTAAAACGCCCTTGTTGGGCAAGCTGAATGGCTTTTGCCATCCAAAAATAATCGTTTTTAACCGTATCGTGGTTCACTTGGATTCCTGTTGTAGCCCTAAGTGTCTGATGTTTGAGAGGTCGCCGACTTAATCTCCTAATCGTGCAATCTCTTCTCCGAATTCACGAATATCTTCGAAAGAGCGATAAACGGAGGCGAACCGGACATAAGCAACTTTATCGAGTTCTTTGAGGGCTTTCATAATTAGGTTGCCGAGCAGTTCACTGCTCACTTCACGTTCACCGGTTGCGCGCAACTGTGACTTAAGTGAGAGGATACATTGTTCAACTTTTTCTGTGCTCACAGGGCGCTTTTCGAGTGCGCGTTGCAAGCCTGCACGAAGTTTATCCTCGTTAAACGGTTCACGAGAACCATCGCGTTTAATAACGCGAGGCATCACGAGCTCAGCACTTTCAAAGGTCGTGAAGCGCTCGTGACACACCATACATTCACGGCGTCTACGCACCTGTTGCCCTTCTGCAACCAAACGAGAATCAATGACTTTTGTTTCTTGTTCTGAACAAAACGGGCAAAACATGAATAATCCTTAAATATTGCGTACTTAGGTATCTAAATTAAACCTAGACTAGTTAGTCCAGCATTAGTACCAAAGTACGCAATAAAACACAAACCTATTTATTTATAAACAGGGAATTGTGCGCAAAGTGCAACCACTTCGTCTTGAACACGTTTGATAACAGACTCATCGCCCATGTTATCTAGAATGTCGCAAATCCATGTTGCAACTTGCTTAGCTTGTTCTTCTTTGAAACCACGGCGAGTAATCGCTGGGCTACCAATACGAAGACCACTGGTTACAAACGGTGAACGCGGGTCATTTGGCACTGAGTTTTTGTTTACCGTAATATTTGCGGCACCAAGTGCTGCGTCAGCATCTTTACCTGTAATGTCCTTGTCGATAAGGTCAAGAAGGAACAAGTGGTTGTCAGTACCGCCAGAAACGATGTTATAACCGCGCTCTTGCATTACAGAAACCATAGCTTTCGCATTTGCAACAACCTGCTGCTGATACGCTTTAAATTCTGGCTGTAGTGCTTCTTTGAATGCAACCGCTTTAGCTGCGATCACGTGGCAAAGAGGGCCACCTTGGTTGCCTGGGAATACAGAGCTGTTTAGCTTTTTGTAAATCGCTTCATCGCCGCATGAAGAAAGGATTAAACCACTACGTGGGCCAGCAAGGGTTTTATGAGTAGTCGTTGTTACCACGTGAGCGTGAGGAAGCGGGTTTGGATAAACGCCCGCTGCTACAAGTCCTGCTACGTGCGCCATATCTACGAGCAAGTAAGCGCCAACGCTATCAGCGATTTCACGGAATTTTGCCCAATCAACAATGCCAGAATACGCAGAGAAACCACCGATAATCATTTTCGGCTTGTGCTCTTTAGCAAGTGCCTCAACCTGAGCGTAATCGATTTCACCGGTTTCTTTGTTCAGACCATACTGAACAGCATTGTAGGTTTTACCAGAGAAGTTTACGTGTGAACCGTGAGTAAGGTGACCACCTTCAGAAAGGCTCATTCCCAATACCGTATCGCCTGCGTCAAGTAGTGCCATGAATACGGCAGAGTTAGCTTGTGAACCAGCGTGCGGTTGAACGTTCGCGTAGTCTGCACCAAATAGTGCTTTTGCACGATCGATAGCAAGTTGTTCAACAACGTCTACGTGCTCACAACCACCGTAGTAACGCTTGCCTGGGTAGCCTTCTGCGTACTTGTTAGTAAGCTGCGAACCCTGTGCTTCCATTACACGTGGGCTACAGTAGTTCTCAGAGGCAATTAGCTCTATGTGATGTTCTTGACGCTCAACCTCTTTAGACATTGCATCGGCTAATTCAGGATCGAAGTCGGCTATATTCATTTCGCGAGAAAACATGGGGGCTCCTTAACTGCGGTTTTTATATGGCGTTACGCACTGATTGCTCAAATTCGAGCCATATTCTAGTCATTTTCGGGGGCTTGTATACCGCTTTGTGACCAAATTAATATAAATGGCGCAGGTTTAACGAAATACCTGCGCCAACGCGAGATCAGACCTGTTTTTCCAGGGCTTTAACACGGTCAAATAAACTACCAATTTTGGCAAGGCGAACCGTATTTTTGCGCCAGTCACGGTTGGTTTGTGCTGGCTGGCCAGAAGAATAAACACCCGGTTCAGTGATATCTTGTACAATCATGGTATAGCCAGTCACCTGAACATTATCGCAAATGCTAATATGGCCATTAATGCCCACTCCACCACCGATAATAACGTGCTTGCCGATATGACAGCTACCAGCAATTCCTGTAGCGCCGCAAATACAAGAGTGATCACCAATAATACAGTTGTGGCCAATTTGTACCTGGTTATCGATAATAACGTTAGTGCCCAAAATCGTATCTTCCATGGCGCCGCGGTCAATGCTGCTGCTTGCGCCAATCTGACTGTCGTCACCAATGCGAACCGACCCTGTTTGTGGAATAGGGATCCAAACGCCTTTATCGTTTGCGTAACCAAAGCCTGCCGCACCAATAGCTGTTTGGCTATGAATTGTCACGCGCTTACCAATCACAACGTCATGATAGATAGTTACGTTCGGGTGAATGGTACAGCCTTCACCAATATGGGTACCTCTACGAATAACCGTATTCGCGCCTACAGTCACTCTATCGCCTAAAACCACATTCTCTTCAATGATTACATTGTGGCCTAGCGATACATCACTGCCGATGCGGGCAGATGGCGCAATTACCGCTGACTCAGCAATACCTGTCGCTACCGCAGGGGTAGTATCAAACAACTGAGCGATGAGGGCGAACGCTGCATGAGGGTTTGCTACAACCAACGCTGGAACTGGGCTATCATCTTTTAAGTTTTTGTGCAGAATTACCGCACCAGCCTGAGTATCTTTTAACTGCGGCTTGTATTTAGGATTGGTCAGAAACGAAATTTGGTGCGATGCTGCACCAGATAACGTACCTACTGCAGAGATAGTAATGTTTCCATCGCCCTGCACTTCCCCACTTACATGTTTGGCAAGCTCTTCCAGACTGTATGTGCGTTTACTCATAGCGGTCATCATAATTACCTGTTCAGAGATATGAATAGTGTTGAGTCTATCGCTTTGGGTTCTTTATTGCTGTTTGCTAGCTCACCCTAAAGCCCATGTTTACTCATGCTTATAAAAACAAGTTTACCTTAAATCAACTCGCCAACCGATGCATAAATCGATCTTTTTGGCATGAGTGATTAAAATATCGCCAAGCACAAATACACTAAGCGTAAGTAACTGGCACAAACTACCCTGTTACGAGTAGAATAGACCACAATCACTTTTTTATTTTTCACCGCTTATTCAGCGAGGATAGAGCATGGCGCAATACGTTTACAGTATGCATCGCGTGGGCAAAATCGTCCCACCTAATAGACACATTCTAAAAAATATCTCACTTAGCTTTTTCCCAGGCGCCAAAATTGGTGTGCTAGGTCTAAACGGTGCAGGTAAATCTACCTTACTTCGCATTATGGCCGGCGTAGATACCGACATCGAAGGTGAAGCGCGTCCTCAACCGGGCTTAAAAGTGGGCTACCTTCCACAAGAGCCTCAGCTTGATGAAACAAAAGATGTTCGCGGCAATATAGAAGAAGCCGTAGCCGACGTTAAACACGCATTAACTCGCCTAGATGAAGTATATGCAGCTTATGCAGAAGCAGACGCTGATTTTGACGCCCTTGCAAAAGAGCAAGGTGAGCTAGAAGCCATTATTCAAGCCAAAGATGGCCACAACTTAGAAAATGCATTAGAGCGTGCTGCTGATGCCCTTCGCCTTCCAGCGTGGGATGCGGACGTTAGTAAACTATCTGGTGGTGAACGCCGCCGTGTAGCGCTGTGCCGCCTACTTCTAGAAAAGCCTGAAATGTTGCTTCTAGACGAACCCACTAACCACTTAGACGCAGAATCAGTCGCATGGCTAGAGCGTTTCCTTCACGATTATGAAGGTACGGTAGTCGCTATTACCCACGATAGATACTTCCTTGATAACGTTGCAGGTTGGATTTTAGAACTTGACCGTGGTGAAGGTATTCCGTGGGAAGGTAACTACTCTTCTTGGTTGGAGCAAAAAGAAAACCGACTTGAGCAAGAAGAGCGTACCGAAACGGCACGTATGAAGAGCATGAAACAGGAACTTGAGTGGGTACGCTCAAACCCGAAAGGTCGTCATGCTAAAAGTAAAGCTCGTATGGCCCGCTTTGAAGAACTATCTACCAGCGATTACCAAAAGCGTAATGAAACCAATGAGCTTTTCATTCCACCAGGTGAACGCTTAGGTGACAAGGTTATTGAAGTAAGCAACCTTAAAAAGTCGTATGGCGATCGCGTACTTATCGACGACTTAACGTTTAAAGTACCAAAGGGTGCCATTGTAGGTATCGTTGGCCCTAACGGCGCAGGTAAATCAACCTTGTTCAGAATGCTTACCGGTGCTGAGCAACCTGATTCAGGCACCATCGATTTAGGTGAAACCGTTCAAATTGCTGCGGTAGAACAGTTCCGCGACCACATGAATGAAAACAACACCGTGTGGAAAGAAATTTCTGACGAACAAGATATCATTCGCATTGGTAACTTTGAAATTAACAGCCGCGCCTACTGCAGCCGTTTTAACTTTAAAGGCACCGACCAGCAGAAGTTCATCAAAGACTTGTCAGGTGGTGAGCGTAACCGTGTTCACCTTGCGAAACTGCTTAAAGCAGGCGGTAACGTATTGCTACTGGATGAGCCAACCAACGACCTAGACGTAGAAACACTTCGCGCCTTGGAAAACGCGCTGTTGGAGTTCCCAGGCTGTGCCATGGTTATCTCGCACGACCGTTGGTTCCTAGACCGTGTAGCAACACACATTATGGATTACCGCGATGAAGGTAACATCAACTTCTTCGAAGGTAACTACTCAGACTACGAAAGCTGGTTGAAGCAAGAATTTGGACAAGATGTGGTTGAACCGCACCGCCTTAAATATAAGCGTATGTCTAAATAACACAAATTCAGAGATGTAAGATCTGTATCTCTGCTTTACGCCTAAAGCCGCTATCGCTGATAGCGGCTTTTTTATTTGTTCGCTTTTCATTGCGAACCCACGCAAATTAGCCAATACTAATACCAGTCCGCATAGGTCATTACCCACTCAGTGGGCAATTATCTATGCGGACTGATATAACAGCGTTAATGATAACTGGGTATTTGAAAAATGACGGATAAGCGCCAATTTCAACGGGTGTCACTGAATGTAAATGGCACACTGGCACACAATGACGTTAGTATTGATGTGGTAGTCAGCGACGTATCGCTTCAAGGCATTAAACTTCAAGCTACCGAAACGGCGTTGTCACACTTACCTTTTGACAGTCACGACCCTTACACTGCTACCTTCCAAGCAAATGAAGACAGTCCTGTAATAACCCTTTCTATTTCGCAGTTGTATCGTCATGCCGACAGTAGAAAAGAACGGGTTTCATTAGGCTGTAAAGTTGAGCGAATGGATGTAGACAGCATTAGCGCCCTTCGTCGTTTAATTACTTTAAACAGCGACGACGCCAGTATTGAAGAGAAAGACCTGAATGCATTAGTTGATGCGGTTTATCAGGCGCCACATTAACCTTTAAAAACGCGTTTCACTCGTTTAATGCAGGAAAGGCCCATTTAATAGGCCTTTCAATTTAACAGGCACCGTCAACACTTTACTTAAATGTTGAGCCTTTCGCATTACTCAAGCGCGTCTAACGCCTCAGATAAGCGCGCTACCGGCACCACTTTCATACCATTAATGGCTTGCTTAGGCGCATTGGCTTTTGGCACGATCGCCCGCTTAAAACCATGTTTCGCTGCTTCGATAATGCGTTCCGTTCCGTTAGGAACCGGGCGAATCTCGCCGGCTAGCCCGACTTCGCCGAATACAATTAAATCTCTGGGCAGCGAGCGATTTCTAAAGCTTGAAATCATGGCCAATAATAAGGCTAAGTCTGCACTGGTCTCTGATACTCTTACACCGCCTACCACGTTGACAAAAACGTCTTGATCGTTCATTTGCACATTGCCATGGCGATGCAAAACCGCGAGCAGCATCGACAAACGGTTCTGATCCAACCCTACAGCGATTCGCCTTGGGTTCGACATCTGTGAATAGTCTACCAACGCCTGTATTTCTACAAGTAACGGGCGGGTGCCCTCCCAAATAACCATAACGCTAGACCCTGGCGTTTCATTGTCACCTCGACTTAAGAATATGGCCGATGGGTTGCTTACCTCTTTAAGGCCTTTTTCTGTCATGGCAAACACGCCGAGCTCATTTACCGCACCAAAGCGGTTTTTATGACTTCGAAGCGTACGGTAGCGACCATCACTTTCTCCTTCCAGCATCATAGAGCTGTCGATACAGTGCTCAAGAACTTTCGGACCCGCCAAGTTACCGTCTTTTGTTACATGGCCAACAATGAACATAGCAATATGATTTTGCTTGGCAAAGCGTGTTAAATACGCCGCGCTTTCTCGTACTTGCGACACACTGCCTGGCGCAGACTGAACGTCTGACACGTGCATCACCTGAATAGAGTCGATAACCATAATTTTAGGCTTTTTCGTAAGGGCTAAATCGCAGATAGTTTCCACGTTTGTTTCGGCTAACATCATCAGCTTGTCGTCAGGTAGATTTAAGCGCTTTGCTCGCATGGCGACTTGCTGAAGCGACTCTTCCCCCGTGACATAAAGCGCGGTTTCACTTTTTGCCATCTGACACATTACTTGAAGCAGAAGCGTACTCTTACCCGCTCCTGGCGATCCACCAATTAACATAGCTGCCCCAGGGACTATTCCGCCCCCTAACACTCTATCTAGCTCTTTAAATGTTGACGAGAAACGCGGTAGTGATTCGAGATCTATTGCATTTAATGTCTCAATTTTGGCAGCGGTTTGCCCAGCATAGCCTGACGTGGTTTGGCGTGCGACACTTTTGGCACTTGCAACCACAAACTCACTTATCGTATTCCACGCTTTACACTCTGAACATTGACCTTGCCAGCGAGGGAACTCTGCACCGCAGTCAGAACACACGTAAGCAGTTTTACGTTTTGCCATATTCCAGTTTTATCCATTGCTTAAAAAGAGTATTCTAACACTTAACAACGGTGAATTAAGCACAAACCTAAGGTCAGTTCTCCTCCAGTAAAACTGGTACAAAAGTATAACGATTTTACGGGTTAATGAGTTTTGCTGATTTGCCGATAACAACTAAAATAATGATACTAAACAACAAAGTTGCGCATTCATGAGTCAAGATTTAAAGCAATATGCTGATATTATTGAACAGCTAAAGCCCATGGTTAATGAGCCTGAGTTTAACCAGGTATTGCTTCAAACTGCATCTGATGTGCCGAAAGAAAAGCGCTTCCTCATCAAAATGGAAGTGAAACGCCTAGCCAAACCCTGTATGCGCACCATAGACTTGCGTGGTCATGTTGACGGAAAGTGCAATAAATATGTACACGAAGGACGTAGCCATTACATGGATGACGTCGCTGTTGACAAGTTTGAAGAGCAGTTGAGGGTATTTGGCCGATATACTTACGGTGTTTACGAAGCGGTACAAAACACCGAAAACAACTTTCGCTTAATGCGCGAAAAAGAACTCGCACAAGAACGCGCTGATAAAGAAAATCCTGAACTCAAAAAGCGCTCAGCAGTATTGGAGCAGTTTAAAGTTCCTACCGTAAACCTGCTTGATTACAGACAGCGCAACACTGAACGCATGAACTTCGCTGTGGCGGTAGAATTATTTAATAGCGCCAATCAATCAATGCGCGGTTTGAGTGTTGATATATCTCTTGAAGGCTTACAGGTAAAACTCTCTAAAGACGCGTTTTTCAAAAAAGGAGAAACGCTGTTTATATTCTTTAGGGGCTTAGAGAATGAATTTGCCATGGACAAAAAGAATGGCATTGCATATAAGCTCGTAAAGATAATAACTAAAAACGATGTTAACTATCTTGCCTTGCAACGAGATAAAGAAAAGCCAAGCCCCGCATTCGACAAATTCTTAGAAAGCTTTATACACGGCAATAAACGCCGATATAAAGTTAATATGAGCAATACGATTGAGGCGATTACCAGTAAGATTTGTGAGCAGTACTTTTCGCCGCGTAGCCCCACGCTGCCGGTGTATATAGACGTCATTAATAAAACGCTGGTTCCCCGGTTTGCTATGGTTAACGAAGTGAACCGCGAAACCGTGCAGTATTGGCAAGACGAAGACGATAACTGTCGATTGAACTTCTTACTCACCCAGGAAAGGCTTATGCGCTTATTGCAGAAGTCAGAAGAAGTAAGAGAGATTTTCGTATTTAGTTTTACTCATTTGCAGAACGACAAGGTCTACTTTTACTCAGCGTCTTACGAGGAACTCTTGCAAAAAGACGTACTAACCCGAGTATTTTTAGGGTTTGGCTCTAAAAAAGCGAGTTGGCGGGTATTTAAAATAACCTTAACAGAGGTTGACCCTGAGCAGGCCCATATTCCGCTTTCCATTCCGGATTCTGTAGGTAATAAAGTTAAAAAACTGAACACTCCGCCATCGGCTCGACTAATGTCAAAGCTGAAAAACCTGCGGTTCTTGGCACACGTAACCGATGTAACCTCAGTAACAGGGCAAGAGACCTACAACGAGTTTAAGTTTAATCGAGAAAACCTCTCTCATCTGCGAAATTTTGGGCATCCGCGCAATCGCGCTCCTTCGAATGTTCAGGTTGTCAGGTTTAAATATGAAGAGCAACGCATTGAAAGTCGCTATCAGCTGAGAACCCAAATTGAAGCTCGCTTCAATAATGAAGAACTGGTGCACAAAGGGATCAGCGAAGATATTTCGGTGCATGGACTTGGACTTCGTATAGAGTTGAGCAAAGAATATAAAGGTAATTTAGAGGGCAAAGTAGAAGTCGCCTTCCCTCGTCTGCAAGAAATTGCCAGTTCCTTTGATGTCATGCATTTGCAATACGAAATCATTTATCACAACGTCGACAAGAACATTCTTCATTTAAAAACTATGCCGGGCGACGAAGGCAAAAGTGCTAGAAACTTCTTTGAAGAACTGATTAAAAAGAACAAAGGCAGCCTTAAAGTAGAGAACGACGAAGAAGAAGTACCAGGCATGGGACAGGCGCTTCGTTGTATTAATGCGCGAAACGCTACTTCCCTATCCTTCTTAATGAGTAAGGAAGGTGTTCGCTACACTCCACAGGCTTGTATTGTCGGAAAGCAGGACGAACGCATAACCACGCTAACCACGCAATACGCCGAACGTGGTCAAGTGAATTTAGAGTTTCTCTTTAGAGACAGAAAACAAGATATACCTTTTGTACAAAGTGGCATTAAGGCCGTTAAGCTTGAAAATATGCCGTTGCGACAGGAATTATTTATCTCATTCGATGCATCACAAAAAGAGCCGCGAATGGCGATCATTCCTCGCTATTCCGATAAATTCGAAACTAACGAGCAGCGCCGAGCGTTTATTAGAGAAGCTATGGTTCGCGGCCAGTTCGTAGCTATTCATGTCATGCTAACCACAACCGGCAAGCCAGACATGACCATGCTGCAAACGGAAATCAATTACGTAACCATGTACGCCATGCACCGAGCCCGTGAGCTAGAGAAGAAAATGTGGAGTATTGCAGCGTGCTCTCATCTAGTCGATGTCACAGATGAAGTACTTATAAGATACGGCTTTACAGTGGAAGACATCACGGCAAATAAAACGTTAAAAAGTGCGGTTCAACCTAAGGCCATTGCGCGCAACGCGTAGTGAAATCGCAAAGCTTATCAATTTAAATGAGCCCGTAGGTTAAGACCCATCACGGGAGGATTTTAATCACAAGATTTTGGAAACTTGTGGCTGGTGAAAGGTAACCGATAAAGTGTGAAGCGCTAGTTTTATTGCCCCAAAACTAACGCTTGTATTACAGACTCTCGCTAACTACTTGTCTAGAAAATACAGAAGGCTATGTAAACTGCCAATGCGGATTGCCACATCTGCCTTTTCATTAACCAGTGGCTTACCGTGACACGCCACGCCTAGCGCTGATTCAGCCATCATTACCAAATCGTTAGCTCCATCACCCATAGCAACGGTTTGTTTGGCTGAAATTTGCCACTTCTCAGCAAGGGCGTTTACGGTTCGCGCCTTAACGTCTGCATTGACAATTTCACCCTCTACTTTTCCAGTCAGCTGCTCGTTTTTCACCGCAAGCGTGTTAGAAATGGCAAAATCGAGTCCAAGCCTTGCTTTTAGGTGGTCAGCGAAAAAGGTGAACCCACCTGAGGCGATCGCTAATTTCCAATTGTACTGTTTCAAGTGAGTGAGCAAGGCTTGAATGCCGGGCATGATAGGTATGCTGTCACGAATTTGATTAAGGTGACTAACTGGCACGCCTTCCAAGCAGGCCACTCTATGCGTTAAGCTATCATTAAACGCAATTTCTCCACGCATTGCCTTAGCGGTAACTTCTGCCACCTGCTCGCCAACACCCGCCAATTTAGCTATTTCATCGATACATTCAATCGCGATGACAGTGCTATCCATGTCCATGACCAGTAGTCCTGGCTCAGACAATGAGGGGCGAGAGCCCTGCAAACCAACATCAACATTATATGCCTTGGATACGTCGCCCAGCAGTGGCTTAATCTGCTCAAGCTCAGTGTTTTGCAAAGCACCTCTAATTTCTATTACATCATCCCCCATTTGCTTGTGTAAATGATGGAAAGCAGCGCTAGAAGGAGTAAACACATCGTTGAGTTTAATTAAAACGCTGTGCAGTAGATAAGGTGTTACAGCTTGACCAATAACGGTTAACGTATGTGAATACGCACTGTCGTTGTGACTATTGCTAACTACATGAGACAAAAAAGAAGCTAAATGGATATCGTCATTATCGATATTATTAAGAAGAGTGTCTTTCATAACGCACACAGAAACTGCGGTGATTGGCAAATGGTGCTCTAATGCTAACCAATTAGGCTAACTAATAAAATATCTCCTTTTAAATTATTTCGAATTATCCTACTGTTAGGCAACCCTCGTGACTTTATGGAAAAGCGAATTGGTAGACGGGCTAAGCAAAGCAGCTTCACAAACAAAGAATGACTCGCATTCGTTGTACACAGTTCTAAAGCGATTGTTCCACACAATAGTAGTGAGTGCGGTGTTTGCTTTGATAGTGGTATTGCTTCTGTTATTCCAACAATACCAAAACGACTGGCTTACCGTTCAAACTCGCTTCTCTGGTGAGAGCATAGCAAGGCAGTATGCAAAACTGCTACAACCTGCCTTTATCGCTGACGCACTTTCGAATCCGGAAACTGAGAACAATGTAGATTCCGCGCTATCTGATACTCTCACTCAACGGGAGTATATTGAAAGTGTCGCCTCTATTTTGGTCGACGAGCCACACATTCTTGCCTTGTCTGTGTTTGATAAGGACGGGAGGTATATTGCTCCTTTGCCTCAAATTGCCAGTGTGGTGTCGATGAGTCAGTCGCAAAGTGTAACGCCGCTAACCTATGTTGGCGTTATCACTGACGATAATGAAAATTTACTAGGTTATGTGAATATTCACATGAACACGCAGGCTGTCCTCGAGAGTCCACTGACATTGCGTTACCAGCTTGCTCTTATTGCATGTATTCTCGTCTTTTTAGCGCTCATGCTAGGTATTTACCTAACCCGGGCCTTTTATAAATCTCGTCCATGGTTTATTCAGGTAATCGAATCAAAAAGAAATAAAGAGAAGCGCTAGATAGCTAGTTTGGAAGTCTATGCTTCACTTCCAGCATCAATATTAAATAGTCGAGTGTAGTTCGCTGTGGTGGTGGACACTATTTCTTTATGTGACATGCCATAGCGGTCGCTTATAACATCAACGACATCTGATAAATAACGAGGTTCGTTTGCTTCTCCTTGTCTACCGCACATGGGCATATCAGGGGCATCCGTTTCTAAAAGCAATTTATCAAAATGGTGTTCTAACAAAAACCCAAGGGTGTTTCGTGTTTTTTGAGCACGCTCATAGGTAATCGTACCGCCTATACCTAGGTAAAACCCTCTTTCAATATACCCTTTGGCCGCTTCAATACTTCCTGAAAAAGCATGTACAACGCCTATACCTTGGTATTTGGTTTGCTTCAATGCTTCAACTAGCAGGTGATGACTTTTTCTGTGATGTAAAATTACGGGTAACGATACTTTATCGGCAAGTTTCAAATGGTTATGTAGCGCTTCCTTTTGAAGCGCTAATGGCACGCTTATATGCCCATCGATACCTGTTTCCCCCACGGCTTTTACCGAAGGGTGCAAGTTAGCCGTAGCGTCCTCAAGTTGACGAAGACTCTTCTTGAGTGTTTGCTCTGGCTTTTCAAGCTCACTGCCAGTTAAAAAATAAGGATGGAGTCCAAGCGCAGTATCAATAGATAAAAGGCTTTCATAGCGTTCATTGAGCGCTTGTAACGCCTGCCAAGATTCGGGGGTAATGCTAGGCGCCATGATGCGGGTAAGCCCTGCGGCTTTGGCGCTTTCTAATGCAACTCTAAGATCTTTCTTTTGTGCAAGTAAGTCGAGATGGCAATGACTATCAATCACGGCTTAGGTGCCTCCTTGTTACCTATCTCGCCGCACGCTATCTACAAGCTCAATAGTTAAGCGGGCTCACATTCTAGTGAAGTACTTTAGCGGGAACGAAAGGTGAACGTATTCCCTACGGCATAAGGCGCTGTGTTACCCACGCGCCATCTTCAGTTTTGTTGTATTCAAAGCGGTCATGTAGCCTATCTTCTCCACCTTGCCAAAACTCAATTTGATGAGGCACGATCCTGAAACCGCCCCAAAAGTCCGGCACGGGAAGCTCTTTGTTAGCAAACTTATCTTTTAACTGCTTAAACTGGGTCAGTAGAAGCTCCCTGCTGCCAATAGGTTTGCTTTGTTTTGACGCGTACGCTGCTAGCTGACTGTCCTTCGGTCGCGAAAAGAAATAAGCAGCATTCTCAGAAACAGAAAGCTTTTCAACGCTGCCACATACGCGAACCTGACGCTCCATAAAAAACCAGGGAAAGTGGCACGACACTTTAGGGTTTACCGCTAACTCTTGTGCCTTACGGCTGCCTAAGTTAGTGAAAAACACAAAGCCCTTTTCACTGACATCTTTTAACAAAACGATACGCTGAGAGGGTTGGCCGCTGGCATCGACGGTGGCAACCGTCATTGCAGTAGGATCAGGAATTCCGGCGTCTATGGCGTCTTTTAACCATTTATCGAACATGATAAATGGACTTGAAGTAATATCTGACTCACTCAAACTGCCCTTTGAGTACTGCCTGCGCATATCTGAAATTGCCATATACCGCTCCTAAAAAGAAGTTGTTGTGCCTGCTAGTGATGTTGAAACCGAGTAAATAAACCACCGTGTAAATGCTCGCATAAGCGCATCTAACTGAGGTAGTTGCCCACAAGCCATCAGCTACACCACTTGGCGAAAATGCTGACTCACTCTCTTTGCTAATATAACGTGCTAATATAACGCCAGTTACAGCTAACTAGCGTTATAAAGATAATATTAGCGTGAACTAGAAGTTACTGTCGTCACCGTAACCTAGAGAGCGCAGAGCACGTTCATCGTCTGCCCAGCCTTGTTTCACTTTCACCCAAAGTTCTAGAAATACTTTGTTGTCGAACAAGTTTTCCATATCTTTACGCGCTTGCTCACCAATGGTTTTCAAATGCTTTCCGCCTTTGCCGATGATCATGCGTTTTTGGGTTTCACGCTCTACCAAAATCAGACCGCTGATACGATAAACACCATTGTCTGCCATTTTGAATTGCTCAATTTCCACAGTAGTAGAGTAAGGCAGTTCATCGCCGGTAAAGCGCATAAGCTTTTCGCGAATGATTTCAGCAGCCATAAAGCGGCTTGAGCGGTCAGTAATGTAATCTTCCGGGAAGAAAAACTCACTTTTAGGTAGCGACTTGGCCACTAACTCTCTAATTTCGTCAACCATTCGGCCCTGTTTAGCACTGATAGGGATCATGTGCTCAAACGGGTGCTTTTCGCCAAGCTTTTTAAGGTGAACCATAAAGTTTTCTTTATCTTCAACCTTATCCATCTTGTTTACGATGAGATAGCAAGGAAGGTTCGCTTGTTTAACCTTACTTAATACCATTTCATCTTCGGCGTTGAATCGATCGCCTTCGACAACAAAAAGCACAAGGCCAACTTCAGCCAAAGAGCTTGATGCCGCGCGGTTCATGTAGCGATTAATCGCGCGCTTTTCGTCTTGGTGAAGCCCTGGGGTATCAACGTAAATCGCTTGATAGTCACCATCGGTGTCTATACCAAGAATGCGGTGGCGCGTGGTTTGCGGCTTACGCGACGTAATGCTTACTTTTTGACCTAGCAAGCGATTGAGCAAGGTCGATTTACCCACATTAGGGCGACCTACTATGGCAACTAGGCCACAGCGAGTTTGAATATCAGGCATTTCTGGCAAATTCGACTCATCATGCGTTGTCATCAAGCTTCTCCAATGTTAAACGAGCAGCTTCTTGTTCTGCTTTTCGGCGGCTATTGCCAGATGCCACTACGGCTTCTGGTAAGCTTTCTACCTTGCAGCTAACTTCAAATGTTTGTGCGTGATCTTTCCCTGAAATAGACAGCACTTCATAGGTTGGTAGCGCTTGTTTACGGCCTTGTAAAAACTCCTGAAGACGAGTTTTGCTGTCTTTAGGGTGGGCATTAGGATCTAGTTTGTTAATGCGGGTTTCCCATAAACGGTCTATAACGCCTCGTACCTCGTCCATACCGGAATCGAGATAAATAGCCCCTAAAATAGCTTCAACTGCATCGGCTAAAATCGAACTTCTACGATGACCACCGCTTTTGAGCTCACCGGGCCCTAAGTTAAGTAGTTCACCCACACTGGCTTCCTTTGCAAGTTCTGCCAGCGTGTCTCCTTTTACCAAGGTAGAGCGCATGCGGGTAAGCTTGCCTTCAGGCACCGTCGGAAAACGTTTAAACAGTGTTTCCCCTACAATCATGCCTAAAATAGCATCGCCTAAAAACTCTAAACGTTCGTTGTGCTGTTTAGCCGCACTGCGATGAGTAAGCGCTTGTTCCAATAAAGCTTCATTGGTAAATGTGTAGCCTATCGCCTTGTACAGACGACGATATTTATCAATTCCCTGCATTAATGAATGCCACCTGCTCGCTCAAATCGAACACCTGTTGGTACCCAAGTTGGAAGGAAGTCTGACGGGCTGCGCTCAAATTCAAATGAAATCCAAATCGCCACCGCTTTTCCAACCAAGTTTGCATCTGGCACAAAACCCCAAAAACGGCTGTCGCGGCTGTTGTCACGGTTATCGCCTAGCACGAAATACTGACCTTCTGGCACAATCCACTCATTGCTGCGCGTTCCAGGCTGGGTATAAAAATTAACCGGCGATATCTCGCGTACTGGGTGGCGCAAAATGTCGTGCTCTACTGTGCCTAAATCTTCGGTGTAACGCATAAGCTGCGCCATGTCCTGTACGAACTCACCACGCTCTTGGAACGTAAGCGGTACGGCTTTCAATTTAGGACAGTTGTTGCCAGTCTCACACTTCGGTTTGATATAAACCTGTTTGTTTTGATAAACCACAGTATCGCCCGGTAAACCGATCACGCGCTTAATGTAGTCTATTGAAGGCTCTTCAGGGTACTTGAAAACCACCACATCACCACGCTCTGGAACGCCAGTTTCAATAAGCTTACTTCTGAAAACCGGGTCTTTCACGCCGTAGGCAAACTTTTCAACCAAAATGAAGTCACCCACTAACAGAGTGGGCATCATTGAGCCTGAAGGAATTTGAAATGGTTCATATAAAAACGAACGTAATACCAATACGAAAGCAATAACAGGAAAAATCTGTTGCGAAGTATCAACAAGGTACGGCAGTTGAGGATCTTCTCCATAGCCCGCTCCTTCTGCGGTTGCCGCAGCCTGTAAACGTGCTTTTCGCTTTGGTGCAAACACTAGGCTATCCACTAGCCAGATTAATCCTGTTATTAAGGTGAGTGCCACCAAAATCAAGGAGAAGTAATTCGCCATTATTTGCCCACCTTCAATACTGCAAGGAACGCATCTTGTGGCAATTCAACATTACCCACTTGCTTCATTCGCTTTTTACCTTCTTTCTGCTTTTGAAGTAGTTTCTTCTTACGGCTTACGTCACCGCCGTAACACTTCGCGATTACGTTTTTACGTAGCTGTTTAACTGTACTTCTTGCAACAATATGGTTACCGATAGCCGCCTGAATAGCGATATCGAACATTTGTCGTGGAATAAGCTCGCGAAGCTTTTCGACCAGCTCACGACCACGGCCTTGAGAGTTTTCTCTGTGCGTAATTACCGCTAACGCGTCTACACGTTCACCGTTAATTAGAATATCAACACGCACCATGTCTGATGTCTGGAAACGTTTAAAGTTGTAGTCAAGCGATGCAAAACCACGGCTCGTAGATTTCAAACGGTCGAAGAAATCGAGCACCACTTCTGCCATTGGCAGTTCATAAGTTACCGCCACTTGCTTACCGTGGTATGTCATGTTGGTTTGCATACCGCGCTTTTCAACGCAAAGTGTAATTACGTTGCCTAGATACTCTTGTGGCACAAGAATATTGGCTTCAACCATAGGCTCACGAATTTCAGCGATATCATTTACCGGAGGCAATTTAGCTGGGCTATCTACGGTAAGGGTTTCGCCCTTGGTCGTTTCTACTTCGTATATTACGGTAGGCGCAGTAGTGATAAGACCCAAGTCATATTCACGCTCTAAACGCTCTTGAATGATTTCCATGTGCAGCATGCCAAGGAAACCAATACGGAATCCAAAACCTAGCGCTGCAGAGCTTTCCGGCTCATAGAATAGTGAAGCGTCGTTCAGACTTAGTTTCGCAAGGGCGTCGCGGAAGTCTTCATAGTCATCAGAGCTTATTGGGAAAATACCGGCATAAACCTGAGGTTTAACCTTTTTAAAGCCAGGAAGCATTGCGTCAGCTGGCTCACGCGCCAAGGTAATGGTGTCGCCCACAGGCGCGCCTTGGATATCTTTAATCCCTGCAATGATAAAGCCTACTTCACCGGCTCTTAATGTGCCTGTATCGAGTGGCTTAGGCGTAAATACACCAATTTTGTCAACCTGATGCGTTTGACCGTTTGACATAATTTGAATTTTGTCTTTCTTAGTCAACTGGCCTTCGACAATACGTACCAGTGAAACAACGCCTTGATAGTTGTCAAACCAAGAATCGATAATCAACGCCTTAAGTGGCGCTTCGCGGTCACCTTCTGGCGGCGGAATTTTATTTACAATAACTTCAAGTACATCTTCAATACCGATACCGGTTTTTGCTGAGCAGCGCACAGCGTCCAGCGCATCGATACCAACAATATCTTCAATTTCTTCTGCAACGCGGTCTGGTTCAGCCTGAGGCAGGTCGATTTTATTTAGTACAGGCACCACTTCCATATCCATCTCGATGGCGGTATAGCAGTTTGCCAATGTCTGTGCTTCTACGCCCTGACCTGCATCAACAACCAAAAGCGCACCTTCACAGGCAGCAAGAGAACGAGATACTTCATAGGTAAAGTCAACGTGTCCGGGAGTGTCGATGAAGTTAAGCTGATAAGTTTCACCGTCGCGCGCTTCGTAGTTCAGCGTTACGCTTTGCGCTTTGATAGTAATACCGCGCTCTTTTTCCAGGTCCATTGAGTCGAGAACCTGTTCAGCCATTTCACGGTCTGTTAGCCCTCCACAATGCTGGATTAGACGGTCTGACAGCGTAGACTTACCGTGGTCGATGTGGGCGATAATACTGAAGTTACGAATGTGCGATTGTTGCATAATGCTGGAAATTACCTGCAGAAAAATTCATTAAACAAAAAATGCTGCTTGCCTTGCTTAAAGGGTTATACGCAGCGCGTGCGGATTTTACCCATTTCTTGCGCGAAAAGCGAATTGGCGTGGTGGAAAATTTATTACTTTCAAGAAACATAACGAATGGAAGTGGCAACCTGACGTGACTTCCTCGGCCTATCTCAAAACTTGGCTACATTGATGAGCGTGAGTTAACACTATAATCTCGTATAAATTGGCCTCGTATAAAACGGCCTCGTATGGAGCAGTCCTGTATTAAACCATTGAGCAGCGTAAAGCCCTTCAAAAAATCAATGTTCTACTGCACTGTGCTCTTGTTGACCCAATAGGACAGGTTGATATTTCGTACGTTCTACACGACGCAACTTGTAAGCAATTAGCTTATAGGTAAAGAAGGTTGCTAACCCACTTGGTAGCATGGCCCATAACTCGTGAGTAAATCCGTTACTACTAAGTAATGATATCGACACCGAATATGCCCCGATAAACGCTATAAGCGGTAGCAAATACAACCAAGCCGATGCACTTAAAATACCTGCTTCCGGTATGCCTACAGTCACTTCTTGGCCAACCCGCACAGGCATGGGAGTACGCAGCGTCAACTGCTGCGTTTTCGGTGCAAGCGCACGAGAAATAACGCCGGTACCACAATCACTTTGTGCTTGGCATGCGTTACAGGTCGATTTAATCGCTGCTTCTACGGTGACCGTATCACCATTAACGGCAACTACGGTGGCGGTTTCTCTTATCATTGTTACTCAATTGCGCGGTTATTCACTTACACTGCTGACGGGGCGTAAAGACGTAGCAATAGCGTTAGCGGTTTGCAAAGGTATTTCTCCCACCACTGTCACCTGGGCTTTGCCGTCTGTCAACGTTAAGAACGTACTCACTTCATTGCGCAGCGCCAGCGTTTCACCTAACGCATCTTCCGCAGGCTGAACATACACAGATACGTCAACCAATCCATCTGAAAAGAGTTTATATTCTACAATTTGCCCTGTTAAGGCCAATCGTCTTGTATCTTGCTTTATTTCTCGCATGCCAGCCGGCAAATAGGTGACATCCCATTTGTGTGCACGATTTGGCGTGTTGCTCAGCGCCATGGGCGCGGGTAACGACGCAGAATTAATTCGTGAGAAATAATCAGCAGGCTCTGGCGATATCGCAAAGGCCGTGACCTGAATCTGCTCTAATAGCGCCCCTTGCAAATCAAGCATGTTCAGTTTGAGCAACATACCAGACGACTCATCCAGCCACAGTTGATAACCAAATCGCGTGTTATCTCGGCTGACTATTCGAATTTGTTGCGCTGAACGTCCTGCCACCCGCGCTCTTCCCACAGCGACGAACTCATAGGCTTCGGCAAGCTGTTCAGGATGATACAATAATAC
The DNA here is from genome assembly GCF_003201515.1 of Alteromonas sp. I10. NCBI lineage: Bacteria > Pseudomonadati > Pseudomonadota > Gammaproteobacteria > Alteromonadales > Alteromonadaceae > Alteromonas > Alteromonas sp. I10. The sequence goes on from NZ_QJJN01000008.1 coordinate 55,698, forward strand.
ACTTGGTATTGGACCGTTGATATGCTTTGAACGCAAGCTATAGGGTTGTACATCTGGCTCAAATACACTCACCACATCGTTCACACGAATAAGCTCGCGGCCTGGTCCATTTTGAAGATTTAACTGCTCTAATTCAGAACCATCTTCCATTATCCCGTGGCGCCATAAATATGGAACGGTTTCCTTTCCTGCAATAGTTTGCACAAAAGACACTTGGAAATTGGCATTGGTTATAATGTTTTGAAGTTCAGCTAGCCACTGATTGGCCGATTGAGGCGCGCGCGAGCGAGAAGCAGATGCATTTTGCTCGCTTCGACTTTGTTCAAGTTGCTCTTGAATCACGTCTTCTCGCACTGCTTCTTCTTGATCGGCTTCACCTAGTCGAACAGCCCTCGTGTTTGATTCTGAGTTAGCGTCTAATTCAACGTCGCCATCATTCACGTTTTGGACTGGGGCAATAGGAGCTTTCGTTTCTTCGCTCAGCGAAGTAGTTTGGGCAATAGTGGGCTGAATAGCCGCGCCCGAAATGAAAAAAAGTGCAAGGATAGAACTACAGCGCATTTTTTCCTGCCTTAAAACAAACATACCAGCAGTATATGCTGGTATGATTAAAATATGAAATGTATGTCAGTCGCAATTTACTTGCGAAAGCACATTCCAACTAATGTTGACTGGCTGCGATAACTTATGGGCGCTCTGGTCCACTTGTTTCGCTTTCACCCTCTTCCTCTTGCGCTTGCTTAAGCTTTATTTGCTGCTCATGATCAGCAATCAATGCATTAATTTTGCGCTTTTTCTCAAGCATTTCATTCATGTCGTTACGTGGTAACGTTCTGGTTTGTTCCAAACTCACTGGAGACAATCCACCTTGAGGAGCAATCGTTGGCGCTGTCATAAATGGCTCGGTAGGCGCTTCTTGATTAGTGTATTGAACACCAAAGATAACTGCCACTGCCACCGACGCGGCTACTGCAAACTGGCCTGACTGCTTCGCAAAAGGAACAACATTGCCAATCAATGGTATCGACTGCCAGCGCGAGCGTTTAGGTGCGACTATAGCTGGCTCGTTTTCAAGCGCAGCTGCTACGCTTGCGGTGATGTCCAACTGTGGAGCAACACTTGCTTCTTTTCGCATTGCACCGCGATACACATGGTAACGTTGCCATTTGGCCTGAAGCGCTTCATCTTGCTTAATCGCATCGATGATGTCATTGCCTTCTATCTCACCATCCATGAATGCGGACAATTTTTCTTGCTGTTGCGTCATATATTCATTTCCAGATCAAAGTGATCGTTAACTACCCTAACACAGCTGTTAGTCATCGTGGAAAAAAGAAAGTTCATCTTTTTTTGATTTTATTTCTTTTTAATTTTCTAACAACGGTTGAATAACTTTATCAATCGCCTCGCGAGCCCTAAAAATACGGGATCTCACCGTACCCACAGGACACGACATTACGTTCGCGATTTCTTCATAGCTCAACCCTTCAATTTCACGCAGCGTTATCGCCATACGTAAATCGTCCGGCAGCTTCTCAACTACCTTAAACAGGGTTTCTTCAATTTCCTCAGATAACAGGCTTCGCTCGGGTGTAGATTGCTCTTTTAATGCATCACTACCCTCGTAGAAATCTGCTTCGTCAGCATCGACATCGCTTGCAGGCGGCTTGCGACCTTGAGATACAAGATAGTTCTTGGCACTGTTTACCGCAATGCGATAAAGCCAAGTATAAAATGCACTGTCGCCACGAAAATTAGGTAAGGCACGGTATGCTTTGATAAACGCTTCTTGCGTTACATCAGCAACGTCACCGGTATTTTTCACATAGCGAGAAACGAGATGCATCACTTTATGTTGGTAACGAGTTACCAACAAGTTGAACGCATTTTTATCGCCACGCTGTACTTTTTCGACCAGTTGTTGGTCGGTTATCTGCTCGCTCATTCGAGCCATTACTCCCTACTTCAACTACACAATAGCTCTAACAAGCATGTGTATAGACGCGTTCTTTTTACAAAAGTTCTGTAAAAGCATTAAATATTTTAAAAAATGCTTAGGCCAGGGGGCAAGAATGATTGTGTTTTGCTACTCATCCTTTAGACTTGCCGAACCTTTGCTCGTTTGAATTGATATAAAAATACATGAAATCTGTATCGTCTTCACTAACTTCCACATCAAATGCAATAGAACACCGTTGTGACGTATTGATTATTGGGAGTGGCGCGGCAGGATTGAGCTTAGCGCTTAAGCTTGCCGACCATTGTCAGGTTATTGTACTTAGTAAAAGTGACCGCAATGAAGGCTCTACCCGCTATGCACAAGGTGGTATTGCCGCAGTATTCGATGAACAAGACTCCATAGACGCACACGTAAAAGACACGCTTGCTGCAGGTGCTGGGCTTTGCGAAGAGCCAGCCGTAAGATTTACTGCAGAACGAGCAAAGGCGTCACTTGAGTGGCTTATCAGCTACGGTGTACCGTTTGATACAGAAAAAAGTGAATCTGGTGAGGAGCGCTTTCACCTTACTCGTGAGGGCGGACACAGCCACCGGCGAATTCTTCACGCTGCAGATGCCACAGGCGAAGCGCTTCAAATTACATTAAACGACGCGGTATCGACCCATCCAAACATTCACATATTTGAGCGCTATAACGCCATTGATCTCATTCCTTCAAAGGAAGAAAAGAACAGCGTGGTGGGTGCTTATGTTTGGAATAGACAACAAGAGCACGTTGAAGTAATTCGCGCCCCTTTCGTTGCGCTAGCGACTGGCGGTGGTAGTAAGGTATACCAGTATACATCGAACCCCGATGTGTCGAGCGGTGACGGCATTGCCATGGCATGGCGAGCGGGTTGTCGCGTGGCCAATATGGAATTCAATCAATTTCATCCGACTTGCTTATTCCACCCGCAGGCACGTAACTTCTTGATTACAGAAGCGCTGCGCGGCGAAGGCGCAAACCTCTGCCACGCCGACGGTACCCGCTTTATGCACAAATTTGATGAGCGTGGCGATCTTGCGCCGCGCGACGTAGTCGCTCGCGCAATCGACTATGAAATGAAGCGATTGGGCGCTGACTGCATGTACTTGGATATCAGTCATAAGCCTGCTGACTTTATCGTTAAGCACTTCCCTAATATTTATCGAAAGTGCCGCTCGCTTGGTATCGATATAACCCGTGAACCTATCCCAGTCGTGCCCGCTGCGCACTACAGCTGCGGCGGAGTGATAACCGACTTTAATGCCAAAACCGACTTGAATAATGTATACGCAATCGGTGAAGTGGCCTACACAGGTCTGCATGGCGCCAACCGCATGGCATCTAACTCTTTACTTGAGTGTGTGGTTTTTGCCAGCGCTGCAGCGGAAGATATTATTAAAAATCTTCCCAGTGCAGACTGTGAAGAGTCTATTGCGCCTTGGGATGAGAGCCAAGTGTCTAACTCTGACGAAGAAGTCATCATTCAACATAACTGGCACGAACTTAGGCTGTTTATGTGGGATTACGTAGGTATTGTACGCACTGATAAGCGCCTTGAACGGGCCATGCGCCGCATTAAGCTATTAGAGCAAGAGATTACTGAGTATTACTCACACTTCAGGGTAAGTAATAACCTGCTAGAGCTTCGAAACCTTGTTACGGTTGCAGAACTCATTGTGCGATGTGCGATGGAGCGAAAGGAAAGCAGAGGGTTACACTTTAATTTGGACTACCCTGAACAGTTAGACAACCCCGTTCCTACAATACTTATTCCCAGAAAACAGCTGTCAGGCGCTGACGTTGGCTCGCTAATTACTCAAGACAGCTTCGCCGATGCCGACTAGTGCATAAAGTAAGATCTGTATCAGTCTAAAGAAGGCGCTAATGTTAATGCGCTTTTTTTTAATAACTGGACAATACATTCACACAGCATCATTTAGCGCTCAATAAAACACCTCAAACAAAAAGAGAGCATCACAGCATGCTCTCTTTTCACCGTCCACAGTATCATACCAGTCTGTTCCCTTTCAGATTCCCACGCTTTGCTAGGAAACTTGCCAGCGCCTTCTGAGTGAGCAATGATCTATGCAGATTGGTATTAACCTTAGGTTATCTCCCGCTTATCTTTTGCAGATCTACACATGATTAAACGTTAATTCAGGCCTGATTAAACACTAAACTAGCCGATAAGTGCACAAGGCTGTCATTACTATCGGTAACGTCTATTAGCACACTATTATCTGTTTTACAGTGTTGTTGAATATGAATGTCACAGGGCAAAAACACGGGTTTTCTAAAGCGGCAATTTACTTCTTTTACGCTCATAGATTGTCTGAAGTCTTGATGACTTACAAACGCCGACACAGCGCGTGACAATGTCCACATGCCGTGCGCTATAGGCTGTTTAAACCCAAATGCTTTGGCAGATATTGTAGACAAGTGGATTGGGTTATAATCGCCAGAAAGCTTTGCATAGCGGCGACCTGTATTAGCCGAAGCACTAATTTCGCCGATGAGCGCCCTATTCTCTAATTCACAATCGTCATGTAAGTCATTTTTTGCACCAAGTGGAGCTACATGAACGGCTTTCACCTTCACTAAGTAACTACTTATCGCCCTGTAAACCAGGTTCCCTGCCTGCAGCGCCTCTAACATTACATCTACTTCCCAACCTCGGTTATGCGGTCTCACATCGTGAAAGCGCACGCGACATTCAAAGGGTTCGCTTAAATCGCAATGGTCTATTACCGATACTTTGTTAGCGGCGTGGATAAGGCCAAGCAATGGAAATGGGCTTTGTTTGTCCAGCAAACACTGCATTTGCAATGGTAAGGAAAGCATCTGCAAATAAAGTGGATGGACATGCTCATTTGCCGGCCAGTCAACTTCCTGACAAAAAGAAGCGTAGTGCACATTGTCGACATTGAGCGTTTTGGTATAGATGCGCTGAGGCAACGTAGGCGGTTTAAACTGCATAAGCTGCCTGGCGTCAACGCGTTTAAATAACGCTTTGGTATACTCACGAAACATCTTTTTAATTCCTTTAAGGCGTTGCTTTTCGGGCCAAGATAATGGCTCTAGCCAACCGGCGATAGTCTGCTTCGCAGCACTCACCTTTTAAGATCCAAGCGAGATGGCTATGATCTTTTTCAAACCATCTACGTTTTTGGCGCAGCACATTGATACACAGCCCCCAAGTAAAGAGCTGGGAAGAATGATGAATGTTCATTGATGTGCCGTCGACCTGAGCATCAACTAACAAGCTACCTTTTGGCATGCTTTGCAAATCCAGTGGGAGCGTGCTGTCGTCAACAACCCGGATAATACCATCGCTGGTCAAAGAGAGAGCGTATTGAGTAGCAGAAATTTTGTTACTAAACGCGTCATAAAGACGCCAGAAAATAACTAACGTGGTTGCAACAGCAACAAGCGCTATCAATTTTGAGAAGCTCAGCCAAGACCACAAGTATTGAGGAAGGCTGCACAATGCTGCGAAAAGACAAACAGCAACGCATACTTCCCCAAATAACCTTCTAAACCTATTGTGCGTAATGCAAATTCTATACTTTGACACGGTTGACGATAGTCGCCACCATGGCGGCTAGTTCAGGGTCTTCGCACTTCTGGTGTCCCATGATCCATGCAAACAAATCAGGGTCATCACTGGTAAGTAAACGTTCAAATGTTTCTTGATCTTCATAACTTAAAGAATCGAAGGCTTCTTCCACAAAAGGAAGTAAAAGTACGTCTAATTCTAGCATGCCTCTGCGACACGCCCACTTTAATCGCGCTAATCTTTTTGGTTCAAACATATGTCTTTCATACCGTTTTTTATTCGCTAACAATAATACCATGCCCTACGCATGGGGATCACTGCTCTTTTGGTCAGATAGGCAAACTAAATAGAACTTAATCTGCGCACATTCCCATGTATTGCCCTTGAATATTGGTGGTTTTACCATACCTTGAGTACATACAGCGAATTTTACAGTGGTGAATATGACATCTATCGCATCATTACAAAGTCTTCCAAGTGAATTTGTGGTCAAGCTTTCAAATGCCATGATAATTTCTTTGGAAGGAGAACAGGCCGACAGTTACCTACAAGGGCAAATTACGGTCAACATTAATAAGCTAACCGAAAATGCTGCCAGGCATTTCGCCCATTGTGATAATAAAGGCAAAACGTGGTCTACCGGGTACGTAACTCGCCACCAAAACAAATTATTGTTGGTTACCAATGAAGATGCGGGTAGTCATTCATTAGCACAGCTTAATAAGTATGGTGTGTTCTCTAAGGTTGATATTCTCGACGACACACAAACATACAGCGCTTATTTTATTTCGCTTGATGCAGTGAAAACTAACGAAGTAAAGGCAGCGTTAAGCCAGCTTTTCTCCGAAAACGAAGTGGAACGCCTTCTAGAGAGCGATACTCCTGACAATGGCTCTCTTGAAAAGGTCGAGAGCGAACACGGCGTCGCCTATTTTGCCAATACTAGCTGCAAAGGAATTATTGTTCTTTTAGATGATAATGGCGCAAAGCAAATAAATTCGTTAATAGAGGCGCAAACCCTTTCTTGCTATCCCCAAACCGTGTTTGACGCTATACAAATTCAAAGCGTACACGCTTTAGTGCAAGGCGACGCAGTGGCGGAATACGTGCCCCAGATGATTAATGTGCAGGCGCTCAACGGTATCGACTTTGATAAAGGCTGCTATATGGGGCAAGAAGTGGTTGCGCGAACCCGCTTCTTAGGTAAAAACAAACGCGCCGCCTACAGCTTTAAGCTTGAAGGTAACGTAAATATTAAACCTGGCGATGCATTAGAAAAGCAGTTGGGCGAAAATTGGCGTATAGCGGGCAAAATACTCAATGTTGCATCGCTTGATAATGAAACTTGGTTTATTGCAGTGCTCAACAACGATACCACCAGCGAAGATTTACACAGATTGGCTGATAATAACGCCATTACCTGTTACCCTAATACTTTGCCGTACAGTATTGAGCAGAAAGCTAGCAATATTGTGAAAAAACGTCGATAAGCAGTTTTTACTGCATTACATTTATTGCCCTTTATTAAAGGGCCAAGATAGGATTTGTTATGACAATTACTTCTGACAGCGTTGTAACGCTACACTACACCGTATCTACCGAAGACGGCACAACGCTAGACTCTTCAGAAGGGAAATCGCCACTAGTAGTACTACTAGGCCGTCGCTTCTTAATTGAAGGACTAGAAGATGCACTTATTGGTAAATCGAAGGAAGATAGCTTCAACGTTTCAGTAAACCCTGAAAAAGCTTACGGTGAACGTGCTGACGAACTTGTACAAACTGTACCACGCTCAATGTTTGACGGTATGGATGTTGAAGTGGGTATGTCTTTCCGCGCAACTACGCCACAAGGTGAGCAATCGGTCATTATCATTGAAACAACTGACGAAGAGGTTGTTGTTGACGGTAACCACCCTCTTGCCGGTATTCCGCTAACTTTTGACGTAACTGTTGTTGACGTACGAGAAGCAACGAAAGAAGAGCTTGAGCACGGTCATGTGCACCAAGCAGAAAGCAGCTGCTGTGATCCTAAAACAGGTGAATGCTCTGACGATAAACACTAACGTGTGATAATCATCCAAAAAAGGGAGCCAGCGGCTCCCTTTTTTATGCTTGATAAACACCGATTAGTTAAATCGCGTCTTCGTTTTGTTCACCGGTACGAATTCGTACGGCGGTCTCAACGTTGTAAACGAAGATTTTCCCGTCGCCAATTTTGCCTGTCTTAGCTGACGTTTGAATAGCTTCAACCGCTTGCTCAACGCGGTCATCGTCCAATACAAGCTCAATTTTGATCTTGGGTAGGAAGTCAACTTGGTACTCAGCACCGCGATAAAGTTCAGTATGGCCTTTTTGACGACCAAACCCTTTCACTTCTGACACTGTCATCCCTGCGATACCGACTTCAGCTAGCGCTTCCCTAACATCGTCCATTTTGAACGGTTTAATGATAGCTTCAATTTTTTTCATGACTACAACTCATCGTAAATTGTTGGAATTGGCACACGTTTATGCTGTGTACGCTCATAAATATAGAGCAATTTCTCTTCCACTTCCGCAGAAACTGGCTTTCCTTCCAAAAAGTCATCAATTTGGTCGTAAGACATGCCCAATGCTTGCTCATCGGCTTTTTGCGGAGACAGGCTTTCCAAGTCAGCAGTTGGCGCTTTAGTGATGACGTTATGTGGTGCACCCAAATGGGCTGCCACTGCACGTACTTGGCGTTTACTGAGACCAAACAACGGCGCAAGGTCACAGGCACCATCACCATACTTGGTATAAAACCCTGTAATATTTTCAGCCGAATGATCGGTACCTAAAACGAGGCCATCAACCATCCCAGCAATTTCATACTGGATAACCATACGGGTACGTGCTTTAACATTTCCTTTCACAAAGTCTTGTTTCGCTTCATTGTCGGGAAGAAGGTTAGCACTGGCAAGCGCTTGTGAAGTAGACGCATGAATAGCATCTGCGCCAGGTTTTACATTCACTGCAAGAGAATGAGAGGGCTGGATAAAGTCGATAGATTTCTGTGCATCGTCTTCATCGGCTTGGGTATCATAAGGTAAACGAACCGCGATAAATTGGTATTTTTCGTGGTGCTCATCGTTTAATTCATTTACTGCTAATTGAGCTAACCGACCCAATGTGCATGAATCAATGCCGCCACTAATACCCAGTACCAGCGAATTTAAACCAGAAGTAAGTAACTGCTTTTTTATGAACGAGACTCGACGTGCGACTTCGTACTCTACGTCAATTTCAGGCAGCACTTTCATTTCATCAATAACTGCTTGTTTTTGCATCATTATATCCACGTATTTTTGGGGCGTCCTGGAACTTGATTCTACGACAATCTGACCGCAGATGTTAGTGGTATCCGCGCATCTATTTGGATTTACTCTTCTGGTATTGCAGTTGTGCAGCACTTAAGGTCAGCAATTTATTTATTATTAAGTTGAGATTCAAGCACAGCAGAACGACAAGCCATTAAACGTAAGGCGTATGGCCAAATATGCGGTTGCGCGGTAAAACATACCTTTGCCAACTCAAATTAGTTTACCCTAAAATATGAGTAAGTAGCGTAAAATTATGGCGCTACAACATTACATTGGAGAAAGGCGGCGCAAAAGCAAACCCGCCTGTTTCTCTTTATAGCAACGCGTGGAATCGAATACCGTTTATGACAAACACTAGGCTTACAGCACGACTATCCATAATGTCGAGACAGCAAGGATTAACCCTTCTAGAAATGCTTGTTGCCGTCGCTATTCTTGCCATTATTCTCACCACTGTTGCGCCTGGCATTCAAAATATCGTAATCAAAAATAGAATTACCTCTGACTTAAACAATTTAAGTGCAGTGGTTCAACGCGCTCGCTTTTCTGCGGTAGACGAACAAACCAACGTAGTGCTGTGCCCTACGCAAAACTATACAGCCTGCACGTCGAGTTGGCGCAATGCAAAAATGGTGTTTATAGATGCAAATGGAAACGGCGGCCGGGATAACAATGAGGTCTTAATTGTAGCAAGCGATCCACTTAGTAATGCCAATACCATCTCCGGTATAACCGGCAGCCTTATCTTCGACGAGCAAGGCGGAATAGACCGCGCCGCAACCATCACCTTATGTCCCAATAACAACGATGCAAACTATGCATCAGCACTTTTATTATCGCTTTACGGAAGAATATCTGTTGCCGTAGACAGTGATGACAACGGCAAAAAAGAAGACTTAGAAGGTAATGAGTTAAGCTGTAGCTAACCGTTCACTTTTCGTATCGTTAAGTTTCGAGCATTTTCTTACCAACATTCTGTGGGCGTCAGTGCGTCTTCACGTATTTTTATTACTCTACAGCTGTCCGTAGATGCTCTAGATGTCAGTGTAGCACTAATTTCATACATTCCCGTGTCGCTGATGGTTTGTGAGATGCGTACGCTGGCTATTCCAAAGGGTGGCAACGCATCGTGCGTTACGTACTCGCCTGTGAGTAGCCAACTTCGCGACTGAATTGCTTGGGCAGACAGAAGGTACGCTTTGACCTTATTGAGCTGACTTAGTTGTTTGCTAGCGGTAATTGCCGATGTAGTCGCAACGCACAATATGCCTGCTATAGCCGTTGCAACCAGTATTTCTACAAGCGAAAACCCTTCAGTCAGATGATGTTGTATGTACGCTTTATAATTCCCTTCCATGGTACAGCTATCTCTCTAATTGAATTTCAGTACATTGAGATTACCAATATGAATTAAGCAGGGTAACTGGACTTACGCATGGCTTTTCACGCTTACACATCCAACAACAAGCTAAGCATTCCACAACGGAGATTGAATGGGTTTACGCTTTTAGAAATGCTAGTTGTACTGGCAGTAATCAGTCTCCTATCGTTAATTGCTATTCCTTCATTTGATGCATGGAATGAGCGAAATGCCTTTAAACATGCTGCCACCGGAATAGCCTCACTCGCAAAACAGGCGAGAATGAAAGCACTAATAAACAAAAAGAACATGTTCCTGATTGCGCAAATTGAACACAATAGCTGTGTACTCGTGAGCGAAGAAGACTCGTGCTCTTGCGCCACCCGCCCAAGCTGTGCCTTGACTGAGTCGAGTTTCTTGTCACTGCCTTCGCGGTGGAATACAGAATTGAGCACAACCAATAATGAGGACAAGATTGTCGCGTTCAATAAAAACGGTACCCTCAATTTTGCGAGTAATACGACGCTAACGCTTTCAAGCCAGCGCTTCAGGGCAAAGTTAGTTATTAATGCATTAGGGCGAATAAAGCTATGTAGCGTTCAGTCTATTTCTGGAATAGCGCCATGCTAATACATGTAATGCGTCGTGGCGCAATCAAGCCGTATTGTGGATATAGTCTCACCGAACTACTGGTGGCCTGTGGCTTGGCAAGTATAGTGATTTCAGCCGTTGCAACTCAAGCGGCGCGGTCGCACATTGCACACTCGTCAATTCAACACGCTACCAGCGTAGAAGACGACATACGTGCGCTACAAAGTACAATTACACAACACCTAAGCAAAGCGGGTTTTGTTTACTCCCCTAACACCCTATCACCTTTCGGTGCGACCACAATCGAAAATACGGTATTCGAAGTAACCACTGGCCACCGCGCAAATGAACCTGAAAATAGCTGTGTTACCTTTTCTTATGATAAGAACAAGGACGGCGTGGTATCGCAGGCTCAGGGGGAGTTTTTTGGATACCGATTGCACGACAATGCCATCGAGTACCGAGTAGCGGGACATTCCTGTATACAAAGCGGTTGGTACGACTTAACCGATACGCAAACTACCGTTGCCACCAAATTCACGGTTAACCGAAGGCACAGCAGTAGCTGGGGAAGTGCCTATGAAATTGAAATAGAGTTGCACAGTAAAGTTGATCCTACCGTCAAAAGCGCCAGAACGTTCATAGTTGAGGCTGTCAATGCCTACTACTAATTCCGAAATGCAGTGCCCTCAAAGAGGCAACAGAAAAACTGAGTTTAGAACAAGCCATGGAGGGGTTGTACCTACACGCCATACTGCACCGCTTCGTTTTCAGCAAGGCATCGCCGTGTTGGGAATTGTGGCCATATTATTAAGCGCTATTACCTTCTCAGCTATAAGTACATCACAGCAGGTTCAACAATTTTATACGATTGAAAAGACAAAGCGGGATACCGAGAAGGCGCATGTTACACACATGCAGCAAGTCAAAGAAATCGCCACGTTGTTACGAAGTCATTCGGTCTCGCAAACGTTGAATAGGATAGACACATCCAATGCAACGATACTTATTGAGCAGACCGATTTAGTTGGTGAAGAACAGCAGTCTTTGCAACACTTTGACGTGCGGGTTTCCCAAGACGAAAGTAATACGATTTTTACAGCTAAGTTTCTGCGCTATCCGTCACTGTTAAGGCTACCTACTTCAACTCAACAATTATCATGGGACAATCAGCTTACCGAATGGCTGTTTAATCGAAGCATAGAGCACCTGAGTGCGACGTATTTTCCTCAAAGCGTTGCTAAACAGGATTGTGTGAACCTTCCGCCTGCCAGTATTTTCTGGATAGAGGGAGATTGCCAATTGGATAACGAAGATATAGCACACTCAGACGAAAACCAGCCATTAATGCTACTGATAGTGGATGGCGACCTTTCACTTCACGCCGATACGCAATTCCATGGTTTGATAGTTATGCTTTCCACCACGCCATATACGCACACTTTGCATGTTTCACCTGAGGCATCTATAAAAGGCGCTTACGTTTCCAACCACCCCTTGAACACGAATCTTGATGGGCCATTAACACCGTCCACCGCGGTGCTAAAAAACCTTCAATCGCACACTACACTCGCTAAAATTATCCCTATCCCGGGTTCATGGTATAGGAATAACTCAACAAACGATTGAGCTGAATATTAGGTAAACGAAAAACCAGAAATAGAGGATCCTCAAAGATGCCTAAATTGAAAAATACAGGAAGTATTTTAATTGAAGTGTTGCTGGCACTGCTTATTTTAACAAGCACTACCACCTATCTACTTGCCACTCGCATTGATTCTAGGCTTCTCTTTCAAGTGACTTTGGATGAAAACGCTGAGCACAATGCCTCATTGAATTCGGATCGACTCGCTCTAGTTAACGACCCGGTTGACCAACGTTGGGATGACATCGCAATATTTGGTGAACCGTCATTACTGGTAATTTCAGCCCAATAGCACATCAACGCCACGTTTTTTAAGGCATCAAAACGACCTGTGGCATTAATCGCTTAACGAATATCTACCAGTATTAATAATTAGCATGACCAGCAATATTCATCGGACTCAAGGGATCCATTGTTATTTTTATCCCAACCCTTTCTCCCATCACTGAAGTAAAACAACGTGCCATCTGATGCTTGACCTGTGCCGCTGACTGGCGTTGCCCTCAACTCATAAGCTGTTGCGCTGGCCGCTTGTATAGTTAAATTATAACGGCGATTTGCTTGGGGCTCAGAAGACGGAGAATAAGTAGAAAAAACGGCTGGCGCGCCGGTGTTTGCGCCACCACTTGCCGCACCTTCATAACTGAAAGAACCACTGTGATGACGTTCCATTGCAGATGCGAACCCCAACAAGTCAGCCTGCCCTGTGCCGCGGTATCCATCGGCAATAACACCTTGGTAAGAAGGGTATGCAATGGCGGCAATAATGCCCACTATCGCCACAACTATCATAAGCTCAATTAATGAAAATCCGCTCTCTGTTTTTTTATGCTTCACAATTATTCCCTCTCTGTTTCTGAGTGCCAACTACCACGCTGAATTCGCTCGAATCTTCCGTAAATATTTTCAGCTAAACACTCAAATGCGTTAGTACATGCCTCGTCGTTGCCATCTTCATCAACGTCAATCACTGCTGAGACACATTCAGTACCCAAGCAAACCACTGGACTCACAATATCTTCTATAAGAATTTTGGTCTCTGGTGCGATGCCAGTTTGTTTTAATTCTGCTGAGCGGTCAGCGTCGTTAACTTCTCCGTCATTATTTACATCTGTGACGGCGTTGCCATTAAACATGCTGACTAAATAAGCGCGACTATTACCCGTGGGCGGAGCACATGCACTGGTACTACTCACCGCCGGAACATAGGTCGTAAAGAACACCTTGTAATCGATAATTAGCGGAGAAGACAGTACCTTTTCACCGTTAGTGGTTAAATTCAAATACCACCCAGCCTTGTTAGCAAAGTCCTGTGAAGCCAACTCGCGCTCCCCCTCGTCACTACTATTTAAGGCATGACTCGTGGCGTTGTACATTCCACTCTCATAAACCGTTTGCATAAATGTGTAATTCCCATTTACATCACGGTTAAATACGCCGCTGTCTTTAAGCATATAAAAGTTGTCTTCAACTACGGTATCTAGCGGAGATGCACGCCACCCACTGCCAAGGGCTATGCCATAATACAACTCATCGCCTAGCGCTATCTCTGTTACGTCTGGCCCATAGTAGAAATGTCGGTTGGTTTCTGCTGTGTCGCCACCGAAGTCGGCAATGCGCGCGCCTTTTATAAAATTCGTACCTGAATTTCCATTATAGATGTCTAACCTGAATAACTGGCCGCCCATATCGGCCACATACATATGGTCCGCAAACCCATCGTTATCCCTATCAATAACTGAAATTCGCCCTGGAACGCTGTATGTCATATTCGTTAAGTTTAAATCCGCATCTTCATTACTTGCATGCCACAAGAGGCTGCCAGTATCAGCGTCGAACATAAACACAGCATTGCCAACGACATCATTTGCTCGAATAGCACGATCATCTTGTGCGTCATCGTAGCCACCGCCAACAATCATGACATTTTTAACTTGTCCGCCCATGTTCACTTTAGTGATTGTTGGTCTCGACCACGTCTGGCCCAACTTTGCCAGCGTCCCCGCCCCGCCTTCAATTTTGAATTTAAGCGTGGGTGAGGCCTTTTGCGTCACATCAAAGACATAATAATTACGTCCCCCCCTGCGCATACCAACATAAAGGTACTTGTTGTCTCCAACTGTTCTTAGAATCATGTCACCATCTAAGCCATATTTGTGCTCTAGCGATGATGTGTCTTTATAAAAATGATGTAGATTCTGCAGCAATGTTTTAGGCATGATGGCAAAGTTCTCTTCGCCTGTTGAAGTGTCGAATGAATGCAACATTCCTTGGTTGGTGGCGACAAAAATGGCCGAGTCGTCAGTACCGTAGTTAACAATTATAGGCTGAGAGTGAATGGGATCGCCCATTTGAGAGCGATAGTCAGTTGTACTTCCATCGCCGTTACTGTCTTTTACGTCCACGCCTCGAGTCCACTTTAAGATGGCATCTCTTAGTGCATTCGCGTCAGTTTCATCCTGAATGGCAAGGTCAGCATTCGTTATATTCGTATTGTTTTCGTGTAATTCATTGGCACTTCTTACAATGCTGCCCGTATCATTGAACACGTATATATTTCGGTTCCCGCCCAAGCGACTGGCTGCTCCACCTTCACTCACCTCGCTGCCGTCAGCAAGGGTTGACCAATAGCTGTGTGCATTTTCAGCGAAGAATCCCGTAACGCTATCCACCGCATTTAGGCTGTTTTTATCGAGAATTTCATCACCACTTAAGCGATAACGTTTAAGGTTCCCAGGCCAAATCGCCCCCTCGCTCGGCTTAAACAATGCGAAGTATAATTCATCTCTATGGGTTAGACGGTTTAGCTGGTTAACCGCCACACCAGGCGACACAAAGGTTGCATTAATATCTTTTACAGAACGCAAAATAGTATTAAACGCCTCGAGCAAATCCGTACTGTTATCAGCCTGATAGAAACCACCACCACTTTGCAAAGCAAGCTGATTAAGGAAGTTGTTGGCGTTATTGTTCGCCGCAAACCCGATGGTGTGTGTAATAACCCTTGGGCCTATTACTGACGTTGACGCTTCACTGATATTTCTCACTAAATCTAGGCCGCACTTCTCACCGCTACTTCCGGTACAGCTTTTACCAAGTAACGTCTGAATTTTCGAAACACTGTGGTTGTTGTTCGCTTCACCGTCGGACAATAAAACAATGTGGTTGTTCGTTTGGCACTGTAGGTCAGACACTGGCGAAATGTAACTTGCCGGCGTTGGGATCTGCTCAGTGATACAGTCGCTGTCTGACAAGTTGTCTTCCGAGCAGCCCGAAGGCAAAATTGAATCTGCACCTATGTAAGAGCTTCTGTGGCTCACACGAGTACTTCTTCGCACAGAGCTGCTAACGTCACTTTCCCCACGTTTTCGCCCATAATCTACGTCTCTACCGCCATAATAGTTAGCCGCTTCCAACAATGTGTCTACTATAGGGGTTAGACCGTTGGCGCTAAGCTCATCTATTTTACTGATTAAATGTTCACGGACCGTTGCTGAAGCGCCAGGTGTCGCCGAGCCGTTAAACTTCACAATAAGCTTCGGTGCTTTAGATGGCGAGTTGTTATACGTATGCGCACCGCGGTACGACACAAAATCATCAAGAACAAATGCCATATCGTTACCTGACTGCCACCCTGAACGATCAACAATTTGCTTAACAATGTTGCTCACGTCAGGCGTACGGTAGGTATAATTGTTGTAAAAATCAGGCATGGACCAAGTAATACCCGATGTTTTAGGCAAATTTCGTAAGCGGTTACGACGGTCTGGATGAAAATCAGACGCATCATCATCAGCTACGCCCCTAATGCGCATGCTCGGGTTACCATAGGTCACCGTACTGTAAGCAGTAAACTCAAGATACGCTTCTGTTACTACCGCCCCTTGAGGAATGTTCACATTGCGAAATCGAACGCCTATGTAATCATTGTAAGATGGGTGGAAGGTCAGTTCACTGCCGGTATTCGGGTAGCCGTTTACGTTCTCTTCCAAGTTATCTCGTGAACTGGCTACTTGATAAATTGCTTCGCCTTGAACACAGCCCGTAGCGGTAGAGTCATCATAAGTTACCACCAACTGTGGCGCACCACTTTGGCCTACGTCGCTGGCTCTTACCTCACGAGAGCTTGCTGAATCGGTGCTAGAGCCTTCTATTAAAATGTTAAGGTTCTTGCCGCCACACCATGCCGATAAATCGACGACTTCTTGAATGACTGCGCTTATGTCAGGTGTAGTTATCACCTCGCCTGAGGCGGGAAAGCTATTATCGGTTACCCACTCAACGTTAGCCGCGGTCTTCGTTCGCGCACTCAAATTGTTCGAAGACGAAGCAAAGGCTGTACTTGATGCCGATGCTTCAGCTGATATGACAAGGGATGTACCCGCCACATTGAATTTTTCTGAAGTAAACCTAATACTGGCATTAACGATTGTCGCGCCTTGAGGTATGTTTAACTCGGTAAAACGAAGACCAGAGGTTACGGTTTGGGTACCGCTGCTTAATACAAGGTCATTGCTGTCAGTGGTAACGCTACCGTCTATTTCATGTGCGTCGTGATCGTCGTCGTTGGTTGAAATGATAATTTCAGGTCTTACCGCTTCATCTATATTGCGAACCGGATAGAGGATTGGGCCACCGTAATCCGAAAAACGCATCAAACCTGCGTTAATATTGGTCGCCGAACCGAGCGCTTCTTTTAGTGCATTCTGTACGCGCAACATTCGAGTTTGGCTGGTGTTATCGTAAGATCCCATACTTCCCGATGAGTCCATGATAAACAGCACATTCGGGTTATAGGTTACGGCGTTATTTGCGTTGCCTAGGTAAATATCAAGGTCGTCACCAAACGCAGAGAAACCGATACAGCTAAATAGTGTAATTGAGGCAAGGTAAGTCGAGAGTTTCTTCATATTAATACCTATTGAGACGCAGGGCCAAATACAGAGGCAGCCAAGCTGTTCGCCACAACAGAAGATTTACCCGCCACTTTCCCACATCCTCTGATAATGAATACATGGCAATTGACGTTGCTTCCACCAATCACGTTACTCGAGCCTCGACAAGCCTGCTCTCTGATAAACGCAGTGCGCGACCAACTCTTTGACGAGGCCTCACTTTGATACGTGCCATCCACAACATGTCTGTCACCAACAGCAAGGCCGCCTTCAGTCATATATCTGTCAGTCCACTCCCCGTCATCGAAACAGCTCATTGAATCTGCTTCAGGGTCAAACACGTTACCCTGCCGAGCTTCCGAGAGCGGGTCTGTCTTATTCGGGTCGGTAAGTAAAGTTTCATCTTCAGATTCAAAGAAAACGCCCGCGATCGCTGCTTCAGCAGCATCAAAAGCCAAACCACTTTGCTGCATAGACACTGCCATTTTAGACTGAGACAAGCTACTGGTTACCGCGCTTACCCCTAAAACAGTGATTGAAAGCAACACAAGAAGTGCGAATACCATCACTAAGCCTTGTTGTTTCATCGCGAACTCCTGACAAAATTTTTCATATTTCGAAGTGCCAACGTTTTTGAGAACACTTGATAATAATGGGCCGTGTCCATCGTTTTAGATGCTTCGTTTAACAGCGCATATTTCTGAGACTGTGTTTGTCTCACTTCATTTTGATAGCTTTTAAGCATTAGCGCCCAGCGCAGTGACACAACTTGTTGATTAAGCGCCCTTAAATCTTCAATTTCATCTGCGGTTACATACGAAACAGCTTGCCCTTGAGAATTGGTAATGCTGCTTGAAACGCCGAACTGCACTTGGAAACTTTCGACGTTATCGAGCAATGTTACGGTAAGGGGCGACACTGTCTGCACCTTTAGGCCACGAAGTACACGACCATCATATCCTGTGCACTTAAGTGTACTGCCGCTTACAAAGTAGTGATTAACAACGTGAAACTCGAGACCGCCATAACCGTGCTGGTTTCCAGTACAATCTTCGTCACTTAGTAGGCTTACAACCAGCTTATCACTGCCGCCACTAGAGGTTTGTATGCTGCCTAGTGTAGCGTTGGTAGCGAAATCCCCTGCTACAGCGATGGGGTGATTTTCCACATAGGCCGCTTCGGCAACGATATCAACGGATGTATCCACATCCGCGACTATCTGATCATAACGGCCGACTTCATAGAATTCTGCAGAGAGGCGAGCCATGATAAAACGGCCTGACTCTTGTACTTGAGCCACGGCTTGATTGAGCTTATTCGTCACGCTACTACTGACGAGCACTTGAATAATCGCGCCTGATATCACTAACCCCAACGTTAACGTAATCATTAACTCGACAAGGGAGAAACCCTGCTGTGGGCGGTGGCGACGTGCATTCATAATGTAATGTCCTTAAACACACATGCGTTACTGTCACCTTCAGATTCGTTACATCGCGCATTAAGGGTATAGGTCTGATTTCCCGAAGAAGCGACAGGCCACGTCAACAACACTTCTACACGAGAACCTGCACTACAGCTGTAAATATCTGCCGTATTGTTGTCGTCACACGATACCGACACTTTAGTTTGAGGATTGGTTTGTACCGCTGAACACGATAGCGCCCAACCATCGTACTCAGCCATCTGTGCTTCAGTACAAGCCTGGCCTTCGCAATTTGGGATCCCTGCAGGCCTTGCCAGACAGTAACAGTGATAAGGATGAGACGAGCCAGAACAACTTAACGTGGCAAAATTATAGGTATCGCTAGAGAAGTACGCATTGTTGACTACCATGCCGTCTCCCACTGTTGCTGGGCGAGCGGCGGCTCTCAATCGTTCTGCAACTTGTGCTGCCACCATTTCGGCCTGAGTTCGGCTTATTGCGTCTTTATTGGCAAAAGAGCCCGTAAACTGGAGCGCAGCAACACCCAGTAAGCCCACAGCTAATATAAATAAGGTGATTAGGATCTCTATAAGACCTGCACCGCGTTGTGCGCGAATATGACTTCCCTTCACTCGCTTCATTATCACCTTTTCAGCAATCATCTTTTTTTGCCATATACCTAACATTCAAATTGGTGCTATCACCAATGTAGTATAGTAAGACAAAAGCGTATAACACTGGGTATCAATGGTTATTAAAACGTATAATTTTCTGTGACCTGTTCTAGCAAGCAAGTACAAGGCAGACTGTTCAACCATTTTATCTTTAAAGTAACAGGCTCTAAATGGTTAGCGTGCAATAACACCGCTTTACAATGTACGTTTACGGCATAAAAGGTGCTACCTTAAAGCCGAACCGTGTAGCCTGTTCATGTTAAAATACCCAGTTCTAAAGGTATTATTATCCATTCGCAACTTGTTGAATTTCCAGTAGACAAAAGCATAAAAAAACACCGCAACTAAGTGCGGTGTTTTTTTATTTTGATAGTGCGGATAAATTAAACGACCTGTTTAACACGCAGCTCTTTAGGTACTGCAAATTCCACATTTTCTTCGCGTCCAGCACGCTCAGAAGCTGAAACAGCACCCCACGCTTTGAGCTTGTTTACCACACCTTGCACTAACACTTCCGGTGCAGACGCGCCTGCAGTAACGCCAATATGCTCTACACCTTCTAGCCATTCCTCTTGAATGCAATTAGCATCAGCAATCAAATACGCTTTTGCGCCAATTTTTTCAGCCAACTCGCGAAGACGGTTCGAGTTTGAGCTATTCTGTGCCCCAACAACCAGTAAAACCTGACAATCTTGGGCTAGGTCACGCACCGCGTCTTGGCGATTCTGCGTGGCATAGCAAATGTCGTCTTTTCTCGGACCATTGATTTTGGGGAACTTAGCGCGAAGTGCGTCAATAACATCGGCTGTATCATCAACAGACAGCGTAGTTTGGCTGCAATAATAAAGATTGGTCGGATCTTTAACTTCAAGCGTTGCCACATCAGCTTCAGATTCAACTAAATAAATACCGCCATCTTCGTTGCTGTACTGACCCATGGTGCCCTCTACTTCAGGGTGACCAGCATGACCAATCAAGATACATTCAGTACCCGTTTTGCTAGCGCGGGTAACTTCCATATGTACTTTCGTCACTAAGGGGCACGTGGCATCAAAGACCTTTAAACCGCGATTTTCCGCTTCTTTTCTTACCGCTTGCGATACGCCATGGGCAGAAAATATTACTATGCTGTCGTCTGGTACTTCGTGAAGCTCATCAACAAATAGCGCACCACGCTCACGTAGCCCATCTACCACAAATTTATTGTGTACCACTTCGTGGCGTACATAGATGGGCGGCTCGAACATTTCAAGCGCGCGTTCAACGATGGTGATAGCTCTATCAACGCCCGCGCAGAAACCACGAGGGTTAGCTAAATGAATTTGCATAACTAGTTTCCACCTTGTGCTGACACGCCAGGTTTAACATCAATAATTTCAACGTCAAAGATAACCGTTTGCCCTGCTAGCGGGTGATTGAAGTCTACCGTAACAGAGTCTCCAGCAGCACTTCGAATAATCCCCGGAATCTCTGAACCGTCAGGCTGAGCAAACGCTAAAATCATGCCTTCCTCAACTTGCAAATCTGCACCAAAGCGGCTTCTATCCATATAGTGAATATTATTCGGATCAGACTGGCCGAATGCATCTTCAGGGCCTAATTTAAATGACTTTTTGTCACCTTTTTTAAGCCCAAGTAAACACGCTTCAAAATTCGGCGTAAGGCTACCGTCACCCATCACCATTTTGGCAGGTTTGTTGTTTACACGAGTACTGTCAGCGGCAGAGCCATCTTCTAGCTTTAAATCAAAGTGAAGAATAACTTCGTTATCAGCACCAATTATCAATGAGTCTGTCATAACCTTTCCGAATACTACTTAATGGTTTCGCTATTGTCCGCGGCACTGGCTCGCGCGTCTGCACCGTTCCCTTCACTTTTTTTGTCGCCATTTTTAAACATGTCGATAATAAGTAAAGCTGCGCCTATAAATATTGCGCTGTCAGCAATGTTAAACGCTGGCCAGTGGTAATTGTTTACGTAAAAATCTAAGAAGTCGATGACATAACCATGGACTAAACGGTCGTAAACGTTACCTAGTGCACCACCTAGAATAAAGGCAAACGCAACGGGCAGCATTTTTTGCGAACGGGGTGACTGCTTCAGCCACCACAAAATCACTACACTTACCACGACAGCAATGGCAGTGAAGAACCAGCGCTGCCAACCACCTGCATTCTCTAAAAAACTAAATGCGGCGCCGTAATTATGTACGTAAGTAAAGTTAAAAAACGGCAATACCTGTATCGACTGATACAACGACATACTGTCGATAACCGTGTACTTACTCCATTGGTCGAGGATAAACGCAATTGCGCTTATCCACAAAAAACGCAAGCCTGTTTCGCGAAAAAGCTTAAGCATAGTGGCGTTCTTCTCCATCACCGTCAATGTTTGTCACACAGCGACCACAAAGCTCTTCGTGACCTTCATGTGAGCCCACATCTTCACGGTGATGCCAGCAGCGAACACACTTTTCACCGCTTGCTTTATTAACGCTCAACCATAAACCTTCTACGTCTGTGGCTTTCGCATCAGACGGTGCACCGTCAACTTTAGTTAGCGTAACGCCCGAAGTAATAAGTACGAAGCGTAGCTCGTCTTCAAGTTTTGCGAGTACGTTGTACAACGACTCGGTAGCATAAAGCGAAATACTCGCTTCTAGTGAGCCACCTAGCTCGCCATCTTTACGCGCCTGTTCCATCGCCTGGTTTGCGGCATCTTTTACGCTTAACACTTGATGCCATAGGGCATCGTTAAACGTATCGCTTTGCGTGAAGTTGTTAAACCCTTCGTACCAGGTTTCAGTAAATACAAACTCGCTGCGCTCACCTGGTAACGTTTCCCAGATTTCTTGTGCAGTAAAGCTGGTAATCGGCGCCATCCAGCGAACCAATGCTTCAATGATATGATACATGGCCGTTTGGCATGAACGACGGGCTAGCCCATCTGCTTTAGCTGTGTACTGGCGGTCTTTAATCACGTCTAAATAGAATGAGCCCAGCTCAATTGAGCAGAAGTGCGTAAGCTTCTGTGACACTACCAGCAAGTCGTAGTTGTCATACGCTTCGATAAGCTCTTCTTGAAGTGACTTAGCACGAGCAACAATCCAGCGGTCAAGCGCGACCATATCTTCTTCTGCAACCGCATCTTCAACCGAGAAACCGTTCAGGTTCGCTAGCAAGAAGCGTGCAGTGTTACGTACGCGGCGATAGCCATCTGCTGCACGCTTTAAAATTTCATCCGATACCGCAATCTCGCCGCGATAATCAGTAGACGCTACCCATAGACGAAGGATGTCTGCGCCTAATTTGTTAGTCACTTCCTGAGGTGCCACAACGTTACCTACCGACTTCGACATTTTTCTGCCGTGGGCATCTACCGTAAAGCCGTGTGTTAGCACTTCTTTATAAGGCGCGTGACCGTGCATGGCAGTTGATGACATAAGCGAAGACATAAACCAACCGCGGTGTTGGTCAGAACCTTCAAGATATAAATCGGCAGAGGCCGGAATGTCATCGCGACGGTCTACAACAAAGTAATGCGTCACGCCTGAGTCAAACCAAACGTCTAGGGTATCGGTCACTTTTTCATAGTTGTCTAATTCGCTACCAAGCAGGGCTGCATCGTCGAGATCCCACCACGCTTGAATGCCTTTCGCTTCAACTTCCAGTGCCACCTTTTCCATTAACGCCGCAGAATCTGGGTGGATTTCACCGGTAAGTTTGTGCACATACAAAGGAATAGGCACGCCCCACGTACGTTGACGAGAGATACACCAATCTGGACGACCTTCAACCATTTTCTCAATGCGGTTTTGGCCCCAGTCTGGGATCCATTTGGTTTGCTTAATTTGTTCAAGTGATTCAGCGCGAAGGCCTTTTTTATCCATGCTTACAAACCACTGAGGCGTAGCGCGGAAGATGATTGGCGTTTTGTGGCGCCAGCAATGCGGGTAGCTGTGCTCGTATTTTACGTTTAGGACAAGGTTACCCTTCTCTTTAACCGTTTCTATAATTTCATCGTTGGCCTTAAATACAAACTGACCTGCAAACAGCGGTGTGTTTTCAAGGTACACGCCATTGTTGCCTACCGGATTGTACACTTCGATATCGTATTGCTTGCCCACGTTAAAGTCGTCAACACCATGGGCTGGCGCTGTGTGTACACAACCTGTACCAGACTCAGTCGTAACGTGGTCGCCTAGAATTAACGGTACTTCAAGGTCTAAGAATGGGTGATTAACGTTAAGCTTATCAAGCGCGGCACCAGTACAGGTTGCCACTTCGCGGAAATCTTCAACGCCGTAACGGTTCATGCAGCTTTCAAGCAGGTCCTGCGCTACCACTAGCCATTCATTTGAAGGCTGAACTTCAACAATCGCATAAGTAAGCTCTGGGTGTAAGCTGATTGCACGGTTGGCTGGCAGTGTCCACGGTGTGGTAGTCCAAATAACTACACCTGCTTTGTGTGTGGTTAAATCACCTTCAGACACACCAAACGCTTCTGCAATTGCAGCCACATCAGCTACTGGGAACTTAACGTCGATAGCAGGTGATACTTTGTCTTTGTATTCAACTTCTGCTTCAGCAAGTGCTGAACCACAATCTGTACACCAATGAACAGGTTTGAAGCCCTTTTCTAAGTGACCAGAGTCTACAATTTTACTTAATGCACGAATGATGTCGGCTTCAGATTTGAAGTCCATGGTTTTGTATGGGTTATCCCATTCACCAAACACACCTAAGCGTTTAAAGTCAGCCATTTGGCCGTCAATTTGCTTTTGTGCGTATTCGCGACACTTCTGGCGAAATTCAGCCGCAGTAACTTTCTTACCTGGCTTACCAACTTTCTTTTCTACCATCAATTCAATTGGCAAACCGTGACAGTCCCATCCAGGAACGTACGGAGAATCGAAGTCAGAAAGGTTTTTCGACTTTACAATAATGTCTTTGAGAATTTTGTTAACCGCGTGACCAATGTGAATATCGCCATTTGCATAAGGAGGGCCATCGTGAAGAATAAATGGCTTTTTGCCTTTTTTCGCTTCACGAATTTTGCTGTATACCCCTTTTTCCTGCCAGTCTTTAAGCATTTTCGGCTCGCGCTGAGCAAGGTTACCGCGCATAGGAAACGCAGTTTCTGGAAGGTTCAGTGTGGCTTTGTAATCACTCATAAAATTGTATTATCCGGTTACCTTAATTTTCACCCAATGCACTAACACATTGTGAAGGCGATATTCATTTTGCGATGTTCAAATTAAAACGCTGAATGTAAAAGGTTCAACGTAAAACTGTGTGTCGTTCTTGCTAGCGCAAGGCTGACATTATATGTTCTAGCACAGTGACTTACTTACGCGTTTCGCGAACAAGGATCCACGTTTAAAAAAATCGAGCTCAATAAAACTGATACGCGCAAAAACTTTTCGTGACTTTATCACGTTTAACTATGCTAATAACAGACGCGCTTGTGCTGCATCTGCTTGAATTTGATCTTTCAACGCCTCAAAAGAATCAAATTTAATTTCATCTCTTATTTTTGCCATCGGAAACACCGTAATGGGCTTGCCGTAAAGGTCAGATGACAAATCAAAAATATGGACTTCTAACTGGTTTCTTACCCCGTTAACAGTAGGACGGGTACCAATGTTCGCAACGCCGTTATAGTGTTTACCATCTACGTCGACACGAACTGCGAACACGCCGTGAATTGGCGTTTTTTGGCGTTTTAGCATGACATTCGCGGTGGGAAAACCAATGGTGCGACCTTTTTTCTCGCCGTGAACCACCCTACCGTGAATAGCAAACGGGCGCCCTAGCATTTCGGTAGACAGACCAAAGTCGCTGTCAGCCAACGCTTCTCGCACCGCGGTAGAGCTTATTCGATGGGCATGCATGGTAAAACTGTGGGTGCTTACTACTTCGAAACCGTATTGGCGACCTGCCGCCTCAAGCATTTCGAAATCCCCTTTGCGGCCATTGCCAAAACGGAAATCGTCGCCAACAACAAGAAATTTAACACCCAGTTTGTCCACCAATAAATCGTGAACGAAGGTATCGGCACTTTGCTTAGCAAACTCCGCGTTAAATCGCACAGCAAGCAGTCTGTCGACACCTTGTTGGCGCAGCAACTCGTACTTTTCGCGAAGAGGGCTTATACGCGCTGGTGCTTTATCAGGCATAAAGACTTCTTCAGGCTGAGGTTCGAACACCATTACGGTGGCAGGAAGTGATAGCGATTTCGCTTTTTCAAGCACGTTAGCCAACACAGCTTGATGACCACGGTGTACGCCGTCGAACTTGCCAATAGTGAGCACACACCCTTTATGGTGCGGTTTTACATTGTTTAGCCCGCGGATAAATTCCACTGTTAGCCACTACCTTTTAACTGCTAGAAAATCAAAGCTCGCGATTATAGCCGACCGCGAGCACAATACCAAGCACACGGGCCATTCTGGCTCCATGCGCTATTTCGCATCTATTGAATACTAATCGCCGCCGCTTCTGAAATGCCTGGGTCGCATGCCCAGCACCACCATGGTGGTCACAAACAATATAACCGACAGCGAAATGGTTATTCCTACCTCTAACATTTGGGCGGAAAGAGACAATTCAAAGAAAGCTAAGCCTTGATCGCGATAATAAATAAGCCCGCCCATGGCAGCACTTGCAATAACCACACGGGCAATAAACAAAACCGATGTGCGGCTTAACGCAAATACACCTTGTTTATGCAGCGTAATATAAAGCAAAGCGGCGTTAAGCGTAGCTGACATACTGGTAGCGACAGCAAGCCCTACATAACCAAACGGAATCGCTAAAATAAGGTTAAACACCATGTTTGCGACCATACACCAAATACCAAATTTCACTGGCGTCTTGGTGTCTTGGCGGGAATAAAACCCTGGTGCAAGAATTTTTACCAGCATAAAGCTGAGCAAGCCAAACGAGTACGCGGTAAGCGAGTAAGACGCCATAATGGCGGTTTCTGCAGTAAACGCGCCCCGCTGAAAAATAACGGTCAAAATAGGCCTTGCCATCACGCCAAGCCCCACTGCAGCAGGTATGCCTAATAAACACACCATGCGAAACGCCCAATCGATATTCGCAGCAAACGCTTTGGGGTTATTACTAACGTGGTTTCGGGATAGCGTAGGTAAAATGACTGTTGCGATGGCAATACCAAACAACCCTAGGGGAAATTCAAGCAGCCTGTCTGAATAGTATAACCAGCTAATAGAACCGGTAACTAAAAAGCTGGCGATGAAGGTATCAAACAACAAATTGATTTGCCCTACTGACACACCGAATAAGGCTGGGATCATCAGAGTGCGTACTTTTACCACGTTTTCGTCATGCCAGCCCCACTTTGGCTTTACCAAGAGCCCTGCCCTGAACAAAAACGGTAGTTGAAACAAGAACTGTACAATACCGCCGATAAACACACCCCACGCTAGCGCGTATGCGGGTTGATTAAGCGTAGGTGCTAAGTATATTGCGCATGCAATAATGCATACGTTAAGTAAAACGGGGGTGAAGGCAGCAACCGCAAACTTATTGAGCGTATTGAGTATCGCCCCTGCCAACCCAGTCAGAGAGATAAACGCCAAATAAGGAAAGGTAATTTTTAACATGGTCGACGCGAGCACAAACTTATCTCCGGCCTCGTCCCCTTCGAGCCACGCCACAAACCAGCCTGTACCAAATAAAGCCGCCAAAACAGGAGATGCTATTACCCCTATAATAGAAACTACAAAAACAATAGCGCCTAATGTACCGCTGACTTTTGCAACGAACTCTCTAAGCTGCTTTTTATCGTCGTTCTCGTGGACTTCGGTTAATACCGGAATAAACGCTTGTGCAAATGCACCTTCAGCGAATAGACGACGAAGAAAATTAGGAATTTTGTTAGCAAAGAAAAATACATCAGCGGCTGCTCCATCGCCCATAAGCTTGGCAACAACAACATCACGTACCAAGCCTAATACTCGCGAGACCAAGGTCATAATACTGACGATAAGACCAGATTTTATTAACTTCCGTGACACGTCACACTTCCAATAAGAGGTAAAGAATAGGCTGAATAGCATCAGCCATTTGAAAGATAGTCAAAGGCATCTGCTAACCGCAAAGCGGCAACGCTTGGTTGCAAGCGAGCCATAATAACTAAAGGCTATCGCAGGCGAAACGATTTCTTCAAAATAGTTGTGCATCTTTAACAACTTTCTTGTTATAATCCGCGCCCGGTATGGGGTGCTGTCGTTTATGCATGTCTATCGCTAAAATGTCTTGAAAGAATATCACTACGAATCTCTTTCAAAAAATGTCGCAGAGAAATGTCGCAAAGAATGTGCAACGTGTTGAGCATACTTTGTGTTCAATAGCTTGCGCGTTTTAACGCGGAACGATTTAAGTTTTAAATCGTTTGACATTTGGGCGTTTGGTAGGCACAATCCGCACCCTCGTTTTTGACATGAATTTATTTTGGGAGTTACACCTTGGCTAACATTAAGTCTGCTAAGAAGCGTGCAATCCAAGCCGAAAAGCGTCGTCAGCACAACGCTAGCCGTCGTTCAATGACTCGTACAAGCATCAAGAAAGTTATCGCTGCAATTGCAAGCGGTGACAAAGAAGCGGCACAAGCTGCACTTACTGCTGCTACTCCAGTACTTGACAGAATGGCTACTAAAGGCTTGATTCACAAGAACAAAGCTGCTCGTCATAAGAGCCGTCTAGCTGCACAAATCAAAGCACTAGGTTAATCTTTACGATTAGTAGTTAAAAAAGCGCCCTTCGGCGCTTTTTTTGTATCTGTAATCGACGCTAATTAGCATGGGTTACTGATTTTAAATTTAGACTTAAAGGCATAAAGCCCACCACTAGGCAAGCTCTGCTACAGTCTTTGCGGTGTGTTCATATCCCAGCTATCCGCTTATCAGCTCATCTTCCTTATTGAGCTTGCCGGTGCAATACGCATGATCCAGTGAAGGATGGCCCACGGCCAGCTTGGTACAAACGCATTCGCTTTTTCCTTGTTGATTGCATTGACCATCGCGCGACAGCCCACATCTGTATCAACAATAAACGGTACTTTTTCCACCTTTTCGTTTATTTCGCTGCGAATAAAACCGGGGTGAATACAGGTGACGTTAATTGGCGTATTCATTACATCCATTCGAATGCCTTCAGTCATAGATGTAAGGCCCGCTTTCGTTGCCGCGTATACTGTCATGGCGCGTCTAAACCCGCGCACCGCGCTTATAGATGAAATCGTTACAAGATGACCACTATTTTGCGCCCTAAAGATAGCCATTGCCGCTTCACATTGTGCTAGCGCCGACACAAAGTTAGTCACCGCCGTTTGCTTGTTAGCGTGGAAATACCCAGTGCCAATAGATGCGCCCTTGCCCATGCCTGCGTTCACAATGACTCTATCAAGGGTTCCCATGTCGGCTTTGAATGCGTCGAACACTTCAAACACCGCATCGTGATCATTGACATCCAGCGAGCGAATATACACGTCAATGTTTGGGTTAATTGAATGCAATTCGTCTTTCAATTTTTCTAAATTCTCAAAGCGTCTTGCGCATAGGGCTAGGTTACAACCCTGTTTGGCAAACTCAATCGCCATTCCCTTGCCTAGGCCTGAACTCGCGCCTGTGATCAGAATATTGCGTCTTGTTGTCATTATCGTTTTCCTGATGATTTTATGGCCTTATTACAACGCCACATTAAGTAATGAATGAAGATCCAAAAGTTTTTAAACGCTGGATTATTGGTTTGCTTGTGGTGGTATCGATAGTAAATTTGCTGGGCAATACCGGCTAAACGGAAAAGCCCGTATACCTCGTAAAAGGTAAAATCATCTACATCTATTTCCATCTCTTTGCAGTAGTACGCAACCACCTGCTTTCGAGTTAGCATACCAGGTAAGTGAGTAGGCTGGCGGCGCGTTGATTGGGCCAAAAAGTCATCATCCGGTTGTACCCAATACGCCAAGGTATTACCCAAGTCCATAAGCGGGTCGCCTAAGGTCGCCAGTTCCCAGTCCAACACACCGATAATTTGTGTATAGTTATCTGGCTTTAACACCACGTTGTCGAATCGGAAGTCATTGTGGGTAATACAAATGCGTTCATTAGCGGGCATGTGGTTTTCTAGCCAGCGCATTATTTTTTTACCCGAGGGGACATTCCAGGTTTTTGCTTTACTATAGCGTTCACTCCACCCGCTTATTTGGCGTTCTATGTAGCCAGCACCTTTACCTAAGTGCTCAAGCCCCGCTTTCTTATAATCCACTTTATGAAGCTCGATTAAGCTATCAAGTACATTAGTGCAGAGCTGTTTGGTTTGCTGCTCAGACGTGTTTAAGCCTTTGGGTAAGTTCTTACGTGGTATCACGCCGGTAAACTTCTCCATTACGTAAAACTCTGTGCCTATAACGCTCTCGTCTTCACAAAGTCCAAGCATTTCTGGAACATAGCGGTAAACAGGCTTTAACGCATGCTGTAATCGAAACTCCCGCCCCATATCGTGAGCCCCTTTGGCTTTAGTACCTGCCGGTGCCCGACGCAAAATTAACGACGTTTGTTCGCTCTGGTTTTGTTTACTGCCTTGATAGTCCAAGCAGTACGTCCAATTAGAAGCGCCCCCAGAATACTGGGTGACTTGAGGCAAGCTATCGCTACTTTGTATCGTGGCCTTCAATGATGGACTGGAGGCACTAATATTTTCCTTAAGCCAATTGTGTACAGCGCTCACGTCTAGCTCTTCGCCTGCACGTACGCTGTCAGCTTTATCTACGACCTGTTGTTGCATATCTCAATCTTCTTGTAATTCTGTTTCAAAGGGTCTATTCAAAGTGCTAACTCACAATCTTTGGCTAGAAGATACTTCTGTTTGTGCCTGTACAAGAGCAGCTCGACAATTATCTTCAGATAGCTTGGCGACAAACACAGGTGAGCGCGTTTCCGTTTTACCTAATTTTGCTTTAAATTTGCTTTAAATTTGCTTTTCCATTGCACGCTTCATCATCTTCGTTTGATTGAGCATAGTTTTGATATAACGCTGGGTTGGCAG
Organism: Alteromonas sp. I10; assembly: GCF_003201515.1. NCBI lineage: Bacteria > Pseudomonadati > Pseudomonadota > Gammaproteobacteria > Alteromonadales > Alteromonadaceae > Alteromonas > Alteromonas sp. I10. Next base: position 86,247 of record NZ_QJJN01000008.1, read on the forward strand.
CAGCTTCTTTAGCAGGAAAGCGCGTTTACCCAGTTTATGGGTAAGAATAAGAAACTGCTTTTTACCGACTTGCTGAAATATGGACTCAGCCACGCCTTCTTTCGTCATGTCTGCTTTGGCAAAGAACTTATTGAGCATTTTGTGCGACGCTGGGTTGCTGCTTCGCATCGACTCATCTAAATTCGTTTTGAAGAAGCTTGGACAAACTACACTAACGTCAATATTGTCAGGTGCTAATTCCAACTTCATGGTTTCAGAAAACGACACGACTGCAGCTTTAACCGCGTTATAACTTCCCATATAAGGAATAGGCGTTAGCCCCGCTTGCGATGCAATATTAATGAAATAGCCACCGCCTTGCTCTCGCATTAACGGTAAGAGTGCACGACTGACTCTCACCATGCCTAACACATTAATATCAAACACCCACTGCCACTGCTCAATGCTCTCATCTAAAAGGCTGCCACCAGAAGCAACACCCGCATTGTTAAACACAGTGTCAACACCGCCCCAGCGAGTTTCCAAGGTGTTCGCTAACGTTTGAACATCATTTTCAGAGGTTATATCGCAATGGATGTAAAACGCATTGGCACCTTGGGCGGATAGCGTATTTACTGTTTCATCGCCTCTTTCTTGGTTAATATCGGCAATGCAAATATCTAACCCCTCGTCTTTGCCTGCCCACTTTTCCGCCCACTTAAGGGCAATGGCCTGACCTAAGCCGGTAGCGCCACCGGTAATCAATACGCGCATGATGTGTTTCCTAACTGTTCTTGTTTCATTATTCTTGTATCGGCGTTTATGTTTAGTTGCGCTTTATTGTGTTAAGCGCTAATCAGTACTTCACTATTCTCTCGAATTGACCGCCTTATCAATCCAATCAAACTGATTCCGTCTTTTGCAGTGACACTGATGGCTGTTCGTTACGCATTTTTCGTTTTGCCCACAGGGCCAATAGTGCGGGCCCGATGTACATTGCTACGCCATATACACCAGGTGCAATCGCGTAATCAGGCGCATCTAAAAAGGTAATACATATCAGCATTGCAAGCGCCGCGTTTTGCACGCCTATTTCAATGGCCAGCGTGAGCGAGTCTTTAAATGCTAGGTTTGAAAGTTTAGCAAGCCCGAGTCCTAACAATACCGATGATAAATTTAACGTTAAGCAAACCAAAAACGCGCTTTCAAAGGACGCGGCTAAATTGTTTCTTTCTGAAACCAGCACGCCCACAATCATAAGCAACATGAAGTACATAGAAAACTGCCGGAAGAAGCTTTCAGTTTTAGTGGCAAACCTGCTGTTAAAGCGACGAATGGTCATGCCTAAAATGACCGGTACAATTGATATACCAACCAGCCCGATCACTGTTTGAATAATAGAAAAGTCTGGCGCGTTTTCTTTTACAAAGTAATCAAGAGCAAATTGAATGATAAAGGGCGTTGAGAAAACGCAAGCGATGGTAGAAATAGCGGTTAAGCTTACTGAAAGGGCCAGATTTGCTTTTGCAATGTGGCTGATTAAATTACTGGTCGTTCCGCCTGGGCATGCCGCTAAAACCATGACACCAACCGCAATATAATCGGGTAGACCAAAAACAAAGCACAGTCCTAGCGCCAACATAGGCAGCAATATAATTTGCCCTATAAAACCCGTTATTACTGCTTTAGGTGCTTTAAGTAGTCGGGCAAAGTCTGCAAGGGTTAGCGTTAGCCCCATACCAAACATAACAAATGCCAACGCTAGAGGTAACAACACCTCGGTAAGTACAGATGCCTGCATGCACACGCCCCTTACAAAAGAAGCCTCTATAAAAGAAACCTTTTATTAACATTTAAGGCAGTGTACTCTGTTTAATAATAAATAAAAATGATGCCTTATTATGGAAACCCATAAATGATATGCATGGAAAATTAGACCTAAATTTGTTTGTTGTGCTGCGCGCGGTCTACGATCAGGGCAGCATTACGAAAGCCGCCAACGCACTGCATATCACTCAGCCTGCGGTGAGTCACGCCTTAGGTCGTCTGCGAGAGAAATTTGATGATCCGCTGTTTATTCGTCATGGACGACAAGTCGTGCCTACCCCATTTTGCCAAGGCATTATTGCATCGGTTGTGAAATCAATAGAAACCCTTGAAAGTACGTTAAAAGGTAAAGTGGGCTTTGATATAAGTGATAAACCCCGTCAGGTGAACCTTGGCTTGAGAGATATTTTAGAATCTATATTTTTTCCCGTGCTTATTCCTCAGCTTGTTAAACATACTCCCAATATCACGGTGAATAGTAGACAGGTTACCTGGCCCGAGCTTGCTCCCGCGTTAGCCGCTAAAGATCTTGATATCGTAATTGACGCATTAGTTCCCACCAGCCGTGACATTCGTTCACAGTTTATCTGCGAAGAAACGTTTGTCGTGGTATGCGCGCCTAGCAATAGCTACGTAGATAATCCGAGTATCAAGAGCTACTCAGTTGCACAGCATGCGCTTGTATCTTTAAAAGACTCTAAATTAGATACGGTAGATCTAGCCCTTGCTCAGCACAATTTACATCGCAACATCGCATTGCAGTGTGAACACTACTTTGCCGCCGTTAACGTAGTTAGGCAATGCGATCTTTTGCTGACCATGCCAACGCGATTCGCCCAACAATTCAGTAATAAATTCGATATCGAAATTCTGCCCCTTCCATTTGACGTCCCCCCACTCCCCGTACACATGTACTGGCACAAACACGCCGATGAAGACTTAGTGAATGTATGGATGCGAGATAGGCTTTTAGACGTGGCGAGTAAGTTGGGGTTATAGCGCGTATTTGTGTTGCTGTAACACAATGGTCAAGCAAGCGTCACGGTAGTGTCAATTTGCAAACCTATAGTGACGATCCAAGGCATCGCTTTGGGAAACCGCTATGAAAAAGACACACTATCGAACAATTTGGCTTTCTGATATCCATTTAGGAAATCGCGACTGCAAAGCTGAATACTTACTTTCCTTTCTTAATAGCATCACTGTAGACACCCTCTATTTGGTGGGAGATATCGTTGACATGTGGCAAATGACCAAGCAATTTCGCTGGCCACAGGCGCACAATCAAGTCATGCACAAATTCATGCAAATGAGTCAGGAAGGCACCCGTGTGGTGTACCTGCCCGGAAACCACGATGAGCCAATTCAGTCTTATTCGGGTATGACCTTCGGTGATATAGAAATAGAGCGAGAGTTGGTTCACAACACAGCACAAGGGAAGCGTTATTTAGTCTTACATGGCGATCAGTTCGATGGCGATGTAACTATGGGCAAATTCCATGCGTGGATTGGCGATAAAGGTTACGACCTTTTGCTTTTTCTAAATAGAGAGTTTAATCGCCTACGCGCGTGGCGCAAGCGAGAATATTGGTCACTTGCGGGCTATATTAAAAAACACATTAAGGGAGCGAATGAAGCCATCGCCCGTTATCGAGAAGCATGCTGCAGGCGCGCCGATGAAATGGGGCTCGACGGTGTTGTGTGTGGCCATATTCATCACCCTGAAAGCAGCTTTGAAAACGGCATTCACTACATTAATGATGGGGACTGGATAGAAAACTGCAGTGCACTGTCAGAAGACGTGAACGGTAACTTATCTCTTATTCATTACCTTGATTCACTAGAGTCAGCCACCGTAACACCAATTACAACCAAAACCTCTCGCTCAGAAGCGGCATAGCTGGCATTACACAAATGGGGCTGTAACGGCCCCTGACTCTTGCAATTCACCAAGCAACAGGTGAATTCCAACCCCACCCATCAAGGTTAGGGCCTGCTGACCTGTGCCTCATATCATAGGTTAACAGGTCATAGTTACAACTTTTTAACACTGTCAAATAACTGCCATGAAACTGTGTGAAAAGCGTCACATTGCCCTGCTATTGTTCGCCAAAACCGGAAGAGAAACAGGTTCTATGTTTACTGTAAACGACGTACTGAACAAGCATTACCCTCAAGTAGCAAATAACCCCATTCTATTTAAGTCGCTGTCTTTCGTATTAAGGCACCTTCTTCACGAACGTGAAATTACCGAATTTGGTGAAACCTATCCGCATTACGAAGATATCGATTTCGTAGAGCAAGTGCTTGAATATTTTAATATCAGCTACTCCACCCGCGATGTAGAAAAAGAACGCATTCCAAGTGAAGGTAGAGTGGTGATTATTGCTAACCATCCGATTGGCTCACTCGACGCACTTGCGCTTATAAAGCTGGTTAGTGAAGTACGTCACGACTTGAAAGTGGTCGCCAATGAAATGCTTATGGCCATTGAACCGCTTCACGATATGCTGTTACCTGTAAACAATATGCAGGGAGGCACACCAAAACAGCATTTATCGGCAATTCAAAAACACCTTAACAGCGACGGCGCCATATTGATTTTTCCTGCTGGTGAAGTGTCTCGATTACGCCCGCAAGGTGTTCGCGACACCAGATGGCACACAGGTTTTTTACGCATTGCAAAGCAAGCAAAAGCACCAATATTGCCGGTTTATATAGACGCGAAAAATAGCCCGCTTTTTTACGGCGTTTCCATGGTATACAAGCCATTAGCCACCGCGCTGCTCGTTAAAGAGATGTTCAAACAGCGTAAGAAGCATTTACCTATGCGCATTGGCGAACTTATTCCATTTGAAGCGTACCAGCAAACCAATATACCGCTAAAAGAGCAGGTAAAGCTGTTTAAGCGCCACTTGTATCGCATTGGCAGTAACAAGAAAGGCGTATTTGAAACCCAGGCTTCTATTGCCATGCCAGAAGACAGAAAAGAACTTGCCCGCGCTATGCGAGACTGCGAACATTTAGGTGAAACTGGCGACGGAAAATCTATTTACCTATACCAACACAAAAGCTGTTCACCGATTATGCGAGAGATTGGCCGCCTGCGCGAAGTGGCGTTTCGAGCCGTGGGCGAAGGTACCAACAAGCGTAGAGACATCGATCAGTACGACTCCCACTATTATCACCTTGTACTTTGGGATGACAATGATTTAGAAATTGTGGGGGCCTACCGCTTTGGCGATGCTGAGCTTTTGACAGCTCCAGACCACCCTACCGGACTCTACTCTGCCACCTTATTTAATTACGGTAAGGACAACGATAAACTCTTCAAAGAAGGCTTAGAGCTAGGGCGAAGCTTTGTCCAGCCTCGCTATTGGGGAAAGCGTAGTTTAGATTATTTGTGGTTTGGTATCGGGGCATTTTTAAGCCGCTACCCAAAGTATCGCTATCTGTTTGGTGCGGTGTCACTCAGTAATGCCTACCCTGAACCCGCTAAAGATTTATTGGTACAATTCTATTCCACGTACTTCCCTGCCAAGTTTGGCGAAGCGACCTGCAAGCGACCTTATCAAATGGCGAACGACGCGCTACACCAATTCACCGGTAACGACTACAAGGCTGAATTTACCCAGCTAAAACACTTACTGGCTAACATGGGCGTAAACGTACCAACACTGTATAAGCAGTATTCTGAAGTGGCTAAAGACGGCGGGGTGGCATTTTTAGGCTTTAATGTTGACCCAGATTTTAACGACTGTATCGACGGACTGGTGGTAGTTGACATGCAAACACTTACTGAGAAAAAGCGCAAACGCTATCTAACCGACATTCAGCTTAAAGCCACAGCCTAAGCAAGAGGGAGCGCCTGACAAACGCTCCCTTTCTCATTCTACGGCCTTCCGCTTTACTGAAAATTTCAGAAGTCGTTATCGCTCGCCAACATACTTAAGAATGTCGGTATAAATATCTTCAAGAGTGAGCAAATCAGACACATGAATGTGTTCGTTTATTTGATGAATGGTGGTGTTTGGCACACCCACTTCAACTACTTGTGTGTGCTCACTAGCAAAGAAACGCCCGTCAGAGGTACCACCAGATGTACTGATGACAGGGTAGCGCCCTGTAGCGCTCTTTATCGCTTTTTCTACGCAGGCAATTAAGCAGTGTTCCGCATTACTTTTGGGCTTACTCAAGTAAGCTTCACAGGGTCTTGAAAAGCTAACTTCAGCTTCTGTATCAATGCTATTGATAATACTGCGCAGCAATACCGATAAACTGTTTTGATTAAACTGCCACGAATATCTGACATTAAACTCTATACGAACAGCACTAGGCACTATGTTATCAGTGAAGCTTCCCGTGTCCATATGTGTTATTTGAAGCGAAGTACCAGGGAAATCATCACTCCCCTCGTCAAATGGGTACTGTGTTAGCGCATTAATCACGTTACTCGCTTTGTGGATAGCATTTACCGCTGTCTTTGGATAAGCCACGTGACCTTGCTTTCCTGCAATATGGATAGTGCCGGAAAGTGAGCCTCTGCGTCCAATCTTAATCGTATCGCCGGTTGATGCAGATGCAGAAGGTTCACCTACTAGGCACATATCAAGCTGGACATTTTTAGATGCCAAATACTCAGCTATCCATTTAGAGCCCCACTCCGCCTCCCCTTCTTCATCACTGGTGATTAGCCACCAGAAAGAGACCTTTTCCTTATCTAACGAGGCAATGGTTCGCTCTGTTGCCGCTAGCATGGCTGCGATGCCTGTTTTCATATCGGCAGCACCACGTCCATATAATTTATTTTTGCTAATTACGGGACTAAAAGGCGGTGACTTCCACTTATCAAGAGGACCTGGGGGCACAACATCAGTATGGCCGCTAAATGCAAAGTGATTCGGGCCCTGCCCCCACCTCGCGATGAGGTTGCTCACTCCATTAATTGTGTATTTCTCACAAAAGAAACCGAGTTTTTCGAGCTTGTATATCAGGTAACTTTGGCAACCAGCGTCCTGCGGGGTAATCGACGCTCTTGCCATAAGCACTTCGGCAAAATAAATACTGCGAGCTGGCGCTATGGAAGGTAAAGGCTGAATTGACATGCATAAGAAACCTTTATGAAACGTGAGTCTATTACACAAATGTAAAGTGACACGGCAATAACAGATTTACGACAATGCCATGACAGCGGACAAAGTAACCTGAAGCTAAAAATAATAAAGGGTGATAACAAGGAAGGCGACAATGGGTGAGTTGGCGACTAGGACTGGCTCGTTAAGATTTGTCTAAATCAACGCGCGTTGTTATAACTAGAACATAACTTAAAGAAAGGCATTACTGTGTTAAAAATCATTGTTTTAATACCCCTTATTTTGTCACTACTCTGGTTTGGCTATTTACAAGCCAACAAATACACTCTGGAGCAAGGCAAGCAAGGGTTTCTGTACATATTCGTGTTATCTGGTGTTATTGCGGCATTTTATACACTGATGCTGTTCTTAACGAACTAACGCACTTCAAATAAATAGCCAATCACTGTGTTGTAAAAAAAAGCCAGCATCTATGAAAGAGGCTGGCTTTTTAGTATTTACCGGTGTCACTGTTAGTCGCAGCGACAGCTTTTACGCAGCAGTGCTTATAGCGTCTGTGAGATAGTCACTTCTGCATTTGCGCGAAGCGCATCAATATATTGTTGATAAACGCGCTGGCCTTGTACCTGAGCAAGGCGCTGCTTCAGGCTTTCACCCAACTCATTCTCAAGCTCTGGTGCTGCGTTAACGTTTTCAAGCATAACAACAGCAACGTCACCGTTTACCGTTGTTGCAACATCAACTTTATCTTCGCCTTCAAGGGCAAGAGAGAAAAGCGTGTCAACGAGTGCACGTGCAAGTGTACCGCCCGCTCTCGGAACAGCAGCTGCTGTCTCCCAAGACACAGACTTTTCAGCTAGCTCGCTTTCAACGCTTTCTCCAGCACGCACTTTTTGTGCGATATCAAACGCCCAAGCTTCTGCAGCTTCTTTTGACTTTTCAGCCTTAACAGAGGCTTCGATGCCTTCGCGTACTTCTTCAAGAGATTGAGTACGCTGAGGCTGATGCTCAATAACACGCGCAACAACAACGGTTTCGTCGTCTAGTTCTATAATATCGCTATTAAGCCCTTCATCAATAAGTTCAGAAGAGAAAGCAACGTCTAGTAAACCAGGGAAGCTTAGATCAGCAGGTGCGGTGTTGCGACTAAATACCACTGACTCTTGCACAGGCAAATCAACCGCGTTCGCTGCATCTTCTAGCGTATCAGGTACTTCAAACGCAATTTCAGCTAACGTATTTTGAAGCTCAAAGTACTTTTCCATAGCCGCGTCATAAAGAAGCGTATCGCGAATCTCACCCGCTACTTCATCGAAAGATTTAACTTGTGCTTCTTTTAAGTCTGTTAACTTGATGATGTGAAAACCAAACTCGGTTTCAACTACGTCGGATACATCGCCAACATTTTGTAAAGCAAAAGCTGCTTCATCAAACGCTGGGTCCATCATTTCTGGCGTAATGAAGTCTAGGTCACCACCGTTTTCGGCAGAGAATGTGTCATCAGAGTTTGCTTCTGCAAGAGCCGCAAAGTCTGCACCGTTGTCGAGTTCTGCTTTTAATGATTCTGCTTTTGCTTTCGCTGCATCGGCATCATCGCCCGCTTCGATAAGAATATGAGAAACACGGCGCTCTTCTTCTTTGCCGTAGCTTCCCAGGTTATTTTCGTAGTACGTGCGAACCGCTTCTTCATCAACCGAAACGCGATCTTTCAAGTCATCAACACTTAACTTAACGTAAGCAAGTTTAACCTGCTCGTCAGTATCGAAAGAGGCGATGTTGTTATTATAAAAAGCTTCAACATCCGCATCTGTCACTTCGATTGAGCCGGCAAACTCATCAGAGCTCACTAGCACGTATTTCGCATCACGAGTTTGGCGCTGTAGCGCATTCGCTTGCTGTACTTCACCGTCCAACGCAAATGAAGAATTCGTTAGCGCTGCAGCCAACTGGTTTTGTGTCATTTGAACGCGCAGATAATCGCGGAAATCGGCTACTTGAAAACCGTTTTGACGAAGAATGGCTTGGAAACGTTCGTTATCGAACTGACCTCCAAACTGGAATTCAGGCATTTGTGTTATGGTTTCGCGAATTTGTTTATCACTTACGCGCAATCCCATGTCCGTCGCTTGTTGCTGAATTAATTTTTCAGCAATAAGTCTGTCCAGTACATTTCTTCTGAAATCTGCGAGGTATTGCTCACTAGAGAAAAGCTGTGCGATGCTTTCGCCGTATTGTGACTCCATTTGTGCACGCTGATTCTGATATGCACGCTCTAGTTCTTGTGCCGAAATTTCTTCGCCATTAACAGTAGCTACTGCAGTAGTACCTGATGATGTTAGGTAGCTACCTACACCTGCGAATACGAAACTTAAAACGATAAGCGCGATAATCGCCATCGCCCATGGGCCTTGAGAACCTTCTCTGATTCTTTCTAGCATGATTGTTCTTCAACTCCGTTGCTTACTACAGTTACCTCAAACCATCACAAATCCGTGAGTGCGAGATAAAATAAGCGCTGATTATAACCCAATGCTGCCGAATATAAACGACCAAAACACACTATTTGTACTGTCTTTCGTTAAGTTCGAACGTTGCGAGGACATGTATAAAACTCATCAAGCCTCGAAGGGTTATTTCTACTCTTAAAATATTGGGGTCAGAGTCATTACTCTGACCCCAATATTGAATTCTTTGTTTTAGAAATAAAAAAGGCGATGGACTAGCCATCGCCTTTTTCTATAATTTTTGTGCTTAGTTACAAGCGTCTTTCAGTGCTTTACCAGCTTTGAAAGATGGAACTTTCGCTGCTGAAATCTGAATAGTCTCACCAGTTTGTGGGTTGCGGCCACTGCGAGCTGAACGTTCGCGAACTGAGAAAGTACCAAAGCCTACTAGTGCAACTTGGTCGCCGTCTTTAAGCGCCGCAGTTACTGAGTCAGTGAATGCGTCAAGAGCGCGGCCAGCAGCTGCTTTAGAAATGTCTGCACCAGCAGCGATTTGGTCGATAAGTTGAGACTTGTTCACAATTATGATCCCCTTCGATTGTTATTATACTGTTTGTCCAAAACGATTTTGCTTGAACGTTATAGCAAGCTTGATTGTTAACATCAAGCTTCAGTCACAAATAATTAACTTTATTAATGAATCGCTGCAATCCCTTTTGTGGCAAGGCTTCAAGCGAATACCACTTAAAGGTAACACAACTTTTGCGACTTGAAAGCCCTAATTTTAAAAAAATCAGGTTTTCTTTCGCTCAATGCGCATTTTTTGTTCAATTATTGCAATTTTATAGCAAAAAAACGGCTACACGCCTTTAAAAACAAAGGATTGTAGCCCGTCGATTAAGTTATTTTTTAACCACCTTGACGCTTTCTACAGGTTCCTGCAGTGCAATATCAAGAACTTCATCAATCCACTTAACCGGATGGATTGATAAATCTTTCTTCACGTTGTCTGGAATTTCTTCCAAATCACGCTCGTTATCTTTTGGAATAACGACAGTTTTAATACCGCCTCGATGCGCAGCTAATAGTTTTTCTTTAAGTCCACCAATAGCAAGCACCTCACCACGTAGGGTGATTTCACCGGTCATGGCTACATCGCACTTCACAGGGTTACCCGTAAGTGACGAGACAAGTGCAGTGCACATAGCAATACCTGCGCTAGGGCCATCTTTCGGCGTAGCACCTTCAGGTACGTGCACGTGAATATCACGTTTCTCGTAGAAGTCATCGTTTATGCGAAGCTTTTCTGCACGACTTCTTACCACCGTCATAGCAGCCTTAATAGACTCTTGCATGACATCACCTAAAGAACCCGTTGATGTCATTTTGCCTTTGCCCGGAACCGACGTTGTTTCAATGGTCAGTAAGTCACCACCTACCTGCGTCCAAGCAAGTCCTGTAACTTGGCCAATTTGATTGTCTTTGTCCGCTTTACCGTAGTCAAAGCGTTGAACGCCAAGATAGTCCTTAAGGTTATCCTGTGTTACGACTACTTTGTCTTTGCTTTTCTTAAGCAAAATATCTTTCACGGCTTTACGGCATACTTTCGACACTTCGCGCTCTAAGCTACGGACCCCGGCTTCACGGGTATAGTATCGAATCATACCGATAACGGCAGAATCGGTAATTTCCAACTCCTTCGCTTTAAGCCCATTGCGTTCCATTTGCTTACCAATTAAATGGTTCTTTGCAATGTTGAGTTTTTCATCTTCTGTGTAGCCAGATAGACGAATCACTTCCATACGGTCAAGTAATGGGCCTGGAATATTCATGCTGTTAGAGGTGGCTACGAACATAACGTCTGACAGGTCGTAGTCGACTTCCAGATAATGATCACTAAAGCTATTGTTTTGCTCTGGATCTAGTACTTCAAGCAGCGCTGACGCAGGGTCGCCTCGCATATCTGATGACATCTTATCGATTTCATCAAGTAAGAAGAGCGGGTTTTTAACCCCTACTTTCGCCATTTTTTGAACTAGCTTACCTGGCAATGAACCAATGTAAGTACGACGGTGACCACGGATTTCAGCTTCGTCACGTACGCCACCTAGTGCCATACGCACATATTTGCGACCTGTCGCTTTAGCTATCGACTGGCCTAATGAAGTTTTACCTACACCTGGAGGACCAACAAGACACAGAATTGGGCCTTTTAGCTTCTTAACACGCTGCTGAACGGCTAAATACTCAAGAATGCGCTCTTTCACTTTCTCAAGGCCGTAGTGGTCTTCGTTAAGCACACCTTCTGCGCGGGAAAGATCTTTCTTAACCGGCGAGCGCTTGTTCCACGGCACGTTAGTCAACCATTCAATGTAGCTTCGAAGCACGGTAGCTTCTGCAGACATTGGTGACATCATCTTAAGCTTTTGAAGTTCAGCTTTCGCTTTATCTTCCGCTTCTTTAGGCATTTTAGCGTCGGCTATCTTTTTAGATAACGCTTCAAATTCGTCAGGTGCGTCATCCAGTTCACCCAACTCTTTCTGAATAGCCTTCATCTGCTCATTCAAGTAGTACTCGCGCTGGCTCTTTTCCATTTGCTTTTTAACGCGGGTACGAATTTTCTTTTCGACCTGCAGCAAATCAATTTCGCCTTCCATCAGCGCCATCAGATATTCAAGACGCTCATTGACGCCCTGCATCTCTAACACTTTTTGCTTTTCAGTAAGCTTAAGAGGCATATGTGCAGCCATGGTGTCGGCTAAACGAGGCGCATCTTCAATGCCATTTAGTGATGTCAGTACTTCTGGTGGAATTTTTTTGTTTAGCTTTACATAGCCTTCAAACTGAGAAACCGCAGAGCGAATAAGCACTTCTTGTTCGCTCTCATCAATCTCTTCATCAGTTAGTTTGTCTACATTAGCAACAAAGAACGGCTCTGATTGCTTATAGCTTTCAATTTCACCGCGTACACTACCTTCTACCAGCACTTTAACCGTACCGTCGGGTAGCTTTAGAAGTTGTAGGATAGTAGCAATAGTACCGACGGTATAGATGTCGTCCGCTTCAGGCTCATCTACGCCAGCGTCTTTTTGTGCTACTAGAAAAATTTGTTTGTCATTATCCATTGCCGCTTCTAGACAACGAATTGATTTCTCACGCCCAACAAATAGGGGTATGACCATATGCGGGTAAACAACCACGTCCCGCAAGGCAAGCACAGGAATTTCAATGCGATTTTCACGCTCAACTGTCATACTTGTTCTCAATTAGTTTGAAATGTCATTTTTATATGGGGATGCAAGAGCAAAGTTCAATCGAAACTTATTAAAGTGCGTTAATTCCTTAACCTTACCTTCCCTGCTCTAGGGCCTGTTGACCTTAGTATAACCATTATCGATTTTGCCTCGATTGGCAATACTAAACGCAAAAATCTAGTAGAAAGGATAGCGAGATTTGCTTTAACCGCTCAAAAATTACCCACTTTCAAGGTATACCCTTTGGTTAAACGTAGATCAGATTAGACAACGAAGTCTGAAACTTTGGCTGTTAAAAACAAAAAAAGGCCCTGAAGGGCCTTTTTTCACAAAACCAGCATCTATTCAGAGGCGGCTTTCTTTTCGTTGCTGTCGTAAATCAAGATAGGTTTTGATTCACCGCGAATAACGGTTTCATCAATAACAACTTTGCTCACGTCTTCCATTGAAGGAAGGTCGTACATAGTATCAAGCAGAACAGCTTCAACAATTGAGCGAAGACCACGTGCGCCTGTTTTGCGATCCATTGCCTTTTTAGCAATCGCGTTAAGTGCATCGTCACGGAACTCTAGCTCTACATCTTCCATCGAGAACAATGCACCATATTGCTTGGTGATTGCATTCTTAGGCTCGCGTAGAATTTGAATAAGTGCTTCTTCATTCAACTCTTCAAGGCTTGTTACTACCGGTAGACGTCCAATGAACTCTGGAATCAGACCATATTTCACTAAGTCTTCAGGCTCAACTTGCTTAAACAGTTCACTAATTTGTTTGCTGTTGTCTTTCGACTTAACCGTAGCACCAAATCCAATACCCGTGTCTTTTTGTGCGCGTTGCTCAATAACTTTATCAAGACCAGCGAACGCACCACCACAAATGAACAATATCTTGGACGTGTCAACCTGCAGGAATTCCTGCTGTGGGTGCTTACGCCCACCTTGCGGAGGAACAGAAGCAACGGTACCTTCAATCAACTTAAGCAGTGCTTGCTGAACACCTTCACCCGATACATCACGAGTGATTGATGGGTTGTCTGATTTGCGAGAAATCTTATCGATTTCGTCTATGTAAACGATACCGCGCTGCGCTTTCTCAACGTCATAATCACACTTCTGCAGTAGTTTTTGAATGATGTTTTCAACATCTTCACCTACATAACCCGCTTCTGTTAGCGTGGTTGCGTCAGCCATGGTGAATGGAACATCAAGCAGGCGCGCTAGGGTTTCCGCTAGCAGCGTTTTACCACTACCGGTAGGTCCTATTAGCAAAATATTACTTTTGCCAAGTTCTACGCCTTCGTGAACGTCGCCATTGCGCAAGCGCTTGTAGTGGTTATAAACCGCTACTGATAATACCTTCTTTGCATGTTCTTGCCCGATAACGTAATCGTCTAGGTGAGCATGAATTTCACTTGGTTTAGGTAAAGCGTCCTGCTTTTGCTTAGGCGCGATTTCCTTAATTTCTTCGCGAATGATATCGTTACATAACTCAACACACTCGTCGCAAATGAATACCGACGGGCCTGCTATTAACTTTCTTACTTCGTGTTGGCTTTTGCCACAAAACGAACAGTACAGTAGCTTATTATCACCGTCACCGCTTTGCTTATCACTCATTACTTTTGCCTCTGCCTTGCCTGAGCCGAAAACCGAAACGTGCTATGCACTGGCTCAGGTCTACTATAACTATACTACTTAGTTGCGGCTACGTCAGATCGATTTGCTAAAACTTGGTCAACAAGGCCATATTCTTTTGCCTCAGTTGCACTCAAGAAGTTATCACGGTCTGTGTCACGCGCGACTTTTTCATAGTCTTGACCAGTATGGTCCGCCATAAGGCGATTCAATTTCTCTTTAATAGACAGAATTTCTTTCGCGTGTATTTCAAAATCAGATGCCTGACCTTGGAAGCCACCAAGCGGTTGGTGAATCATTACGCGCGAGTTAGGTAGACAGTAGCGCTTACCTTTTGCTCCTGCAGATAGTAGAAATGCGCCCATGCTTGCAGCTTGGCCCATACATACTGTACTCACGTCTGGCTTGATAAACTTCATCGTATCGTAAATTGCCATGCCAGCAGTTACCGAACCGCCTGGTGAGTTAATGTATAAGAAAATATCTTTCTCTGGGTTTTCAGCTTCTAAGAACAACATTTGAGCAACGATGAGGTTGGCCATGTGATCTTCAACTTGTCCTACCAAGAAAATTACGTTTTCTTTCAATAGGCGAGAATAAATGTCGTATGAGCGCTCACCTTTAGAGGTTTGCTCAACAACCATAGGAACAAGTGCATTCATTGGGTCAAACGGGGTATTAGTCATAGCTACCTTGATTATCTAGCGTTAAAAACAAAAATGCTCGGAAGGCTCCGAGCATTTAAGCAGTTGCTGACAAGTAATGTCAATCAGACAGTAAAAAATTACGCCTGTTTGTTCATAACCTCGTCAAAAGCTTTAGTTACTTCGGTAACTTTTGCTTGCTCAAGAACCCACTCAATAGCTTGTTCTTCTAGTGCAACGTTCTGCATTTGTTGCATAAGCTCTTGGTTGTTGTTGTAGTAATCAACAACTTCTTGCGGATCTTCATACGCTGAAGCAGCAGTTTCGATCATCTCGTTAACTTTAGCTTCGTCTGCTTTAAGTTCGTTCTGCTTGATCACTTCACCTAGAAGAAGACCAATAGATACGCGACGTTTAGCGTTGTCAGTAAACAATTCAGCTGGTAGGTCTGGAAGGTTCTGACCACCGCCTTGCTGGCTGAAACGTTGCTTAGCTTGCTCGCGAAGTGCATTCACTTCTTGATCGATAAGCGCTTGAGGAATATCAATCTCGTTAGCTTCAACTAGCTTAGCAATAACGTCTTCTTTAACTTGCGCTTTTAGCGTTTGATTTAGTTCACGCTGCATGTTCTTACGAACTTCTGCTTTAAGCGCGTCTACTCCGCCTTCTTCAACACCGAATAGTTTAGCAAACTCTTCGTCAACTTTTGGAAGGTTTAGGCCTTCTACTTTCTTAACGGTAGTTTGGAAAACTGCATCTTTACCTTTTAGGTTTTCTGCGTGGTAGTCTTCAGGGAAAGTTACTTCGATAGTCACTTCTTCACCCGCTTTCGCGCCAACAAGTGGCTTTTCGAAACCAGGGATCATGCGATCTTTACCTAGCTCAAGAGCGAAGTCTTCTGCTTTACCACCTTCAAACTCTTCACCGTCGATAGAACCAACGAAGTCGATGATAACTTTGTCGTCTTTCTTCGCTTTACGCTTAACTTCTTTCCAAGTTGCGTGCTGCTTCTGAAGTGTTTCCATCATGTTATCTAGATCTTCGTCAGTAATTTCTACTACTGGCTTTTCGATTTCGATATCGCTAACACCTTTCACTTCTACTTCTGGGTAAACTTCGAAAGATGCTGTGAATTCTAGGTCTTGACCGTCTTCGTCTTTAGTCAGTTCAAACTTCGGCATACCAGCAGGCTGAATTTTTTCTTGAATCACTGCTTGGTAGAAGTTTTGCTGCATAACATCGCCAGCAACTTCTTGGCGAACAGCTTGGCCGAAACGCTTTTTGATTACGTTTACAGGAACTTTACCTGGACGGAAGCCGTTGATGCGTTGTGTTTTCGCCAATTGCTGTAGACGTGACTTAACTGCTGAATCAACCGTGTCAGCTGGAACGGTGATAGTAAGACGGCGTTCTAAACCCTGGGTCGTCTCGACTGAAACTTGCATTATGTTACCTCAACTATACGCCTTTACAGGCGTTTTGTTCTCAATCCCCTCTCCCGTCATGCAAGAGTTGCATATCACTCCGGGGTAGAGGTCGTTATTCGACGTTTATAAAATCAAAGTTAGGACACGAAATTGTGTCAAAAAGCCAACCTGAAACAAACGTACTGGTTAAAAAAAGACGCGGTAGTATACAGCCGCATACCACAAGAGTCGAGAGGCAAACACAAGTTTGTAACAACCATTTGAACGCATTTTGACCAAATAGCGAAACTAATAGCCTAAATAGCGAAAAAGACGGAATTTATGCGAATTTATTGAGCAATGATTAAAGAGGAGAGAAAGATAATGGTCGGTGAGACAGGATTTGAACCTGCGACCCCTTGTACCCAAAACAAGTGCGCTACCAAGCTGCGCCACTCACCGACAGATATATCTTTTTGAAAAGCCCTGCGAGAGCTTTAAATATGGTGCGGAAGGAGAGACTTGAACTCTCACGCCGTGAAGCACTGGAACCTAAATCCAGCGTGTCTACCAATTCCACCACTTCCGCGAAAAAGTGGGGTGGACGATGGGACTTGAACCCACGACAACCGGAATCACAATCCGGGGCTCTACCAACTGAGCTACGCCCACCACAGTAATCCTGTTCAGTCTTATGTGTGAATTGATAAACACATAAGCGCCTACCGAGCTGTCAGGATCTTACATAGCTACTCGGTAGTTAAAGTCGACTCATACCCTAGCACATAGATGATTTATCACTCTTGGCTAGAAGTATTTACTGAACCGAAGAAAGCATAAATGGTCGGTGAGACAGGATTTGAACCTGCGACCCCTTGTACCCAAAACAAGTGCGCTACCAAGCTGCGCCACTCACCGACTGGAATGCTTACATTAAGCTTTTGATAAAGCTTGAAAATATGGTGCGGAAGGAGAGACTTGAACTCTCACGCCGTGAAGCACTGGAACCTAAATCCAGCGTGTCTACCAATTCCACCACTTCCGCAAAAAAGTGGGGTGGACGATGGGACTTGAACCCACGACAACCGGAATCACAATCCGGGGCTCTACCAACTGAGCTACGCCCACCATAGGGTGTGTTTGCAATTTACACGCTTTATTTTAGCAGTGTAAATACGAAAATTCAGCCTTGCTATCAGGACCTACCTGACTCGCATGGCGCGCCCGGCAGGATTCGAACCTGCGACCCACGGCTTAGAAGGCCGTTGCTCTATCCAGCTGAGCTACGGGCGCTTGGCGAATCTTCGCTGCAAAAAGTGGTCGGTGAGACAGGATTTGAACCTGCGACCCCTTGTACCCAAAACAAGTGCGCTACCAAGCTGCGCCACTCACCGACTGTCGTACCGACCTTAAAGCGTTAGCCTCTGTGCCGTTACGGGGTGCGAATATTACTGACATCCCCCCACCTCGTCAAACACTTTTTTAAATAAAATCATCAACCGCTCACAAAGCATCCATTCTCACGTTTTTTTGAACAATTACCCTTGTATTTACCTGTTTTTAGCCTAGGTTTGCGCTTCTTTTAAGGGTAAGCATCAGGCTTTCCATTAACGGTTGTTTACGTTGAACATTTGTGGTGAATAATTGCAGAATAATAACTACTAGAGTATTAGTCCTATTTTATGAAACAATATAGGGCACTTGTTGACCACCCAACCATATAAGAATCGTACAAGACTATGACCGCCCATCTTATTGACGGCAAACTAATTGCCAAACAAGTTCGCCAACACGTAACCTCCTATGTTGAATCGCTTACGCAAGCAGGTAAAAGACAACCAGGCCTAGCCGTTGTCCTTGTTGGCAGTGATGCAGCTTCTCAAGTTTATGTTTCCAATAAACGTAAAGCGTGCGAAGAAGTGGGGTTCGTTTCTCGCTCTTTCGACCTTCCTTCTGATACTACAGAAGAGACCTTGCTAAATTTAGTGGACGAGCTAAACGAAGATAAAGAGATAGACGGAATTCTGGTACAGCTTCCTTTACCTGCAGGGTTAAATGCAGAAAAGGTACTTGAACGTATTCACCCTCATAAAGATGTCGACGGATTTCATCCATACAACATTGGCCGCCTTGCACAGCGTATTCCTGCACTACGTCCCTGCACGCCAAAAGGCATCATGACCATGATAGAGTCAACCAAGCGCCCTGTAAAAGGCTTAGACGCGGTCATTGTGGGTGCGTCGAACATTGTGGGGCGCCCTATGAGCCTGGAACTGCTTTTAGCAGGCTGCACCGTTACTACCTGTCATAAGTTTACTCAAGACCTTAAAAGTCACGTTCAACGTGCAGACCTACTGGTAGTCGCGGTAGGTAAACCGAACTTTATTCCTGGTGACTGGGTAAAACAGGGCGCGATTGTCATTGATGTAGGTATTAATCGCGTTAATGATGGTTCACTTGTTGGCGATGTTGATTTCGAAAAAGCGAAAGAGCGCGCAGGCTGGATAACCCCCGTTCCAGGCGGAGTTGGGCCGATGACAGTAGCCAGTTTGATAGAGAATACGCTGGAAGCTTACGTAAAATATCATTCTTAAAGCACAAATAGTTCAATCAAAATGTTAGGCAGAAATCAAATTTCTGCCTTTTTGTTTTATACTCCCCTCACGTTGAACACAGACTCAAACTGACCTACACCTTTTATGGCAGAACCAACATCTCCTTTATGGGAACAGCACGTAATTGATGCAACGCTTAAATGGGTTGACGACATTGTGATAATGCACAACTTTTGTCCCTTTGCGCGCTATGTAAGAACACCTCACCAAATTCGGTGTGTGGTAATTGAGGGCGATGCGGGAAATGTCGTTCAATCGCTATACAATGAGTTGCGGCATTTAGAAGAGAATGACACCACCGCTACAACACTAATTGCACTCACGCATTCAACCCTTGCTGATTTCAACGAATATCTCGATGTATTGGCTATTAGCGATAATATGCTGCACGACTGGGGATACAGCGGCACTTACCAACTTGCCAGCTTCCACCCCAATTATGTATTCGACGGTAGCGACGTAGACGATGCTGAAAACTATACCAATCGTTCACCCTACCCGCTTTTGCATTTGATTCGTGAAGCTGATATCACACGCTACATGAAGAAAGAAGAAGATGCCGAAAAGATATTCAGCCATAACATTGAAAAAGCACGGACGCTTGGGTGCCCTTATTTTGAGGGCGTGTTAGACACGCTGAAAAAAGATAAGCCCGCTCGATAAAACACGGGAAGCTTACCTTTTTTGTACAATGTAAAAAACACGCACTAAAAAGAGAATAAGCTCGTGATGCGAGCAGGCCTAAAGTATTGGATTACTCCAGGGAACCCAAATAAGCAGCTCCTTATAACAAGCAGGATGTTTATTTGGCTCAAGCTTTCACTTGAAACGTCACTTTACCTGCAAATTATGTGAGTAATATGACAACGTTACACATTTTGACTTCGTTAGGGCTAAAACGTGAATACCCACAATTCATTTTCTCTCGAGGCGATAGCGACCGTCGCTACGCCTTTCAAGCAAAAGTTTGCTATTCCAAGGCAGCCCAACTTGGCTAACGCCAAAGGTGTTATCACCTTTGAAGATGGCTTTAACGATATCAACATGCTTAAAGGGATAGAGAATTACAGTCACCTGTGGCTGCTTTTTATCTTTCACCAAAACATTGAACGCGGTTGGAAAAATACGGTAAAAGCCCCTCGTCTAGGTGGTAATGCAACTATGGGCGTATTGGCAAGTCGCAGTACCCACCGACCTAATGGGATTGGCATGTCTGTGGTGAAAAACAAAGGTGTGGTTAGCAGTAATGGACAGACACAGTTAGTGGTTGAAGGGGTAGATTTAGTCGACGGCACACCACTTGTCGATATCAAGCCCTATATCGCGTACGCTGATAGTGTTCCTAGCGCCAGCGATAATCTTGATGACATTAACCCCATACCCAATCGCGACGTATCATTCGCCGATACAATCCAGCCCACGCTTGCTGAAATAGAGAAAAAGCACCGTGGCTTTTCTGCCTTGGTGACTGCGGTACTGTCCCAAGACCCTCGCCCAGCCTATAAACAGCATATTGAAAATGATGAGAAAACCTACCGCGTGACGCTATACGATATTGATGTAGAGTTTGAAATAAGAGATGCCGCCGTTAAGGTGACCGAACTGGTTCATTTAGGATAATTACACTATTAGTGTTAACAGTCTGTGGCGAAATAGCTCACAGTTAATTAGAATACGCCCAAACGTGTGAAACCTTATCTCGGTTCAAGCATTTCGCAATGTTTTGTTTTGCGAATTGCCGTTTGCGAAAGAGCGTCACACTAACCGTCATAAATACATTTATAACAGGATACCTGCTTTACATGCGCACTAGTCAATATTTGCTTGCCACGCAGAAAGAAACACCTGCAGATGCAGAGGTTATCAGCCACCAGCTTATGCTAAGAGCTGGTATGATCAGAAAGCTTGCCTCGGGTCTATACACATGGTTGCCATCTGGTCTTCGTGTACTTAATAAAGTAGCCAATATTGTTCGTGAAGAAATGAACAAAGCAGGCGCGATTGAAGTGCTAATGCCCGTTGTTCAGCCCGCAGATTTGTGGGAAGAATCTGGACGATGGGAAGAGTACGGCCCAGAGTTACTTCGTATTAAAGACCGCCACCAGCGAGATTTCGTATTAGGTCCAACGCACGAAGAAGTTATTACCGCGCTTGTGCGTAATGAAATTAGCAGCTATAAGCAGCTTCCGCTCAATCTATACCAGATTCAGACTAAATTCCGCGACGAAGTGCGCCCCCGTTTCGGCATTATGCGTGGTCGTGAATTTACCATGAAAGATGCGTACAGCTTCCACTTAGAAGACAGCTGTTTAGAAGAAACGTATCAAAAAATGTACGACGCTTACTGCAATATATTCTCGCGTATGGGCTTAGACTTTAGAGCAGTCATTGCCGACTCTGGCTCTATTGGTGGTAATCACTCTCACGAATTCCACGTACTTGCCGCATCAGGTGAAGACGATATCGCTTTCTCAAGCGACAGTGATTACGCAGCCAATGTTGAAATGGCTGAAGCTGTTGCGCCTGAAAAAGCTGTCGCATCGGGCGCTGCAGTTGAGACTAAAGATGCCAAAGGCAAAGATTTCTATGCCATCTTAAAAAGCGTAGAAGCCGAAGTGACAAACGCGGTCAAAGTCGTAGTAGTGAAAGCCGCTAATGAAGTAGACAGTAAAGGCGAAGAAGTAGTTTCTGACAAATGGGTAGCCCTTGTACTTCGTGCTGATCATGAGCTTAATGATGTAAAAGCAGAGAAGTTAGACGGCGTTGCAAGCCCGCTTGTTGAAGCATCATTTGAACAAGCAAAAGATATTCTTGGCGTTTCACCATTGTTTGCTGATGCAACCAACCTGCCTGTACCCGCTTTTATTGACGCCAGTGCAGCTGCCCTTGCTGACTTCACTACAGGCGCAGGCGCAGGCGGTAAGATAAATATTAACGTAAACTGGTCTGAAGATATTACTGGCGTTGATATTCGCAACGTTGTAGCAGGCGATGCATCTCCTGACGGGAAAGGCACGCTAGATATTAAACGCGGCATCGAAGTGGGCCATATCTTCCAGCTTGGCAGCAAGTATTCAGAGGCCATGAACTGCGGCGTACTAAGCGAATCAGGTAAGCACCAAACCTTAACTATGGGTTGTTACGGTATAGGCGTATCTCGAATTGTTGCGGCAGCTATCGAGCAAAACCACGATAAATTTGGCATAAAGTGGCCAGATCCTATTGCACCGTTTAAAATTGCATTAATACCAATGAATATGCACAAGTCTCATCGTATTAAAGAAGCAGCGGAAGCGCTTTATGAAGAGCTTGTTGCCCTTGGCGTAGAAGTGTTGTTTGACGACAGAAAAGAGCGTCCGGGTGTCATGTTCAATGATATGGAATTAATTGGCATACCTCACAGCATTGTTATTGGTGAAAGAAACCTAGATAATCAACAGGTTGAGTATAAGAATAGACGTACTGGTGAAAAGCAGTTGTTAGATATTAGCGCAGCAAAGGACTTTGTAGCCGCACTCTAGCGCCTGATCTCGCCGATTAGATTAGAAAAGAGGGCGTATGCGGTTAACATTTTATGGCGTAAGAGGGTCAATCCCTACCCCGGGAGCAGCTTACGTCCGCTATGGTGGTAATACTGCATGCGTTCACATTGAGCTTGAGGATGGTACCGATATCATCCTCGACTCTGGCACAGGGATTCGCGTGCTTGGCGAGCGCCTTATTCAAAAAGATACACCCATTAATCTGCTGTTGAGCCACAACCATTGGGATCATATTCAAGGCTTCCCTTTTTTTGCGCCTATCTATCAGGCTTCACGCGAAATCAACATATACCCGGGTCAAACCCTCCTTGATGAACCTGATCAAATTTTAAAGCAAATGGAAGGGTCGTTATTTCCAGTCCCCCGAAGTGCGCTGAAAGCTAACATTTCTATTGTCGATATTCCCAAGTCTACAAGCCGATTTTCAGTAGGAAGCGCAACCATAACTCGCTTAGCCATGAACCACCCCGGTCGTGGCAGTGCTTATTGTATTGAAGCCGATGACGCAAAGGTGGCTTACATAACAGATAATGAGCTTTACCCCCCCTACAAAAAAGAAACAGACTTTATCGATTTCGCAAAATTTGCACAAAATGCCGATCTGCTAATACACGATGCACAGTACATGTTGTCTGACATGCCAGCTAAGAACGGATGGGGTCATTCGGTCGCGGAAGAAGCGGTGAAACTAGCAATGGCATGTAACGCAAAAAAATTAGCTTTATATAGTCATGATCCAGAACGGACTGATGACGATATAGATGATGTTGTAAACCATTGTAATGTATACGTCACAGTGGCAGAGTCTAATCTACAAGTATTTGCATCTTCAGAAGGCCAAGCACTGGACTTCAGTTAAGCATAACAACAACCCCACGTTACGGAGAATTAAAGGTGTCTGTGTTAAAGCCTTTTGTATTTTTAGCAGCATTTGCTGCTTGTACGCCTGTGTGCGCTCAACAATCACAAGAAGTGGTAAGCGAACAAGCGTCATCTTTAGAAAATAGTGAACAAGAGCGCACTGTTGAAAATGAAGAAAATCAATCGTCTCAGGAAGAAGGCGGTATTGAAGTTATCGATATCATCAAACGTGACACCATCACGGAAAGTGCACTGGATAACCGATTAGAAGGCGATAAAGAAGCACTGGATAATGTGTTTGCTATCACTCAGCATAGACAAAACTATCTACTTCCAATCACTTACGTTTCCAACCCAAGCTCTGTGGCCAGTGAAGAACTAACAAACGAGAACATAGACAATAAAGAAGCCAAATTTCAGGTAAGCGCAAAGCTGCCGCTTTATTTGGAAGATACAGGATTCGACGGTGTTTACTTTGGCTTTACGCTTACCTCTTTCTGGCAGCTTTATAACAGTGAAGCGTCGAAGCCGTTTCGCGAGACCAATTACGAACCAGAAGTCTTTTGGCAAGAAACAGCCGATTATTCCGTACTTGGCTACAAATTTAATACCTTTCAAGTTGGTTTCAATCATATGTCTAATGGTCAAAGCGGGCTGCGCTCTCGAAGCTGGAACCGTATATTTGCCTCTATTGTCTTTAGCGACGATGACGATATCTACTACCTAAAGACGTGGTACCGTATTCCTGAAGACGAGAAAACAGACCCGCTTGATCCTACCGGCGACGATAACCCTGATATACAAGACTATTACGGTAGAATGGAACTTGGTTATGGAAGGAAAATTGGCGCGTTTAAAGTACTGGCGCTTTTACGAAATAACCTCGACGTAGATGAGAACCGAGGCAGCATCCAGCTAGACTTCACCTACCCTATCTCTGACCGCTATGAAGTCTTGCTTCAATACTTCAATGGCTATGGCGATTCGCTTATCGACTATAACCGCTCACAAGAACGTATTGGTATCGGTTTTCAGCTGCACTTTTTGTAATAAATAACCACGTAGACACAGGATGGGCACGCCAAACCGCTTTTGCATGGCGTGCTCTTCTCATTTCGACATCACTGTATGCTAATCAATCACGCCTGCCGCGCGATAAAGCTGAATATGCACCTCTACCAGTGCTGCAATATCTCTTTGGTAGCCTCCACCAATTACCGCAGCAATCGGAACGCCTAAACGCTCGGCTAACGCAAAAACTTGCGTATCTCTTTCGTACACGCCTTGCGTAGAAATATGCAAATGACCAAGGTCGTCGTTTACATGCACATCAACGCCTGCGTCATAGATGATGGCATCGGGCTGGAATTGTCTCATTACCATCGTTAGCGCTTGTTCTAGCGTAGTTAGATACTCATCGTCTTCGGTGCCCTTATCGAGCCCTATATCAATATCGGAACGCTGCTTTCTGTGAGGGAAGTTCTTTTCACCATGAATAGATAAGGTAAAAATATCACGGTCGTTTTCGGCAAGTTTTGCTGTGCCATCGCCTTGATGCACATCTAAATCGACAATAAGCACATTTTCAACGGACGGGGTTTGCTGCATAGTTTTCGCTGCCAAATATAAATCGTTGAACAAGCAAAAACCTGAACCAAAATCAGCAAACGCGTGATGATACCCGCCCGTTAAATTCAATGCTTTTCCATGCTCTAGAGCTAGCTTGGCTGTTAAACAGGTCCCAGCGACGGCAGTACGGGTACGCTCAATCAGCTGCTGCGACCAGGGAAAGCCTATGCGGCGCATGGCTTTCCTATCTAATGCGCCAGTACTTAGTGCATCAACATAGTCCGGATCGTAATAGGCTGTGAGAAAAGAAAGATCAACCGGTGATGGAGTAACAAAACGCGATGCTTCCACACCACGATTTAACAATTCATCGCGAATACCTACGTACTTCTCGATGGGAAATCGGTGTCGCTCAGGAAGATCTAACTGGCTATAAATAGGATGAAATACGAGTGGTGTTGTCATTATTATCAATACTGGTTTAGGACGTGCGCATCTATAACAGATAAAAGAAAAGGAGCGTGAACATTGTTCAAACACTCCCTTTTAACGTGTTTATACTGACAAAGCACAGTTAGCGGGTCAAACTGTTCACCACCTTTTCAACATTTTCTGACATACTTTTCATTGAGCGTGACATGTCATCACGCTGAGCAAGTTGATGATATTTTTCAGATGATGTGACCACATTACTGATAATTGTTTCCACCTGCTGAAGTACAGCCTCTTGCTCATCTGCGGCTTCGTTAAGCGCCACAACTACGCTGGCCGTTTCTTGAATATCTCTCACCACGTTATTGAGTGTTTCAAGCGCTGTCGCTGCTTCTGCTGCGTTTGTGTCTGACAGCTGCTTGCCTGACGACATCGCCGCAACGGCGCCTTTTGCTTCAGCTTCAAAACTACTTAAAATGTCGTTAATTTCCTTGGTCGACTGCTGTGTTTTAGCTGCAAGTGCTCGAACCTCGTCGGCTACCACAGCAAAACCACGGCCATGCTCACCTGCCCTAGCAGCTTCAATTGCTGCGTTTAGAGCCAGCAGGTTAGTCTGATCGGCAATTTCATTAATAACATTTACCACTTTTAGAATATTGGTACTGCGGCTTTGCAGTTCTGACACGATATTACTTGATTCGGTTACCGTTTTTGCTAGTTGCTTAAAGCCTGCATTGGCGCTTTCAAACGTGGCATAACAACTTGCCACGTTCTTTTCTGAGTTATTTGTCGCCACAGCAACTTGGTCGGTGATTGCCACTAAATTTTGCACAATCTCTTTAAGTTTATCCGTACTGCTATCAAGCGAGCGCGACGCATCCCGTTGTCCATTGGCGCCTTCCATAATGGATTGACTGACGTTACCGAGGGTGCCAAACGCCTTCTCCATTTCTGTCTCCGCCTGTTGAAGCTGCGCAACCGAATCTTTTAATTTGTTTTGTAATGCCCTGGCAGATTCTGCCAGCATGCCCAATTCATGGTCGCTGGAATACGTTAACGCGTAGTCGTAACGGCTATGAGCCAAGTTGGATATACACGCCGCAACCTGCTTCGTTGGTTTAATAACCTGAGAGCGCAAACGAGCAATCACATAAGCAACAGAAAGCACAGAGAGCGCAATTGCTGCCAGTAGAATTATCCAGAGCATAGTGCGCGTATTGGCTTTAAGTTCAGCAATCGCATTCGCTGAATCGGCTGCAATTTCCGCCGCGATACCTGAGAGGAGCTTAGCAGGCTCTCTATCAATACCTCGAACAAAGCTATCTCCAACCTTTGGATCAAACCCTGAGTTAATAAATGCGTCGTATCCTTCACGGTATTTCTCGGCCATGACTGCATGGGCTTTTTGAAATTGCCTGATATCTGACTTCACGCTTTCACTTATCACACTACTTGATAGCATCAGGTCAAACTGGCGAGTGATGTCGGCCTCTCTCTGCTTGAATCGCTCCCAGTATTTTTCTCGGTCGTCTTTTTTGTGGCCACGCAACAATACGTTCTTCCACTCTTGCACTTGAGTTTTGAAAGTACTTAGCGTGGTATTGACGTCTCGTTCTGACTGAACAAGGGTGTTTTCTAACTCATCGAATGAATTAAGTAACGAGAAAGACTTTAGAATTGAGGCACCGTTTAATAGTACAAGAATTAAAAAGCTGGCGAGAACAGGCGTCATCACCAAACGGCTGATGCTTGTGTAATTGAACACGGCTTAACCTTTAGTATAAATTTAAAGAAGGACGTCGCCATTAAATGATATTTTTATGACGGTATGGTTACAAATTTGGTATGAATCAACATACCAATATATGCGAAAATATACACCCTTATAGTAACAGGCTTATTAACTTGCTCTTTTTTAAGTAGATACAAAAAAAGAGCCCGAAGGCTCTCTTTTCATTTCGGTAAATTTACACCCGTTTATTCCCACTCAATTGTAGCAGGAGGCTTACCAGAAATGTCGTAT
This sequence comes from Alteromonas sp. I10, assembly GCF_003201515.1. Classification (NCBI taxonomy): domain Bacteria; kingdom Pseudomonadati; phylum Pseudomonadota; class Gammaproteobacteria; order Alteromonadales; family Alteromonadaceae; genus Alteromonas; species Alteromonas sp. I10. The sequence goes on from NZ_QJJN01000008.1 coordinate 113,570, forward strand.
ACTACGCGGCTAATGCCGTCAATTTCATTGATAATACGATTCGACACTTTACCTAGGAAGTCGTAGGGTAAATGTGCCCAGTGAGCTGTCATGAAATCGATGGTTTCTACTGCACGAAGGCTTACTACCCAGTCGTATTTACGCGCATCACCCATTACGCCAACTGAGCGCACTGGAAGGAATACGGTAAACGCTTGGCTTACTTTTTGGTATAGGTCAGCTGCATATAGCTCTTCAATGAAGATAGCGTCAGCACGACGTAGTAAGTCACAATATTCTTTCTTAATTTCACCAAGTACACGAACACCTAGACCTGGACCAGGGAACGGGTGACGGTAAAGCATGTCGTACGGTAAACCTAGCTCAAGGCCAATTTTGCGTACTTCGTCTTTAAAGAGTTCACGCAGTGGCTCAACAAGACCTAGCTCCATATCTTCTGGAAGACCACCCACATTGTGGTGCGATTTAATTACGTGCGCTTTACCCGTTGCAGAACCCGCTGATTCGATAACGTCTGGGTAAATGGTACCTTGCGCTAACCACTTCGCGTTTTCACGCTTGCCCGCTTCTTCGTCAAATACACGAACGAACTCATTACCAATAGCTTTACGTTTCAGCTCAGGATCTTCAATGCCTTTTAGGCGTTCAAGGAAACGCTCTTCAGCGTCTACACGGATAATGTTAAGGCCGAAATGGTCACCAAACATTTCCATTACCTGATCAGCTTCATTTAAGCGAAGCAGGCCATTATCTACAAACACACAAGTAAGTTTGTCACCTATCGCGCGGTGAAGCAGCATGGCTGTTACTGAAGAATCTACACCGCCTGAAAGGCCAAGAATAACTTCTTCATTGCCCACCTTTTCTTTTATACGCTCAATGGCATCGTCAATAATTGCGCCAGCTGTCCAGAGCTTTTCACACTTACAGATGTCCATCACAAAGTGAGTTAATAGACGCATGCCTTGGCGAGTGTGAGTCACTTCAGGGTGGAACTGCACGCCATAGAATTGCTTCTCTGCGTTATACATTGCAGCATGTGGGCATGAAGCGGTTTGCGCGATAGTTTCAAAACCTTCGGGAATAGCTGCCACTTTATCGCCGTGGCTCATCCATACATCAAGCAGCGCCGCGCCGTTATCGCCTATCGCATCTTCAATTTTATCCAGCAGCGGGCTTGGCTTAATCACTTCTACTTGCGCATAACCAAATTCACGCTTGTCTGAACCCAGTACGCCACCACCTAGCTGTTGTGCCATGGTTTGCATGCCATAGCACACGCCTAGCACTGGCACGCCGGCTTCAAATACGTACTCGGGCGCGCGTGGTGAACCTTCTTCGGTTACTGACTCTGGGCCACCTGACAGAATAATCCCTTGAGGATTAAATTCGCGGATTTGCTCTTTGGTCACATCCCAAGCCCAAAGCTCACAGTAAACGCCTATTTCGCGAACACGACGTGCTATCAACTGCGTGTATTGCGAGCCAAAATCCAAAATAAGTATGCGTTGGTCGTGGATATTTGTGGTCATGTTTTATTTTTACCCGTTAAATAAAAGAACAAAGGCTGGTGTAGTACCAGCCTCGCAGTCGTCGGTCGCCTTAACCTAAACGGTAGTTTGGCGCTTCTTTGGTAATGCTTACATCGTGAACGTGGCTCTCGCCCATTCCGGCTGAAGTTACGCGCACAAATTGTGCCTTGGTATTGAGCTCTTCAATCGTTGCGCAGCCCGTTAAGCCCATGGCTGAGCGCAAGCCGCCCATTTGCTGATGGATAATATTAGCAATTGGACCTTTGTACGCTACGCGGCCTTCAATACCTTCTGGTACTAATTTCTCAGCGTTATCAGAATCTTGGAAGTAACGGTCTGACGAACCGTGGCTTTGATCCATAGCGCCTAGTGAACCCATACCGCGATATGACTTGTAATAACGGCCTTGGAAAAGTTCTACTTCGCCTGGCGCTTCTTCAGTACCTGCTAGCATGCTGCCAACCATTACGCAGCTTGCGCCAGCAGCCAACGCCTTAGCAATGTCACCCGAAAAACGAATACCGCCGTCAGCGATTACTGGAATGTCAGTATCTTTAAGCGCTTCTACTGCATCTGATACCGCAGTAATTTGAGGCACACCGCAACCGGTTACGATACGGGTAGTACAAATTGAACCAGGGCCAATTCCCACTTTAACAGCATCTACGCCGGCATCGGCAAGTGCTTTCGCGCCATCGCCCGTCGCAACGTTACCCGCAATAATTTGTACATCTGGATAGTCTGCACGTACCTTTTTCACGCGGTCAATAACACCTTGCGAGTGACCGTGAGAGGTATCGATAAGTAGAACGTCAACGCCTGCATCTACAAGTAGTGCAATACGTTCGTCAGTACCTGGTCCAACGCTTACCGCAGCACCAACACGTAGGCGACCAAGCGAGTCTTTACATGCGTTAGGCTTGTTTTCTGCTTTCTGGAAGTCTTTAACAGTGATCAGGCCTGTAAGCTTAAACGCGTCGTCGACGACAAGAATTTTCTCAATGCGGTGTTCGTGCATAAGATCTAACACCACATCAGAGCTTGCACCTTCTTTAACGGTAACCAGATCATCCTTACCGGTCATTACGTTTCTAATAGGCAAATTCAAACGCTTTTCAAAGCGAAGATCGCGGCCTGTCACAATACCAATTAGGTTATTATCTTTGTCAGTCACCGGGAAGCCAGAGTAACCAAGACGCTTAGAAAGCGCGATAACTTCACCAATGGTCGCATTCTCTTCAACCGTTACCGGGTCAGATACCACACCACTTTCGTATTTCTTAACTTCACGTACGTGTTTGGCTTGCTCTTCGGGCTTCATGTTTTTATGAATGAAACCAATACCACCCTCTTGGGCTAGCGCAATAGCTAGACGGGCTTCAGAAACCGTGTCCATGGCAGCAGACACCATTGGAATATTTAACGTTACGCCACGCGTAAGGCGTGTTTGTAAGTTGGCTGTGTGAGGGAGGACGGTCGAGTGGCCGGGAACCAGCAACACATCGTCGAACGTCAGGGCTTCTTGGATGATACGTAGCATGCAACAACACCTATTCAGTTGAGGGTTAATTGCGGCGCAATTGTAGTGTTTTTTAGTTTTCAGGTAAACTCTAAATGTATTAAACCCAGTGATTTTTTTTATGTTTACAAATTCGCCATCTACGTCTCGACAAATTTTAACAGTTACCAAGCTAAATCGCTTAGCCAGAACCGTACTGGAAGGCGAAATTGGCCTTATTTGGCTATCGGCTGAAATATCCAACTTTGTGGCAGCCGCATCAGGGCATTGGTATTTCACGCTGAAGGACAACAAAGCCCAAGTTCGCGCGGCCATGTTCAAGGGATCAAACCGCAATGTTCGCATTCGCCCTAAAGAAGGCGACAAAATTTTAGTGCGAGCGTCGGTTGGCCTTTACGAAGCACGCGGCGACTATCAACTGGTTGTCGAACACATGGAAAGCGATGGCGAAGGTGCGCTTAAGCAAGCGTTCGAAGCCCTAAAGTTCAAACTCAACAATGAAGGCTTGTTCGATACTGCTAACAAGCGAGCGCTACCTGAACGTATTAATCGCATCGGCGTAATAACTTCATCAAGCGGTGCAGCGCTTCACGATGTATTAAGTGTATTAAAACGACGCAGCCCACAAACCGAAATCATTGTTTATCCGTCGATGGTTCAGGGTGAAACCGCACCTTTACAGTTAATTAATGCGTTAAGAACGGCTAACCGCCGCGCAGAAGTGGATGTGCTGTTACTTACGCGAGGCGGAGGTTCATTAGAAGACTTGTGGTGTTTTAATGATGAAAGCTTAGCAAGAGAAGTCGCTGCAAGTGCCCTTCCCATAGTTAGCGCCGTAGGCCATGAGGTAGACTTCACCATTAGTGACTTCGTCGCCGATGTTCGCGCCCCTACCCCATCTGCTGCTGCCGAAATCTTAAGTCAGGATTCTGCCGCTCTTTACCAAACGCTAAGTCAGCAAAAACAACGCTTAGCAAGGGCAATACATCAGTACCTTCAAACGAGTAAACAACAGCTTGTTTTAAAGAAACAACGGCTAAATGCGTTGCATCCACAAAGCCGCATCCAATCGCAGTGGCAAACGTTAGACAGACTACAACTTCGTTTAGCGCATAAGATGCAAAACGACTTGGCAAAAGCAGAGAAGCGATTACAAGGTCTTGATTACAGGCTAAACAAACAATCGCCATCAGCAAACGTGGCGCGTGCAAAAGACAAACTGAATTACGCTAGCACCAAGCTCTTATCAAGCATGAATACACTCATTAGAAGCAAAAAAAATGAACTTGGTGGTAAAGTTAGCCTCTTACAATCCGTAAGTCCTCTTTCAACGCTCGCCCGTGGTTACAGCATTACTTTATCCAACAAAGCAGCCATAAATAGCGTGAATAAAGTAAATGTAGGTGATGAGATAAAATCTCGGGTGACTGACGGAGAAATAACCAGTACAGTGACACACATTCAGCGGCAATAGGTAGCCTTAAGTATTATGCCCGTTCATGTAAACGCGTTTTCCTTTTCCAGTATTTACCAGCGGGCCTGTGCATTTTGGAGCCTAAAGTCACAGCGGTTCGCTGTACCAAAAATTTTGACACCTTTGTGCGTTTTTGTTCTGTTACTAGTGCCTGACTTCACCTTTGCTTCTATGGTCAATCAACCTGTCTCTGTTTTTTCTACCTACCCAAGCGAGACGTTACTCAGGGCTTGTGGAGCCCAGCGAGCATTAAGCGAAGCTAATGCTTCTCAATCCACTAACTTGTGTTTTGAAGATGCTATTTCGCCCGACAGCTTTATTAAACTCCTAAGCGAATCAGGAGAGTTCAGTCATTTGTTCCCTTATGGCGAAGGAAACGACTACGAACTATTGATTGCTAATGTTGGCGCAGCGCCTGGCATGCATCGACAGCACGCAAAACAATTTGCAGAATTCACTTTACAATGGCGAGGGATAGAAATTGACTCATCTTCATTTGATGCGAGTGCTCTAGAAAACACAGATGTGAAAACGGAAACCGCTTTAGCCGAAGAAGAAGCTCAATCGTTGATTGCCCGCTGGATTCAACATGCCAAACATTCTGGATTATTTACCAGCCAGTTTTTGTTCGATGCGCTAGAAGCTAGCGACTATAAGGGTGGATTACAGGTACCAAACGCCATTGGCGACTTCACTAAATTAGATACTCAGTTATATCCAGACCCGTTTAACGGTGCAATTACTCGCTATATACACCCTGAGTTTGAAGATGCGCTCGTTGATGTCACCGTATATCCCTTTTTAGATCAGCTTTCTTCAGATGAAAACGAGCTACTTCCTGAGCAACTAGAAAGTGATCTGCAACGAGCTAGTGCTACAGCCGATTTACAGCAGTTAACTTTGTCTCAAATCAGTCCAGCCTCACGCTACGAGGTTAACAGCGCATTAAGAGGATGGAGATTGGGGCTGAGCGCGACATCTGAAACATCACCAACAATTTACGCGACAACCTATGTCTTTAAGCTACAAGATAAAATCGTAAAAGTGTCTACGACTTTTCCTCCTGACTTTTCAGACAATATTGTCAATCAATTGATTGTTAACGTAGAAGTTCCACAAGAGTCTGAAATGATGAAAAAGGTTCGCTCTCTGCTTTTGGAAAGCGCGCGTTAAGCTTTTTTCGCAGAACGTCGTTTAACTAGCGGCAAACTCAACGTTGGCTTTTCTTCTGTTTTGGCGGTGAGAATATATACTTTTTGCTGCTCTTTTGGTTTATACCTATCAAACCAGTTATACATTTGATTTTTTTGAAGTGGTGAGGCGACTTTAACCAATTTTTCTACTGACACTTTATCTCCCAAAACACTGCTGGCTGTCTGCTAAACAGGTAGTGTCTGCAAAAACAGCTCCAAATTTCACATTCGTGGTAACCTCCCGAATTCAAAGGTACATACCTATAAATGACTGAATGTGTGAACAAAGAGAAAGTGGGAATAGCAGGAAAAGAATACAATCTAAGTGTAATAATGACCTAGCAGATTAAATCAAGAAAACCGTAGAGTTGAATACGACTGGCAAAATGCAATTCACGCTAAAGCGAGTCTAATTGGGGATTTCATCATGCCACAATAGTGGGGAAATTGAGTAATGTAAGAGCATGGACGCTATCGCCACTTGGTCAGAAATAGCGCCCAATCCTCAAAAAGGCTACTTTTTATCTTTGTAATAAGACATCATACGACGGCGCTTGCGCTGCTGCGCCAAGGTCAAATTAGCCTTCTTACCTTCAAACGGGTTGTTGCCTTCTCTGAATTCTATCTTGATAGGCGTGCCCATAATTTCTAGCGCTTTTCTAAAGTAATTCATCAAGAAACGCTTATAAGAGCTTGGTAAGTCATCCACTTGATTACCGTGAATAACAATAACCGGTGGGTTGTAACCACCTGCGTGAGCATACTTCATTTTAACTCGGCGCCCACGCACCAGCGGAGGTTGATGGTCATCCTGAGCCATTTCCATAATTTGTGTAAGCAGCGCGGTATTAATACGCTTGGTCGCGCTCATATACGCTTCTTGTACAGACTCAAATAAATTACCAACACCCGAACCATGAAGCGCAGAAATAAAATGAATTCGAGCAAAGTCGATAAAGCCTAAACGACGGTCCATCTCGCGCTTTATGTCGTCTTTCACGTCAGTACTTAATCCGTCCCACTTGTTCACGGCAACTACTAATGAACGACCTGAATTAAGCACAAAGCCTAATAAGCTAAGATCTTGGTCGGTAATACCTTCTCTGGCATCAATAACCAATAGCACTACGTTAGCTTCTTCAATTGCCTGAAGAGTTTTAACAATAGAGAACTTCTCTACGGCTTCACTAATTTTCTTGCGCTTTCTCACGCCCGCGGTATCGATTAGGATATATTCACGCTCATCCCTTTCCATTGGAATGTACACGCTGTCACGGGTGGTGCCTGGCATGTCAAATACCACCACGCGCTCTTCACCTAAAATGCGGTTTGTCAGTGTCGACTTACCCACGTTGGGCTTACCTACGATAGCAAGTTTGATAGGTAACTCTTGAAGGCGTTGACGCTGCGTTTCAGCATCCTCTTCTTCTTCAGGCTCCTCATCGACAATTTCCATGTCCGGGAAATCAGATTCAAGTGGCTTTAAGGCGTCCTGCAGCAATTGGCTAACACCGCGACCGTGCGCCGCAGCAATTTGCTTAATATCACCTAAGCCTAAGGAGTAAAATTCCGCACTTTCGCTATCGCCGTCAATTCCATCAACCTTGTTCGCCACAACAAACACTTTTTTGTTTATGCGTCGAAGATGATCAGCAATACCTTGGTCGGCTGGCAGCATACCTGCTCTGGCGTCAACCAAAAACAATACGACATCAGCCTCTTCTATAGCTAACAAAGACTGTTGTGCCATTTCAGCATCAATGCCCTCTTCATCGCCCGTAATACCGCCGGTATCCACTACTATGAACTGGCGCTTTTCAAATTTCGCTTGGCCGTATTTACGGTCGCGAGTTAGCCCCGGATAGTCAGCAACTAGTGCATCACGGGTATTTGTAAGGCGATTAAACAAGGTTGACTTACCAACATTAGGGCGGCCAACCAAAGCAACAACGGGTAACATTTATCAGATCCTAGGGGTCATGAAAGCTAAAAAAGCACAAGCCGCATACACCATCTATTACAACTAACGTTCGGGAGCTGTATTCTCTAACGAGAGGTGAATTACTATGAGGCTTTTGAGAATGGGCGCATTATACCTTGTTCACTACCTAATACCAATGGCGTTCAATAACACGAAGAGAAACCGTCTACCCATTGATAATTGCCAAGTTTAGGCCCGAAAAACCGCGGGGTATAAAAAAAGGCGCTTTAAGCACCTTTTCTGTTTAAATATTAGCGAAACGTTCCTGTTACTTTGGAACTTGCACCGACGCTATTACGCCATTACGTGTTACCGCTATAATCTTATCATCAACCTTCAACGGCGCAGCATAGATTGAATCATCTTCGTCATCGCCGCCAACATCTAGGCGTGCAACAACTTCACCTGTTTCTTGTTCAATCCAGTGTAGAAAGCCCCAGTTGTCACCAACAACCACATGGTCGCCTACTGGAGTAGCAGCCGTTAATGAGCGATGCTTAAGTGAACCTTGAGACCAAAGCTCTACGCCGTTTCGTCTATCAAGGGCATAAACGTTAGAGTTGTTGTCTACAACAAAAATTTTATTGCCGTCGATATTCAAATTGCGAAACGATGCATATTCACGTTTCCAAATTACACGACCTGAACGTAACTCTACAGCAGCTAATGTTCCGTTGTAAGAAACCGTGTAAACCGTGCCGCCAAATAAAACAGGCGTTGTGTCGATATCAACAATACGCTCTAACTCTGTTGCACCAGAAGGCGTTGCAATTACCGTTTCCCACGCAAGTACACCTGTTTCGATAAGATTAACCTGAATCTTACCTGTAGGTGTGCCGATGATAGCACCACCGTTAGATGCGATTGGGCCAGAAATACCACGTAATGTTAGCGGAGGAGTATCACCTTCGTGTCTCCACAACTGTTCACCAGTGCGGGTATTGAAACCAAATAAGCTACCAGCACCCGTGTTAACCACTAAGATACCTTCATCAGCTGCCGGAGCCGCTAAAACCTCACCGGGAACAGACGCATCCCAAACCAACTCTCCGGTTTCTGCATCCATTGCAGCTACATAGCCGTTTTCTGTACCAATGAATACGTGTCTGTCTGCTACGGCGATACCACCAATACGTGCAGTCTCACCGCTACGCCACAAATTAGTGACTGAGCTTAGCATGCCCTCAGAGCGAAACTGTGCGAAATCTTTCTCCCACAACACCTTACCCGACTCAGGGTCCATCGCGACAACGGCGCCATGGCGATCGGCAGCATAAAGCTTGTCATAGGCATAAACAGGGCGAAGACGAGAGAAGTAATGATTAACGCCATCACCAATATCGCGATCCCACACTAATTTAGGTGTGAATTTAGCCTCAATAGGCTTTAAACGACGAATCTCTAATTCTTCGTCATCTGCAAACCAGTCTGAAATAGTTGAGCAGCCAGACATTGTGATAGACACCGCGAGTGCCATACCTATCGTGCGAGCAAATCGACCTTTACGGCCACACGTGTTGTGAAACAAATTGCGTACCTCTTTATTATTTATACCAGCCCTAAGGCTTTCGCTTATTGCGCAGCAGATACCGATAGGTTATCTAACTTCATTTGTAAAAGCGGATTGTTGGCATTTTTTTCTAACGCATTTGAATAAGCTAAGCGAGCATCATCAAACTTGCCTTGTTTTTGATACACATCGCCTTTTAATTCAGAAACTTCTGCTGCAAATGCGTCGTTTGTTACATTGCTAAGCGTAGACAACGCCGCGTCCAGCTGGTTCATTTCAATTTGCACACGCGACAAACGAAGTGAGGCAAGCACTTTCAATTCATCATTTTCGGCAAAGGTTACTACGCTATTTAGGTGAGAAGCTGCAGCGTCTAAATCACCGGCATCTACCGCTTGCTTAGCAGCAAGAAGGCTGGCAATGCTCGCATAACCACTGTCTTTGTTCTCTTCGATAAAAGCTTTAACTTTTGCGTCGCTGCCTTCTGTACCGAATGTTTCTACGGCATTTTGATAGGCAACCGATGCCGCTTCTTTAGTTTCAATTTGCGCTTCTGAATACGCTCTCCAGCCCCAAAGGCCACCTAGACCAAGCGCTGCACCGACAATAATTGCAGTACCGTGCTCTTTCCAAAAACGTTTAATCGCTTCTACTTGTTGTTCTTCTGTTGCGAACTGTTCCATGATGTCCTCTTTTTATTTTGCGCTCAGCATCTCTGCAACCTTATCAGATAAGGTGTCGAAGCTGACTGTAACTTGTTCTTGACCATCGCGTAGTGGTTTAACACCTACTTCGCGAGACTGCATTTCGTCATTGCCTAAAAGCAGCGCTAAACGTGCACCTGTTTTATCTGCACGCTTTAGTTGTTTTTTAAAGTTGCCGCCGCCACAGTGCATCATTATGCGTGTATTAGGAAGCGTATTTCGAAGATGTTCTGCTACCTCAATAGCGTATGACTGTGCCTCTTCGCCCATCGCCGTTACGTAAACATCTGCGAAACTTGAGTCCTGACCTTCTTCGGTTAACGTGGTTAGCAACAGTACCAAACGTTCAATGCCCATAGCAAAACCAACCGCAGGCGTTGCTTTGCCACCCAGCTGCTCTACCAAGCCATCGTAACGGCCTCCAGCACACACTGTACCTTGGGCTCCCAGGCTGTCTGTCACCCACTCAAACACGGTACGGTTGTAGTAATCTAATCCGCGCACTAGTCGAGGATTTATTTCAAACTCAATACCTGCTTGCGTTAAGCGCGAACACAAGGTTTCAAAATGCACTTTAGATTCTTCATCAAGATGATCGATTAGCGCTGGCGCATCGGCAATAGCAGCTTGAACATCAGGGTTCTTTGAATCGAGTACGCGAAGTGGGTTCGTTTCAAGTCGACGCAGGGAATCTTCATCGAGCTGGTCTGCACGCTGTTTTAAGAATTCAACCAGCGTATCGCGATATGCAGCGCGAGCTTCGTTTGAACCTAAGGTATTAATTTGAAGTTTTACGTGTTTCTCAATACCAAAAGCTTTCCAAAAGCGTGCACTAAGAAGAATAACTTCTAAGTCGATGTCAGGACCGTCCATACCGTAGGTCTCTACACCGAACTGATGGAACTGGCGATAACGCCCTTTTTGTGGACGTTCATGACGGAACATTGGCCCCATGTACCACAGGCGTTGCTGCTGGTTGTACAATAAGCCGTGTTCGTTTCCTGCGCGCACGCAACTTGCCGTACCTTCTGGACGTAGCGTTAAGCTGTCGCCATTTCTATCTTCGAAGGTATACATTTCTTTTTCAACGATATCGGTAACTTCACCGATAGAGCGCTTGAACAAGTCGGTGCTTTCAACGATGGGAGTACGTATTTCTTGGTAACCATAACTCGCCACAACCTGACGAAGTACAGATTCTACCTTCTGCCATGTACCGGAAATCTCCGGTAGGCAGTCATTCATGCCTCGAATTGCCTGAATAGTCTTAGCCACGTGAAATTCTCATACTGCTAAATAGTGAAAAGCCCCGCATTATAGGGGCTTTGGGAGAAAACAACAATGAACAAAAAATGTCTTAGTCTTTAACCGAGACCTGAATTTTATTTTGTTCACTCATACGCGATGCTTTGGCTCGAATCTTAGCTTCAAGCTTATCCACTAGATCGTCGTTAGGAAGACGTTCTTTAACGCGCTTACCGTCTTCGTATAAGCCACTCATGTTACGTGCGCCAGTAAGGCCCAAATCAGACACTTCTGCTTCGCCTGGGCCGTTAACCACGCAACCGATGATAGAGACATCCATTGGCGTAAGAATATCTTCCAATCGCTGCTCAAGAGCATTCACTGTGCCGATTACATCGAATTCTTGTCGTGAACAACTCGGGCAAGCAATAAAGTTTATACCGCGCGAGCGAATACGCAGTGACTTAAGAATATCAAAGCCTACCTTGATTTCTTCCACCGGGTCAGCGGCTAACGATACGCGCAACGTATCACCAATACCTTCAGCCAATAGCATACCTAAGCCAACTGCACTCTTCACGGCGCCGGCGCGCTGACCACCGGCTTCGGTAATACCTAAGTGAAGCGGCTGGTCTATTTTTTGTGCCAATAAACGATAGGCGCCAACAGCTAAGAAAACATCTGACGCTTTAACGCTGACTTTGAATTGATCGAAGTTAAGTTTGTCGAGAATATCCACATGACGCATTGCGGATTCAACCAGCGCTTCTGGCGTTGGCTCACCGTACTTTTCTTGTAAGTCTTTTTCTAACGAGCCACCGTTCACACCAATACGAATAGGAATATTTTTGTCTTTTGCACAATCGACCACAGAGCGCACACGCTCCATATTACCTATGTTACCTGGGTTAATACGCAGACAATCTACGCCGTATTCAGCAACCTTAAGTGCAATACGGTAGTCAAAATGAATGTCTGCAACGAGTGGCACACTCACCTGCTTTTTAATTTCTTTAAATGCTTCAGCCGCTTCCATCGTGGGCACAGATACTCGAACGATCTCGCCCCCCACTGCAACAATACGGTTTATTTGATCGACGGTCGCTGCCACATCTGTGGTCCGCGTATTCGTCATAGATTGAACAGCAATGGGAGCGCCATCACCAATGGGGACGTTACCTACATTAATACGCGTAGACTTTCTGCGCTTAATAGGGCTTTCTGCAAACATCTAATTACCTATAAAGGAAGTGCGAAGCGAGCTGTTTTACCGTTTTGGTATGAAGAAATATCAACAGACTCGCCGTTAACTGATATGCGCACATTATCCGGTGCACCGAGCGTAACTTCAACAGGAGGAACGCCTTGAATTTCCATAACTCGTCCTTTTAGCTTTACCCCATAGGCAATAGCTTCTCCAGACGCGTCTTTTATATTAACCCAACAGTCATCGTCGAAAGTGAAAACCATAGCAATTGGCGCTGCATCAGACTGACTATTCACATTAAGGTTGGGTTGGGGTTCGTTACTATTCGCAGAATCAACCAGAGCGGTTAGGTTATTGCTATCATTCACCTCTGTATCGGGTGCTGAGATTGCACCATCATTCAAGCTACCGTCTTGGTTAAAACCGCTATCTTGGTCGCTGAACGCACCGCTGGTTTCTGAGTTTGAACTATTGCTCACGCCCGTGTCTAGCTGATTGTTTCCAGCCGTATCACCCTGCGACGACGAGGCGTCAGTAGTTACATTGTCGGTATCTGTGCCCGCCGATGAGACAGGCGTATTAGCGGCTTCTCGCTTAACAGCCTCACTAAGTGGCAGTTCAGCTACCGTGTCGTCACTAGGCTGTTGATACCACCACACGACAACGGCGGCAATGATAAGAAGTAAAATAACATAAGTTACCATCATCCACCTGTCATCGTGTGTCTGTTTTGCGACACGCTTTGAAAAGCTCTGTAATTTCTCGGAAGATGGTACAGATGTTTGATTGTGGAAGCGTTCGAATGCCTCAATAACTTCTTGAGAATTCATGCCTAATTGCTTGGCATAATTTCTCACGTATCCTTTTGTAAAAGTCACCGAAGACTTTTCATCAATGACATCATTTTCTAAATCATTGATTTGTTTAGCTTTCAAAAATAATTTATCAGCAATATCTTGTTGAGACAAACCTAGCGTTTCACGGCGCGCTTTTAGCATTGCCCCTGGACTTGGCGTGTTTTCTTGTTGTTGCGAAGTGACTTCTTGATTCGCTTTTTCTTCCGACACCATTAAACCTTATTCCTCCTGCATACTCGGTGGTACTAACCAAAGCGTCTGACCAGCAATAATAGCGCCAGTATTTTCAAGGTTATTCCACTCTTGCAGTGTTGCCATTTTGATATTGTGCAATAAAGAAATACGATATAAGTTTTCACCTTCTTTTACTACATGGAATTTATCACTTTGCACAGATAATTCAGTATTTTGTGCTTTTTCCGGTGTGTTAGCTGTGGCTGTAGGAGCGTTGTCGGTGTTATTGCTCTGAGATTGACGCTGAGCGTCGTTGTCTTGGGCGACGCTCTTTTCATTTTCTTTATCGTTTGATGATGTTTGTGTAAGCCCGTCGGTATTTGTTTGGTTTTCGCTTATTTGTGTTTCAGAATCGTTTGGCTGTGTAGATTTGACGGTTTTAACCACTTTGTTTTGCATACTTTCACGTTGCACTAAGTAACGTTTAGTAAGCTCACTTTCAGGGAACAATGACATCATCATTTCGCCATACCCCTTTGCAGTCTCTAGATCCCCTTTCCCTTTGGCTATTTCATAAGCTAACCACAATGAATCTGGCGTAACTTTGGCAACACGTTCGTATTTTCGTAACGTAGATTCAGCAAGTTCCCACTGTTCTGAAACCGTGTAAAGTTCACTGAGTAAGAACAGGCTTTTGCCCCTAGCAGGCTGATGTTTTAATGCGTCTTGAAAATAGCCGATCGCTTCATCTAGCTTACCTTGACTTTGCGCGCACAATGCCAAGTTCTCGTAGGTTTGCGCTGCGTTAGCGTAAAGCCTGTTATTTATAGCATCAAAGAAATACGCTTTGGCTTTTTCGTATTCGCCGTTTTGGCACTTAAACGCGCCATAACTGTTGGCAATATCGCCATTGTTAGGCGCTAGGTCGATAGCAGTTTCATAGTACTCTTCCGCTCGAAGGTTATCGCCCACCAGCTGATAGTAATATGCCATCGCAAACTGAACATCTGCAGAGCGTGGATTAAACTCAAGCGCTTTATCGAGGTTCTTTTTTGCCTGTGTGTAGTTGTTATTTTGAAGGTAGGTAAGACCAAGGGACATGCGTGTTTTGGCGGCTTCTTCGTGATCGAAGTTACCGCCATACAACCCTGACTGGCTATTACTGACACAGCCAGAAGTGAAAATAATCGCGCTTAAAAAGCCAATTTTAAGTGACGTTCGCAATCCCGCAACCATAGTCTTACCCTAATATCTTAATGATTATTGGGCCATTTTTACCGAAATTGCTTCGCCCTTCACCTGTTTTTTTAACATTCTTTTCGTTCTGTCTACCACATCACCCACTAATTGACCGCATGCTGCGTCGATATCATCACCTCGTGTTTTACGCACAACGGTTGTAAACCCATATTCCATAAGCACTTTTGCGAATCTATCAATACGCGAATTGCTCGAACATGTATAAGGCGAACCCGGGTAAGGGTTAAATGGTATTAAGTTTATTTTACTAGGTGTGTCTTTCAATACCTTTGCCAACTGGTGCGCTTGTTCAGTGCTGTCATTGATGTTTGAAAGCATAACGTATTCTACCGTCACACGGCCTTGGTTCGCTTTAGATTTGGCCAGATAACGACGTACGCCTGCTAAGAAGGCTTCGATATTGTACTTCTTATTGATAGGCACGATCTCGTTGCGCAACTCATCGGTGGGTGCGTGTAATGAAATAGCTAACGCTACGTCTATTTGGTCACCCAACATATCTAGCGCAGGTACTACACCAGATGTACTTAGCGTAACGCGGCGTTTAGACAGGCCGAAACCGAAATCGTCCAGCATAATATCCATGGCTGGTACAACGTTTTTAAGGTTAAGCAGTGGCTCACCCATACCCATCATTACTACGTTAGTGATAGGGCGTTTGCTTGAGTCTTTTGAAAGACCAAGGAAAGTAGCTACACGCCATACCTGACCAATAATTTCACTTACACTTAGGTTACGGTTAAACCCCTGCTGCGCCGTTGAACAGAAAGTACACTCTAGCGCGCAACCTACCTGTGATGACACGCAAAGCGTTGCACGGTCAGTTTCTGGGATCCAAACAGATTCAACTTCCTGACCACCTTCAAGGGTAAGTGCAAACTTAATAGTGCCGTCGCTCGCTTCTTGAAAGTATGCAATTTCAGGCGCTTTAATTTCGCAATTTTCAATGAGCATCGCGCGAAGGTTTTTATTGAGGTTACTCATTTCCTCGAAATCGCTGATACCGTGCTGGTAAATCCATTTCATCACCTGATCGGCACGAAACGGTTTCTCGCCCATTTCTTTGAAGAAATTGCGCAAGCCTTCGCGATTTAAGTTTAATAAGTTAGTTTTTGCCATGAATAAGATGACCCTTTTACCTTCGAGGGATGCCCCTCTTACTACTGAATACGGTGTAAAAACCAGCGATTCGACTATGTCTTGAACGACATTTAAGAAAAAGAAAAGCGCTGATTAAAATTTGCGCGGATTTTACCACAGATGAGATTTGAGAAAAAGCCGATTTAACGCAGAGAAACGTTAAGTTTGGCAATGCGCAAGAAGCGTGGTTTAGCTTGCCTAAATGAGCGCCGAGCAAAGCAGCATAAAGCGTGTATCTTTCTTCTGAGTGACTGAGCGCGCTTTAGGCAATGCGCGAGAAGCGTGGTTTAGCTCGCCTAAATGAGCGCCGAGCAAAGCAGCATAAAGCGTATATCTTTCTTCTGAGTATCTGAGCGCGCTTTAGGCAATGCGCGAGAAGTGTGGTTTAGCTCGTCTAAATGAGCGCCGAGCAAAGCAGCATAAAGCGTGCTCAGACGCTCAGAAACAAAAAACGGGGCTTATAGCCCCGTTTATCTACCTACGTAATCTTAGCGAGTACGTGGGCAGATTTCTTCTTCAGAGAAGAAGTAAGCAATTTCACGTGCTGCTGACTCAGGTGCGTCAGAACCGTGAACTGCGTTTTCGTCGATTGACGCAGCGTAGTCTGAACGAAGTGTACCTGCAGCTGCATCAGCTGGGTTAGTTGCGCCCATGATTTCACGGTTAGCTAGAACTGCGTTTTCGCCTTCTAGTACTTGAACCATAACAGGACCAGACGTCATGAAGTCTACAAGTGCGCCGAAGAAAGGACGCTCTTTGTGTTCTGCATAGAAGCCTTCTGCTTGCTCTTTGCTCATGTGGATCATCTTAGATGCCACGATGCGAAGACCTGCAGATTCGAAACGGTTGTAAATTGCACCGATTACGTTTTTAGCTACCGCATCAGGCTTGATAATCGAAAAAGTACGCTCAAGAGCCATGTTCTCTCTCCAAACAAATAGTGTGTGTATCTTTAAAATTTTGGCCGCGAATTATAGGCAATAAATAGCAGCTTGACCAGAGCCTTTATCAAATCAGATATAAAGTACTGTTTTTATGCGCAAATGTAGAGAAAGGTTAGCCTGTTGGCGATGACAATATGATGACAGCGTACAGATTATTTTGCACAGAACTAATTATCGAGGACTCACCTGCCCCACTGCCTTTACTATGGAACCCTAAAACGGCTTAAAGAAACCAACGCTTAAAAAATTAAGCGTTGGCTTTTGCTAATTCTTGGATTTTACCCACAATGGCGCGTAAGCCATTACCGCGAGTTGGCGTGATATGACGCTCTAGGTCTAGTGCTTCAAAATAGCCGTCGATATCAAACGCTAAAATATCTGTTGGCGTTTTGTCATTATAAGCGGCAAGTACTAACGCAAGCAGTCCTTGAACGATAACTGCATCGCTGTCTACGTCAAAGTTGATTTTATTGCCATCGTAAGACTCCACCAACCAAACGCTGCTCTGACAACCTTTAACCAAACGCTCGGGGGTTTTAGCATCTTCAGGCAAGCCCGGAATAGATTTCCCTAAATCAATGATGTACTGATAACGCTGTTCCCAATCGTCGAAGAACGCTAAATCATCAATAATTTCGTCACTGCTAGGTAGTTGCATTGCTATTTCCGCTTAATTTGTTTGAAAAATTGTGTGATTAAATTTCACTGTGTGGATGATTAGAAGAACAGGCCTGCTTCAAGCTGTGCTTCTTCACTCATCATATCACGGGACCATGCAGGGTCGAATACAAGCTCTACGTTGACGTTTTTAACATGGGGAACCATGGCAACGCGGTATTCAACGTCGCCAACCAATACTGGGCCCATGCCGCAGCCTGGTGCGGTCAGGGTCATATCAATATTGACGCTGCTAGTATCTTGATCAATTTCCACTTTGTAGATAAGACCAAGGGATACGAGATTGATAGGGATCTCAGGGTCAAAGATAGTTTCTAAAGCGTCCCACACTTGCTGTTCGCTAATATTGCCATCTTCTGGCGCGTCAAAGCTCAATGTCATCGCTTTTCGGCCAATAGCACCTGCATCAGTACCATCGATGCGGTACATATTGCCACGCCACGTTACCGTATAGTTACCACCGAGCTCTTGGGTGATATTCACAAACTCGCCTTCAGGGATCACGGTAGGATTGCCCGCTGGAACCAAGCGCGCTTTACAGTCGCGCTCGGTGGTCACCATTTTTTGCTTCATAAACTACTTAGTACTCTTTGTTCTACCACTGATGGCCTTTGACGTGGCACTTAGCCAACGTTAAAGCTTTCACCGCATCCGCACTCATCAACCACGTTCGGGTTGTTGTATTTAATGACGCCGTTAACACCTTCTGTAACGTAATCAATTTCAGTATTACGCAATAGGTCGGTGGCATCTGCAGCCACAGCTACGTTAAGTACTGGCGAAATTTCAACAATTTCGTCATCGGCTTGCGCACTATCTGCGAAATCAAGCACATAGGCATAGCCCGTACAGCCGCTTACTTTTGTCGATAAACGAATTAACTGACCAGGCTTGTCTTTAAGCTTACTTTCGAAATGCTTAACGGCACTGTCAGTTAGCGAAATGAGTTTTGTACTAGGTACGAAAGTTTCAACACTCATAATGCCTCCTTAGGCCAACATCATTTTTGCTTTTTTAAGCGCAGCAAATAAGCTGTCGACTTCTTCAAGCGTATTGTAAATTGAGAACGACGCACGAGCAGTACCCGGAATACCAAAGCGCTTCATTAGCGGCTGTGCACAGTTATCACCGGTACGAATTGCAACGCCTTGTCTATCAAGAATGAAGCCCACGTCCGCCGGGTGCGCACCTTCCAGTAGAAAGCTCAGCACGCCTACCTTGTTAGGTGCCGTACCGATTATCCGCATACCATCAAACGCTTCGGCCTGCTCGGTAGCATAGGCAAGCAGCTTTTGTTCGTGTTCATGCAAAGCATTGACATCAAGGGCACTAAACCAATCTACTGCAGCGCCCATACCAATGGCACCTGCGATGTTCGGCGTACCGGCTTCTAATCGATTTGGCAACGCACCCCATGTGGCTTCATGGTAGGTCACATCTTTGATCATCTCGCCGCCTACCTGCCAAACAGGCCAGGTTTCTAGCACCTCTTTTTTGCCCCACAGACAGCCAATGCCTGTTGGACCGAATAGCTTGTGTCCTGAAAATGCGTAAAAATCACAGCCAATGTCTTGTACGTCAACACCGCCGTGAGCAATGCCCTGTGCGCCATCAACCAGCACCCATGCGCCTACCGCTTTCGCTTTATCAGTCAGCAGTTTAATTGGGTTCACCGTACCTAGTGCATTCGATACGTGGGGAAACGCCACTAGCTTTGTGTTTTCAGACAGCAGTCTATCGAAAGCGTCTACGTCTAACTCTCCGCTGTCGAAAATAGGTACAACATTTAGCGTTGCACCAGAACGGCGACACGCTTGTTGCCAAGTAACCAAGTTTGCGTGGTGCTCAAGCTCGGTCACCATTACTTCGTCACCTTCGCTTAGTAGCTGTCCAAGACCATTGGCGACTATATTGATGGCTTCTGTGGTGCCGGATGTCCAAATAACTTCTTCACGCGCTTTCGCGTTAATGAACTTTGCAACGCTGGAACGTGCATTTTCGTAACGGCGCGTGGCTTCATCCGATAAATGGTGCGCACCGCGGTGCACGTTTGCATTCGTCCCCGTGTAAAAATCTACTAAGGCGTCGATAACGGCCTGAGGTTTTTGTGTTGTTGCCGCGTTATCTAGGTAGACCAGCGGCTTGCCGTCTACCGTTTTAGATAAAATAGGAAACTGGGCACGAAGTGCTGCAACGTCTAAGCTCATTTCACCTCCATTTGGGCGAAGCGCTCACTTAAAATTGGTGCTAGCCATTCACGGACTGCCGCATTAGGCACGTCATTTATAAGCTCTTGAATGAAGCCAAAGTTGAGCATTACCAGTGCTTTACTGCGAGAAACGCCGCGGGTAAGCATGTAATACAAGGCTTCTTCTTCAATTTCAGCAACCGTTGCACCGTGAGCACATTTTACGTCATCAGCATAAATTTCAAGCTCAGGCTTGGTGTTGATAACGCCGCGACGAGATAGCAACAAGTTGCGGTTATTAAGTTCAGCCAATGTCTTTTGCGCATCACGATGAATATGAATGCGACCATTAAACACAGCACGTGCTTTATCGCCTACAATCCCACGCGCGTTTTCTTCTGTTGTGCCATTAGGCATGGCGTGCTCAATGGTGGAGTGAAGGTCAAATAACTCGCCTTCCGCCAGAAGATAAATGGCATTCATTTTTGCATCGGCAAATTCGCCGGCGTGATGAATGTCTACATCTAAACGGGAAAGCTCACTTCCATAGCCCACCATGGTGCTGTTAAGCGTGGTGCGGTTATGAAGTTTAAAGTGGCTGCCGCCTAATTGCTTGGCTTTGCCAGTAAACATAGCAAAACGATAGTGCTCTAGGTGTGCATCATCAGCCAGGTCATATTCAGCAAACGCTGTGGTTAAACTTTCAGTATCGCCAAAACCTTGCTCGATAACAGTAGCACTTGCGCCTTCAGCGACCTTCACCACCACACGCGTATGAGCATCAACATTTTGCGACGCCATGTTCACAATGCGCACTGGCGTGTCGATTTTCGCGCCTGCTTCAACATTAATAAATATACCGTGTTGGCACAGCGCATCGTTAACTAGGCCAAACATATGACGGGTAGGTTTAACCTGACCGTATACACTGCTGATCGCTTGCTGCGTGGCATTATCATCATTATTAAGTGACGTGATGCTCATGCCAGCTGGCACATTTAGCGTGTTAACCTGCGTGACCAAGACACCGTCTACAAATACAAGGTCGATAGCATTTAGGTTATCGATAGCGGGTACCGGTAAACTGTCTGCCTGAACCGCTTGCTTAGCTTCACGCTTTTCAACGGGTGTTAGCGGCGTAAAACGCCAGCTTTCGTTTCTACGGGCTGGCCAACCATCAGCTTTTAACTTTTCTAAGGCCTGCTGACGCACGGGCGCTAAGTAATCGGAGATTTGCGCCGCATCAATGACCTGTTCTAGCCATTGACTCATGCTTCAGCCTCCTCGTACGCTTTACCTAGGAATGCGTATCCGCTCTTCTCTACTTCTAGCGCTAGTGACGCGTCACCGCTTTTCACAATTTTGCCGTCGGCAAGAATGTGTACAAAGTCAGGCTTGATATAGTCTAGAAGACGTTGATAGTGGGTAACAACGATGAAGCTTCGCTCGCCATCGCGCTGGCTGTTAACGCCATCGGCAACAACCTGAAGTGCGTCAACGTCAAGGCCAGAGTCTGATTCATCTAGAATACAAAGCTTTGGCTCTAGCAAAATCATTTGCATGATTTCGTTACGCTTCTTCTCACCACCAGAGAACCCTTCGTTTACACCGCGCTTCAAGAAATCCAATGGAAGCTGTACCTGCTTGCACGCTTCTTTTGCTTTCTTTAAAAACTCAGCAGCTGTTAATGGCGCTTCGCCGCGCTGTTCGCGCATAGCGTTAACTGACTCTTTCATGAATTCCATATTGCTTACGCCAGGAATTTCAACTGGGTATTGGAACGCAAGGAAAAGGCCTTCACGGGCACGCTCTTCTACTTCAAGCTCTAATAGGTCTTTACCGTTAAGCGTGGCTTCGCCTTCGCTTACTTCGTAACCTTCACGACCAGATAGGACGTAGCCTAGTGTACTTTTACCGGCTCCGTTGGGGCCCATGATAGCGTGTACTTCACCAGGTTTAACTTCAAGGTTAAGACCTTTAATGATGTTTTTCTCTTCCACGCTGGCATGTAAATTCTTGATACTAAGCATTGATTACCCCACTGAACCTTCAAGACTAATTTCGAGCAGCTTGCCGGCTTCTACGGCAAATTCCATTGGCAGCTCTTTGAATACTTCTTTACAGAAACCGTTAACAATCATAGAAACGGCCTTTTCTGTGTCTAAGCCACGTTGCTGACACAGGAATAATTGTTCGTCGCTCACCTTCGATGTTGTTGCTTCGTGCTCAACAATGGCTGAAGGGTTGCGGCTTTCGATATACGGGAATGTGTGCGCGCCACATTTGTCACCGATAAGTAGCGAGTCACACTCGGTGAAATTACGTGCACCGTCTGCGCGAGGGCCCATTTGAACCAGCCCGCGATAGGCATTGTTACTGTTACCCGCTGAAATACCTTTAGAGATGATGGTCGACTTGGTGTTTTTACCCACGTGGATCATCTTAGTACCGGTATCAGCCTGCTGGCGACCACGAGTAAGCGCTACTGAGTAGAACTCACCTACACTGTTGTCGCCTTTAAGTACACAGCTTGGGTACTTCCACGTTACCGCAGAACCTGTCTCTACCTGCGTCCACGAGATTTTGGCATTGGTATGCGCTACACCACGTTTTGTCACGAAGTTGTAGATACCGCCTTTACCGTTCTCGTCACCCGGGTACCAGTTCTGTACCGTTGAGTATTTAATTTGCGCATCGTCCATTGCCACTAGCTCAACCACAGCCGCGTGCAGCTGGTTTTCATCTCGCTGTGGTGCAGTACAACCTTCAAGGTAGCTTACATAGCTGCCTTCATCAGCAACAATCAAGGTACGCTCGAACTGACCGGTGTTCATTTCGTTAATACGGAAATAAGTAGAAAGCTCCATTGGGCAACGTGTGCCTTTTGGAATATAGACAAATGAACCGTCAGTAAATACAGCGCTATTAAGCGCAGCAAAATAGTTATCTGTGCGCGGCACTACCGAACCGATGTATTTCTTTACAAGGTCCGGGTACTTCTGTACTGCCTCAGAAATTGGGCAAAAGATCACACCCGCTTCTTCAAGCTTATCACGGAACGTAGTAACAACCGATACCGAGTCGAATACCGCATCTACTGCTACGCCTGCCAGCATTTCCTGCTCGTGTAGAGGAATGCCCAGCTTTTCATAGGTGCGAAGTAGCTCAGGGTCAACTTCATCTAGCGACTTAGGCTTATCTTTCATACTCTTTGGTGCCGAGTAATAAGAAATGGCCTGATAATCGATTTTCGGATAGTCGACATGCGCCCAATCAGGCTCTTCCATTTCTAGCCATGCATGATAAGACTTCAAACGCCATTCAAGCATCCATTCAGGCTCGTTTTTCATTGCTGATATGCGGCGGATAACCGACTCGTCCAGGCCGCTTTCAAACGTTTCCGATTCGATTTCTGAATAGAAACCCGCATCGTACTTTCTTTCTAACGCCTGTTCGATCTGTTCACTCATGTTGGGATCTCACTTGTTTGCCTGCATTTGCTGCCACTAACCTTTCTATTTAACTGGCAAATAAATCACCCCACGGTCTTGGTAATTTATATCGACTTTCAACTTCAACAACGTCATTTATTTGGGTTTACGCCCAAAAGAGTTGCCAAAACTGCCAGTTACATTGCGGACAGCCTAAAATTTTGGTGCCGTAGTATATAATACCCGACTATTTCACTCAAATATTCAGCCATTAATTTATGGCCACTTACGCGTTTTAAACGCTTCTTAAAGGTCCATTTCCTTCAAACGCGCATTAATTTTCTTCCACATTCACTAAAATAAAAAAGAATGCGCTAACACTAACTACGCTTTGCCTACTACAAAAAACCGCGCTCAACGACGGTATAGGCGTTTATGCTGAAACCGCTTGGCGTAGTCTTGTGGTTACATCCACTACTTTTTGTATTACGTAATCGATGTCTTCTTGGGTCGTAAAACGCCCCACGCTGAATCTAATTCCTGCATGCGCCAATTCGTTGCTGCGGCCAATCGCTTTCAGCACATACGAGGGCTCTAGACTCGCTGATGTACATGCCGACCCTGAAGATACAGCAATATCATTTAAGCCCATCATCAAGCTTTCACCGTCTACACCCGCAAAGCTCACATTTAAAATACCCGGGATACGCTGTGTTGCGTGCCCATTTAAATAGATATCGTCGAGCTGTTGAAGGCCTTGCCACAGCGATTCACGCAGCGCTAAAATGCGCGCACTATCCTCTTCTATTTTTGAAGAAGCTAGCGCGATGGCTTCACCCATTCCAACAATTTGGTGGGTGGCTAATGTACCCGACCGCATGCCGCGCTCGTGGCCCCCGCCATGAATTTGTGCAACCAGATTGATTTTAGGACGGCGACGCACATATAGTGCCCCCATACCTTTCGGGCCGTATATCTTGTGCGCCGATATAGACAGCAAATCTATAGGAAGCTCAGCTAAATCAATGGCAATTTTGCCCACACTTTGCGCACCATCCACATGAAAAAGAATGCCTTTGTCACGACAAAGCTGGCCAATAGCTTGAATGTCTTGGATAACCCCAAGTTCATTGTTAACGTGCATCACCGACACCAAAATAGTGTCGTCGCGCAACGCATTTTCGAGATCATTTAAATCAATTAACCCGTTTGGCAATACTTCAAGATACGTAACCTCAAAGCCTTGGCTTTGTAAGTACTCACAGGTATCTAACACCGCTTTGTGTTCGGTATTAACGGTAATGATATGTTTGCCTTTATTGGCATAACCTTGGGCAACGCCTTTTATTGAAAGGTTGTTCGATTCAGTGGCCCCCGAAGTAAAAACAATTTCTCTAGGGTCGCAATTAAGCGCGTCGCTGATTTGATTTCTAGCAACATCAACCGCTTCTTCTGCCATCCAGCCGAAGCGATAGCTACGAGAAGCTGGGTTACCAAAGTTGCCATCCAGCGTTAGGCATTTTGCCATTGCCTCGGCCACATTCGGGTCTACCGGTGTTGTTGCTGCGTAATCTAAATAAATGGGTGTTGATAAAGCCATGCGTTACTCAATACCAATTTAAAGTTGAATACTAACTTCGATATCTTTGGTGATATGACGAAGTGATGCATTACCGTCTTGACGGTCGGCTACCTCTTGCACATCACGCTTTGCCATTAACTCGCCCAACGTAATTGAATTCAAAAACGCCGCAATGCGATCACTTAGGTCTTGCCACAAGCTGTGCGTTAGGCAGCGATCGCCGCCTTGACAGTCTGCTTGTCCTTGGCAACGTGTCGCATCAATGGACTCGTCGACGGCGCGAATGACTTCGCCTATCGCAATTTTGCTTGCTTCACGGCCTAACAAATAGCCGCCGCCAGGCCCGCGAACACTGTCTACTAATTGCTCTTTACGCAATCGAGAAAAAAGCTGTTCAAGGTAAGATAAAGAAATTTCTTGTCGTTCTGAAATGTCGGCAAGAGGCACTGGACCACGCTTTGAATGCAAAGCGACATCAAGCATTGCGGTAACCGCATAGCGCCCTTTCGAAGTGAGTTTCATTGGATTCTCCCGCCGTTTTATAGTGCGGGAATTTTCACATACCCGACTAAAATGGTCAAGTATAAGACCCAGTAAATTAGTCAGGTATTATTGATTCGAGTAATCGCTTTTGTACATCAAGGCTTTCGTTTCATTTTAGCCCGATCCAAATAAGCACTAATAGACGCTAATAGGTGCCGAATTAGCGTGGTTACTTCTACGCTAAATGCTAAGAAATCGTTTATTCTGCAAATGAATGATAACGTCGACCATAAGCGCTATTTGTTTGCATTTAAGTGAATATGAGCAAGAATACTGTCTGCTATCCGATGTGATTGAACGGTATCTATTTGATGGCGCAACCCGCGCAATATTTGATGTTTAGCACCTGATATAGCCCTGGCTGTCGCAACACCGCCACTGGGATGCACCATGTGATCAACATCTCCGTGTATCACTAATGTTGGGGCTTTGACATTTTGAAGCATTGGCGTTCGGTCCCCGGATTTCAAAATAGCACCGATTTGCCGGAACATCGCTTTTGCATCACTTTTGCCACCATTTCGCTGCCATGCCAAACGCGCGTACTGATGCCATTGATTTACGGCTCCGTTTGCAGCTACATCGCCAATATGCGTCATCATTGCCTGATAGTTTTTTACTGCGTCTTTTTCGTTCATTGGCGCTTTAGCTCTTGCCATTCGCCATAGCGTTGAATAAGAGGGTTGCCCTACGCGGCGATTCCCTGTCGTTGAGAAAATAGACGTCATAGATATCACTTTTTCAGGATGCAGACTTGCAAGAGTCTGTGCAATCATCCCTCCCATAGACATTCCTGCGATATGTGCGCTTGATATATTTAGCGCCTCTAACAACTGTGCAGTATCTTCAGCCATCCGTTCAAGTCCATATGCACCTTTCGGCGACCTTCCTCTTAACTGCTGTAATAGGCTGGGATGCGGTGTGTCGCTGCGTACTGACCTTCCTGCATCACGATTGTCAAAGCAAATAACGCGAAATCCACTAGAAACTAAACGCTCAATAAGCGCGTTTGGCCAATAAACCAACTGAAGACCTAAACCCACAATAAGTACAATGGTGTCGGTATTTCCGACACCATGTTCGGCATAGCAAAACCTATCACCGCTTTTAAGCGTTACGTATTGCTCATGATGCTGGGCTAAACTCATTTAAAGCTCTCGTGATTTAATAAAAGTAAGTGTGCGTCTATTAAAATTTCTATTCAAACTTAAGCGCTGGATCGTCTACACGGCCTTTCCGAAAAATTTTCACGTCTTGTGCATAATTGAACGACATAGACCATGGAAACTGCATGCCTTGACGTGGCAACTGTTCTAAAGAGCGTTGGATGTAGCCAGCGCCAAAGTTTAGCAACGGTTGTGTTTCCATATTTGGGTCTGCTATAGGTGTACACTGTGTAAAGCCGTGCTCTCCCATATGATTGAGCAATCGCGTGAAATGTTCACATAGAAGGCCAATTTTTAGTGTCCACGATGAAGCTGTATAACCCACCGCAATAGCAAAATTAGGCACGCCACTGAGTAACATACCTTTATACGTAACACATTCTGGAAGCGAAATAGCTTCACCATCAATTTTTGGCACTATCCCTCCTAAAGGCAGAAGGTTTAATCCAGTGGCTGTTACTATAATATCTGCTTCAATATGCTGGCCCGAATCAAGTTTAATGCCCGTTTCAGTAAACGTATCTATAGTATCTGTTGCAACCGACGCTTTACCTTTCGAAATTGACTCGAATAAATCTCCACCCGGAACTGCACACAGTCGTTGCTCCCAAGGATTGTAAGGTGGGTTGAAGTGTATATCTACTGGATATCCTTCGGGTAACATTTTTGCATTAAGACTGCGTATTATCTTGCGCGCACGATGCGGAAAGCGCTGACAAAACGCGTACACCCAACGCTGTTTCGCTATGTTAAACCAACGCGCAGCTTTAAACGCTGTGTCCTCGCTAAACCACGCGCGTAAATGTTTTGCGATTGGGTCATCTACGGGAACAGGCAATACGTAGGATGGCGTTCTTTGCAGCATAGTCACGTGCGACGCGCTTTTCGCTAGTGCGGGAACCAGCGTTACCGCCGTTGCACCGCTTCCGATTACCACTACGCGTTTGTTTTCGTATTCCAGATCTTCAGGCCAATGCTGTGGATGTACAATCTGACCGTTAAATTGTGATTGCCCTTTGAAATGTGGTGCATAACCTTTATCGTATCGATAATAACCCGAAGCGTTAAATATCCATCTGGCGGCAATGTGCTCATGCTGCCCACTCTCTTCTGACTTTAACGTAACCCGCCAATAGTGTTTATCGCTTTGCCAATCTATATCTACCACACGAGTTAAAAAACGTATGTGCTCTTTAATACCGTTTTCAGCCGCGGTTTCTTCTACGTAAGCCTTTATTGAACGACCATCAGCAATGGCCTTTTTCTCTTTCCAAGGTTTGAATTCGTAGCCAAAGGTGAATAAATCAGAATCTGAGCGTATTCCCGGGTATTTGAATAAATCCCATGTGCCGCCCAAATCACTGCGGGCTTCTATAATAGAATATGAAAGGTCAGGACATTTTTTTTGAATGTGGTAGGCGCAGCCGATACCCGAAATTCCGGCTCCAACAATTAGTACGTCGAGTAATGGCGCTGTTTCTTGCATAACGTCCCTGAAAAGTGATGATCAACCTTTCATCTCAATGTATGTTGGAGTTATGCATGAGTCAATGTGCTTGTTAATGTTTTGTAAAAACAAGCTTTTGTGAATTTTTACTATATAAGGGTGAAGGTTCTCGGCCTTAGCACCCGAAAATAGTATGCGGAATTAGAGTTAAATAGCGGGGTCGAAAGAAGAATGCGCCTTCTCTCGCTCTTGGGTTTCCGTTAGGTCGAAACCCGTATCTGCGAAATCTTCAGCGCTAATATTGTGTAAATTATCGGTACACACATCGCCACCTAGTGACTGAATGACCTTGCACATCTCTTCCACTTTAGTGTCCATTTGGTGCATATGCTCTAGCATTATGCCCATCGCATTGGCCACAGGATCAGGGTTATCTGGCGCGACAGCATAGGCATCAAAACCATATTTCTGGGCAATTTTATCTCGTTCAGGGTTTACCGACGCATTCATCTCTTTTTGCTTCGAGATAATGATACGACCCGGGATCCCCACCGCCGTAGCGCCATCAGGAATATCTTTTACGACCACGGAGTTAGACCCTACTTTAGCGTTTTCACCTATAATAATAGGCCCTAACACTTTAGCACCAGCCCCAACTACAGCGCCTTTTTTAAGGGTTGGGTGGCGCTTACCGGCTCTCCAGCTAGTGCCTCCAAGAGTAACGCCGTGGTAAAGGGTGACATCATCGCCAATTTCTGCAGTTTCACCAATGACCACACCCATACCGTGATCGATAAATACCCGTCGTCCTAACGTGGCACCAGGGTGAATTTCAATCCCCGTAAGCCAACGGCTAAAGGTTGATAAACTGCGTGCCAACCATTTCCATTCAGCCTTCCATAGTTTGTGACTAATGCGATGCAGCCACACTGCATGAAGTCCAGGGTAGTTGGTTAGCACTTCAAAGGTGTTTCTGGCCGCTGGGTCGCGATGAAATACACCTTGAATATCATCTTTTATACGGGCGAACATAGTGTTTACTCTTTTTCTTCTATCGCTGGTGCAGGGTCTGCATCGCCTGAGTTAGCATTCTTCACCGATTTATCAATAGACGCCAATATACCGCGTAATATATTAAGCTCTTGAGACTCAGGGCGCGCTCGGTTAAACAAGCGGCGCAGCTTAGTCATAACCACACCCGGGTGACTTTTGCGAATGAACGACGTGCCTTCCAGCGTGGTTTCCAAATGCGTATAAAAACGCTCTAAATCGTCATTCAGTGGATATTCTTCCTCAACACTTGGATAGGTTTCGCGATTTAGATAGGCCATGCGAATCTCATAACAAAGGGTTTGCACTGCTGCTGCTAAATTAAGAGAGCTGTATTCAGGGTTGGCTGGAATACACATATGGAAGTGACACTGCTGCAGCTCTTCATTAGTTAAACCACTGTTCTCACGCCCAAACACCAAGGCTACCGGGTACTTTTCTACTTCTTGGACCAGTTTTTCGCCGCAGTCGCGCGGGCCTAACATAGGCCATGAATGAGTGCGAGAGCGTGCAGACGTCCCTACTACCAAGCCACAGTCTTTAACAGCCTCTTCCAGCGTGCTTACAATTTTCGCGTTAGCAAGCACATCACCAGCCCCTGCCGCCAATGCACTGGCTTGGCCGTCTGGCTCATTTACTGGGTCGACAAGATATAAGCTGCTCAGCCCCATGGTTTTCATAGCTCTTGCTGTCGAGCCGATGTTTCCCGTGTGAGACGTGTTAACTAAAATAATGCGAATATTCTCGAGCATGCGTGTAATACCTACGTACTTATTTGGATAGCGTCTTTAATTCGATAATACGCGCTTTTGGCGTGCTATCTTACAGACCTTAATAGCGTGAAGTTTAACACAGCGGCAGTATAGATGGCTATTCACGCTATTGTGCTGGGATTTCATTTGCATCGCGCATAGATTCTGGTAGACTCCGCCCGTTTTCGAAAACAACTAGCTATTTTTTGTACAGTTAGTTTGTTTCATTGGTCTTTTACAATTGGTGGTTTATCTATGCATCCTATGCTGAATATTGCGGTGCGCGCTGCGCGTGCGGCTGGAACAGTTATTGTTCGTGGTTTTGAAAAACATAATGAAGTAGCAACAGAGTCAAAAGGCTTAAACGACTTCGTTACTCAAGTTGATAAAGAAGCAGAACAAGCAATTATTGCCAAAATTCAGCAGTCTTACCCGAACCATTGCTTCCTAGGTGAAGAATCGGGTGAAGTTTTGGGCACAGAAACTGATTATCAGTGGATCATCGATCCACTAGATGGCACCACTAACTTTGTAAAAGGCATTCCTCACTTTGCCGTTTCAATTGCACTTCTTCACAAAGGTCGCTTAGATCAAGCGGTTGTTTTCGACCCAATTCGCAGCGAACTATTCACCGCGAGCCGTGGTCAAGGCGCGCAGCTTAACGGTTATCGTATTCGTGCTTCTAAGCCTCGTGACCTTTCTGAAACCATTATTGCTACTGGCTTACCGTTTAAGAACAAGTCTCAATTTGGCGAGTATGCACTAAGCCTTAACAAAATTTTCCACGAAGTGGGCGACATTCGCCGCGCGGGTAGTGCAGCGCTAGACCTTGCTTACGTTGCAGCTGGCCGCCACGACGGTTACTGGGAGCGCGGCATTAAATCTTGGGATATCGCAGCAGGTGAGCTTATTGTTCGTGAAGCTGGCGGATTGGTAACAGACTTTAAAGGCGGAAACGACCCGCTTCACAAAGGCGAAATTGTTGCTGGTAGCGTGAAGGTTGTTCAAGGCTTAGTGAAGCATCTTAAGTAAGAAGCATCTTAAGTAAGAAACACCTGAAGTAAGAAACATCTAGAGTAATTTAAACACCTTACATAGTTAGGTAAAGAGAAACCCTCGCTACATTATTGGTTGAAGGCGCTATTAACGGCGCCTTTTTTTGTGACCATTTGACATAAAAAAACCGCATCATAGATGCGGCTTTTTGTACGTTTCAAGCGTGTAAAACTAAGGCATAGGATCTAAATCTGCGCCTTCCTTTTCCACTTGTGGTGGCATTAGGTCTTCTTTACTAATACCCAATGCAAGTGCCACTGAACTTGCGATGTAAACCGATGAGTAAGTACCTACCACTACACCAAACAGCAATGCTGTTGCAAATCCGTGAATAAGCGCACCACCCTTGTAGAATAATGCAACCAATACCAACACCGTGGTTAATGAGGTGATGATAGTACGGTTTAAGGTTTGCGTTAGCGAGATATTGATAATCTCAACAGGCTCACCTTTACGAATTTTGCGGAAGTTCTCACGAATACGGTCACACACAACGATGGTATCGTTAAGTGAATAACCAATTACCGCTAGTACCGCTGCAAGTACCGTAAGGTCAAACTCGATTTGAAGTACTGAAAACAAACCCAGCGTAAGTATGACGTCGTGAGCTAGTGCCGACACTGACCCTAGAGCGAATCGCCATTCAAATCGCATCGCGACATAAACCAGAATACACAAGAGTGCGACTAGCATCGCAAGGCCGCCCTGCTCAGTAAGCTCTTCACCTACGTTAGGACCTACGAACTCGATACGACGCATATCAACCTCAGTACCGTCAGCGCGCAAGGCAGCTAGTACCTGTTCACCAATAGTCACGGCTTTAACGCCATCACGAGGAGCAATGCGGATAAGTACATCTTGGCTGCTGCCAAAGTTTTGCACTATAGCATCTTCAAAGTTCGCTTCGTTTAGCTGGGCGCGAATGCCTTCTAAGTTAGCAGCGTCCTCATAGCCAACTTCAATTAGCGTACCGCCAGTGAAGTCTAGCCCCCAGTTAAGGCTATTAACGCCTAGCGACACGAACGAACCTAAAATGAGTACCGTTGATAACACCATCGCAGGAATGCGAAGGCGCATAAAATTGACGGTATCGGATAGTTTTAATAATTGCATGTTACTTCCTTAAATCGCCAATTTCTCTACGCGTCGACCGCCCCATACTGCGTTAACAATAACGCGCGTAACTAGGATTGCGGTAAACATCGAGGTTGCTATACCAATCATCAGTGTAATCGAGAAGCCTTTAATTGGGCCTGTGCCCACGGCAAAGAGGATTAAGCCTGCAATGAAGGTGGTAATGTTAGCATCTAGAATGGTAGAAAAAGCACTGTCGTAACCCTGATGAATGGCATGCTGTGGGCTGCGGCCATCACGTATCTCTTCTCGTATACGCTCAAAGATAAGCACGTTTGCATCTACCGCCATACCAACGGTCAGTACAATACCAGCCATACCCGGTAGCGTAAGCGTTGCACCAGGGATCATCGACATAATGCCCACAATCATAACCAGGTTTGTAATCAGAGCGATGTTCGCTACCACACCAAACGCTTTGTAGTAAATCAACATGAAAACAAGTACCGCTGCCAGACCATACATAATAGCCTGCATGCCCAGCTCAATGTTTTCTTTACCCAAGCTTGGTCCAACCGTACGCTCTTCAACAATTTGAATTGGCGCAATCAGTGCACCTGCGCGAAGTAGCAACGCTAAGTCACGGGCTTCTTTCGGTGAATCAAGACCTGTGATTTGGAACTTGCTGCCCAGCTGCGCACGAATAGTCGCAACCGAGATAACTTGCTCGTGTTTTTCAAACACTAGCTTGCCGTCTTTGTTACGTTCGCCAGTCGACTTGTATTCGATAAACACCGTAGCCATTGGTTTACCAATATTGCCACGGGTTGAGCGAGACATCTTATTACCGCCTTCAGAATCAAGCGAGATGTTTACGTTCGGAAGTCCGTACTCATCAACACCGCTATTCGCATCAATAATATGGCTACCGGTTAGCATAATACGCTTTTCAAGTAGCTGAGGAATGCCTTGCTGATCTTCAATCACTTGAGAGCCAGGAGGAACGCGGCCGTTCAATGCATCACGGATATCGTTCTTCTGATCTACCATGCGAAATTCTAGTGTTGCTGTGGCATTAAGAATCTCTTTCGCACGGGCGGTGTCTTGAATACCTGGAAGCTGCACAACAATGCGATCAGCACCTTGCTTTTGTACAAGCGGCTCAGCCACACCAAGTTGGTTTACACGGTTGCGAATAATGGTAATGTTTTGCTTAACCGCGTTGTCGCGAATTTCCTGAAGCTTGCTTTCAGCAAAAATAGCGCGAAGTGTTAAGTCGTCCACCTGGTTAAAGGTTAGGTCGCGACTTTGGTTGCGCAAAAAGAACTCTGCCTTGTCTAGCGCATCTTCATCACGGAACGTAATGTCGATATGATCGTCAACCTGTTTTACACCGCGATAACGAATGCCCTCTTCACGCAGCGAAGTACGGAAACCACCCTCTGCGTCTTCTAGCGACTTAGCAATCACTTCGGTCATATCCACTTCCATCAAGAAGTGAACACCACCGCGAAGGTCAAGACCTAGCTTCATTGGCGCGCCACCTAGGCCTTCAAGCCATTCTGGCGTGTCAGGGGCAAGGTTCATAGCCACGTAGTAGTCATCACCAAGCGCCTTTTCAAGCGTTTCGCGCGTTACAAGCTGGGTGTCAGAATCCGAAACGCGAACTAATATTTGTTCGTTCTCAAATTCAACACGTTTTGGAGAGATATTCTTTTCACTTAGCGCGGCTTTTACTTGTTCCACAGTGGCGTCAGTTACCACAGCGTCACGGCCTGCTGAGATTTGTACGGCGTGATCTTCACCGTAAATGTTAGGAAGCGCATAAAGTGCACACATTGCAACCACAATGAGTGCACTCAGTACTTTCCAAATAGAGTTTTTGTTTAGCACTGGATAATCCTTTCGTGCCAGTACCGGGAAGCGTCCCGGCCCCGGCTTTTGTTACTTACAGTGACTTCATCGTGCCTTTAGGCAGCACAGCAGTTACTGAAGACTTCTGAACAACGATGTTGTTTGAATCGTTAAGTGCAACTTCAATGAAGTCTTTTTCTTCTGACACTTTAGTGATTTTTCCAACCAAACCACCTTGTGTTAACACTTCATCGCCTTTGCTTAGTGACGATACTAGGTTTTTATGCTCTTTTACACGCTTCGCCTGTGGACGGTAAAGCAAGAAGTAAAAGATTAAACCAAATACAGCTAGCATGATGATCATTTCCATGCCGCCACCTTGCGGCGCACCAGCAGACTGTGCGTAAGCGTTAGAGATAAATAGGCTCATAAAATTCCCCAAATATTATCGTTGTTATAGTGCCGGAACCGGCAACCCTTTTTGTTCATAAAATTCTTGTACAAACTCATCAAGCGTACCTGCGTCAATCGCATCGCGAAGACCCTGCATCACGCGCTGATAGTAGCGAAGGTTATGGATGGTGTTTAAGCGCGCACCCAAGATTTCGTTACACTTGTCCAAATGATGTAGATAAGAGCGAGAATAGTTTTTACAAGTGTAGCAATCACAATTCTCATCTAATGGCGAGGTGTCGTTTCTGTGTTTCGCATTGCGAATCTTCACTACGCCTTCAGTCACAAACAGGTGACCGTTTCGCGCGTTACGCGTGGGCATTACACAGTCAAACATATCGATGCCGCGACGCACAGACTCTACCAAATCTTCAGGTTTACCCACGCCCATTAAATAGCGAGGTTTATCTTCCGGAATTTTAGGTGCGGTATGATCGATAATGCGGATCATATCTTCTTTCGGCTCACCTACTGAAAGACCACCAATGGCGTAACCGTCGAAGCCAATAGCTTCAAGGCCAGCAAGTGAAACGTCGCGCAGACCTTCGTACATACCGCCTTGAATGATACCAAACAGTGCCGCTGGGTTATCGCCATGGGCTTCTTTACTACGTTTGGCCCAACGTAGCGACATTTCCATTGAAACGCGCGCTTCTTGTTCAGTAGCGGGATACGGCGTGCACTCATCAAAAATCATCACGATGTCAGAGCCCAAATCGCGCTGAACTTCCATCGATTTTTCGGGCGTAAGTAAAATCTTTTCGCCGTTTATCGGAGAGCGGAATGTTACACCTTCTTCGGTAATTTTACGCAAATCACCCAAGCTAAACACTTGGAAGCCGCCCGAATCCGTAAGGATTGGCTTGTCCCAATTCATGAAGTCGTGCAGGTCGCCATGCTGGCGAATAATGCCCGTACCAGGACGAAGCATCAGGTGAAACGTGTTTCCAAGACAGATGTGTGCACCGCTGTCTTTTAATTCTTCAGGGGTCATTCCCTTAACGGTACCGTATGTACCTACGGGCATGAACGCTGGGGTTTCTACAACACCGCGTTCAAACACCAAACGACCGCGTCGTGCTCGGCCTTCGGTTTTTAACAACTCAAATTGCATGTGAAAGCATTCCCACTTTGGTGCGCTTTTGCGCTGGGTATAAAAATAAATTGGCGGCGATTATACCAGTAATTCGGCTGAGATCATGCCCCGTATCTATGTTTATCTGTAACTAAGCTAGAAAGGCCTGCAAAACACCGATTTAAACGCCTAATGTCCTCGGGCGAATGTGCTTAGGCGCGTTCAATAAACATAGAATCACCGTAGCTAAAGAATCGATATTCTTTCTCTATCGCTTCTTGATACGCCTTCATGACATTCTCTTTGCCAGCAAATGCGCTAATTAACATCATTAGCGTGGACTCTGGAAGGTGAAAATTGGTGAACATTGCGTCTACCACTTTAAACTCAAAACCAGGGTAGATAAAAATCTCAGTATCTTCGTTAAATGGCGCAATAACTTCCTCGTCACCGCGCTCTGCACTTGCCTTTGCCGCTGACTCCAAAGAGCGTACAGAGGTTGTACCCACTGCAATAACGCGTTTACCGTTGGCCTTTGTGGTTAGAACAGCGTCAACAACGTCTTGTGGTACTTCGGCGAACTCTGCGTGCATTTTGTGCTCTTGAATATTATCAACGCGCACAGGCTGGAATGTACCCGCGCCAACGTGCAAAGTTACAAAGGCCAAATTCACGCCTTTTTCTTTTAACGCAGCCAGTATTGCATCGTCAAAGTGTAGCCCTGCAGTAGGCGCCGCAACCGCGCCCGGCTTTTGATTGTAAACGGTTTGATAGCGCTCTTTGTCTGAACTTTCATCGGGACGATCGATGTAAGGAGGTAGCGGCATGTGGCCATGGGCTTCTAGCAGCGTTAATACGGTCTCATCGTGGTCAAACTGTAAAATAAATAGCGCATCGTCTCGCCCTGTCACCGTAACATTCACTTTTTCTTCAAGAATCAGCTTAGATCCAGGCTTAGGCGCCTTGCTCGCGCGAACATGCGCTAACGCTGTATTGTCTGATGTGATGCGCTCGATCAGCACCTCAACCTGTCCGCCCGTTTCCTTTTTGCCGAGTAAACGTGCAGGAATAACCCGCGTATTGTTGAACACCAAGAGGTCGCCTGGCTCTACAAATTTCAGCATGTCAGCGAACATCGTGTGCGCTACATTGCCAGTCTTCCCATCTAAATGTAACAAGCGACTCGCTGTACGTTGCTGAGTTGGGTATTTGGCGATAAGTTTTTCGGGTAGCTCGAAGCTAAAATCTGATAGTTTCATAAATACGACTAAATTACGGCATAAAAGTTAGACAAAAGTAGAATATTAAG
Source organism: Alteromonas sp. I10 (assembly GCF_003201515.1). NCBI lineage: Bacteria > Pseudomonadati > Pseudomonadota > Gammaproteobacteria > Alteromonadales > Alteromonadaceae > Alteromonas > Alteromonas sp. I10. Next base: position 149,968 of record NZ_QJJN01000008.1, read on the forward strand.
TGTTATTTAAGTTGCAACTAAAGGCTAATAAAAATAGATCTACAGATTAAGCTAAAGTCAAAATAAAAACAAAAAATGTTGATTATCAACAAATTAAAAAATTAACGTATATTATAAAATAACTTTATATTGAACAATATACGTACAATTCAATTTATTAAATAGCACTTAACTCCTTAAACGGTTAAGATACCTGCAGATAGTGATGATGTTCTCCCATAAACATTCCTTATCATTCGTACCCAGCACTTGCTGGGTATTTTTTTATCTGCTTATTTTCCCTGCCTACCTTCACTCATCGCAACGTTATTACGAAGTTTCGATTCCTCTGCGCGACAGGTTAGTTGAATATCGATATCTTATGAACGGCGGTATTTTACGCTGTTTATTGCTGAAGATCAGTTAAGATTTCCTCTAAAAGCGCCGCATCTAATGGACGCGCCTTCAACACGTACAAAATCTGCAGAAGTAAATCGGCGCCCATAATACCTTTATTTACCTTATTTCTAAGATTATCTGCGCTTTGCTCCACGCCAATCTCTTCCAGCCTTTGGCTTAACGCTTGATATTTTACGCCGCGCACAGACATCTCAGATTTCACGACTCTTGCTACCGTTTGCCGCCACGCATTTTTAGCACTTTGCGTATTTCCAGTGTTCACACAGCCTCCAAAAACCACACAAATGTGATATATATTTTACAAAAACACACTTTTTTACACTTATAGCATGTATTTAATGTTGACGATTATGGCACAACAGGTCTACACTGCAAGTCTAGATATTGGCGAAGATGAAAATAGTCGTTACAGTAACTTCGGTGGTTAATACAGCAAAGTATCTGTTTTTAATAAAGTGCAGTTGTATAACACACCACTTACACGACATTCATTTTCACAACTATCGCTTCAATAATTAAAGGAGAAAGGTATGAGCTGGGAACTGGAAAGCATCGAAGCCTTATTTAAAGAGCATGATGACTTTGTGGTAACACGTGAGGAAAACTGCTTACTTATTGCTAATCAAGACGGCATAGATGCCTGGCTTGCTATCAGCGGAGAGCAGATCTTAGTAGAGAGTCTTTTGTTTGCAGCGTCGGAAGTAAAAGATAAGCCAGCGCTAGATCATGAAATATTGTCTACTCATATGGTGTTCCCTTTGACCACGGTAGGCATTTCAAACATTGGTGGTGAAGAGTACTACACTGCCTTTGGTGCGCTAAGTGCCCAGTCAAAAGCCGAAAGTATCGTTATTGAAGTGGAAACCCTGTTTCAGAATGTTGCATCTTTCTTAGATGCCTACGAAACACACCTTAACTAAAATTTACTTCTAAGGAGAAGCGAATGTCAGTGTGGAAAAAATTAGTAACTGCAGTAAAAGGTGGTGCAACCGAAGCTGCTCAATCTGTCGTAGACAGTCAGGCTATTCGAATTCTGGAACAAGAAATTAGAGAAGCCAAAGAAGAATTGCGTAAGTCAGACCATGCACGTACCCAAATCTTGGCAAAGTGTAAACTTTCTCAGCAAAAAGTGGATAGCTTCAATTCGTCAATTGCGGAATACGAAGCTCACGCGCGCAAGGCCATCGATAGCGACCGCCAACTCGCGTTAGACTGTGCGCAAAAGGTGTCCGAACTTAAAGAAGAACGAGACCAAGAACAAACATATCTTGATCAGTTCCAGCAGTCAGAAAAGCAGCTGGCACAAAATATCCAACAGGCGAAAGCGAGTTTACGTCGCTTAGAGCAGCAAGTGGATATGGTAAAAGCCACTGAAAGCGTTCAGAAGGCGCAAGTAGCGGTTTCTTCACGCCACATGGGTGCGAATAGCAAAATGAAAACGGCGACAGAGTCACTGTCACGTATTCAAGATAAGCAAAAGATGCGCAATGCTGAGCTACAAGCTGCAGAAGAGTTAGCAAACAATGAGTCGAGCAGCGATCTAGAAAAACGCTTAGCCGAAGCGGGTATCAAAGGGGGTAAAACCTCGGCCGATGACGAGCTAGCGCGAATTCTAGGCAAGTAAGTTAGAAAAATGGGAGCTACGCGCTCCCATTTTTAATTCTTGTTACAATAATTTCCTGCGTAAATTACCGTTAAGTAAAGCGCTAACCTAGACAAATCAAGTACTTCAAGGCAGAGTAAGGGCACGCATAACAAGGGCTGTTTCTTTTATGTCTCCATGGATAAAACTGCGAAAAATCATGCTGCAATATTTTGCAGAATCACGCTGGTACACTATTGTCGGTGCCACCGCCTTTTACGCAGTAACAAGCTACTGGCTACTTTACGCTGCAGACGAGCACGATTTAATTACCAACGCCGACTTTATTTACTGGCTGGCGGTCACCGCCTCTACAGTGGGCTATGGTGATTTATCTCCCGTCACGCCAGCGGGAAAACTGGTTGTAGCGCTTTACGTCATACCGCTTGGTTTGAGTATCTTCGCCATGGTAATTGGCCGGATTGCAGCTTGGGTTTCATTAACGTGGAAGAAAGGATTGTTGGGTATGAACAGCTTGATGCTAGATGAACATATCTTAGTAATTGGGTGGAATGAGCAGCGTACTATGCTGCTGCTTGATTTAATACTTCAAGAACGCGATGCCATGCCAGAGCGCCCCGATATTGTGCTGTGCGTGAAGGCCGATATCACTAACCCCATGCCTGGCGTGATTGAGTTCGTGAAGGTAGATTCGTTTAACAAAGACGAAGATATGGATCGCGCCTGCGTGTCCACCGCCCGAACTATTCTTATCGATAACCCACAAGACGATGTCACCATGACTACCGCGCTGTATTGTACTAAGCGTAATCCTGATGCACATCAGGTGGCTTATTTTGATGATGATAGCCTAGTCAGCTTACTTCAGGATCACTGCCCTAAAGTGGAGTGTACACCGAGCGTGGCAATAGAAATGTTAGTTAAAGCCGCTTTTGATCCTGGTTCAAGTATGCTTCATCACGACTTGCTGAGTATTGAAGAAGGCCAAGCGCAATTTTCAGTAAAAATCCCAGAAAGTAGCCACGCCATTTCTGTTGCTAAGTTATTTATTAATTTGAAACGTAAACACGATGCCATCTTTATTGGTTATGCGCCAAATGGCCTTGTGAAAGAAATGGTGGTAAACCCACCGTTGGACGTTACGTTAAACCCGCGCGACACTTTGTTTTACATTGCTGAGCGCCGCATTAACGCAATTAACTGGTCTTCTCTAGACGCTGATTAAGAGGCGTAAACATGTTTAGTAAATTATTTAGAAAATCAGAACCTAAAAAACCTAAGTCGCCAGAAATAATGGGGCTTTATTTAGGTGGCTCTTTCGAGTTAGATAACTTGAAACTTTCGCTATTAGAACCTGAGCTCACTATTGAAGGCGCAGCCCGTTCTCAATTAATTCAAGCGGTAGGTGAAGCCCCCTTAGATACAGGTGGCACTCTGCTTCGCTTTTACACCGACGACGATGGATTTTTACAGGTGGTCACCGACGGCGGCTTGTCTGAGAATCACATTACCGATGTTAAGCTGTGGCACTTTTATGAAACGAAAACCATTGGTAATACTGCTCAGTGGAACGAATGCTTGAAAAACGTTATAAGCCAGCCCACCTATGAGCTTGACGGCAAGGTCTATACCCGCGTGTGGGGGGCAGTGGGCGATGAGTCACCGCCTGTTGCCGTCACTGAAACTACCTATGAAGAAGATGGTAATGTGAGTACCACTGATCAGTTCATGATGCTGTACGAACGCCCAATCAGTAACGATAGAGTTGAAACCCTGCTTGTTGTGGGTGAAGAAAAGCAAGTAGGTAATAATTTAGATAGATGTTTGGTGATTTCAACGGGGTTTGATGTTGAACCTGCAGATATCACTATAAACGGTTAATAAAAAGGGAATAACTATGGATACGATCATGCAATCTTTGGCTGGCCTTGATAACTTTGCGCTTTACTTCGGCTTGTCGATTGTTTTTTTGTTTATCTTCAAATTGGTGTACGCATTGGTCACACCTCACGATGAATGGAAGCTGGTAAAAGAAGAGAAAAACGTTGCCGCTGCCATCGGTTTTGGTGGTGCTATAATCGGTTTTGCTATCGCCCTTGGCAGCGCAGCTTCAAACTCGGTTGCTGTAGTAGATTTTGCTATTTGGGCGCTTGTTGCTGTGATTGCACAATCCCTAGCGTTTGCCATTTTGCGTTTTAGCTTTATGCCGAAAATCGCTGAGCGCATAAACAATAACGAAGTTTCTGCGGGTGTTATGCTTGCCAGCATGTCTATTGCCGTAGGCTTACTCAATGCCGCTTGCATGACCTATTAAGGGGGCAGCGATGACTGATAAACGAAACACTCAGCTTGATGTTGTTGATAGCGTGCAAGGTGAGAAGCCCGCATTAAAACGCACCAAATATATTGACCTTGGTCGCATGCGCAAAGGTTTTAGCGTGAAGCCTTTAGCATTGGGTGTGGCCAGCGTTATTTTAAGTGGCTGTGGTGGCGAAAAAGAAGACGCCACCATTTACACCTCGCTAGAAGACTGTAAACAGGATTTTCCTGATGCAGTAGAGCGTTGTGAAGCTGCCTACCAGACAGCGGTCGACGAGGCCATGCGCACCAGTCCGCGCTTTAGCTCTGAGTACGACTGCGAACATGAATTTGGCCCTAACCAGTGCCAATATGTGAATAATAGTAGCGGCAGCTTTTTCATGCCGTTCATGGCAGGCTACATGGTGAGCTCTCTGCTATCGCCAAATCGCTATTACTCACAGCCCTTATATACTTCCTATTCATATAATTCACCGTTTCGTTCACGCTGGATAACGGCAGACGGCTATGTGTTCGACGGCGACATTCGCAAAAGAAAATATCGCGTAAACAAAGACGTTTATAAGCCTAAGCCTACCGTGAACCGCACAATGAAACGAGGCGGGTTTGGTAGCAGCGTTCGTGCAAAATCGTCTTGGGGTAGCAGCAGCCGTAAAGGCGGCTGGGGCGGATAACTATGTTTAGAATGCCTTGCCAGCCTCGCAAGGGCTGGCAGCAGTTGGCTAACGAGTTTGGTTTTCATTTCCACACCATGTATGGCGAGCCGTATTGGGATGAAAGTGCCTACTACCAATTCACGCTAGCGCAAATTGAAAACGACATTGAAGACCCCACAGCCGAGCTACATCAAATGTGCTTGGCAGTGACCGAAGATGTGGTTAATAGTGAGGAATTACTTACTCGTTTTCGAATCCCAGAGCAACATTGGGACTTAGTAAGAGACAGCTGGCAGGAAAGAGCCCCCAGTTTGTATTCACGCCTTGACCTTGTCTACAGCGGCAAAGGGCCAGCTAAGCTGCTAGAAAATAATGCAGATACGCCCACCAGCTTGTATGAATCTGGGTTTTGGCAGTGGCTGTGGCTTTCACAAAATGTGGATGCCGGCAAACTCGCCCTGCACGCTGATCAGTTCAATAGCTTGCAAGAAAAACTAGTTCATCGCTTTCGCGAAATAGCATTGCACTACAACATTAATCAACTGCACATGGCGTGTTGTAAAGATACCGTAGAAGATCGCGGAACAGTGCAGTACCTACAAGACTGCGCTACAGAGGCCGGGCTTTTAGCTGACTTCGTTTTTATTGAAGACATTGGGTTAGCGGACACGGGCGTTTTTACCGATCTTCAAGACGCGCCAATTACAGACTGCTTCAAGCTTTATCCTTGGGAGTTTATGCTGCGCGAAGAGTTTGGCGATGTGTTAGAAGATGCCCAAGTTAATTGGATAGAGCCCCCATGGAAATCGATAATTTCCAATAAAGCCTTGCTTCCTCAGCTTTGGAAGAAATTTGAAGGCCACCCTAACCTGCTTCCCGCTTATTTTTCAGATGAAATAAACACAAACACACTATCAGGAAAGTGGATTAAAAAGCCTCTGTTTTCTAGGGAGGGCGCGAATGTTTCTATCATTGAAGGTGGGATTGAGAATAGGCTTAGCGATGGTCCTTACGGCGAAGAAGGCTATATTGTTCAAGCATTTGAACCTTTACCCGTTTTTGAAGGTAACCATACACTCATAGGTAGTTGGTTGGTAGATGACATGCCAGCAGGTATTTCAGTAAGAGAAGATGCATCTGCTATTACCCAAGATCTCTCTCGCTACCTTCCTCATATTATTTTGTAATCTACTTTAGGGGCGTTCGATGAAGCCGCTTTCTTTCCAAATTCGCGTTCTACTGACGCTAGGTGCATTGTTAATCGTAATAGAAGTAGCAAACTTACTTACCGGTAATGCACTTAATCAGTTTGGTGTAGTGCCTCGTACACTTTCAACCTTGCCATATATATTCACAGCCCCTTTCCTTCACGGTACACCCACGCATTTGATGGCTAACTTGGTGCCTCTTTTGCTGTTCATGTGGCTTACTATGCAGTGGGGAAAACGCACGTTTCTTATCGCTACGCTAAGCGCACTGCTTATAGGTGGTTTGGGCGTGTGGCTGTTCGGTAGAAGCGCTACGCATATTGGCGCGAGCGGCATGGTATATGGCTACTTCGGCTTCCTCGTGCTAGCAGGGTTTAGAAGTAACAAAGTGCGGTATTTGCTTATTTCACTAGTAGTTGCAGCGCTATACGGAGGAATGCTTGTTGGTGTGCTTCCCACATCCAAATTTATTTCCTTTGAATATCATCTGTTTGGCTTTATTGGCGGCTTATTTGCCGCATGGCACTGGGCACGCTAATTAGTTTACGTATAATTAGCCTCAAGATAAGACGTTGTAATTAGATATGTCAGCAGTACAAGAACCTACACAAAAAAACCAAGGCTTTTTCGGCAACCTCGCGTTTAACATTGTTATTCCTGTGGTGCTAATGAGTTATGCAAGTTCAGAAGATTACCTAGGCCCTGCGTGGAGCATTGTGGCGGCACTCAGCTTTCCTATTGGTTATGGCCTATGGGATTTAAAAGAGTCGGGAAAGGTCAACGGCTTTTCCATTTTAGGCATTATCAGCGTACTACTTACCGGCGGGTTTAGCTTACTTAAACTGCCTGCCGAGTATATTGCGATAAAAGAAGCCGCTATCCCAGGCATTATCGGTATTGCTGTACTGGTAACCCAATACTCTAATAAACCCTTGGTCAAAATGCTAATTTTGAACGACCAAATCATAAACTGGCCACACCTAAACCAAGTTCTTGATGCGAAAGGAAAACAGAGCGAGTTTAAAAAGAAAGTCGCGGTTAGCTCTTACATCGTAGCGAGTTCGTTTTTCCTCTCTTCTGCACTAAATTATATCTTGGCAAAAATGATATTGGTCAGTGAGCCGGGCACTACGGCATACACTGAAGAACTTGGCCGAATGACTGCGCTTAGCTACCCAGTTATTGTGATCCCGAGCATGATTTTGCTTATTGCAGCGCTCTGGTATTTGTTTGCTCAAATCAAAAAAATTACTGGCGAAGAACTCGATAACTTTATTAATCAGTAAAAAGATAATCGATAAGGGGCTTAACGCCCCTTTTTGTATTTAACATGCCCTTCCCTACGACTGAAGCTATTAAATATTTTGTAATTTAGGCGACTAAAGCATTTTCCTGAAACGCAGAAGAATACTAGCCATCAAATTTCCGCACCGCTTTTAACCAAAAAGCGTGGGTATTACGTATACTCTCAAATATAAAAATAACCCGTTCTATTAGAACATGTCGGCGCTAATTGAAGGCGCGCATAGCACCTCTAGCATTACGCCATAAACGCTGAATATTGCGTATTGAGTATAGCGTATTGCGCGCATTCTCGCTCCTTCATGTTCACATTAAGACGGTTCAATACAAAACGGCGAATTATGCTGACCATAAAAGACTTAAAGAAATCTTTTTCACAGACAGGGGCTCCGCTCATCAACAACCTTAACCTTACCGTAAAGACTGGTGAATCGGTGAGTATTCAGGGGGCTTCAGGCTGCGGTAAATCTACCTTGCTGTCGCTCATTGCTGGGTTTGAGACGCCCGACGGAGGCGATATTTCGGTAAATGGATTGTCGATTGCTGGCAATAGCAAACTCGATAAAACATTTAAAGCGAAGGATATCGACAATTTTCGCAAACAGCATTTAGGTATTGTGTTTCAAAGCTTCAATCTATTCGACTGCTTTAATGCGTGGGACAACATTGCCTTTACTGCAAGGCTAAAAGGTAATGTAGATAACGACTACCAATTAGCGTTAATGGAGCAGCTTGGGATATTACCCCTAGCGCAAAAGCCGCTAAGTCAGTTATCTGGCGGTGAACAGCAGCGCTGTGCCATTGCTAGAGCACTTGTACATCGCCCCTCGCTTATCTTGGCCGACGAACCCACCGGCAATTTAGACGAAACCACTAGCGAAACCGTGTCTGACTTACTCTTTAAAACTTGTAAAGAGGCCAATACTTCTCTTGTTGTGGTAACTCATAGCCAAGACGTCGCCGTAAAAGCAGACGCCGCTTTGCGACTACATAAAGGGGTATTAGAGAGTGTGAAATATAAAACTAAAGAACAGACCTTATCTTCACCAGTAGCAGCAAGCTAATTACGGGTGAAAAACGTTAGCGATATGCGCCCTGTGAAAAACCCACCGAAAACAGCAAGTAGGAAGATAACGTGCTACGCACTCTACTGTTAGCGCTCTCTAGCTTACTTGCAATGGCAAGGCACAGGCCGTGGGAGCCTTTGCTCATTATGGCCGCAATTATACTGGCCAATGCTGGCTTGGTTACCGTTTTGCTTATAAACGAAGGCGCCACACAAGGTGACCTATTACAGTCGAAGCAAGGGCTTACCTTGGGCAGTATCATCACTCCAGCAGACAGTAGAGCTCGCTTTACACAAAGCGATTATGCCACGCTTCGCAACCAGGGTTTTACCCAGCTTGTTGCGATAGCTGAAAGAGACATCACCCTATCGTGCAATGGCAGCGAGCCCACAGCAACAACTCTCAAATTACTTGGTGTTGATACTCAGCCTCTTCTAGGAAGTGCATTTAGAACGAGAGGTTTTGAGGCGCCTGCCCTAAACGATAGCGCTGTTTCACTATCCTATTTATCGCAAAATGCGAAGAAATTTAGTGAAATGGAAAACCAGCAGACGCCAGCGGGTCGCGTATTACGCTTAAATTCTGGGGGCGACTTCGCTGTAAATGGGCTTTTTCACCCCTTAACGAACGCAAAACTGGCCTGTCACGACACGCTCAATGAAATCGATAGAAAAACCGCGCCAAGTCCCTATTGGCCTGCAACGGTAAGCGCGTATGTGAGTAGCTTTGCTCCGCAAAATACAATTTTGATCTCAATCGATGATTTTTACAGAGGCGGGGTAACGATTGAGAATGATGAACCTGTTAAGCCTGTTATTCCTGACAATGCTAAACGCGCGCAAGAGAAACAAGCAAAGCAACAGAAAGCTTACGTCCCACTTTCCGGGTTTATTGCATTTTCACCGCTATCACATCAGCATTTAACCCAAATAGAAACCCTACTTGGAATACCTGTAAAGCAAACCACTAGCAATACAGACAATGACACCGGTTCGTTGCCAGATAGTTTTAGACTAAATCTTTGGGCGATGAGTGGACTGATGGGCGTTGTGGCGCTTTTTATAGTACTTAACGCGCTAAACTTGATGTACCGCACGCGGCTACCCAATATCATTCGTTTACGGCAGCTGGGCATATCTCAGCGAATTTTAAGCATTGCCCTATTCACCGAGTTGCTTGTTTACTGCGTAATAAGTATTCCAATTGGCATGTTCATCGGTTTTCAAGCGGCGTCATGGTTGTCACCTGTGATAAACGGTACATTTACGTCGTTGTTTAACGCTGTATTTGTTAACCCAGACGTTAATCTGCTTTTCACCTTCGGCTTCGCATTAACAACGACCTTTATATCGCTGGTTGTTTTTTCGTTAGTTTCTATAGTTAAGCTTTCAAATGCCCTAACCGTAGCGCCTGTCAAAAAAGAAAATGCGTTAGGCCAATTTGCCGTAGGTCTTATCTCATTATGTGCCCTACTACTGTTATTTATCGCTGAGGGGTTCGTATCTTCTGCAGCTTCAGCACTTTTCTTTGTTGCACTGTTACTCCTTACCAGCTGCGCGCTTATTCTTCTTTGGTTACCTATTTTCTCTAAGCTACTGACTAGATTTGTACCAAGACAGTGGCCCGTGTTCCACTACGTCATTGCTAATATGCATTTACTGTCTAGCAAAACCCGTCTCGCCGTTTGTGCATTCTTTATCGCGCTAACCGCAAATATTGGTATGAACACCATGACGGACAGCTTTAGAGACGCCACTGAACAGTGGTTAACGCAAAGGCTTTACGCGCCTTTCTATCTGTACACCGACGCGCCACTTAGTCGTATCGAAACGTTATCTACCAAATCGTTACCTCCGCTTGCTTTAACTCCTTTACTTAAGGCCGAGGGAGCTGTTATTGGCTCACATGCTCAAGAAGAGACACATAAAGAGATACATAAAGAAACACGTGAAGTCAGTAACAGCCCGCCCACTTACGTTTCTATCAGTAGCTACCCCGTTCACCAAAGCGGTAAAAAGGCGCTTGTCCTCGATGATGTAATAAACAACGACCTCAACACAGTGTGGCGTGAGTTTACAGAAGGGAAAGGGGTATTCATCAATCAGCAATTAGCGTTTGCCCTTAACGCAAAGTTAGGACACACGTTAGATATAGAGAATATTCGCCTTCGTAAAACTGCGAATTCAAGTTCTTCGGCGGTTAATACATCTAACGAGGCGTATAGCTCGCCACAAGATAAAACTGCTGACCCAACACAAGGCTCACAAAGCAGTTCGTCGAACTCAAACCTATTTGCAGCGACGCCTCAATGGAAAGTACTGGGTATTTATCCTGACTACGGTAACCTGAACGGGCAAATATTAGTGCCTCTTCCCTCGTTTAATCGAAACGATGTCCTTATCAGGGATCAACTTTTTTCCGGTGTAGTGGCTATTTACCCAGAGCCGCCTATTGAGACTAACGTGATAGGCGACAACAAACAAAGCACCTTTGGAAAGGACATCCTCGAACAGCAGCTAAAATCACAGTTAGGGGAACACCGCGAAATTGCCCTTTATACCCGACAAGCGCTGTTAGATACCTCTATGCAGACCTTTGATCGTACCTTTGTATTAACCGACGGCCTTAACATTACCACCCTATTGGTGGCGGGCGTCGCCTTCGCTGTTTCGCTGACGGTACTAACCATAGGCAGCGCAGCGCAGTTATCTGTATTGCGTGCCCTTGGCGTTAGTCAGCTTAAAGTAAAAGCATCCCTGTTTGCGCAATATCTGCTGCTTTGTTTTATCTCTGCCTTGCTCGCCATTCCTTTTGGCGTGTACTTGGCCAATGTCTTTATTCAACAAGTAAACCGGCATGCATTTAACTGGGTGTACCCGCTTTCAATTAATGCAGAGGTTATTCTCTCTAGCGTCGGGTTATCGCTGCTTATCGTTTCGCTGGTGCTGTTGTTACCTTTAGGAAAACTTAAGCCGAAAATTGATTTAAGGCAGGAAGTTCAGCTATGACAAACCATTTAGGTAGCGCCAACACCACATTATCGCGATTTAATGCCAACCTATTTTTAGTACTTGTAGCTATCTGTTTCACGTTGAGTGCATGTACTGAAAACCCAAAAAACGAAACCTTGGGAACCTCCACGCCAAACGGCTTTTTTGGAAACATGCAGTCGAGCGACGCCTTTACGCCAGTAAAGCGGGGCAATACTGTTGAATTACCGCGCGATCACATGAGTCATCCCGATTTTCAGTTAGAGTGGTGGTACCTCACGTTTGTGTTAAGCGCTGAAGACGGGCAAGAGTTCGGCCTTCAATATACGCTTTTTCGTTTCAATACTGAGCTAAATGCCCCTGTAAGCGTTAAGGCTAATGCTGAAAATAGTGCTGAAGTTAACGCCAACAACCATATCGCAAGAAACTGGAGCAATGGCCAGCAGTGGATGGGACATGCTTCGCTACACACCGCTGAACAGCATTATTTCGAAGAACGATTTGCAAGCGGCGGTGTAGGTAATGCCTATGTGGATCAGCAACCCTTTGCGACAGTTATCGACGATTGGGTTTGGAAAGCGGCACAGGCGGAGGTTCAAACAGGTGCAGAAAGCAAAGTCATGTTCCCGTCCGTGTTAAAAGTCGCTTTTGGGCAAAGCAGCACGCATCATCCGGTCAGAATAAATGGAAAAATCCCCACTACCGCTGCAGACAGCTTATCAGAATTAAATGACGCGCCGAGCGTTAGCGCCGTCAAAGTCTCGCTTAATCTAGATACCTATGGGCCTTTCATCAAACAGGGTGATAACGGCTACAGTAAAAAAACACAAGACGAACGCCTTCGCTCCTACTATTACAGCCAGCCATTCATTAACGCGGAAGGTACGTTAAACATAGAGGGCAATAGCGTAAAAGTTACGGGTAAAGGCTGGTTTGATCACGAATGGACGAGCCACCTAGCCAACAGTGAAGCCATGGGATGGGATTGGTTCTCGCTGCATTTAGACGATGGTAGTAAATTGATGGCGTTTCGCATGCACGCCATGAATAAAAACATGAAAAATAGCAAAAGCAAACACAGCGAAATATTCACAACGGCTAGCTATATAGCGGAAAATGGCACGAAAGAAACCATCGAGCAAGCCAACGTATCAATTACGCCAACGGCCTATGAAACAATCAACGAGGGAGAGTCACTTCGCTCTGTTCCCACCGCTTGGCATATTCAAATACCAATGAAAGATATCGACGTATCCATTCGCCCGTTCAAGGAAAGCCAATGGAATCAAAGCTTATTTCCCTATTATGAAGGGCGAGTGGATATAAAAGGCTCCCATTCAGGGAGCGGCTTTATGGAATTGACAGGCTACTAAGGCCTGTTGACCTTTGATATACAGCGAAGCGCAATAGCCCCTAATAAATAGACCAATTGATGCGTTCACTTAGCGATGTCAAAGCCGCCACACCTAGCTGAGAATTACCCACGCTATTAAGCGCTGGCGAAAATACGCATATTGAGAAGCGTCCTGGTACAACAGCCACTATGCCTCCACCTACGCCACTTTTACCCGGCAAGCCTACTTTAAAAGCAAAGCTCCCAGCTTCGTCATACATCCCACTAGTCGCCAGAAGAGCGTTCACTTGTTTGGTTTGATAAGGCGTTAGCACCTTTTCATTTGCGCAAGTAGAAAAACCTGCGTTAGCAAGAAAGCTCGTTGAGCGCGCCAAGTCCTCACAACTCATTTCTAGCGCACAGTTGTGAAAATAATTTCGAAGCACATCTTCCACTTCGTTTTCAAAATTTCCGTAGGCTTTCATCAAATATGCCATTGCTGCATTGCGAGAGCGGTGCTCGTATTCAGACTCCGCCACCACCTTATTTACCACGATATCGCCGTTACAGCTTAAGCGTCTTACGAAATCTCGCATGGCAATATAAGGGGAAGCGAACCGAGATTGCACCATATCACTAACCACCAGCGCACCGGCATTAATGAAGGGGTTACGGGGAATACCGTTTTCATATTCCAACTGTACAAGAGAATTAAACGGCAGGCCGGATGGCTCGCATCCAACTCGCTCCCACATAGTTTCACCGTAGTGATTGATAGCTAAAACAAGATTAAAGACTTTTGAGATACTTTGAATAGAAAAAGGAACGCTCGCATCGCCTATCGACGTTATTTGACCGTTTGTATCGCAAATTGAAATGCCAAATTGCCGTGGATTAACTGTGGCCAACGCTGGGATGTAGTCGGCAACTTTTCCCATGCCCAACATGGGCTCAACTTCATCATAGATATCTTGAAGTAGTGCCAGCATTTCGTTTTTCATAGTTCCTCTTTCCTGCTTACCACAGATAAAAATAAAGCGCCTTGTTATAAAAACGCTGGCGCTTTAATTTCTATACAAACAATGTAGCGATTAGTTACAGCGCCAATCTTCCTTAAAGTCACACAAGCCATCATCATCTTCGTCTGACGTAAGCTCAATGTTTGTCGATACCTTTTCTGATACTTTATTTGAATCGGAATCGATTATTACTGGCTGTTTTTTATCGATAAAACTGAATATTGTTTTTGCAATATCCGTGTTATCAATTTGCCCCATAAGCGATTGATAACCAGCGCCAAAAGCAAATACTTCAACATCTACACCAGTGTGACCGCCTGTTGTCCACCCCGTGTTTGTTTTGGTGTCTAAGAAGGTTTTTACTGCCATGAAGCGAGTTTCATCATCTTGGTTTGATACGCTATCTAGCGTGGCAAGCTCTTCTTCACTCAACGACAAGCCAAGCTTCTGCGCCACAAATTCGCCAGGGTTCTCTTCATTTGCCATCTCTAAAGCAATTGTCATTACCGAGGCTGACATAGACTTAAGATGTTCAGGGCTCCAGCGGTAGTCGCCGTTTGCGCCAATGGTTAAGCCACCTGTGCTGTGATCCGCCGTCAAGATAACAAGAGTGTCAGGGTGTGCTTTTACATAATCTCGCAAATATTCCATGGTTTGCGCTAAATCGTGCATCTCAGCCATGGCAGACGCGATATCGTTTGCGTGACCAGCCCAATCTACTTGGCTTGCTTCGACGAGAAGAAAGAACCCATTGTCGTTTTCTAAGTGTTTAATAGCATGTTGAGTTAGGTACTCAAGACGATTTTTGCGCTTGTCATCTAATACCGCAGGCAGCGCTACTGGAGCAAACAGACCGAGAACATTGCTTCCCGCAGGCACTGAAGCCAGACGGTTATATGAATCGGCATATTCGTAGCCAGCATCAATAAACTGCGCCAAAATATCTCTGTCATCGCGTTCAAAGTAAGACGTTCCACCGCCTAGCATCACGTCAGCGACAAACTTACCGTCCACGCGAACATCAAAGAAATCTTCAGCTATTTCGTTGTAGTTCTTACGGCTTTCGTTATGCGCAATGTATGACGCAGGTGTCGCATGAACAATTTGAGACGTTACTGCCAAACCAGTACGCATGCCTTTACTCTTAGCATGGTACATAACAGAGTTTACTGGTTGTTTATTTACATCAACACCAATTGCACCGTTGTATGACTTAATGCCAGTAGCAAGAGCGGTTGCAGCAGCGGCTGAATCGGTAACGTAACCAGAGACTTGAGCAGGATACGTAGATGCATTGCCCACTAAAATATCATCAAACACCACCGACTCGATTTTCGGTGTTGACGGGTCATCTACATAATTACGATAAGCCGTGGTATAGGCAGGCCCCATACCGTCGGCTACAACCATTATTATATTTTTCGGTACACCTTTAGTTTGCGTACCGGTTGCACTTGCTGATTCGGTCATAGATTCAGTGATACCACAACCCGCAAGAACAGCAATAGACGCACAACTTAGTAGTGATGTGCGAACAAATTGTTTAATCATTTAAACTTCCCTGAGTAAGTAAGGTACCTACTGGCCTGGATACCCGCAGATACAACAATAACGACACTATCGCGAATGATTCTTTGGTGATCATAATGGTGTTAGCAAAGCGATAAGATGCAATAGTGTAAAGCAGGCTGGCAAGATGCTCAAAGCTTTTGGACAAAATAACGCAAGCATGAGATGACCATCTGGTCATCTCATTAAATTAGCAACTTTTAAGAAGGAAGCGACTACTTATTTTGTGATGAGAGGTATTCGCGCATGCGCTGTTGTGCCACGTCAACGAGCATGTCGGGCTGGAATTTGGAGATAAACCTGTCACATCCAACTTTTTCTACCATGGCGTCGTTGAAGCTTCCGCTTAATGATGTGTTGAGTGCTATAAATAAATTGCTCATACGAGGATCGTTACGCACTTCAGAAGTAAGCCGATAGCCGTCCATTTCTGGCATTTCTGCGTCGGTAAACATTAGCAAAATTTCGTCGGTTGGGTTCTTCCCCTCATCGGCCCACTTCTTCAGCAGCGCTAACGCTTCAGCGCCGTTTTTACGTTCGATGATTGTTATACCTAGCTGCTCTAACGTATCTTTAATCTGTTTTCTTGCTGTGCTTGAGTCATCTACTATCAACACTTTCTTGCCTAAGAAGTGGTTAACAATGTCTTTATCTAGCACTTCTTCAGAGATAGATGTGTCGTAATCGATGATTTCCGCGAGTACTTTTTCAACATCGATGATTTCTACCAGCTCTTGTTTACCCTCAACATTCACCTGAGTTATGGCGGTTAAATAATTGGATTTTCCAATGCCGCTAGGGGGTGGCTGAATGGTTCCCCACGATGTATTCACTATGTTTTTCACTTCACCAATAATGAAGCCCTGCACGCTTCTGTTATATTCAGTGATAATGACATTCTTCGCTGTTGCTTGCGTAGCTGCACCGCGCATTTTGATTGCCTGACGCAAGTCTATAATTGGAATGGAGCTTCCTCGGTAGTTCATCACGCCTTTCAGGTTGTGATGTGAACCCGGCATTATATTGAGCTTGGGTACGTTTATAACTTCTTTAATTTTAAAGACGTTCATGGCAAAAATGTGTCGCGTTCCCAATTGAAACATCAAAAGCTCAAGCCTGTTTTCGCCAACAAGCTTGGTTCTTTGGTCAACTGACGACAATACACTACTACTCATAACACCCACTTTTCATATTATATATCAACAAGCTAAAACAAAAGCGCCCTCGTATCGGACAAGACTATTTAGCGTGAAGCTCTACGCCTAAATTTACCTTGCTCACACCGGCAAAGCTATTACCCTTTTAGCTAATAGACAGACGAAATAGTCAACGCCAGCAAGCATTTGCAACCTACGTAAGTTATTTATTACCGACCACTTCTTGCCCCACTGCTGCCCCATTGCCTTAAAACCATCAAACATAGGTGTCAAAGATTTACAGTATCTAGACTTCTCTCGGCGCCAGTCATTCACAAAATAAATGACCGCAATGCAAAATATATATTTCTATTATTCCAAATCCGGCACTAGGATGAAATGGAATCAACGGGAACGCCCTACAGCGTAAACATAAACAACGTTAAGTATTTTAATTATAGTCGGGAGAGACGCTCATGTCGCAATATCAACAAGACATTGATAACTTCGCCACATTAAAGGCAGCACAAAACGGAACTTGGGAAGGTATCAACCCAGAATTCGCTGCACGCATGAAGGTTCAAAACCGTTTTAAAACAGGTTTAGACATTGCTCGCTACACTGCAAGCATTATGCGCAAAGACATGGCTGAATACGACGCAGATTCGTCTCAGTACACACAGTCACTAGGCTGCTGGCATGGCTTCGTAGGCCAACAAAAAATGCTTTCAGTTAAAAAGCATCAAGGCACAACTAACAAAAGCTACCTTTACCTTTCAGGCTGGATGGTAGCAGCACTTCGCTCTGAATTTGGTCCTCTTCCTGACCAATCAATGCATGAAAAAACATCAGTGTCTGCGCTTATCGAAGAACTTTATACTTTCCTTCGCCAAGCAGATGCGCGTGAATTAGGCGACCTTTTCCACAAGCTAGACGACGCTAAGAAAAACGGTGGTGATGTAGCTGCGATTCAAGCTGAAATCGACAATTACGAAACTCACGTAGTTCCAATTATCGCAGATATCGATGCGGGCTTTGGTAACGAAGAAGCAACCTACCTACTTGCAAAGCAAATGATTGAAGCAGGTGCATGCTGTATCCAAATTGAGAACCAAGTATCGGACGCGAAGCAATGTGGTCACCAAGACGGTAAAGTAACCGTGCCACACGAAGACTTCCTAGCGAAAATCAATGCAGTACGCTATGCATTCCTTGAACTAGGTGTTGATGAAGGTGTAATTGTTGCACGTACTGACTCACTAGGTGCTGGTCTTACTCAGAAGATCCCAGTATCTACATCAGAAGGCGACTTAGCTGCTCAGTACAATGCGTTCCTTAAAACTACCGAAGTTGCGGGTGTTGAAGACCTAACTGAAGGTGATTTGGTGCTTAAACAAGGTGGCAAGCTGGTTAAACCTGAGCGCCTACCAAACGGCTTGTTCCGCTTTAAAGACAACACAGGTTTTGACCGTGTAGTACTTGACTGCGTAACGTCACTTAAGCACGGCGCTGACTTGCTTTGGATTGAAACTGAAAAGCCTCACGTTGGCCAAATTGCTGAAATGGTTAACGCTATTCGCGAACAAGTACCAAACGCAAAGCTGGTTTATAACAACTCTCCATCATTCAACTGGACGCTCAACTTCCGTCAGCAAGTGTTTGATGCTTGGACAGAAGAAGGCAAAGACGTATCTGGCTACGACCGCGCGAAACTTATGTCTGCTGACTATGATGACAGCGAACTTGCAGCAGCAGCGGACGAGAAGATTAAGAGCTTCCAGGCTGACGCAGCACGCGAAGCGGGTATCTTCCACCACCTTATCACGCTACCGACTTACCACACTGCAGCGCTGTCTACTGACAACCTTGCAAAAGGTTACTTCGGTGAAGAAGGTATGCTTGCTTATGTTCGCGGTGTTCAGCGTCAAGAAATTCGCCAAGGTCTAGCGTGCGTTAAGCACCAAGCGATGGCAGGTTCTGACCTAGGTGATACACACAAAGAGTACTTCTCTGGTGAAGGTGCACTTAAAGCGTCTGGTGAAGATAACACCATGAACCAGTTTGACGTATAACGTGAACAGGCAATGAGTTAAACGGAAAGCATCCCAACCTTTCCTACAGGGCACCTTCGGGTGCCCTTTTTTGTGCGCGTCATTCACTTCACTTATGCTTTTTGCATAAAACAAAAAAAGCCATATTTTTCTAAATTTCATAAAAAAACAATATACCAACTATATTTCAATACCTTATAGGTATAACGGCGGCCAATTTAAGACTAAACGCTTATCTGACATTGAAATAAAAAAGCTTTATAATAGCTATGTTTGATTAGGTTTAAAAAGAGCATTAGAATAATGAATATAGCGAAGGTCGACCTGAATTTATTGGTTTATTTAGATGTGCTGTTGCGCGAAGGAAGTGTAACGAAAGCTGCAAACCAGCTAAGCATTACTCAGCCAGCAATGAGTAACGGCCTGAAGCGCCTTCGCGATCTATTTAAAGATCCACTTTTAGTTCGTACCAGCGATGGGATGACCCCCACTAAGCGCGCGCTTGAACTACAACCCATTATTCGCGATGTGCTTAGTCGATTGGAAAGCTCTATTCAACCCGAGACTGATTTCGATCCGTTAACCAGCGACAGAACCTTCCGCATTATGACCAGTGACTATGCAGAGAGTACCTTGTTACTTGAACTTGTTGGAAGACTGGCGGATTTAGCGCCCAATATTACGCTTGACCTTATTACGCCGAGTGACGTGACGTTTCACGATGTCGAGCAAGGTAAAGTGGATATGGCAATTAACCGCTTTGATGAACTGCCTTTGTCGTTTCACCAAAAAGTTATCTGGTATGACACCTTTAGCTGCGTAATGAGTTCCGACCATCCGCTAGTAGAAAAATGCAACCTAGAAGGCTACTTGAGTGCCCAGCATATTTGGGTGAGTAAAACTGGGTTTGGCGTGGGTGTAGGTATTGATCCAAATGAAGTACAAAAATTGGGCTGGGTTGACGCAGAGCTTACAAAAATCGGAAAACAGCGTGCTATTCGCGTATTTACTCGTCATTACCATGCAGCGCTTCAGATTGCGAAAAAGCAAAAACTTATTGCTACCTTACCAAGCAAAGCGGCGCGTTTATTCAAACACGACCCAGATGTGGTGATTAAAGAGCCGCCTTTCGACATACCACCTATTGCGCTAAAAATGGCGTGGAGTGCCCTACTTCACCACGACGCAGGTCACATTTGGTTGCGCCGCTTAATCAGCGATGTAGCTAGCGAAATGAATGCGGGCTAAACATTCACAAAATATATGGCAGAAATACAAACCATAAATTAAAAAACTATCTCTATACACACTACACTGGGTGAACAGACAAATGTATAGAGGTAGTTATGCAAGGATATATTACTAGAGGCCGACTACAGGTTGCCGAACAACTCGATAACTTTATTAATGAACAGGCACTTCCTGGCACAGGCGTAGATAAAGACACCTTTTGGCAAGGTGCAGAAACCCTCTTCGAAAAATTCATTCCTCAAAATCGCGCACTATTAGAAAAGCGAGAACAGCTTCAGCGCGCTATCGACGATTATCATAAAGCTGGTAACCCGGTAAACGGAAACGAATATACCGACTTCCTAAAAAGCATCGGTTACCTTGTTGAGCAGCCATCACAAGTAAGTGCACAAACACAAAATGTAGACGCCGAAATAGCGACAATGGCAGGCCCTCAGTTAGTTGTGCCAATCAACAACGCTCGCTATGCACTTAACGCGGTAAATGCCCGTTGGGGAAGCCTTTACGATGCACTATACGGCACTGACGTCATCAGCAATGAAGGTGGTGCAGAAGCGGGAAAAAGCTACAACCCCGTACGCGGCGCCAAAGTAGTTGCGAAAGCGAAAGACTATCTAGATAGCATGATACCGCTTGCGAAAGGCAGCCACGCTGACGTTACTGAGTATAAGATTGAACCGGGTAAATTGGCGATCACTCTCGTCGACGGCGATGAAACCACCTTAGCAAACACAGAGCAATGGCAAGGATACCAAGGTGACATTAGCGCACCGTCAAGCCTGCTATTTGCACACAACGGTCTGCATTTTGAAATTCAACTAGACCCGACTCACCCTATTGGCGAGAGCGATGCCGCAAACGTAAAAGACGTATTGGTTGAAGCTGCATTAACCACCATAATGGACTGCGAAGATTCCGTTGCTGCTGTTGACGCTGAAGACAAAACCTTGGTGTATAGCAACTGGTTAGGCTTAATGAAAGGCTCGCTAAGCATTGAAATGACAAAGGGCGGCAAGCAGCTTGTTCGCGCTATGCATGACGATAGAAGCTACCAGCCGTCTAAACACGCTTCACAAGACGAGCTAAAAGATGGCGAACTAGTACTTTCTGGTCGAAGCCTTATGTTTGTTAGAAACGTGGGCCACCTTATGACTAACAATGCTATGCTCTTTGACGGCGAAGAAGTGCCAGAGGGGATCATGGACGGTTTAGTCACTTCACTTATCGCAAAGCATGATCTTTTAGGAAACAGCAAATTTAAAAACAGCCGCGAAGGCAGTATTTATATTGTTAAACCTAAAATGCACGGGCCAGAAGAAGTTGCATTCTCTAACGCATTGTTTGGTGCTATCGAAGCGATTATCGATGTTCCAGCTAACACCCTTAAAATGGGCATAATGGATGAAGAGCGCCGTACGAGTATTAATCTACAAGCTTGTATTGCAGAGGCTACTTCACGCGTTGTGTTCATTAACACGGGTTTCTTAGACAGAACCGGTGATGAAATTCATACCTCAATGCTTGCCGGCCCTTTTGCAGAAAAAGCCGCGCTCAAGTCTATGGCGTGGATTAAGGCTTATGAAACTGCAAACGTCGCAGTAGGCCTTCGTTGTGGTCTTTCTGGCAAAGCTCAAATTGGTAAGGGCATGTGGCCAATACCTGACGAAATGCAAAATATGATGACCGCCAAAATAGGTCACCCTAAGGCTGGCGCTAATACTGCTTGGGTTCCCTCACCTACTGCAGCAACACTGCACGCGCTTCATTACCACGATGTAAATGTGTTTGACGTTCAAAAGTCGCTAGATGAAAACTTTAGTGGCCTTGCTGACATACTTACCATTCCATTGTTAGAAGATGCCTCTACTCTGACGCGTGAAAGTATTAAGCGTGAAATCGACAATAATGTTCAGGGCATTTTAGGCTACGTTGTACGCTGGGTTCACCAAGGCGTAGGCTGCTCGAAAGTTCCTGACATCAACAATGTAGGCTTGATGGAAGACCGCGCGACGTTGCGAATTTCATCGCAGCATATCGCTAACTGGCTAGAGCACGGCATTGTAAGTGTAGATCAGGTAAAAGAGTCTTTGGCTCGTATGGCTGTCTTAGTAGATGAGCAAAATGCGGGGGATCCTGAGTATATCCCTATGGCACCTGATTTAAACAGCTCAATTGGTTTCTTAGCCGCAAGCGATCTAATCTTCAAAGGTAAAGAGCAGCCTAGCGGTTACACAGAACCTTTACTGCACGCACGTCGCCGCGAAATGAAGGCAAAACTTGCGGCGAGCTAGTACAAAATATGAGGGCTAAGAATTGGAATCTAATAGCTATATTCCATACGGTAAAACACCAAAGAATTAGCTAGCTAGTTTCAAGCCTCATCAGACCCATTTGAATAAGGCTCACTCTGTTAGTAAACAGAAGTGAGCCTTTTTATTTATTGCTGGTGTATTACTGTTGCGTTTGCATTTATTGTCGCGACGCGTGAAATCACTTCGCAAACTCACTCAAAAGCGAACTGTGTAGTGATATGGCAACACTTTAGACTAAAGATATCGCTTATCTCCCCCTTGATACTTTGCTGATAATGCATGAGTAAACTACGCTTTTATAGTGTGGGGCGCAGCGTTTGTTATTCCGTTGGAACTAAACACTTAGCGCAAAGCCTCCTTAGTTTGGAGTATGCACATGCAGATAGCCTCGGCAGCAATACCGAATAATTTATTACAGGCGAACGTCACGCTAATTGTGCCCATCTTTTCAGGTGGAGGAACAAGATTGAGCGCCCATATCGGCATAATTAAAGCGCTGCAGGACATGAACGTAGGCTTCGACACTTTAGTGGGTGTATCAGGTGGCTCGATTATCGCTTCGCTTTACGCCAAAGGTTACACAGTGGAGCAAATGCGAGAGCTCGCACTGGTTACTGATTTCAAGCAATTCACTGAATTTTCACTCGTAAGATTACTCCGGGAAGGCGGACTTTCTTCTGGCGACGTATTTCAACGATGGATTGACGAACAGTTGGAAGGCGCAGTGTTTGCCGACCTCCCACTCAACCTGCATATTCTCGCTACCGACGTAAACGGCGGCGGACCAGTTTTGTTCAACAAACAAACCTCTCCAGATATGAAGGTGTCAGAAGCAGTGCGGTACTCTATGTCGATACCGCTCATCTTCTCGTTCAAACCCTTTAAAGAGCACTTGCTAGTAGACGGCGCTATATTGTCTGAAGATGCGCTGTTTGAAGATTGGCGAGGCGATGGCACGCCATCAGTATGCTTCAGACTGCAAAGCACCGAACAAAAACGCAAGGCCATTAAAAAGAACTTACTTCAACTGCCCCAATACGTCAGCATGCTTATTCGCACGTTTATGACGGCAATATCCAGGGAGTACGTCAATGCGAAGTATTGGCACAATACGGTGGTAGTGAATACCGGGGAGATTTCCGCGGTAGATTTTTCGCTTACACCTGAAATTAAGAACACACTTTTTGAGCTCGGTTATGCAACCACGAAAGAGTTCTTGCCCAAAAAGTGTGCGGGATTTATGAGAAGCAGTGCACTTTAACAGTTTCAGAAAGTAATTATAAGTCGCTAGCGCTTACACTTTATAAAAGTCGCGATACCAGTCGACAAACGCCTTTACGCCAGTTTCAACATCGGTAGATGGCTGGTATCCAGTATCTTCAACGAGCGACGACACATCAGCATAGGTGTCAGGCACATCGCCCGGCTGCATAGGAAGAAGTTCTTTCTTCGCCTCAATGCCCAATGCACTCTCAAGGGTTTCAATAAACTTCAAAAGGTGCACTGGTGTTTGCGCACCAATATTGTAAACCTTATAGGGCGCCTTACTCGTACTTGGATCTGGATTGCCGCCGTCCCAATTCTCATTAGGTTTAGCCACATTATCCAATGAGCGAATTACGCCTTCAACGATATCATCGATATAAGTGAAGTCACGACGGTGGTTACCATAGTTGTAAACCTGTATTGTTTTACCTTCCAAAATAGCCTTAGTGAACTTGAAAAGCGCCATGTCTGGACGGCCCCAAGGCCCGTAAACAGTGAAAAAGCGCAGCCCCGTTGTAGGCAAGTTATACAGGTGACTATAAGTATGAGCCATTAGCTCGTTAGCTTTTTTAGAAGCCGCATACAAGCTAACTTGATGATCTACGTTATGCTGTTCTGAAAACGGCATAGTCTCATTCGCACCGTAGACTGAGCTAGATGACGCGTACACCAAATGCTCGACGTTATTATGGCGACACCCCTCTAGAATATTCACAAAGCCAACAATATTTGAGTCGACGTAAGCGTTAGGATTTTCAAGTGAATAACGCACACCAGCTTGAGCAGCCAAATGCACCACTCTATCAAATTTGTGCTCTTCAAAAAGCGCAGCCATTTTGTCGCGCTCCTCTACCCCCATCTCGATAAATGAAAATAAATCAGCAGCAGTAGATGATTTAATCTCGTCTAGACGAGCGTGCTTTAAATTCACATCGTAATAATCGTTAATGTTGTCAATCCCGACAACTTGGTCACCACGATTGATAAGGTATTGCGATACAGCTGCACCAATGAAACCAGCTGCTCCGGTGACTAAGATTTTCATGAGCCCTTCTCTTGTTTTTTAAACAAACCAATAATCCTTTTATACGATTTCATTCCCGCATGTTTGATAAGCAGCTTAACAGGCATTTTAATCAAGTGACTTTTGACGAACAAATAAAGCGATGCAACATGGTGCTTGACTCTCCATTCTGACTTCACTGGTTGATGGAGCATAATTATGTAGCACCTTTTCTCCAAGACTCATAATCGCTTTCGTCTTAACGATTGCTTCACAAAATCAGACTCTTCGTCAGTAAGAGGAAGATTCAGCACTTCGCTCATCAGCGAAAAAGATTTAGCAAGATCAGTGCCTAACGCCAGTTTTATAGCTCGGTCGATTAACTGCGCACTCGTTATATTCTGTTCAATATAGTCAGTTAGCAACCAGTATTGGTCACACAAGTCGCGTAGTGAACGGTCAAAAACGCTGTCCTGTATCAAGTGCACAGCAGAATGAATAATTAAATCTTCATCACTTGGAACTATATAATGTTCCTCTAACTCTGTACCACTGTCTACTATAAGAGAGGCATTTATATGACGTTTAGAGCTTATTGGTAGTAAATTATGATGCAAGTCTACGATTAAACCACTTTTTGAATTAACAAAGGGTGGCAACTCATGCATCCATTGCCGATAATAATAATCGTCATATTCGTCAGAAACTGAAACAGCAAAACCATTTATAAATAGCCAAAACTCAGCGTCATTAAGAAACTTCCTTTCCACAAGCAAATCAATGTCTGATAACAGTCTATAAGCGGCGTTTCTTTTGCCAGCAGCAATATAAGCAGCACCTTTTAGCAGGGTAATTTTTAAACTTGAAGGGTTGTTTTTGCGCAACTGTGCCAGATGCCAATTAATCGAGTCATGCTGTTTAAGTAACTCGTAATATGCACTTTTGAGCTGACTAGCTACACTCTTAGGCATTAATGAAAAGGTATTTTCTTCAAGTGAAATATGGTAAAGAAACGGAAGGAAACCTAGCTGTCTAGATAACGCAACGACATCACACCACTCACTTTTTTCCAACTGAAGCGTGCTCTTTTTTTTTGTAACGAGATCAATTAGGAGATTGCTAGTCGTCACTTTCATATAGTTCATTCACAAAATCAATTGCTCGCTGCGTATCGGAATAAGTAATTTCGTATGCTGGTGTCCGCTCACATATTTGCTGAAGTATGTGGATTGCTTTTGAGCCCAAAATATGGATATTAAAAGCTTGCTCAAGTAACTTCATAAACGAATCTAAGCTCGAAATTCTAGAGACTTCAATGTCAGTAGTTGACGCACTATATTTAGGAAAGACAATACCACGGATTTCGGCCGGTTCCATCATTGTTGACCAACTCAGGTCAGAGGGGCGGCAGTGACTTACAGTACCTTTATGAGTGTTATGAGCGACAAGCCCCATCACTGCGAAAGGGTATCTTCTTTGAATTACATCTATCGCTTTGTCTTTAAGGCTAATTGGCCTTACAAAGGGCGTTACGGATGAGTCTTCTAAATTTACAAGGGTTAGTTCATCGGTTAATAGTCTATAGGATTCATTCATTAATGCACAAGATAATGTGCTTTTACCACTTCCTGAATCACCAGATAACAAAATGGCTTTGTGTTTCTTCGCAACGCAAGCGGCATGAATTATTAGCCTATCTGCACCATACTTAGATACACACCAATTCATCCCCCACTCAAGCAATGCGTGACTGTGATTACTAGGGCCTCGAGTAAAGGGAGCAAAACCGTCAAGAGTAAATAGTGCGCGTCTAAAAAGCGGAATAGTTGAGACGTAGGGCATATCTATTGAAACATTGAAATCTGCAGTACCTAAAGTCGACAACAGCGAAGCTGGATATAGTGTGGACAGATTTTTGATTACAGAAGGGAAACGTGAAGAAACTTTAAAAGAAAATGGGGAAGTTCTGACTACACAACTGTTACTACTCACCAATAAACTCCATTTTTCTGATTAGTTGTCTAGCATATCAAATTTTCTCAATGTGCTTATCGTTTCTTGATATCCGGCAACTTGGGGATCGTCCAGTGGAACAGACGACCCCAAACATGCTATGAGAGGTTTTATGTCGTGACCAAAAACTAACGTCTGCCCAGTACCACTATGATAGAAAACAACAATAGAATCAGTTTCAGTTATTTGTATAAAATCATTAAACAAAATCGTTAACTTATTGAAGGGTAATCTGAAGAGTCACCTATAATTCTAGACGTATTTATCGTATCTTCGGAACTACTCTGCGCTGTGTAACTACTATATGAAAAACGGCTACGTTTCTTTCGTCGACTTAAAGGACTATAACACTCTTCAAGATCCGAAGTAGAAAACGTTTGAATCTCTGGAGCATCAATATTTCCACGTTCATTCAAAGACACTAGAGAATCTATGAATCGATGAAGCGTTTGTTTACTATTCGATTCCTCTGCTTTTTTACAAAAAGTGAGCAACTGAACCATATCATAACCATAATCTATTCCATCATGCGCTGCGTTTAACAAAGCAGCTGCCATGTGGTACTCCGCCTCTTTTTCCCCCCCCTCGAAACCTTCATTCAAAGATTGCCACAGTGTTTCTTTGGTTATGAAGCTTGGACACATGGTTTCCAATAGCCCAACCCATGTTTGAGAATAGCTACCATGATTGTCCATATTTGCATATTTTCGTATTGAGTCACTGCTCCAGCCATAATACTTTTTATCATTGCTTAAATGAGCATGCGAGCCCATCGTCCAATCCCACGCAACTTTAAACTTATCGCTTGAAAATAGAAATATTCCCGGAAACAAGAATTTCGGCCATGCTTGAACATGGTTTTTCCAGAAACCTGGAGTACACCCAGCCGAGCCGTTACATTCGTATGTAACTTTGTTAGAGAAGTTGTTTGACAGAGAACCCGACATAGACATACAGCCAGACGCCCAAACCGACTTACTACTTGCCAAAGCAAGTAAAGGGGCTGATTTTGCTGTCCCTTTTAACAATTTACGTCTTGATAACTTTTGCATATATCTAATCCAAACCCATCATTTGAATACGTTTGTCCAATAACACTAATATCAAAACCTGATGCAAAAAGTCAGCCAAAATATTTTATGCACGTTAAACAAAAGGTTAACTATTACATTGATAAAAAGTGTAAAGGAATTTGACGCTTTCTTTTATTTATAGTTTTATATTATTCCTACTCGCCAAATTTCGCAAATGCTTTACAGGTATTGCGTAGGTAATCCCGCTTGGAGATGAAAGCGCGTATTCTTTCCCCCCTTGAACCATTACTTTGTTTATAATGCCAATAACTTCACCTGAATTAGCTACATATAAAGCGCTTCCGCTATTACCAGGAAAAGCCGTAGCATCTAATTGATAAACATCGAATTTTCGCTGTAGTCTAGCAATAAGTTGGGAATTGAGTTGAGATGAGGAATTTGCTTGATTGGAATCAGGTGTTACTGCAGCAATAATTCCTTTGTGAGTAGCCGGATACAATCCAAGAACACTACCAATCGGAAACCCTGTGAAAGCTATTTCTACGCCTGGTTCAATCATGCTTTCAGTCTCGCGAAACGTGAACTTTGAAGGAAGTACAACTTTATCTGTCACAATTTCGAGAATCGCCAAGTCGAATACTGGGTCAAAGTCTACTATTTCGACTTCATGCAGTTCAAATTTACGTCCAGTACCGACGAAAACAACACGCTTTTGAATTTTTTCTTGGGAAAGTGTTTCTGATACAACGTGATAGTTTGTTGCAATATAGCGCCCTCCCCCAATAACAAATCCTGTCCCTTTTAATTGTGCTAAATTTCCTTCTATAGGAGTAAGCGTCCCAACACCTACAACTGATGGTTGCACTTTTTTTATTATAAGTGGGAGTGAAAGAGAATCACTAGCATAAACAGTATTAAGAATATGAAATATAGACAAAACAATTAAAAAAAACGTTGATTTCATAATATTATCTCTGGCGTTGCTACACAAATAGGTGGTAAAACAATAGCAAAGGTTAATTTAATCAAAAATAGAATGTTGAGCACTTTTGCAAATATATTGACCAGTCCTTTGATACATTTTTCTATTCTAGTAATAATATCAGGACTGTTGTTACTAGTTAAAAAGAAAAATTACTCTTTTTATACTATCTTATTTGCTCTTATTTTACTGTTCTCTTGTAGTCAATCTTTTCTTTCATCAGCTTTATTGCATCCATTAGAGCACCACTCAGTTAACAGCGAACACGCTAAGAATAAGAAAAACACTAACGACGGACAGCAAGTTATTTTAGTAATGGCATGTAACTATTACGATGAAATGAGTGTTCCATACGCAAACAGGTGGCCGCCATGCTCTTATCTACGATTATCACACGCGGCTGATATCTATCAAACTCGTGAAGCCAAAATAATTGTTGCCGGCGGAAAATTTGGAAATTGGCCAAGCGCTTATAGCCGCTACGCCCGCGAATTTCTCGAACGCCACAACGTTAAAAGTGAAGATATTATCGAAGTTCCAATAGGTTATGACACTGAATCCGAAATTCAAGGTATTGTTAAGAATATAACCCTCTCATCTTTAACTTTGGTCACTTCGGCAAGCCATATGCTGAGAGCTAGTAGCTACCTCAAATTTTGTGGAGTAAGCATTAACGCTGCTCCCACCGACTTTTTAGTAAAACCCAAAATTGTACTTAAGCTTAATTTACCAGACCCCAAGAACTTAACTATAATAAAAAGGGCTTTACATGAATATTTTGGCCTAGTCGAATTCAAACTCAAAAGAAGGTTTGGTTTACTTAGTAAGTATTGCTGAGTGCGTATTAAGATATATAACGAAAAATGTAGAGAATATCAAAATGAGAAACAGACAAGACGCCGAATCGATTGCTTCGCATTTCGCCACCTATTTTGAGCCTGATGTTTCTAACAGCACGGAAAGTATCAAAGCTTCATTTGGTATACGCCATAACGTATATGCAGAAGAACTTAAACTTGAACCGATGAGAGCAAATAAACTAGAAACCGACGACTTCGACTCACATTCGATCCACTGCCTCATTAAACATAGGTTATCTTCTACATTTGCAGGGACAGTTCGTATAATAACCTCTCAATCAGAAGAAGAGAGACTTCCAATTGAAGTCTTCTGCAAAGATAGTATAGAAGATGAAGAATTCTTACCGTCAAACTTCGAGCGCAAAGATATTGTAGAAATTTCCAGATTAGCAGTTCCGGAACATTTTCGTAGAAGACAAATGGATGAGTTCGACGGCGCAGCCATCGGTGCAATAAACGAGCATACATATTCAGAGACTGAGTTACGCTGCTTTCCATTTATTGCAGTAGGATTGTACCTTTCAGCAACTGCTGTTTTAATCGAGAAAAATATCCATCATTGTTACGTTATGGTTGAACCTAGACTGGCTAGAAGTATGAGATTGGTTGGGCTTCCATTTAAACAAATTGGCTCGGTAGTTGACTATCATGGTCAAAGAGCACCATTTATTATTAATCCTATGGAAGTGCCTGCGAACCTTAGAAAGGGTTTTGGGGAACTTCTTACTGAAATTAGACGGGAAATTTTCGAGGCTAACCAGACCTGTATCACTCCCTCTACAAAGCACGCTGGACTGCGCCTATAATTGTCAACTTTTTTTACAGCCCCGCTATCAAATCGCGGAAAATGCGCAAAAAGGTTTGCATTCACAACATGTTGCAAAATTGGCGCGCCGTTTGCTTTCAACAGCAATGATATGATTTTTTGTTGATGTATTGAGGTAAATCATGCGTTTATTAAAATTGGTAGCAATACTCGCTCTGCCCGTAGTTTCACTGTCGTCACTAGCCGATGAATTCTACATTAATAACGGAGCTGATTTCGATGCATCGAAAAACAGTGACGTTGCCGTTGACCAAAACACCACTGGTTGGGTTACTGAACTCCTTCACAAATACGAATCGAACACTACGGCCTTTTGTTCTGCTGCAGAACTTGCTGGTGGTTGTGACATCAATACATCGGGAGGCGCGGACCTAACGTCGTTTGGTGCGTTTTTGAGCTCGCTCGGTACAAATGGGGTTACAGACCTTAGTCCGTTTGATACTCTTGACGTATCCGGCCCAAGCGATAACGATTATTCTGGAAGCTGGGGCATCACATTCAATTTTAATGTCGAGGGTACTATCGGTGGATCAGATTTAGTCACAGACTACTCTGACGGTGCTGTAGTCTTTTACTATTACGACTCTGCAACACTCGCGACCGGTGATATTTCAACAGCAGTTGTTGAACTATTTACCGTTGACGTATATGGAACATCTAATTCTCCAGGCGGACAAATTCTGAGAGGCTTTATCTCTTCATTTGGTTCAGGCTCTATAAACGGCGTAGCGATTACCGACTTTTTTAATGTGCGTTCTGGTACGTTTGCTTCAGTATTAGAAAATCAGCAAGACCTCGCTGTGAATATTGATTACAACACTGACGCAAACCTCGTGACAATTAACGATAATGGTGACGGAACGACTTCTTTGAGTGGTACTCATGACGGTTCAGTTAGTTTTGCGGTCGTGCCAGAACCATTTTCGGTCGCTTTGTTTGGTTTATCATTGTTTGCCATCGGCACTTTGTCTCGCAAAAAAGCTATTAAGTAAGCGTTCGTAACATTCGATAGAAAACAAAAAGCTCGCTTAGGCGAGCTTTTTGTTTTATAAGACATAACTGTTAGTATCTACCTGTTAGCAGCGTTGACGCTTATCGAAGGAATGAAAATGAACAAATTACTGATATTCTTTGTGTGCTTAGCAATCAATGCAGGTTGCTCTAAGCAAACACCGCAAAATTTGTTGGATGATGCTGAGAAGTCACTAGAATCAGACGACTTTAGAACAGCCGAAATAAAGCTAAAAAATCTCGTAAAAGACAATCCAGATTCTCTTGAAGGAAGAAAATTACTTGCAAATGTTTATTTGCAAAGCGGGCAGTATGCTAACGCAAGAAAAGAGTTAGAATTCATCCTTTCAAAAGAAAAAAATAATAATAAAGTAATAGAGTTGCTCTATCGCGTTCTATATTTTCAGGAAGATTACGAAGGGATAATAGAAAAGTCGGAAACCCTCCCAGATGCCTCCAACGCCTTAATTACCCAAATTTATGTATATCGCTCCATCGCATTCTCAGCTCTAGATAATCCTATCAAAGCTAAACAAGCTTTAGAACAAGCAGAAATTTTTGCAGATGCAGCAGACTATACATCATTTGGAAAAGCTTATCTTTTAAGTGAGCAAGGGGCTTATGCTAATGCTCAAATTTTGCTTGAGGATTTACTTAGCACTAATGCGAATTTTTATGAAGCAAGACTTCTTCAAGGGCAACTGTACGCCAAGGAAGGTGACTATGAAAATGCAGTAAAGAGCTTTGAACAATTTAATAAAAATCAGCCATCAAACAACAAGGGGAAGCTTCTATTAGCTGACAGCTATACTAAAACAGCCCAATTTGAGCAGGCAAATACTCTCATTAATCAAATTCTATCCTCGTTTCCAAATCATCATTATACGAATATATTGAAAGGTATTGTTTTGTTTAATGAAGATAGTTTTGAATCGACGATACGGCACATGGATATCGCACTTCTCAGTGAGCCCGATGATGTCATCGCGAAATTATATGCTGGAGTGGCTGCCTATAATTTAGGGAAAAACGAACAAGCATTTGAATACTTACTTCCAGTCAGCAAAAGCGTAGCTGCCACTCACCCAGTGAACAAAATTTTATCTGATATTAAGATAAACTTAGGTTATACCTCAGATGCTTTAAAGGATATGGGTAATTATTCCTTCATTGACGATAAGGACAAACAACTTTTATTTAAGTTAAGCGCTGACCTAGTCAATAAGGGAATGACCGACGAAGCAAAAGGTTTGCTAAAAAAGATAAAAGTCAATAATCTAAATGACGCAGGGTCTCTAGCGAAAATTGGTATTCTCAAATTAAGTTTAAATGACGCAAGCGGTATCTCAGATTTAGAAAAGTCACTATCGATAGACGATGAAACTATCACAAGGTTTGCATTAATCGAAGGCTACATTAACACTGACCAATTATCATTAGCAAAAGGACAAGTAGATGATTGGTTACTAAAATCTCCCGACAATCTTCAAGCACTCAATACTGCGGCAACTGTGTACTTGAAACTAGGTGACCTTAAAAAAGTAGAAGAAATACATGCCAAGGCTCTTTCACTCGATAGTTTAAATTTATATTCCATCAATTTTTACACAAAAAAAGCAATTGAGGAGCGAAAATTCGACAAAGCTATCGAACTGCAAAAAAAGTTAGCAAAATCTGCAAAAGCTACAGGCACTACTTTGTTTAATTATTTTTCGTTAGAGAAAGAACATGGAGAAATAGAATCGGCTCTTTCCCTTTACCGGAAAAAAATTAAAGAGTCGCCAGAAAATTTTCAATACATTACGAGCTATGCGCAAGCATTGCTGTCTGAGGGTAAGTCACAAGAGCTTATTGATACCTTTGAATTAGTAAAATCGAGGAGACACGCCCCAGACAAGTTCTGGCAATTATGGGCCGAAGCTTTTTTAATCAACGGGGATGAATTGCAGGCGTTAGGTGTTTATCAAGATTGGAGAAACACAACGCCTACAAACATCAAGCCATGGCTATTCCCTGTCATGTTGTTTGATAAAACTGGCAAATTTGATAAAGCGCTACGAGAAACAGAAAAAGCGCTGATAAGATTTCCTACTTCTACGCAATTTCAACTATTGCGGGCGCACTATCTGATATTAAATAAGCAAATTAAAGAATCGCAAAGAGCTGTAGAACTACTTAGTGAAGAGTCGAAAAATACTCCTGAATATAAAAGTATTATAGGACATATAGCTTATGCAAAAGGAGACTTCCCTTCGGCAATTAAAGCTCTAACTGATTATTATAACACCTCTTATTCTTCTAGGACGGCTTCAATTATATATAGTGCTAACGTCAACAATAACACACCAGGTCAAGGGGTTAAATTTCTAGAAGAACACCTCGAAATCCGACCTGATGACGCAACGATTAGGTTAACTTTGGCAAGCATTTTTTCAAAGTTCGATGTAACAAAGTCTATTATGCATTATCGAGTATTAGCGAATTCAGAACCTAACAACTTCATCATCCTTAACAACTTATCTTGGCAGTTGATTAAGCAAGAGAGATTTAAAGAAGCTCTGGAGTATGGGGAGAGGGCTTTTGCGATAGCCCCGGAGAGTGCTACAGTTTTAGACACTTATGGTTACGCACTTTTGAAAAGTGGCAACGTTGAACAAGCAGCCGTTATTTTGAATAAAGCTTTTGAGATTGCCCCAGACAATGAGCAAATATTGAAGCATTTAAATGAAGCCAACACGGCAAAAAGCGCAGGCTAATTGTTTTTCGAATAATACTATTTGTCAGACAATTTTACATCTACGAAGAACCTGTTTTATAAAACTATGATAATTAAAGAATAATTACTTGGCGCGCTTTTCGCATTAAGTATCACCGAACGGTTGCAGAAAGGATTTGAAGTGTTTGATGTCGCAGCCTTACTAGAATATTTAGTTTTGTTACAAGGATTCAAAAATGAAATTAAAACACATTACAATAGGCGCTGCGCTAACGCTCGCGACTACCGCTTTATCTGCTGAAGAGTTTTATATAGATGTAGGTGTAGATTTCGATAGCAGCCTAAACCCGAATACCGCCGCTGGACCAACTACAACTGGCTGGCTAAACGAATTACTATACAATTATCAATCAACCACTGTTGCCGACTGTAATGCATTATCACTTTCCTCAGGGTGCAACATTAACACGTCCGGTGGAGTAAATTTATCAGGTTCAGTGGCGGATGCATTTGATTCATTAGGCCTAAACGGTATCAGCGATTTATCCCCCCGGGATTCCCTAAATCAGTTTGGCCCTAGTGATAACAATTATGAGGCAGATTGGGGGCTAACTTTTCAGTTCAATCTATCGGGTACAATATCTGGTACTGAACTGGTTACTGATTATGATAGTGGAGCTATAACGTTTTACTACTATGAGGCACTAGAAGCTACGATAGCTGACACATTTACCGAGCTATTTACAATTGATGTATATGACACTATAAACACACCTGCTGGCGGTCAAAACCTAGCTGGGATCTTGAGCTCAGTAGGAACAGGAACAGTGAACGGCGTTATGGTAGGTGATATGTTTAATTTCGCTACGGGTTCGTTTAATGATCTGATTACTTCTTTTGTTAATATTGTTGCTAGCGTAGACTACAATACTGATGCAACTCAGGTAGTTATAACAGACAACGGAGATGGCACAACAACATTAGCGGGAAATCACGACGGCTCGATATCTTTTGCTGCAGTGCCCGAACCTTCAACAATAGCCCTTATGAGTTTGGGTCTGCTTGGTTTAGTAAGTACTAGCCGCCGTCGTCGCAAGTAATTAAGTAAACGATATAGCTGTTTTTTAAATCTAAAAAAGCCCCAACGTATAATCACTGGGGCTTTTTTATTTTGCCTTTCTCAACTCTAGATGCTTCTCTGTGAACACACTCCAAGCGTACTAATCATCACCTTTTGCAAGAAGCCTTTTCAAATACCAACACATAAAGCGCTGTTTCCAGTGCTTATTCCCACCTGGTCGGTTGGTTTTGACAAGTTTATTTAGGTAAGCATCAAAATGAAGCCCTTGCGGTGCATGAATTACATCCCCCCTTCCTAAAAGAATTTTTAACGCATTAGTACATAAGACTCCTGCGGCAAGAGATATTCCCATACAAGTAGAAGGTACTTTAGAATTTTCCTCTGTGAAATTAACACTCGCCTTTTTTACAAGGTAATGCCTTTGCAGCATACTCGGTGACATACCTACCACAAACCTGAGTATTTGCTCTTCGAAATCAACACCTTCTAGACAGAAATACTCTTCAAAGCTCATTTTATTTGGTAAAAAACACATCAATGCTGTGCCCATACCCATTGGCGCAGCAGAAATGGCGGGGATACCTTTCTCATAACATGCTTGAAAAACTTTTCGACGTATGTCGACCTTGAATATATCTAAGCTATCAACATATAAATCAACGCCATCTAAAAATTCATCTAAATTATCTTCAGAGATACCGCAAGGAAAGTTCTTTAAACTTCCGGATGGGTTTATTGAGGTTAGCGTCTCTTCCATAACTAACGATTTGTCTTTACCAACCGTATTTACATTAGCTCCGGCTTGTCTATTGAAATTAACATAGTCGTAGGCGTCCATATCAGAAATGTGAAAATGACCAATACCTAAACGAGCTAATACAATAGCATGGTCACCGCCAACACCACCTAACCCACCGATTGCTACCTTTGTATTCTTTAACTTTGTTTGCTCTTCTTCGGTTACCCACCCGATATTTCTAGAAAAGGCTTCATTGTAGTCAAACCCCACTTCATACTCCCTCATCAAAGATAAATAGCGTTATGTAGTTATAGCACTCTTTAACAGATTATCGTACTGGTTAAAATAAGCATTTGACTTAAAGCTTATATATTTCTAAGTTTTCGATAGCTGCTTCAATGCGTTTTATTATAGCTTCAAGTTCACTATTCCTAGCCCCTCCAAAATATAATTCGAAGTTATTACTTTTTAAGTTGTTTTTAGGGAAGTCTAACTTTGGCAGAAGAATAATTTCATTTGAAGCAAACAACGTCTGCATATGAACAGCATGCTTATTGTCCAATGTAGCAACGTGAGCTAACTTTGTTCCTGCTCTATCAGCAACCAAGTCATCAAAACTAAAACCACTTCCACCTTCACTGTCTAGCAGCTCTTTATACAACCCTATCTTATTACTCAACGAAACATTAGTGGTCATTTCGATAATCATGGAATAAACATAATGTAGGCTAAGGTCGAAACGACCATTTATTTGAGTGCTTCTTAAGTTATAGGGCAAACTATCTAGTCCAATCATATCGGCAAACTTGTTCGACCCAACTAAGATCGCAACTGCCCACAGGGCAGCTTCATTTTCTTTTTTCGGTGGCATAGCATTTGGCAAAGCTTTAGCAGTTTTAAAAGCTTGAGCTATATAGACGCTTAAACGGGTTTCAGAATGTGGAATAGAATTTAACGCATCAATATAAACTGCTACCGCGTCTTTGTGTACAGTAGCATTTTGAAATAACCTTTTAGATACATTAACGAATTGTCTCTTTCCTTGGCGAATGTCCTCTCCTAGTGATTGAGACTTTGTCATTTCCCCAACCAGGTACCCATGGTCTACTTGTACCGAACTGAATGAATCTTCAAGTAACTCCGCCAATTCTCTCCCTCCGAAAAGTAGAGCGCTTTTAGCAATAAAAAACTCCACCACTTTTCCATTTATCGGAATTGTTCCTATTTTACACTCATCTATTAATTTCTCTGCGGCCCCCCCTAATAAACAAAGCCCATTTATGTAAAGAGGCTGGCTAAGCATTCTAGTGTCCAATTGAAAAACAAAAATCCCATTATTTACACCAAGATTTATCCTCATATTGACACCCGCCAGGTCATTGGCTAACAAAAGCATGCTATTAAGTTCATCTTCAGACAGACTAACTGCAAAGTTTTGGTCGTCATTTAGTAACTCTTCTCTTAATTCTGTAAGAGAGCTATACGCTTTCTTAACAACACTGCCAGAGACATTTTTACTAATGGTCAAAATAGGCTTTGTAGAAATCATTAACACTATAAAAACTGTTAACACAGTCAAAAAACTTACAAACAGCTGTAATGACAATTTCATCGAAGCTCCAACGTGTGGTGAATACTAAACTGAGCGAGTCCGCGATTGCTTAAAATCTCTAATGGCTCTATTCTAGAAGCCTAAAAATGGATTGGATAAGCAAAAGACTGCACTTCTTATGAACTCTCTAGCCGTAACAACTAAAAAATTAGAAAAAGAGCAGTTAACCTATATTGCAGATGAATGGCTCAAATTGGAAAAACTTTCGAGTAAAAGCTTTTTTACTAGCTGGAAGTGGATCGGTTGTTGGCTAAAAATGGTCAACTACGATACTAATTTGATTACTGTTTATGAGCACAACCAAGTTGTTGGTATGGCGTTCTTTTCTATCCATAAAGAAAACAAACCCTTTTACTCTACGAATCAACTTTGGATAAACAGAACTGGGAAACAGAGTTTTGACCAAATCTGGAGTGAATACAACGACGTTCTATGCCCAAGAGGAAGAGAATGGTCTATTCGAACTGTTGTGCTAGACCATCTAACCGCAGAATATCCATTTGTAGATGAATTCATATTGGGGGTTAGCAGACAAGAAATTTCTGAAACCCCCTGCTCTACACACCTTTTTCCAAGAACAATCTGGGAAACTAAAAGTTATTCAACAACTTTGAAACCTGAGTTTGCGTGTTTAGATAACTATCTTGCTACCTTATCAAAGAACACCAGACATCAAATCAGACGTTCAATAAAACTTCTAAAGGAGAAAGGTGACGTCAAATTAAAACGTGCAGACTCTCTTGAAGAAGCGCTAGAAATGCTCTCGGACGCGGGAAAACTTCATCGTATGAGATGGACAGGAAGTAAAAGTGGGTTCAATAATCAACGGTTTAAAGATTTTCACCAAGAGCTGATAAAGCGTAACTTTAGTAGCGGATGCATAGATATATTATCTTTAAGTGTAGATGGTGTGTCTGCTTGCTTTCTCTACAATTTTATACACCATGGTTACGTATACTTCTACTTATCAGGCATAAAATATGAAGATGACAACAAATTAAAACCGGGTTTGGTAGCTCATGCGCTTGCGATATCTCTTTATGCAGGAGAAGGCAAGACTACATATGATTTTATGGGTGGACGAGGTCAGTACAAAGCTTCATTATGTAGCGATGAAGAAACTTTGATAATCACTAGCTTCCAAAGAAAACGCCCTCTTTTACTTTTAAAACGCTGGATTGACGAATCTAGATCCCGTTTTAGGCTTTCGGAAAACCTTTTAAATGAGCGAGGATAATTTACTTTTAAAAAGTTCCACTTGGGTATTAGGTGCAGCTTGGTTTAACCGAATTTTAGGCTTTCTTTCCGTTTTTCTTTTGGCTAGGCTACTTACCCCTGCGGACTTTGGTGCCTTCGCTGTATTACTACTAGTTATTCAGGCCACGAGTGTATTTACTGATATTGGTGTCGATCAATATTACGTTCAAAAATTAACGGTATCAAAGGAAGAACTGTGTGCCTGCTGGACTTTAAATTTTGGAATCAAAACAAGTCTCACTATTCTGCTTGTATGTCTCGCGCCCTTTGTGGTAACACTGCTAGAAAGGGAAGATTTATTGTTTCCACTTATCACGCTAAGTTTTCTACCGTTAGTCAACGCAGCCAACAATGGTTTTATTATTCATTTGAAACGCGAGCTTTCGTTTCACCACTTTGCTAAGTTTGCAGTATTTGGGCAAATTGCAGGTAGCGTTATATCGATTACCATTGCTTACCTTTATACGAATTACTGGGCACTCGTAATAGGAATGTTAAGCAACGCTTTAGCTCAGTGTTGCATGAGTTATGTGTTTTTAAATGAGCGTACGACTTTCACTTTCAAACATTTCAGAAAACCTCTGCATTTTGGGAAATGGTTACTGTTGAGAAATGGCGTTGCACATGTCCGCGCGAAGTTCGACGTATGGTTTGCTGCTTCGTTTTTCAGTCTATCTAATGTTGGCGGTTACAACACGTTAAAAGATATTGCTATGCTACCATCAAGAGAGCTTGTAGGACCTCTGTTCCAAGTATTTTTCTCATTTATGTCTATGGGTAACAGGCAAGATAAAGGTTTTGATCGTATCTATGTAACATGCTTCATTATGCTACTTCTATGTACGCCAATGTCGATAGGACTTTTCCTACTCTCAAAAGACATAACGATGTTGCTACTAGGTGAACAATGGGTAGCTTATTCCCCTATCCTAGCAACACTCGCAATTTTAACCCTCAGCGCTACAACAGGAGACTTTGTCAGCGATGCTTTATTGTCCCGCGGTCTAGTAAGGCATGTGTTCCTCTACGACTTAATTACACTTTTTGTCGCCCTTATATCTCTCTCCTTCACTTATCAACTTCTTACCAGCCCTGATTCGTTGGCAAAATTTAGGGCGCTATTTAGCGTATTTATGTTTTTGAGCAGCTTAGCCTGGCTTTCAGTAGTAGTTAAAATGAGTGCAAAGCGTTTGATTAGAATGTTCTGTATTATCTTTATTTGTGGGATAGTAATGTCGTTTTTTATCTTCATGGCCTACAGCACTTTTAACGATCTAATCGTAAGAATTCTGTTCACCTCAATTGTTGGCGCGACGACCTACTTCATATCAATATTCTTAGCCACATTTTTTCCTCTTTTTTCCCCCGAAGATAGAAAATTGTTGAACCAAGTGGCATTTTCTATAAAAAATAAAATGAATAGTAAGGCTTTGTAATGAGTACTGATAGAAAAGCCATTTTCCTTGACCGTGACGGAGTAATAAACCAAGAAATTAATTACCTTCACAAAATCGAGGACTTTAAATTCACTGACAATTGTATTAGTGCCCTTAAACTGTTGCAGAGCGCTGGATACAGCTTATTCATTGTGACAAACCAAGCCGGTATAGGGCGAGGATATTACTCTGAATCGGATTTTCACAACTTAATGAACTGGCTTAATACAGAACTCGCAAAACATGGTGTTAATATCACTGATATCGAATTCTGTCCCCATCATCCTACAGGTGCAACTGGCATCTATAAAAGATACTGTACATGCCGTAAACCTAAGCCAGGGATGCTTCTCAAGCTCATCGGTAAACATGATGTAGATGTAAGTAAAAGTTTTATGGTTGGCGACAAGTTCAGCGATTTGGAAGCCGCTGAAGCGGCTGGAATAGAGAAATGCATACTAGTAAAAACGGGGCATGCTTTCCGAACAGAAAATACTCCTTCAAGGTGGCAAATTTTTGATTCACTTTTTTCTTTCGCCCAGAAACTCAATCAGGACTCTTAAGTGTGACTCAGTTACTTATACAAAAACGCGTGTTAGTTTTAGGTGAAGATACTAGGAGTTTCCTCTCTGTAATCCGCTCATTAGGGGCAGCCGGTATGGAAGTAGATATAGTTACGCTTATAAATACTACCCCTGCTTTAAGATCAAAGTATATTAAAAAAGTTTACAAGCTAAACTATCAGGCATTTACTCAAATTGAATATTCGGCGAAAGTTACTGCCATTATAGAAGATGGGGATTATGATTTAATTGTTCCTTGTGATGAAAGATCATTGTATCCACTGCTGGACATTCAAGAAGCTAAAAAAACAAAGGCGACCTTTGCAATCCCGGATCGGAATATTCTCGGCCCACTATTTGACAAAGAAGAAACAAGAAAATTAGCCGTAGAATTGGGAATTAATGTCGCTTCAGGAGAACACTGTGAGTTTAATGATACTTCTTCAGAAGCATTAATTTCTAAATACTCGCTCCCTCTCGTATTAAAACCAACCAAATCATACGAAAGTGAACAGCTAAATCAAAGAAATACCGTTCTTATAGCCCGCTCAATCTCTGATATTGAACTATTTAAACAACAAAATGATCAATGCTTAGTTGAACAGTTTTTTGAAGGGACAGGCATGGGAGTATCTGTCTTT
The DNA here is from genome assembly GCF_003201515.1 of Alteromonas sp. I10. Lineage (NCBI taxonomy): Bacteria > Pseudomonadati > Pseudomonadota > Gammaproteobacteria > Alteromonadales > Alteromonadaceae > Alteromonas > Alteromonas sp. I10. The sequence goes on from NZ_QJJN01000008.1 coordinate 191,223, forward strand.
TCTTGGAAAGGTAAGGTAAGGGCAGCGTTTGCTCACAAACGAGTGTCTGAGCCTGAGCACGGTGGAGGAAGCTCATATAGAAAAGCATGCCTATTACCGCCAGATATGCTTGATGCATGCCAGAAAATTTGTATCCACTTGAACTATAGCGGTGTAGCCATGTTTGAGTTTAAATATAACAGTAGCTCGAACGAATGGATTCTTATCGAAATTAATGCACGCTTCTGGGGGAGCCTTCCACTTGCTATTTTCGCGGGCGTTGATTTCCCCAAAATTCTTGCTACTTATCTACTAACTAATGAAAAAAGCTATAAGCTTACGTACAATTTAAAAGCGCACGCAAGAAGTCTAACATCCGATCTTTACGATATAAAAGCCAGTTTTGAACGCAATAGGACACAAAACGGAACGGCTAAAGCTTTATCTAATGCTTTTCCTCGCTTATTTGGCTTCATTAGGCTGCTAACAGGAAACGATACTATCGATACCTTCCAATGGGGAGATACTCGTCCGTTTTTCAGTGAGATTAATGAACTTATAGGAGAAAAAATAAAGCGAAGATTCAGGATGTCAAAACATTCTAACAATGCAAAGCAATACGCCAACTTACTAGCTGAACCAATTAATGAAATTTTGGTTGTCTGTTATGGGAATATAATGCGTTCTCCGTTTGCGGCAAACCTGTTAAAGAAAAAGTTCCACCGACAAGGAATAAACGTAGTTGTAAAAGGAGCAGGATTTCATCAACTAGAGAGCCGCCCTTCTCCCGAACGGTGTATACTGGAAGCTAATAAGTGGGGCGTAGATTTAAGCAGCCATCGTTCTAGTTGGTTATCACAATCTATGATAAAAAGTCATGGACAATTGGTCATCTACTTTGACTTGAAACATGAGTATTTATTAAACAGTTATTATCATAGTTATAGAGCTTTAAATTTGGCTCATTTCGTACCGCCTCCGGCCGGGCCGTTAGAGGAAATCGCTGATCCGTATGACGGTTCTCCCGACGCGCTTGAGCAATGTTATTTGAATATAAGTAGTGCACTCGATGAGTTTTTAATTACTCTAACGGCTTCGAATTCTATAACAAAATAATATATAAATTTTGACGCAACTTGAGCTAACCTAAACCGAACAAAAAACAACCAACAGTTTAGGTTTAGTTCATGGACGACTGGCAAATAAATGTTGTATTTGGTTCCTCGCAAGGATTAAAAAATGATGCTCTGATCGTGAGTAAAGTTATAAAGGAGCATTTCCCTGATATTACAATTAGAGAGTTTGATGGGACTAAACATACTTCTGTAAACTGTTGGAATCTTCTCAAAAAACTTTTCTCCTCCATTTTTTTAGGGAAAAAGCAACTTACCATTCATTTTGAAGAAATTTATAGCGAGGTAATGGTTAACACTCATGTCAATATTTTTTTTCCCAATCAAGAATGGTTACGTAGCAAAACTCAGCAAAAAATAGACGACAATGTACATGTATTTTGTAAAACAAAGTACGCATTGAAACAACTCAGCGCTAGATGGTTACATTGTGAGTTTGCAGGCTTTACCTCTAATGATATTCAAGATAAAACTATCGAAAAAGACTACGGTAAATATCTTCACGTAGCAGGAAAAAGCGAACAAAAGGGCACCATCCCACTATTACAAGCCTGGCAAAAGCACCCTGAATGGCCCACTCTCACCGTGGTAAGCAGACTGAAGGAGCACCAGAAATTTAGGGCAGAAAACTTGAAAATTCTTAGCTCATTTTTGCCTCAAGATGAACTGGAATTTTTGATGAACAAATGTGGCATACACCTATGCCCATCTGAAGCTGAAGGCTTCGGTCACAGCATAAACGAGGCTATGTCAACCAGTGCAGTGTTAGCTGTAACTGATGCTGCTCCTATGAATGAGTTTGGTGAGGACCTGTTTCTCTTTAATGTTTCACGCAAGAGTACTCGATATTTCAGCAGTATTAACGAATGTTCAATCGAAGATATAGAGAACACAATTGAACTCATACTATCGACAGGCTTAGACAAGCTAAAAGACATTGGCAGAAAAAATAGAATTCGATACGAAGAGCAAAAGTTAGCATTCGATAGAAATTTCATAAAACTTTTAAGAGAATGCTTAAATACGAGCTCAGCAAACCTAGTAAAGCTAAAATAAACGCTCAGTTGATATAGCTTACGCTTTACTCCTATTTGAAGAATAGATACGATTACTTTTTACTTTAAAACACGGAATAAAGTTATAGTGACTGATGGCGATGTATGCCCTCCTAAATTAGCAATAGTCATTCACACGGAAGAAGAGTTTGACTGGGGAGGCGGCTTTAACGTTGACGCTACTTCTGTATCTCATGGCGAAGAATTATTTGCCCTAGTGCAGTCTCTTTCTTTGATGGGCGCTAAAACAACGCTTGCAATGGACTATCCATTTGTAAGTAGTGCGCAAGGCCAGAATTGCATTGCCAATATTAAAGCAAGTAAAGAGATATCAAAGAAAGTTGAGTTTGCAGCTCACCTGCATCCATGGGTCAACCCTCCTTTTGAACAAACGGTAGGGTTCGTTCCGGAGCATCTATCTTATCCAGGTAATTTAGGTTACGAACAAGAACGCGCAAAGCTTGCAGAACTAACAAGCAAAATTTCCGAGCAAACTGGAACTCGTCCAGTAACTTATCTCGCAGGAAGATACGGTATCGGGGATAACACGCACCAAGTTTTAAATGAATTAGGGTACAAGATTGACGTAAGTATTAGTCCTTTCGCTGATTACCGACATCAACATGGGCCTGATTTTAGAAACTTCAATAACGATATAAAATTAGAAAACAAAATCCTAAGCTGGCCACATTCAAGTGCTGTTGTTTCGCCCTTCTCTTTTGTTCGCAACTATTTCAACTCTTCGCCAACTTCATACTCAAGTGAAAACTTGTTTATAAAAGTATTGAAGAAGGTTTTCCGAGCTAAGCTACATAGACTCTCCCCAGAGGGCTTTTCGCTTACTGATATGAAGAATGTCGTTAAATTTCAAAATGCACTTGGACAAACTTATTTTATTTTATCTTTTCACTCGCCTAGTGTGAAAGCTGGTCTTACTCCCTATGTCAAAAATGATAGGGAACGTGGCGAGTTTATAGAAAAAATACTGTCTTTCGTTAATTGGTTTGAAGAATCATTGAATGGTGATTTTTTTACTATCAACGAACACCCATTGGTACGCAAGCTATGACGAACACTGATGTAAAAAACACCCCATTTTTTAGTGTCGTGATCCCTACTCGAAATAGAGTCGACCTGTTCAAAAAGGCACTAAGTTCGGTTTTATCTCAGACATTCACTAACTTTGAAGTAATTGTTGTAAACGATGGTTCTGATGAAGAGTTTCTTGAAGCTTACAAGCAGTTTGAAAAGGAAACGCCTTCAAACGTTTATTTTAGATATCAAATAAAACGCCCCATTGGACACGGTCAAAGTTACTCAATGAACACTGGTGCCTTGGTTGGCGTTGGAAAATACCTTTGCTTCCTCGATGACGACGACGAATGGATTGATCCTGATCATCTAGCACGAGCATTTGAAAGCATTGCCAATTGTGAAGCTACAGTAGATGCCTATTACACGAATCAAACAGCAGTATTCGTAGACGGTGTCGTGAAGCAAGGCCCTATATGGCTAGAAGATTTAGCTGAAAGACTACAATATAAGCAGTCTGACGTTCAAGGAACGATGGTCGTGAGCGTTCCTGAACTGCTCGAAAGCCATGGTTTCGCGCATTTGAATTGCTCTATTATAAGACGAGAGCTTTATTTAAGCATAAACGGAATGGACGAAAATATTCGTTGGGAATGCGACCGAGACCTATATCTTCGAACGCTAGACCGAGCAGATACAATACTGTACAACCCCTGCGTAGTCTCTCGACATTTAATTCCTGATACAAGTAAAAAAGATAATATGACAACCGTGGTAAACATGCTGGAAAAACGCTTGTATCAGGTAACAGTATTCCAAAAAGGAGCCCTACTGCTAAAACGTTCTTCGCTGCGTACCTATTGCTTAGCGTATCTAGGCTTTATTTATCAACACATTACTCACGAGTTACTTTCAACTAATAGAACAAAAGACGCCGCAGTATACGCCAGTAAAGCACTGGCCTGCCGATTTAGCATTAAGTGGTTCATACGAACTTATTGGCTGAAAATAAAAGCAATGCTTAGCTAAGTGGAAATTATGAAACTAATTATTCAAATACCTTGCTACAACGAAGAACGTACATTGCCCCAGACCGTGAAGGACTTGCCGGAACATATTGATGGTATTGACGTTATCGAATACATGATAATTGATGACGGTTCTACCGATAATACCATTGAGGTAGCGAAATCGCTTGGTGTGCACCATATAATAAAAAATAAAAATAACAGAGGGCTTGCACGCACCTTCCGCAAAGGCATAGACGAATGTTTGAAACGTGGCGCTGACATTATTGTCAATACCGACGGTGATAATCAGTATGCGGGCTGGGATATCGCTAAGCTTGTTGTTCCGGTACTTGAAGGCAAAGCCGACGTTGTAGTAGGCGACAGAAACACGCAAGATATTGAACACTTTTCCCCGTTAAAAAAGCTGCTTCAGAAAGTAGGCAGCTATGTGGTTAAGAAGGTGTCGGGTGTTCAAGTACCCGATGCGGTAAGCGGTTTTCGCGCCTACAGCAGAGAAGCGGCACTGCAGCTTAATATTATCAGCCCTTTTAGCTATACCATTGAAGCGCTTATTCAATCAGGTAAAAAGCACATGGCTGTTACCCATGTTCCCGTAGAGACCAATGCAAAAACTCGAGAGTCTCGCCTTTTTACCAGCATTCCTAAATTTATAGAGCGCCAATTAACCACCATAGTACGCATGTACACCATGTATCAACCGTTAAGAGTTTTTGTGCTAATTGGGGCGATAATTACCTTAATTGGCCTTATACCCATTATACGCTTTCTCATTTTCTATTTGATGGGTGACGGTAACGGCCATCTTCAGTCTTTGATACTTGGTGGTGTATTAACAGTACTGGGTATTATCACGTTTCTTATAGCCATACTTGCCGACCTAATAAACTTCAATCGCCAGCTTATTGAGCAAACGCTAGAGAAGGTGCGCAGAATGGAACTGCAGATGCTTGATGACCACCAAGAACGCGATAACGAGCGCAACACTAAGCCCTAATGAAAATTTTAATTGTTACTTCTAACTACCCACGCTGGCCTGGCGATAACACTACGCCGTTCGTTCATAACTTTGCCCGTGAATTGGTAAATCAAGGGGTAAAAGTAAGGGTGTTGGCACCGCACTTTGAAGGAGCTAAACGCAAAGACATTATGGACGATGTGGAAATTCGTCGTTTTCGGTATTGGCTGCCTGAATCAGGGCAAACGGTATGTTACCAAGGTGGCGCGCTGGGGAATTTAAAGAAAAATTGGGTTAACAAGCTTAAATTACCTGTTTTAGTGGCCTGCGAGTTTTTCTTCACCCTAATTCAGACATTGTTTTGGAAGCCTACTTGGATAAATTCTCACTGGCTTATTCCTCAGGGCTTTGTATGTGCGCTAGTGAGTAAACTCACGAGGGCAAAGCACGTCGCAACCATTCATGGTGGTGATGTATTAGCGCTAGATGGTAAAACACTGAGAAAGTTTAAATCTTTTTCTCTAAAACACTCAAATGTAGTAACAGTAAATAGCTCAGTAACGAAAGCAAAAGCAGAAGAACTCTCTCCACTTTCAGCGGACAATGTGATCCTTATTCCCACTGGCATTTTACCTTTACCTACTTTATGCAATGAACAAGTTTCTAAGTTAAGAGCAGCGCTACTACCCGAAAACACTAAACACTTAATCCTCTTTGTGGGGAGAGTTAACGAAGAAAAAGGCGTTGGAGAGTTAATAGATGCTACAAAAAAACTTATCGATAGTGGAAAGTCGGTGCATTTAGCGATTGTGGGAAGCGGACATGATGAATGTCGTTTTAGAGAATTGGCTGAAAACTTAGATATTACTGAATCTGTAACATTTGTAGGGTGGGTGAATAGCAAAGAAATTTACAACTATTACGCAGCGGCAGATGTGTTTGCTGGGCCTTCGAAACAATCTAACGACGGGTGGATAGAGGCACAAGGTTTAACCTTTGTAGAAGCCATGCTTGCTGGGTGCAAAGTAGTTGGCACCAATAGCGGTGGCATTCCTGATGCTGTGATTCATGGTAAAACGGGCTGGCTCTCTGAGCCTGGTAACGCTGATAATCTTGCTAATGCACTGGCACTAGCCCTGTCAGACCAAGGCAAATCTTTAACTGCGGAAGCGTTTACGTTCGCGAAGAAAAACTATCTTATTTCAAATACCGTCGAAAAGTTTAGATCTAAGCTACATAACTTTGAGTTTAACCATGTCAATAAATAAAGATGATAATCTCAAAATATGCTTTCCTCTTGTTGAATGCGGTTCTGGAAGCGACGTTTGGACATATAATCTTGCTGACTCTTTGACTAAAAACGGAATAAATGTGGAAATACAGAAGTATCCACATTTTTATCAGTATGTACCTTGGTTGTTGAAAAAAGATTTTAAAACAGATGCGGATATAATTCATACTAATAGTTGGAACGGCTTTGTGTTCAAACAAAAAAATAAGCCCCTATTTGTCACTGAGCACCTTGTGGTTCACAATAGAGAACTAGATAAATTCAAGAGTGTGCCACAAAGAATATTTCACAAACTTCTTGTCAAGCACTTTGAGAAATTGTCTTTTGACAGAGCAGATGCGGTCACCGCTGTCAGCCATTATGCGGCCAAAGAGGTGTATAGTATTTTTAAAAAAAAATGTGTACCTGTTCACAATGGAGTTAGTGATGACGTTTTTTATAGAAAAAAGCTTGAAAACGAGTTAATACCTAATACCAGTGATAAGATAAAACTCCTGTATGTCGGTAACCAGACAAAAAGAAAAGGCTTCGACTTATTAGAAAAAATAATGGAAAGATTAGATGACAGGTTCGTTTTACTCACAACCTCTGGTCTACGAACAAAAGCAAAGAAAAATGTTTCATCTAAGATTATATCTATTGGTAAACTCAATCAAAACCAACTAAATGAATATTATAACTATTGTGATATTTTTTTATTTCCTTCTCGAATGGAAGGGTTTGGGTTAACAGCAGTCGAAGCAATGTTCTGCGCTAAACCTGTAATATCCCACAATGTCTCTTCACTTCCCGAACTATTTCCACAACAAGAATTTCTATGCGACCTAAATTGCATAGATAATTTCGTAGAAAAAATAGAAAAACTCAGTTCAAACTCAGAGCTTCGAGAAAGAATTGGTAAACAAAATTTTCAATTCGCCAAAGAAAATTTCCGAATAGAAAAGATGACTCACCGATACATCGAACTCTACCATAATATCTTACATCGGTTTTAAAAGGCTAATAGAAGAAAAACTGAATGAAAAAAATTTCTATAGTTACAGTTGTTTATAATAACGAAACTCACTTAGAAGGCTGTATTAAAAGTGTAATATCGCAGACGTACGATGCATTCGAATACATTATAATTGACGGAAAATCTACAGACTCTACCCCAGAGATCATTGAAAAGTATAACGATAAAATAGACATCGTCGTATCTGAAAAAGATGACGGTATCGCTGACGCTATGAACAAGGCAATTAAATTGGCAACTGGGGATTATATTGCCTTCATCCATGCTGATGACTTTCTTTATGACAAACATGCACTTGAGAATGTAGCACCTTATATTGAAAGTGGATACGACTTAGTACTTTGTGACATTCTTTTTGGAAAAAACATGCAGCGCAAGACTTCTAGAGGTTTAGATTGGTTAACAAAATTCAAAACTGGTATTTGGCATCAGGGCTGTCTATGCGCTAAAAGTGTTTTTACAAAGTATGGTAATTTCAACAAAGACATTCCGATAGCAATGGACTACGAGTTTTTTTTGAGATTGTACTTAAAGGACGTTCGTGTGGCTTTTTGTCCACATATTCTAGCCGTGATGCGCGATACGGGAATCAGTTCTAGAAATGATTGGGAAACACTAAAAAAACGATTTAATGATGAGAAAAAAATCCACAGTATTCACGCCAATTCAGTTTCAATGAAGCTTGTTTACGGACTATACTGGAGCCTTTATTTTCCATACAGAAAAATTAAACACATTTTCCAATACCAACAACCTCCTCGTTGAATGTACTAACATAATGAAAATTTTTTGGTTAGTTTGATAAAAAATTCAAATACAATAAACGGAAGAAGATGAAAACGTTCAATAAAATTGCGATCCAAAATTCTACGCTACAAGGAACTGTAAAAGTTAGTGGAGCAAAAAACTCTGTCCTTAGGTTGATGGCTGCAACGTTACTGACTAATGAAGATGTTTCAATCAGCAATTATCCAGCATCGTTATTGGATGCACAAGTCCATAAAGAAATGCTTAATGAGCTAGGTAAAACCACTAATGTACTCGGTGATACGCTTATTGTGTCAGAGCAGAAAAAGTGCAAGACAACACTAGACTGGGATGGTCGATCTATTAGAAATACATTACTCATCTTGGGCACTCTTTTTACTCGGTTCGGTTATGGTGCGGTTCCATTGCCAGGGGGATGTAGTATTGGCGAGAAAGGGTCATCTAGAGCTTATGACATACATATCACGGTACTTGAAGCCTTCGGCGCAAGTGTATCCGAAGTTAATGGTTTTTTAATTGCAGAGAAAAAATACAAAGGGCGGACAAAGGCTTGTGAAGTAAAGTTACCCATGCGCTCGACAGGTGCTACAGAGAATGCGATTTTGATAAGTAGCTTGGCTGAGGGTACCTCAAGAATTTGGAATCCTCATGTGCGCCCCGAAATCTTAGACTTAATCTCGCTTTTGAATTCTATGGGCGCCGAAATTATAGTCCATGGACAAGAGCACATTGAAGTTCGAGGAAAACCATATCTAAGAGGTGCTACTCACGAGGTTATCCCTGATAATGTCGAAGCGTTGACTTGGCTTGTAGGCTCATCGATTACAAATGGAGAAGTTGAGATTCTTGATTTTCCATACGAGCACCTTGAGATTCCTTTGATTTACCTGAGAGAATCCGGGGCGAAAATTTACAAGCACAAAAATTCGATGATCGTAAAGGGCTCTCGCTGTTTTCCCCTTGAGTTGAGTACTGGTCCCTACCCTGGCATTAATTCTGATATGCAACCAATATTAGCCGTATATGCAGCAAAAGCAAAAGGTCAATCTAAGTTCGTAGACCTCCGCTTTCCCGGTCGTTATGCGTACGCAAAAGAGCTAAATAAAATGGGATTAAACTCCTTTGAAAATGGCAATATGCTTGTCGTTAACGGTGGTGATGCACTGTCTGCTGCAGAGGTCAAAGCATTAGACTTGAGAGCAGGTATTGCACTAAGCCTAGCAGGTCTTATTGCTGATGGTACGACTTTGATTGACGACGCGTGGCAAATTGGAAGAGGCTATGACCGTTTCTACGAAAAAATGCGCTCACTAGGCGCAAAAATAGAAATCATAAAATGACACCTCTCCAGAAACTATTCTTAAAAAGCGCCTCTAGAATCGGAGATTCGTTTTGCAATGTTAGTTTAAGCGAATATAGTTACTGGAAAGCTGGCGGTAAAGCTGAGTTAGTGATTGTTCCAAAGGACTTCGAACAACTTAAATGTGCGCTAATGAAGTGTAATGAAGAGAATCTGCCATACCTTTTAGTGGGCTGCACTTCGAACCTTTTGTTTACGGATGATATAATAAAAGTTCCTATTATCGTTATGACAAAAGCTTTAAACGTTATTGATTACGTAGAGCCGAATGTAGTTTTAGTTGGTAGTAGTGTTTGGGTACCTAAACTTGCACGTAACTTGGCAGAAAAAGGCCTTAAAGGTGTCGAACATATTTGTGGGATTCCAGGGACTTTTGGCGGGTTAATTTACATGAACGGAGGAAGCCTGAGAAGATCGATATCTGAAACTCTTTTGTCAGTAAAATCACTAACTCCCAAAGGCGACACCATTGAGCGAGATGTCAAAGATTGCAATTTTTCTTATCGCCAATCCCTCTTTCAAAAGAATAGTGAGATTATTGTTTCGGCGAAGATGAAGCTTCAATCGGGCGTTTCAAAAAAAATCAAGAGAGATATGCTTGCAATATTAAGGGCTCGCTCAGCTAAATTTCCAAGAAAGCTACCAAGTTGTGGCTCAGTATTCATAAGTAATCCAAAGATGTACGAAGAGTTCGGCCCCCCAGGCATGATGATTGAAAAGGCTGGCTTAAAAGGGTTTAGGAGAGGCGGTGCGCAGATCTCTGAGGTTCACGCTAATTTCATAGTTAATAATGGGCAAGCTTCAAGCGACGATATTCTTTATCTAATCCATTTGTCGCGCAAAGCCGTTTTCCAAAGAACAGGTTATCTAATGGATGCAGAAGCCCATTACGTTGACTCTTTTGGTGATTTAACGCCAGCCCATATAATTGCCGAACTAAAATATGGCTAAGAACCTCTCATCGCCCCTCTTTAAAAATATAACCGCTATCTTTTCAACACAAATGCTATCGCTTTTTGTTGGCCTGCTCTCAACAATAATCGTAGCGCGTTTTTTGGGTGCAGAAGGTAGAGGTATGCTAGCGGCTGTATTTGTTTACCCGCAGCTTTTTAGTGCTCTAGTCGAAGGTGGCATGCGCCAAGCAGCTATGTACTTTACTGGTAAAAAATTAGCTGAAGATGACACCATTTTAGGGTGCTTATTTATTTACATAGTGCTGGCTGGCTCTCTCGGTACTGGCTTAGTTATTACGACAATGTACTTGTTCGGACCTGAGTATCTCACACTTTCCCTTATAGTAGCGGTTGCGAGTACACTCCCATTGACTCTCTCAGTGAATGCTTTTCGTGGTGTATTCTTGGGTAAAGGCGCGATATCATCTTTTAACAGAGTAGTTTGGTGGCAGAAAGCTTTGAACTTACTCTTACTCATTTTATTTGAAGTCGTCTTTGGTTTATCAGTATTTCTCGCAGTTCTGAGCACGCTTGTCTCTTCAATTCTGAACTTCAGTTTAACTTTGTACTTATATTTTGCTAAAAGCGAAAAGAAATCCCTCAAAATTTCATGGCGTGTCTTTAGTGGGATGTTTAAAAAAGGCATCGTATATGCCGTAGCATTGTTTCTAATTGATGCTAATTACAAGGCTGACATTTTGCTCATGACTTATTTGTCGTCAGAACATGAATTAGGACTATATGCTCTTAGCGTACAACTCTCGGAATTGAATTGGCAACTCGTCACCGCCGTTGTTTTTGCATTAATGTCAGCAAGCTCTTCCAGTACGACTCAAGATCTTTATTCATCGGTAGCAAAATCTGCCAGACTGACATTTTGGGCTACGTTGATCTGCAGCTTATTTGTTTACATTGGGGCATTTTGGCTAACAGTGCCGATATTTGGAGAATCATTCAAGCATGTTCCTGATGTAATGCTTTGGCTCATTCCCGGTATTGCATTCGGTGTTTACTTTAAGGTTATCAATGCATTTTACGCAGGTCGGGGAGAGCCTCAGTACAGCCTCATAATAATGGCGATATCGGTCAGCCTTAATATCGTTTTAAACCTTTTATTAATTCCTAAATATGGAGCAACTGGAGCAGCCGTATCAACAAGTATCAGTTACTTTTTTTCAGCAATAGTAACTATCAACCTTTTTAAAACACACAGCCAACTATCGATTAGAAAATTTTTTTCGGTTGAGAGAGCAGACCTAAACATACCACCAAAAAGTAGAGGCGCAAATGATGGATAAGCCGAGTGTATCCGTATGTATGGCTGTTTTTAACAGAAGCGAATTTCTCGAAAAGACTATTGAGTCATTAAAAACCCAAACCTTTTGCTCATTTGAAGTTGTCATAGTTAATGACGGCAGCACAGACAGCAAAGTAAATCACATACTTCAGAGTATTGATGACAGACGCTTTCGCATTATAACTTCAGAGAATAGAGGCTTTACAAGTGCAATCAAGTTAGCTATTGATAATTCCCAAGGGGAGTTTATTGCAATTCAAGGAAATGGGGATGTAGCACTGCCTGAACGAATTTGTAAGCAGCATAAGATATTGGCGACTAACCCCCAACATGTCGCGGTGGGCTGCTTTTACCACAATGTCCATGCAATTTGCGAAAGTGAGTTAAAAACCCCAGTTACTTTTCCAAAGTTAACCCCAGAAGCGGAAGACTTTTTATCAGGGAACAATCCTTTCAGCCATGGCGAAGTTATGTTTAGAAAGACCGCATATAATGAAGTAGGTGGCTATCGAGATTTTTTTAAGTATTCACAGGATATAGATTTGTGGCTTCGCTTATCTCGACTTGGGTCTTTTTATGTAGTCCCTGAATTTCTTTATGAAAGGGGAATTTTTGGAAAAGAAGGGGTGTCAGCAAACAGACTTAGAGCATTAGATCAGGCATACTATGCCGAACTTGCAAAACAGTGCTTCATGCAATCCAATACGATAAATGAAGACTTAATATCCACCAAGGGAAATGCAGCTGCATTTTACAGGCTTCCCACTGCGTCAATGGCTAACTTTCTTTCAGGTCAAGTATTAGAATTGCTAGTGAAAGGTGACAAAAGAACTGCACATTACTTTATGTGTCTTGCTAGAAAAGAAAAGAATACATGGCGACTGTTTTTAGTAGATATCCTCTCTCGATTAGTATCCCTACCCTTACTAGGTCACGTTTTGATGCAGATTCTTGCGAAACATCCAAAACGAACTACGTGGATTCGCTCCTAGCATAAAATAATTCTGAGTATCAAAACATGTAGAACAACTTCAACTTCAATCTGTGTAATCGGTTATTGCTTTTTTATATATTTCTAAATAGCTCTTCACAATTAGTTTTTCGTCTCTTAAGCCCGCGGAAAGACTTGCCACGATAGAAGGTGAATACTGGACAGACAATTCTTGAGAAATAGCTTCTGTAAGGTCCTCCGAGTTGATTCGTGAAACTAACTGACCAAATTTGTCGTTAGGAATTAAGTCTCGCATTCCTCCAATATCAAAAGCAATGCAGCGAGTCCCGCATGCCAATGATTCAACAAGAGTATTAGGTAAATTATCTTGTAATGAAGGAGCCACAAATACATCAGCTGCACTGTAAGCCGCAGCAAGAGTAAATTCATCGTGTAAGACTCCCAAATAATGGGTTTTTATACCTGTCTGTCCTTCTATATCCCCATGACTAGCACCATAAACAACGAGTTCAACATCTGACTTAACTAAGGACTTTAGAGCATCTCTCAAAACATGAACTCCTTTTCGAGGATCCGATGTACTATTGAACGCTCCAAAAAGTATCAATTTTTTGTCTACAGGTAAATTCAACATGTTTCTTGATGCCCTTTTGTCAAGGGGCTTGAAAACTCTATGATCTATACAATTACTGATCGTTTTTACATCTTGATTTGACAATAATTTGCTTCTTGATACACATTGATGCAACCACCTACTGGGCGCCACTATATTAATTCTGAGTTTACTCCAGTGCTTGCACTTTCTCGAGTATGTCCAGCTATCAATATCAAGCCCTGTATGGTTATCGGGGCGGTTTAGAGGAGTATATCCTTCTTCGAACCTTACATCGTGGCCTTCTTCTCCGTAATGCTCACTTCCACAAAATGCCCACATGTCATGCATTGTCCACACAATTGGCGCCTTTATTTTTTTTACGTCTTGAATTGCAAGCATCTCACCACAGATCCAATGCAAGTTGACGATATCAGGCTTCAGTTTATTAATAACTCTGTGTAGACCACTAGAAAAAAAATTTATCGAATGCAACGTTGTATTGCTAGTCTTTTGTTTTTGTACAATAAACCTTCGAACTGCATTGGCCAAAGTAATAAAAATAAACCTTGTCTTTGAAACGGATAAAACAAACGGGTCGTCAGAAGCTTTGTTAACTACTAACATAAAGCTCTCAATCCCCGCTTTTCGTTGCGCTTGATGTAACCTGAATGCTGCTCGAGCTGCCCCTCCAGCCAAGTCGCTTGTACAAAGGTGTAATATTTTCATAGAGTCATACTAGTTTAGAATCTGGGAACCAAAGGCTCTCTTTATAAGGGATATTAATTACTTCAACTGAAAGAGTTGGGTTAAAAATGCAGGACCAAGCAGAAAGAAAAGAAGCACTCTTGATTAAATAATCGGTTCTTGAGAGCAATACGCTATTGACCACAGCTTCAAAAAGTTTCCGCTCTTTATCTCCATGCTCATTATTAAGGTGTATAGGTTGACCACTTTGACTTTTAACTAGATCTTCATGAAAGCAGACATTTATTTCTTTAGAGTCATATTTCTCTTTAATCAATAATATAAACCGTGCTTCATCTGATGCAACAAAGATTGTATCAACTTCGTTTTTTTCCAGATAAGCATCAACTTTTTGACAAATCATTTCTTCAGTGATTGGAGGTGCTTCAGCTCTTTTATCAGTACCTCTTAAATGAAGACCTAAAACGGACTTCCCAAAGTTTTTAGATACAAACTCGTCTGTATACTTTTTTATTTTTTCTTGTAACGAAAATAAATCAAAAAAAAGCAAGTGAGCTTTTGCAATACTTATTTCTTGGTATAGCCTTGGGGAAATAGGAAATTCAGAAATATGTTTAATTTTTAAAAACCGCGAATCGCTGCCACACTCGTGTTCAAAAACGCTCCCTAGAAAGCATGAACTGTCATCAGAGTAATTGGCATTAGTGAGTTTAAAAGTAGGTCTGAGACCTATTATTTCACAGTAATAAGCAATATACACACACCAATTTAATTGTGCAAACAAACCGTGTGAAGAATCTATATGGACATGTAATCTACTGCTTTGTAAAACATATCTTCTTAAAAAGATATGTGCAGAAATTATAATTCTTTTCATTATCGCCCACCTATGAACGCCACTTGAGACATTTACAAATCTCCATAAAACTCCCTTTTGAGGTAAAGTGTGTAATACTAAGACTAGTTTTACATTTAATTGCAAAGAACGCTAAGTTATTATTCATGAATAGAAAAATAATAAACACTTTATGAAAAGCCTTAAAGTACATCTTAACATTTTTCTTCCAGTGGCTTCGAAAGGGCTATTAAACGACGCAGAGATACTTTCCTCTGCATGGTGTTCATGCCTACCCAACACCACTGTCCATATAGTATCTAAAAACAAAGGTATTGCCTTCGCTTTCTTTCAACTTATTGGAATCGTCTTTCGAAAGTTTACCTTTAGAAAACAAATCGCATTTCATCTTGAAGAGGTGCAAAGCGGCTTGAAACGATTTAATGATTTAAACATTTTTATACCAAATCAAGAGTGGCTAAGAAGTTTAAGTGCTGCGGAAATGGCCAAAAGTGATGTAATAACGTTGGTAAAAAGTAAGTACGCACTAGCTAAAGTAAAAAGTATAGCTTCTGAAATCTATTATCTAGGCTTTTCTTCCAGAGATATAAATCTACCAAATGTAAAACCAGACTACGGCAAGTTTCTACATGTAGGAGGTAAAAGCCCTCAAAAAGGTACTTTAGCAGTTTTAGAATGTTGGGCTAAGCACCCTGAGTGGCCACAATTAACCGTAGTATCTTCTTTACCTGAAGCTACAGAATTCTCTGAACACAACAATATAAGGCTAATAACTAATTTTGTAACAGATAAAGAACTGGTACATATAGCTAACACACACGGTATTCATTTGTGTCCATCTAAAGCAGAGGGTTTTGGGCATACAATCGTAGAAGGGTTATCTACAAGCGCGATTGTTTTAACAACTAACAACGGTGTGATGGCCGAATTGGTAACAGAAGAAGGCTGCCTTATTAAGGCTAGCGCCAAGGAGCAAAGATATTTCAGCGATCTTTACGAAATTAGTGAATCCGATTTAGAAGAAAAGATTGAAGACATACTGCAAACAGATATTAGGCAACTGAAAATCAGAGGCGAAGGGTCGCGAGAAAGATATATAGAAATAAACGCTAGGTTTCGTGATTCTGTTTCGAAGATTGTCTCGAACGTGGTGTTACAAAAAGTAATAAAGGATTAGTATCAAAGCGTATAAAGGCTAAAACTTGATCGTCCCCAACGAATACTCATTTCAATAACTCTTACTATATCTGCAATTACCAATTTAAAGTAAGCCTTTTTGTTTGTATGCTATTGCATTGAATAGAATAAATGGACTTTCAACATAATGAGTCTCTCTTTGTACTTTGTGCGTGCTTTGGAAACTATTTTTAGTTTTTTGTTGTTTTTGATAACGATTAGCTGTCTTATTCTGTGGCCGGCGCAAAGCTTGGAAATGTCATTTGCAGATTTGAATGCTCTCTTTCCGTTTGTTGTCTTTTTTTCCGCTGTATTAGCGGTGTCAATCAAATTGCATACTTTCAGCGCAATCATTGTTCCAACGGTTATCTCTCCCTCCGATACAGTTAATTCACGCTCAAAGAGCCTATTAATTTTCAGCGCCATTACATTTGCAATCACGCTTTTAATTACGGCTTTAGGTATTGATAACGAATTTAGCTACACATGGTTTATTGCTGCAACTGGTAGTGCAACACTATTATTATCTCAGGTAACTACGAGCTACCACAAAGCTATCGTCTCTTCAGAACAAGCACCAAAAAGTCACGTATTATGTTTAAGCTTGTGCTCTATATTTTTGGTCTTACTATATTTACTGAGCAATGTTAATAATGCCGACGACACACATTTCATTTCTTATATCGTAGGACTTTTTCAACATCCCCAAGCCCCGGTGTTTTCTGTTGATACCATTTACAATGAAAACTTACCGAACCACATTTTTGCACTAAACCTTGGCCAAAGTTGGGAGTTTATTATTGCTGCGTTATCGTATTCTAGCGGCATTAATCACCTCACTTGGTACTATACAATTGCGCCATGCATTATGGTTATTTTTGTACCTTGGGTAACTTATACTTTTGTCAGACATTTTGTACCGCAACAAGCACTGATGGGAACTCTTTTCTCCCTAGCTTTCTTACTTCTTTGGTCTACCCATAATCACATGCACGGTTTTTTCTTTATACCTCGATTTTTCCAAGGTAAAGCCCTACTTCTCATGCTCTATGCGCCATTGACTTGCCTAATGGTTTTATTATGGTGTCGAACTAACTCGCGTCGTTACTTGATCGCAACAGGTTTAGCGATGATTGCTTGCGGTGGTGTTTCAAGCACTGGCTTCTACATTGGAGGGCTTGTAGCCGGTATCTCACTTCTTGCATTTTCCGAATGGAATATAAAGGCATTATTAAAGAACTTTGTACTCTTAGCTTTGGTTAGTTTACCTAATTTGGTGATGCTAGTAGTCGTCAAAACGGCAATCGCCGACGTAAACTCATTCTCTCCTGTTTCTACGCTAGCTAACATCAATGAAACGTTAGCGTTAACTTCTACGTTATCTACAGTACCACCGATGCAACCTGCTGAACGTCCAATATCGTCAATGTATTGGTTGTTTGGCGATAATTATTCGCTCTTTATCATATTGAGTATCGTTTTCGTTGCCCTTATAGTCTCTTACGCTTCGCAAACTGAAGAGCGACAACTTTCACTTCGCTGGCTCAGCCTAATATTAATACTCTGCTTTAGTCATCCATTAGCGACCTTTCTCGGTAATACCATAGGCCCTGGAAACCTCATCTGGCGTTTTCATTGGGCAGCTCCGCTATCATTGCTCATCGCGCTTAGCAGTGCGTTGATAATTCAAAA
The DNA here is from genome assembly GCF_003201515.1 of Alteromonas sp. I10. Lineage (NCBI taxonomy): Bacteria > Pseudomonadati > Pseudomonadota > Gammaproteobacteria > Alteromonadales > Alteromonadaceae > Alteromonas > Alteromonas sp. I10. The sequence continues at coordinate 209,068 of NZ_QJJN01000008.1, forward strand.
TTCAACCGCAATAATGCAGTTGTTCGTTCCGAATAGTCCTTTGTTAACCAAGAATGCGAAAACACTGTCATATTCAGTTTTATTTTCAATCTTTGCGGTCTTTATAGCACTTAATGGCGGCTATGCTTTACAAAGATATTCATCATCCTTCATTCTTCACAAAGTTCCTTTCGAAGCCATGCGTGCTGCGAAAGAAACGGCTCGAGTTACATCAAAATCCGATACTATTATTGCGCAAGATATTGTCGCACAAATGCTCCCCATGATAGTTAGAGATGCAAAGCTAATAGCTTCACGACCTCTATATTGGAGCCAGCCATATTTTTCATCAAAAGAAACGAAATTAAGGGAGCGCCTACAAACGCTAACAGATAATCTAGATCGTTTAACGGCCGAGCAGTTAGTGTTATACCAATCGTCTATCAAGCTTGCAGGTATAACTGTTATTGTGGCCGAATCTTTACCTCCGAAAATCATAGAGTCTCTTTCCTTAAAGCCTTTAGCACAATTAGATGCTTGGGGTATCTATAGAGTTACAGGATAAACAAAGCTAATGTCGTACTCCCAAGCTTTACGCTCGATAATAACTACTCCCTCTTTACTATCTAGTAAGAAGCACCTTTTTTTACTTAGCCATATGAGAGCTAATACAAGTTTAATGGGGCATTTACTCGGTAGCCATAAGCACATTAATGGCTATTACGAAATGCACATAGGTTATTACAGTGTAAAAAGCTTAATGCGCCAAAAGATACTTTATTCTCAAGAACATAGTTTAAAGAAAAACAGTGTATATATGTTTGATAAAGTTCTGCACAACGAACACCACATAAGCGAGCGCATACAAAAGCATCCTAAAAGCCACTTTCTCATAAGTATCAGAGCGCCAGAATTCACCATTCCAAGCATTGTATCTTTGTACCAAAAATTAAATCCCGGCCATGAACTTACAAACCCTAAATTTGCTGCTGCCTATTACTGTGAAAGGCTTGACCTACTTGCTGAAATTGCGTCGGTTAAAAATTTCAACTACTTGTACTTTGATGCGGATGCGATCAAATCGAAACCAACTTTAACGCTGCAGAAAATTTCTCAATTCCTTGAGCTTACCCCCCCGTTATCAACAAAATATGAAAAAATGCATAACACGGGTAGAGAAAAAGCAGGAGACTCTTCAAGTTCGCTTTTAAAAGGGGAAATAATTCAGTCGGGACTTATACCCATTCAGGTTCCTTACGCAAAGAGTCAATATTTCAAAGATTGCCAAAGTACTTATAACAAAGTAAGAATATTATTAGATTCTAAAGCTCAACAAAGCGTACTTTTGTAACAAAAACTGTGGTTAAAGCTTGTAAATTTTGAAGAAGACGATGACAAAATAATGACAAAAGAAATTGTTTTAATAGATATGGTTAGCCATAGTGAAATGCACTTACCTTTTAATGAAGGTTACTTAAAAGCTGTGTCTTTAGCATACCCTGAAAAACGCATCACATTTGCAGCATGCGATGGTCATGTAGAAAATTTAAAAACACAAGTTGGTACGCTTTGTAACGTAAACTATAAAGTCATACCACAATTTGATGAATTGCTTTCTAGTCATTCTTATCATCACCCATTCTATGGCAGAAGAGCTGCTCGTTACTATACAAAGTGGCTTTCCGAAAATTTCGATTTAGAAAATATTGACCTACTTACCGTACTTGGAGCCAGAGCGCCAGTAATTAGCGTTGTGCAGAAGTTTTGGAAAAACATGCCCGGCGAATGCCACTTCTTACAGCATAATCAACTAGGAATAAGCAAAAGCTGGCGTTCTCGAAACCCTATAGAGCGCTATTTCGATTATATCTCAGTCTTAAGGCGCGGATTGCCAAAAAATCAAAAGTTATTAGTACTGGAACTGGGGTTGGATGACGTTATTTTAGACATAGCTCCTGCTATGAAAGGCTCAGTAGAAGTTGTTGAACATCCTGTACTCGAATCTGAATGGTTACCCCCAAAGACTTTGATTGCTGGAGAACCTATTAAAATTGCTTTCTTGGGTCATTGCGGAAAAGGTAAAGGATTTGATGTCTTTTGCAAAATCGCTAAAGAGTTTAATAGCGATAATTTAAAATTTTACGCAATAGGAAAAGAAAATACTGGTCAAGCCTCAGAGTTTGACACCTCTGGACTAGCACTGCCCCCTCACAAAACCCACTTAGCAAGAGAAAAGTTTGTCGAGTTGCTCGGAACAATGGATCTTGTGTGCCTTCCACTTCCAAATTCAGTATCTTATGTTTCAAGTGGAAGTATAATTGACGCTTTCGCTGCAGCTAAACCGCTGATAACGACTTCAAATCAATCACATATAGCTATTGGGGAAAAGTATGGCGAGTTTGGGATATTGAGATCTGATCAGTCAGGTTTGTTTAATTTTTTTAAAGATTTAGCAGACAAGCCAGAGCAGTCTCTCGCCAATTATGAAGATTGGAAGAGAAACACTATAAAAATTCGCAAGGCACGTGGTGAACAAGAAATCGCAAAGCGCATCAAGTCAATATGCAATAATTAATTCCTTTTTATCCAGTCTCTTAAAGTCTCTACAGGCTTATGGATACTCATTACAGTCAGTTGACCAAACAACAGCATGAAAGGTATCGAAACTATTGCAAACATTTCAGTGCGCTTGGTAAGCTCAAACCCTAACTGTGCAGAACCATAAAACACGAGCACACCGACAGTCCAATGTATTAGGTATATAGGATAGCTAAGGTCACCCATTTTTTTATCAAAACTTAGCAATCTTTTGTTTTTTACTTTTACGTGAGTTAAGACAGCAAGAAGAAGGCAGTTAATCAAAAAGTTGATATAAAAGCCAATGGATAAACCTGACCCGTTTTTATACTGCCAATACCAATTTAATAGAACAAAGCCGTATAAAAGAATAGCCACATCAAGTCGCGCAAACCTTCCTATGGTCCTCCCTATCTCATCTTTATAGTGGTACATTAATGCTCCTGTAGCGAAGGGAAGAGAGGCAGCAGCTGGATGAAAATAGCCATAGTCCCACCAAGGAAGGTTTGTTGCGAATATAGCAACTGTATACATCACGCCTGCGCCAAACCATAACCAGGTTCTAGTCTTCGTCTTTGAGAGCCCCAGCCCGATTAAAGCGTAATAAATAATTTCTACAGTTAATGCCCACGAGGGGGGGACAAGCGCAGGTGATTTATGATCGAAGTTCATTAGTGTAAGATTGGAGAGCGTATTAATAATTCCTTCGGGCCAACGTAAATTAAATATAACTGCACTGGTAGCTTCCTCTCCAATAATAATTAAAGTTACAACACTCAGTAAACAAGCAGCGATATACAATGGATAGATACGAAGCATTCTAGCAAACGCGTACTTTTTCACCCCCTGCCTTCCATAACCATAGTTTTGCTGCATTATAAAAGTCATTAAATAGCCGCTTAAACAAAAGAAAGTAAAAACTGCATACTCTCCAAAACCTGGCCAACCTGCCAAGTGCAAAAAAACCACCATGAACGCTAATATTAGTCGGTATGTGCCAAACACGAATTTAGCCTCTACATTGTTCTAGTTCATTTGATATAAATTGCAGTGTTTGCGCCCGTATTTCTTTAAAAAGTGCGGAATAGCCTGCATTATTTAAATGTAATCCATCACGGCTGTATTGAGGCAGAAGCTTACCCCCGTTACTAAGCTCATGATTTACTTTTACAAACTTAGTATTATTTGATTCAGTGATGCTTTGCAACTGCTCATTTAAATTTTTGACGTACGCACTATCATGCGGGTTTTCAGTGTACATAACCTCTAAAATAACGGGCCTTTTTTTTCGTTTTTGAGCAAGGCGGATTAGTTTATCGATTGCATGTGCCGCATCATCTGACCTGTCTTTATCTGTCCGGTTAATGCCAACCATAACCATCACTATACAATGGTCGTCACTCGCTACTTGGTCCCGGTATAATGCATAAACTTGACGAGCTTGATAACCATCAACGGCTAGGTTACGGATTTGCCATGGCTTTAAAGACCAAATATCTGACCAAACGTCAGATCTAGCAAAGTGTGAATCTCCAAGAATAAGCACAACCGGGCTGGAAGTGTGAAGAGATAAGTAATTTAAAACTGCTCGTCTTGCTTTATCAATAGATAGAAACGCTACGCCAGTTATAATTGCCCCCAACAAAAACAAACTTAAATGCCTAATGATTGTCTTAAGCATGGTTTTTGCTCAACTCTGTGTAAAGCTTTACCGGTAAAGTCTTAAGTTTTATCCACCAAAACTCCCATGTAGGGTCGAACTTCGCGAATATTCTGAGGAGTATTGATAGAGCCATTGAATAAGCAACAGCTCCAATTGTTATATTTCCTACAAGCGCTAAAAGTGACAATTCAGTAAAATGATAGCCATACTCTAGGCAACTCCACATTGCCGAAGCGGCTAAAGATGGTAATAATAAAACGCTCGACATTTTTTTGATAGACAAGCCAATCGTGAGCCGTGTAAAAATTAGTATACATAGGAAGGCAATAAGCGCAACAACACCTCTAGCCCAAGCAAAATCAGACAGTTCACTAAATGTAAAAAAGCAGAAAGCACCGACTAGAAGTGCTATCCCCATCGAATCACTAAACAGGCTATACTGGGTTTTATCGAGATAATCAAATAAGTTGTTAGTAATTGCCGTTAGTGGATAAGGTAACATCATCACACTCAAGGCTGCCATTACCGGGGCTGTATCTGCCCATTTCGGCCCTAAAATAACGTCGCAAAATTGAGGGGCAACAAACCAAATTCCAACGACACAAGGCATTACAAAACCATAGACCAGACCAAAGTATTTGTAGGTTTTATCGAATAGTTCCTGTTTATTGTTCTTATAGCCCGCTAAGGCAGGGAACATTGCTGTAGACGCTGGGGTAATCACTTCGGCAAGAGGCAGTACTGCGAATTCAAGGCCAATGCTATATTTGCCTACAGCGCCATTATCGAATAAACGCCCCACAAGAAATGTATCGAGTTTATTTCGAGTGTACCCCAGTACAGCACGAACCATAATTTTACCAGAAAATCTCAACTGACCTTTCGCAATATTGAAATTAAGCTCTGGTCGATAGGATGATATTTGATAAGATCCGATACAATAAACCAAAGCATTACAAACACCACCCGCCACTAGAGCCCAATAATTTTGTAACCAAAAGGCAATCACTAGCATAACCGCTGTTGACACTAGCTTTGCACTGAGCAGCAAAGCAGAAACGCGCTTAAAATCAAGCTCTTTTTCAAATTGGACTAAGCCAATATTATTAAGCGCAGAGAAAATACCCGAACAAGCCACAACTACAATTATCAACTGAATTTCAGGAGCATTCATAAAGTCAGCAAGAAAGCCAGACAACGCTATAATCAAAAAAATTAAAGCGATCTTTAGTAGCAAAGCGACTGTCCAACTCGAGTCCATTGCTTGTTTATCGAGCTGTGTCTGAGATATTAAATACCTATTTATACCAATGTCTGTCAAGGTTTCAAAAAAGCCGATACAAATAGTTGCAAGAGCGACTAGGCCGAACGCAGAAGGGTCCAACAACCTAACTAGAACAAGCGTACTACCTATCCCAATAAAACGAACACCCCACTTACCGAGCAAATTCCAAAGGTAAGCCACTGTTAACTTTTTTTGTATACTCATTTTTCGACACTAATAGTTTTTATTTGCTTTGAGGTCCGCGTGTCTAAAAAAGTATTCAGTCTGTTATCCGTCCTAATGTGTTCTGGCCTGTGGTAACGGTATAGCTCAACAACATGACTAGGCAATGAAGCAAAGTCGTCATTTTCAAGGGTAAGATACGCTTTAATACAGTTTTGTTGGATGTGTCTCAAGCTATAGCGTTGTAGCCTACGCCAGTACATCTTTATATTTTTAAACGTATTAGGGACCAGCCTGTGGTAACCGAATAGGGCCCCTTTTATTCCAACCATCAATCCATTTTTAACTCCATTGCTCAATTTAAAATCACATTGAGCAACCCAAGCTAAAAGGCTGTCATCGCCAATTAACCCGACAGGTAGCATAAAGCCGGTTTGTTTTATTTTCTCATAGAATAATGGCGTGATAGCGTAAAAGTTACCACTTAGTGCTTTACCGTTTAGAGTATTTCTGGTGATACTTTCACTGTAGCGGCCTATAGGCTCTGGTATAGCAGCTAGAAGGTATGCATCAGTGTTTAATTTCGCGCCCTCCAACAAAGCGACTAAACTATCTGCACTTATTGTGCAGTCACCATCGACCATTACAATCAGACTTTCACTATTCTGCACTAATTCATATATAGCAACATTCCAAGCGTTGGATTTATCGCCTAGCCTAATATGTTTGGCGTCGAAATCATCTCGGGTGGAACAGAAACTATCAATAATAGATTCTGAGCTATCTGAACTTCCGTTATTAACAATATGGACTTTGAAAGCTATGGACTCTGGCATATTAGCTAAAGCCACTTCTATGCTCTCTAAACATGAAACAATAAAGTCTTCTTCATTATGTGCAACCACACACACTTCAATGTGACGTATCATGGTATTTTTATTTCCTTATCGGCACATACTTCTAACAAACTTTCCCAGCGCCCTATTGTTATCTCCGGTGTGAAATGGGATGCACGTTCAAATGAACGTTCTGAGTAATATTGTCGATTTGATTTACTTTCAATCATTGATGCTAGTTCTCTAGACAAGGCACTTATATTTGCCAATTCAACGACTTTGCCATATTCCTCTTTTATTATTTCGGCTGGTCCCATAGGACAATCGAAAGCAATAACTGGCACACCATGCGTCATAGCCTCTACGATGGTTAAGCCGAACCCTTCGTAGCGAGAACTGCAAACAAAAATCCCAGCATCTAAGTAACATTTTTTCATGTTTGAAGAAGGGCCTTCAATTCGAATACTCTCATCGTCTTTAGCTGCGGCCAAGAGTTCTGTTTTCGCACTGCCGTTAGGACCTACTATTCGAAGAACCCAACCTTGTCGCATTTCACTCGACAAGCACTTCCATGCTTTCACTAAAAGGTCAAACCCCTTTTGCTCAGTGTAACGTCCAGCAGACAATACGACGTGGGCATCTCTATATGGATTAAGTAGTGGCAGTGGTAATGCGCAGGGATTAGCGTGCACGACAACAGAAGCTTTGCAATGATATTTCTTTTCCCACTCTCGCTTATCCTGCTGAGTTAACACAACTATAGTGTGAGCAAATCTGGCAGCCAGTCTCCTAGCAAACCAACGACTACCAAACCGAGTTTCAATTTGTGAATTAAAATGCTCCCACACAATCTTCTGATAACGTTTACCAATTGTTGCCGGAAGGCTCAATAGTGCCATCTGAGAGTCTGAAGCAATAACGGCATTCGGTTTAATTTCGCCTAAGATTTTTCTTAACACATAGACTTTCTGTGGCAAAGTTCTAAGCATATTGGCAGCGTCATCGCTGAGAAATTTAACTTGAACGTTGTCTGATAAGATAAAAGCAGGCTCCTTACCTGTTTGCTGCACCGAAATTAAAGTAATAGTGTGGTGTTTTGCTAATTGATTACAAAGCTGAAGGGTGACTCTCTCCGTGCCCCCCATAGCAGTGTAGTCATGTATTAATATGGCCAGTCTCATTACCAAACCTTACTTGTTGCATCGTCTTCACTCGCACTTCTGCGACTCTTTTTTCTTCACCTTTAACGACAGCAGAAAGTGCAGCGGTCATTCCTACGAGCGCAAAAAACAAATCGTTATAGGCTGAACTAAGAGCTGCGCCAGCAGTTAGAAAGGCAATAAGCGAGAGCCTGAGCATTTCTGCTAAATTAACATGCCAGAATACTTTACTTGTCTTTGCTATACTGCTGAGGTTTTTCAACGTGATTAATACGATGAAACCATACCAGATAGCACCAAGAAAACCGTGGTCAGCCAACACTTGAAAGTAAATACTGTGGGCTACAAAAACCGTATCACCAACATTAAGAGTCGCACTAGGTATCCAAGACAACGTCTCCCAATCTGCAATAAGACTGTTAATAGTTCCTCTATTGGTGAATGTAGAATCGAATCCCCCTCCAAAAAATGGATGTCTAATTGCCATTAACATAGCAAGCTTCCAAGATTTCAATCTACCTTGAAACGACCCATCCTCACCCGCATCGCCAATAGTCTCCATTCTGTTAAACCACTCGTCAGATAGGATGGCTAGTGCCACTAATCCGCCTAACGACATCACAAACCCATCACGAAGCTTGTTTTTTGACTTTAACCAGTATGCAATGCTGAACACGGCTAATCCTAAAAACGCACCACGAGAATCAGTTCCGAGCACGAACATGACATTGAAAAACGCTACGCCATATAATCCATTTTTAAAATAAAAGTTGTCTTTGTATTGGCGAGCCAGAAAAATTGCTATAGGAATACACATCAAGGACGCTAATGCTGATAGATTATTATCATTAAATGCTGGAGTTAAACCAAAAATGTTATGACCACCTAGGGATATAACGAATTTCGCTCCTTCTATCATTGCAAGCGCTCCGAATGATAGAGTAATCCCCCAAGCAACAGACTCAAAGTGAACTTGCTTTCTTATAACTACAGCAATAAAAAAGAAAAGTAGTAAGGTCCGCCAAAATAAATCGAATCTAAACCAAACATAAGGACCATAACCATTGTTAAGCATTGTACTGATGACACAATGTGCAAAAAAGATGACACAAAGAACGAAGATGGCGCCACTTGGAGGTTTCTTATTTCCCTTGTTAATCGCAAAGCTCGCCATCGTCACCACTGCGAAAAGAAAGTTCCAACGCACTGATGTCGCTAAACCGCCATGAGCCCATAAGAAGGGAGGCACAAGGGCAGACCAAATCCAGAATGATATTGATAAAAATGGTTTTCTCAATGCTGCGTAAAGTAAAAGCGGTAAAATTAACACTAAAAGATAATCACGCATTACTTATCATCGTCCTGATTGTCTATTTTTATAGCCTGAAGCGATAACCAAACTAGAAGCACAATTTCAAGTAAAAAAACGGTATTGTCTATCACTACAGATGCCTCAAAAACTCATTAATTACGTATTGTGATAACTTTTCGTATACTCGCGAACTGAAGCGATGACTTCCTATAAAGTGTAGTGTAGACACTTTGCCTATAAAATTATCAGGGTCTTTGTTCCCTTTTCCTGTCGATGGGAAGCCGTAATTTGCATACTTGGGCCATGGCAGAATGAAGGGATCGTCTGACAATGAAACCATTAAATTACTCGCAACTTGCTCTGAGCCCCACTCGTTCCACTTTTTATGCCCCAACTTACTCTCTAGCTCTTGAGACAGCGCTTCTAGCCTCTCAAAACTGGGCCCCATTATAGGAAACCCAGTGAGAGCGGAGCATCCACGACAGTATTTTTGAAATCTTTCAGATTGCAGGGTTGTGAGAGTTCTTTCCGTTTCTACTTGTACATGAGCACCGTTCCACCTCTTTGAGAGGGCTGACATGTACTCAGGGGACACAGGAAAACTGAAAATAGGGTTTCCAATCGTAAATGCTCTATTCTCGTTAACCGCTTTGGAAATTTCGGGAATAGCGGACATGGTCAACGTGTCAGTATCTACTTGGATTACATAGCGCTCTCTGGAGAGTTCGAGTATTCTGACTAACCTCTCCCATGTCCCGCCTCGAGGGCAGTGACCGACATAGATGTCGTTAATGTTAGTAATTGTTAAATCGGAGAAGTGTTCTTTGAACAGGTTTTTATCTTCATTCGTAAGAGAGCCATCATCAACAATTTCTATTGCGCAACTTCCCAACTGGTAAGCGAAGCTTTTAAGCGCCAAAAGAGCCATATCTACCGCACCGTGATAAACTTGCGATAATAATACAACATTAGCGTCTTTATTCGATGGATACATACCTGTAGAGCGTGCGTTAAACGCAACCTTCTGGAATCGTGCTTTATTTATTTTAGCTTGTAGGTTATTGAGAGGCATCAAATTGACCTCTCTTCAGCACCCTTTCCTCTGCTAAATTTTCGATTACCTGGGCATTTCCTATCCACTGTAAAGATCTTCGCTCAATTGTTTGTGAAGCAGACTTAGAAAGCTTGTCGACGAGTGCAGGCGATGAAATCATTCTAATTAACTTATCAACCATATCTTCAAGGTTTCCACTTTGAAAAAGTAACGCATTGTGCTCATCAGTTAACAACTCTTTTATATTGGGGCTATCATCTGCCAGTATCGCTTTCCCCATCGCTAAATATTCAAGCAGCTTCAAAGGCGACGCCCATGGAGTAACCGCTGGCTGCAGTGCAATGTCTATTTGACTCAACCAATATGGCATTTTATCTCTAGAAACTAGGCCTGTGGATATAAATTGCTCCGTAAAACCCAATTCATCAGCAAGCTTATTTAGACGAGGCAACACGGGACCATCTCCCACAAGTAGAAAAACAATATCTTGACTATCAAGGGAAGCTAACGATCTCATGACTTTATCAAGGTGGTGCCACTCCCTGCAGAATCCTACAAAGCCTACTACACATTTGTTCTTTAATTTAGGTAGCCGTTGAGAATACAAAGACGGGTTAAAACGCGCCTCATCGACCCCGTTAGGAATTACTTCAATGCGATCTTTAGGCACCCCTGCAACATATATGAATTCCGCAAGCACTTGCGTGACTGGCAATACAACGTCAGCATTACGCCAAGCATAATACTCAGACCACCTTGCGAGCCGCCTCAGAGAAAGGCCACCATAGTCAATCCGTTCTTCGTACAAGGGAGAGTTGACCTCTAACAGCAAAGGCACTTTGCAAAGTTTCGCTGCCCAAATTCCGCCCGTAAAGAACAAGTTATAGCGTTCATAAATTACATCGGGCTTGAATTTCCAGATAGACCACAGCATTTTAAAAAACGCCCAAAAGCTATAAGAGTATTCAATAGACTCATATAGCATTTGGGGTAAATGGTTCTTTAGTTTACTCACCAACCCACCATTGCTACCAAAACTAGACTGTTCAGTCATTTTCGGTGCTACGATGTGAACGTTGTGACCTAGCTTGCGAAGTGCATTTACGATTTCCTCAATATGAACATATTGCCCGTCTTTGCTGGCAACTCTGTGGTGATAGAGTATCTTCATTGACTTTGCGTTCTTATTGGACATTTATCTTGCTCAGCACACCAAGCATTTGGAAGAAACGGGTATTCAGGAAAACCAATTTCCTCCCTACTTTCATATATTAAATTTGAGGTATCTAAATCCGGTGTGTCAACCTCACCTACTATAATATTTTGCGATATTGCGGTTTCTACAAACTGGTTGTCTGTTGCCAACATACTGTCATAGCCAATTCTGTCGAATATAAAGACGCTCTCTCTAAGTGTGATGCTATTTTCGGTATGCTTTCTCCCCTCTTGAGCGTAACCGATCGCTTGTCCATTCGATGACATAGCCCCTTGCTGAAGCAATGATTTATCTAAAACGAGCTTACCACCATTTGGAACATCAATTAGCCGGCTATCTACACCTGATAGAGAGGCTATAATACTGCCATGTATTTCGGTAACTGGTCCCCTACTTTTGATTTCGTGTCCTTCACTCTTCGAAGCAATAAACATACTATCGTAAATATAAAGCTCAGCTGTGTTAGTATAGATACCATGAGCCCGGCCAAGACGCCCCAACTGTTCAAAACGACTATCGTAAATAAGAATTTTGCTATTTTTGCCAGTGGCTTCAAGTACTCCATTTTCGCTATTGTGAAAATACACATGCTCTAAGGTTAAATTTGCCCCTTCTTGGCGGATACAAGCTCCGTTACGGTCACCTACCGTAACCCCCCTGCATTCAATGTTTTTAATCGTTAAATCATCAGCATAATTAACAATATACCCTTTTCCTCTTATTGCTGCTTTTTCAAAAACCACATGTCCCCTACCAATGATGGTAAGACGATTTTGATGTACTTCAAAAGGTTCAGAATATACGCCTTGTGCGATTTCGAGTGTGTCACCATCGTTCAGGCTTTTGAGTGCAATTTGGAGAGATTCGAAAGGCTTCCCATTAACAAAGTGTAAGTTAGAAACACTGTATTCATTGCTTGGCTGCCAAGGTGAAATAACTGCTTCTATTTCTTGTTGAAGGTTCGGAAATTTGAGCATTTCTTTACGCTCACTAGCTTTTGCCGACGCATAATACTTGCTCAAAACTTTGCTTGAGACTTTATCAACTAGGTCTGGACGCAATACAAAAAATACAATCAGCACAATATGACCTAACAAGCCCGTAATAAGAAAGTACCTTTTAAACGTGATGATCGTCTTTTCTTTAACGCTCATGATGGGCTTTCCTTGTTTTCAACAATCGAAAGAAAAATTCTATAAAGAGAATCGCAGCTTTCACTCCATGAAAACTGCTCAGCGTACTTACGCGTTTGGACTCGTGAAGGCTTCTCTTCAAGCAATTGACGAACTCCCTTTGCGATAGCATCACTTGAACGATCAACTAAAATTCCTGCACTTTTTGTTTTAACTACTTCGGGCGTCCCCCAAACTTTCGTTGCAACAACAGGTGTCCCTGATGCCATTGACTCCAATAGTACATTTGCCCAGCCTTCACGACTTGAAGCAAGAACTGAAAGATCCGCACTTCGAAACCATTCATTTAAACTCGATTGGCTTAGCGCCCCTAGAAATTTAACTCTTTCACTCACTCCGGACTCTTTAGCAAGTAATTGCAGTTTCTTTAGATCGGGACCATCTCCTGCGATTGCCAAAGTTACGTCATTTAGCTTTTTTAGTGACTCAATGATTAAGTGATGACCTTTTCGCTCTATCAGCCAACCGACTGAGATAATTAAATGCGGAGTATCTAATCCCAAGGAGCTTTTCAAAGTTTTCTGAGTATCATCATCACTAGCACTGAAAAGTGATAGATCCACTCCATTTCTTACAACAGTTACCCGGCTATCTTCAACTCCTAGTGTCATCATTTCATCCTTAAGTGCTTGGCAAACACTCATCATGTGGGATGAATTTGCGAAAACCGAATGTAACATTTTTCGAGCTTTTGGGTATGTGGGTACTAAATTGATATCTGTACCTCTAGCAGTACAGGTAAACGGAATATTAAATCTACTTGCCACGCTTTCAATAGCAACTCCGTCAGGGAAAAAGTAGTGTCCATCAATCAAATCGACATTTTTACGTTTTAGAAGCTTTTGTAATGTCTTTTTGATAGCTTTCGATAAGAAAAATGGAGTTATATACATTCCAACTTTAGGTAGGACCACATATTTGGGGTGGAATATCGTGATACCGTCTATGGTTTCGCTGTATGGAACACCGGCATATTTAGCGTATTCTCCAAACTTTTTCCATGAAAAAGGAAACCACGGCACAGGGGCAATTACGGTAGCTGATATTTCTGGGTAAGCACGCAAAAGTTGCTTTAATCGCGTATGAACAAAAACACCATGCTTCGGATCGTTCTTGTTTGGATAAAGTGTGCTAATGGTGACAATTTCCATCAGCTTTACTCTTCTACTATCTTAGGTGATGTGGAAAAGAGCCCCTTATTCAAATCTACAAGGCGTTGAGCACCAGCAAAATCTCCAGGGGTTCCAATATCGAAGAATAAACCTTTCGTTTTGAACACATTTATATGTAACTCTCTATTAGCTAGTACATTTTTTTCAAAGCTAAAACACTCCGGTTGGCCTAAAAAGGCGTCGTTAGAAGTGTTCAACCAATATATACCTGCATTAATAAACCCTTTGCCGCTCTTCCCTTTTTCAGAAAAACCTATGAGCTTTCCTTGTTCAATATTGGCAGCGCCGAATCGAGACAGGTCATCAACTTCTGTGCATACAAGCCCAAGCTCGCTTTCGTTTTCACGCATTTCATGAACGAATTTCAGTAAAGAAAATTCAATAAAAGAATCTGCATTTGCAACTATCACATGTTCGCTACGACAAAGCGCTAGCGCTTGCCTTATTGCTCCACCGGTCCCAAGTGGTTCTCGCTCAATAGAGAAATCAATATCCCAATCTGCGAAATGATGCCTAACTTCTTGTTCTACCATATCAGAAAGATGAGAAACTGCTAATACAAATCGCTTTACACCCTGGTTTCGAAAATTCCAGAGTATGTAGTGTAAAAAAGGTACATCATTTACCTTCGCTAAACACTTGGGGTAATTGTCTCCAGTCACACTGTACAACCGAGTCCCTAGACCACCGGCAAGAAGAATGGCTTCCACAATTACTCCTTAGGTTTATATTTAGCAAACAGTGTTTCTTCGACAATAGCACAAATAATGTGACCAATAATGATGTGTGACTCTTGAATATAAGGCGTGCACGTTGAAGGTACGTTGAGCGTTATGTCACACATTTCAGGTAACTTTCCTGCATCACCACATAAAGCAATAGTATGTATGCCCATCTCTTTCGCTTGTTCTACTGCCTTCACAACATTTACCGAATTTCCAGATGTACTTATTCCAACAAATATATCGCCTTCTCTGCCATTCGCCTGTACTTGACGAGAAAATAGATTTTCAAAGCCATAATCATTACCAATAGCTGTTAGCATCGAAGTGTCTGTAGTCAAAGCAATCGAAGGCAAACCAGGGCGGTCAAAGTTGAACCTGCTAACAAATTCAGCTGCAAGATGTTGAGAATCAGCAGCGCTGCCGCCGTTTCCTGCAAACATTACTTTGTTTCCACGTTGCAGCGCTTCGATACACAATTCGCTAGCTTTAACAATTCGCTCAATCAATACACCATCAGCAAGTATTTTCTGTTTGACCTCAATACTCTTTTCAAAGTGGCTTTTTATATATTGTGTACCGTCCACGCTTTTACCCCAAAATTTGTAAATTGAAAATTATGTACTTGCCCTGAAGTTTGCTTTAGCTTTTTTATGAGCGGTTGCTTGTCTACAGGGTCAACAAAAAGCATCATGAAACCACCTCCCCCAGCCCCTGATAGTTTTAGAGACTTTGCACCATTTTCGATAGCCATAGAAGCTACCTCTTCAATGTAGGAGTTTGAGATTGAAGATGACGTTGACTTTTTAGCCAACCATGAAGCCTCTAAAACTCTTGACATACCTTCTATATCATTTCTCAGTAGACACTCTTTCATTTCAAAAGCACTCTGCTTAACCTTGTGCAATGCTTCCAATGACTTGTCACTATCTGTTTTGGTTGATGCTTTTATTTGGTCATCTATTATCTTACCAGAGTCTCGAGACAGCCCCGTGAAATAAAGTATGATCTGGCTCTCGAGCTCGTTCTGTATATCATTTCGGATACGCAGCGGATTGACTAGAACTCTATCTTGGTAAAATTCCATAAAATTGAAACCACCAAATGTGGCTGCGTATTGGTCTTGTTTACCCCCCGACAATTTGCAATCCTCTCGCTCAATTTCATAAGCGAGATGCGCTAGATCATATTCACCAAGAGGTAATTTAAGTAGTTCCCTAAAGGCAGCGAGAATAGCTACAACCATAGTCGAAGAAGAGCCTAAGCCACTCCCCGGAGGAGCATCTGAAAACGTTATAATATCAAGAGCTATAGGCTTGCCACCGTTAAAGTCTTGTATGACTCGTTTGTAAATAGCTTTGTGAAGAATTAATTCATCTTCAACTATAAGCTCATCCTGTATGTTTTGTGTATACTTTTGCTCTATATCTTGAGCTGCAAAACAGATTTTATCGTCATCCCTTGTCTGTATTGTCGCGTAAGCAAACATGTCGAGTGTGACATTTAGTATAAAACCACCATATTTATCGCTATATGGGGATACATCCGTGCCGCCTCCCGCTAACCCTATACGAAGTGGCGCTTTAGCTCGTACTATCATTTCTATCTTTCCTTGGGTAAAGTTTATCGAGAGGCTTAAGTGCACCTTCCCAACTATATCGCTCAACTATCCATTTGCGATTTTTTTCGCCGATTGCGGTAGAGCGCGCATTGTCGGAGACCAAATTTAGGATAGTCTGAGCCATAATAGCTTCATCATCAATAACTAATCTCTTTTGCTCTGTGGGTAAGGCTATTCCCTCCTGAGCCATAGAGGTCATAACTACCGGCTTGGCCATAGACATTGCTTCAAGTACTTTATTTTGGACTCCTCGAGCGATACGCAAAGTTGCCACGGCGACTAGAGCTTTGTCGATGTAAGGACGCACATCTACGACTCTCCCTGTTACAAAAACGCCTTTAATTGAGGCCAGTTTTTTAACACGCTCCGTGGGTTTCCCACCAACTATGTAGAAAATCAGTGCTGGGTGCTCTTCTATTATTAGCGGCCACACCTTTTCACAGAACCATACCACCGCATCTTCATTTGCCCAATAATCCATTGCGCCGGTAAAGCAAATTGACAAGCTCTCCGCACATGGGCTGTCAGTGTGATCAAATTTAGCTAAAGGGTCAAAATAATCAGTATCAACACCATTGCTAAGCGTAACTATCTTGTCACTATAAGCTTTTGGAGAAAGTGACTTAAACAAGTCTCGCTCTTCATCCGTTATTAACGTTATTGCGTCAAACTCTGAAAGAATCTTTTGCTCTAGTGTTTTTAGTAGTTTATATTCTCGTGCATAAATAATTTTTGAATAGAAGGGCTTGTTTTCACAGTACTGACGCCATTTATCTGAATCCACATCAGCCATATCTAAAACACGCTTTTTGTCTTTGTATTCTGGAAAGTCAATAAACTGAGCCATCCCTGAAGAATATACAAACAGATAGTCTATACCGTGCTCATTAATAACCTTGTGAACCCATCGTTGTAATTCTTCATTTCTGTAATGTGCAGTAGAAACAGACTCGGCTAACACCAGGGATTTTAAACCACTGGTTAGATATCGTTTGCGCGTGATGTCGATAAATTTAACTTCCCTACAGTAGGCTTTTACCTCGTCTATGAATTTCTTATCAAATTCATCATCAATAAAGCTTCCCAAATAAAGATCAAAACGCTTGCTTAAATAATTCATAAGATTAAAAGTGGTAATCTTGTCCCCCTTATTTGGAGGAAAGGGCATTCTGTGGCACAGGAACAACAAAGGAGGCTTCATTAATGTCTCTCTTTTTCTTCTTTTACTAAAAACTGACACAACATCATTATTGTCCACAACGCAGCTGCATGGTCGTATTTTCCACTAATGTGCTGTTGAGCTTTCTCTAACAATGCATTTTTGTCGAAAATTTCGTGTTTAGAAACACATTCAGATGATAACAAATCCATCATTTTTTGTTTCAACGGCCCGCGCAACCAATCAGCCATTGGTACGCTAAAACCCATTTTTTCTCGATATAGAGTGTCTTTTGATAGGAAAGGCTCTAGCGCCTTTTTGAAACTGAACTTCCCTTCACCGTTATTCAAATTTAGCTTTGAGGGCAGTCTGAACCCCCACTCTACTAGTTTATGGTCAAATATTGGAACTCGAACCTCTAGTCCATGCGCCATGCTTGCTCTATCTACTTTTGTATGGATGTCACCAGTTACCCAAGTTTTATAATCGAGATACTGTGCTTCTTTAAGCTTATCTTTAAATCGTTTACCTTTAAGTACGTTGTCAAATACTTGATTCGAGTTGTATTCTCCAATGTGACTCTTAAAGCCTTTATGGTAAAGAGCTCTTCGCTCATCGAATCGCAGTTTACTTACACTATTCAGGTAAGCTTCCGAAGAACTCATTGATAAAGATTGAAAGGTTGTTTTGGCTCGTAAGAATTGAGGGGCCCAATCGAGCTTGGGATAGATACTGCCTAAAAAACCGAAAACGCGTCGCCTAATCGCGTCGGGAATAACATCTCGTACTTTTTGTTCGTTTATGTGAAGGCGATACCTCCGATAGCCTGCGAAAAGCTCGTCCCCGCCATCTCCAGAAAGCGCTACTGTCACATGTTTTCTTGCTAGCTCGCAAACCTTGTAGGTAGGGAGGGCCGATGAGTCAGAATAGGGCTCGTCATATAACTCAACCATTTTATCAATCAACGTAAAATCCTCATGATTGACTACCTCTAAATGGTGTGAGGTTTTATATTGCTTAGCAACTAGTGACGCAAATTCGGACTCATTATAGTCAGGGACATCGAAACCTATTGAGCATGTTGTAACAGGCTCCTTTTGCAGGCCGGCCATCATAGCTACGACCGCGCTTGAATCAACCCCCCCTGATAAGAACGCTCCCAAAGGAACTTCTGACTCTAAACGGATATCCACGGCTTCGCGAAAACGCTCAGTTAAAATTTCTTTGTCTAGTTCATCATATTGTGGTTGGTCCCAGGGTAAATCCCAATATTGCACGGGCTTGGGCAAAGTTCCTGATTTCCCTCGCTGAAATAACAAGTAATGGCCCGCTTCTAACTTTTGAACTGAAGAATAGATACTCTTTGGGTCAGGTATATAACCAAAAGTAAGATAATCTTCGATTGCTGAATAATTTAGTGTTCGGTCTAATTCAGGGTGCGCTTTTAAAACTTTCAGCTCTGAGCCAAAAATAACACTACCGTCAGCCAATTGAGAATAATGTAGAGGCTTGATTCCTAACCTATCTCTTGCCACAAAAAGTTGTTGCTTTACTTCGTCCCATATGAGGAAGACGAACATTCCTCGCAGCTTATCTAGACACTTTACTCCCCATTCCCTCCATGAGTGTAATATCGTTTCAGTATCACTGTGAGTTTGGTAGGAGTAGCCTTTTAATTTAAGCTCTTCGGCAATTTCATGATGATTGAAAATCTCACCATTAAAAACAATTACAACATCCTTATTTTCGCTGTAGATAGGTTGACCGCCGCCAGTAATATCTATTATTGATAAACGACGGTGCCCTAGTGCAACTCCGTCTCCATAGAAGTAACCTTCAGCATCCGGTCCTCTGTGCATTTGAGCGTTGTTCATATATTCTAACACTTGTTTAGATACATGTTGCTCTTTATTAAAACTAAATATTCCACTAACTCCACACATACCGGCTTCTCATTGGTTGTATAACGATAAATAATCAGAGACCATCTTATCTTCATCAAAATATTTACAAATTCTTTCACGTGATGCATTTGCGAAACTGTTAAGTAAATCCGACGACTCGAAAAGCAGTATCAGTGAATCGGCCAACGCATCTGCGTTCTGCGAAGGGACAACTATACCTTCCTTTCCCGTAACGACCTCAGGCATCCCGCCAACGTCCGTAACGATAGCGGGTACACCACTAGCCATGGCCTCTAACAATGTCATTGGTATACCTTCACCGATAGATGACATAACGAATACGGAAAAGCTTCGGTACACGTCAGGCATGTCCTCTCGAAGCCCTATTAAGCTTATTTTTTTAGCCATATTCTTTGAAGTAATGTGGTCATGTAAAATCGATTCGCTTTCTCCCTCGCCTACAATACTCAGTCTCGCTTTCTGCGCAAACTCAGCGTTACGATAAGCCGCTAAGCAGAACGCATCTATTAAGAGGGTCTGATTTTTGATTGGGTTCAAGCGACCCACATTACCAACGACAAACTCGTCACTCGGCTTGTGTTGAGGTGTGAAGAGTTTAGTATCGATACCATTTCTAATTAACTTTGTTTTACTATTAGGAAGACCAACAGTATTCATTAGCCACATATGTAACTCTGTTGAAACTGAAACCCAAGTGTGAATGAACGGTGAAACTAACCGTCTTAGCAACTGATATTTTTTATTATCGCCAAAAGGATCATATACGTCTCGTCCATGCTCTGCATGAACCCGAACTTTTACGCCTGATAAGGCTGATAATACTTGAAGTTCAAGCGTCGCGAGGTTATAGCTGTGAACCACGTCCGGCTTGTAAGCTCGCAAAAGTTTCCACCATTTAAAAAAAAGTCCAAAGTCTTGACCATCTTTTTTTCCCAACGCTATTACGTTTGCGTTACTAGGAAGGAGTGAAGCAAAAGAGTCAGAATAAGATGTTAGACAGACTACTGTATGTGCATAATTATTGGGCATACGAGAGACGGTGTTGATTAGTACTCTTTCAAGACCACCAACGTGAAGTCCATACACTACGTGAAAAATAGTCTTAGTCATCGCGCAGCCTTTGTTTCAGTCGGAGGTAGAGGTAGAGTGCCTAACCGCTTTAATACTATATCAACTGAAAGGTTTTCGGGTATCTCTGCAACGACGTAGTAACCATCGGCTCTTTTGCCAGACATACGATTGAGAAACTGCTGCCACTTTGCGGTTAAAGCAGGTGCTACGGAACGGTTTTCCAATTGATACCAAATCAATAGGCTCTTGCTATGTCCATGTACGTTTTGAATCTTAATTATTTCGAAAGAATCGTTGTTTCTTCGAATTAGTTCTTTAGCTTTGAGAAGGCTGAATTCGTCATCGTTAAATGGTCGATGTAAAGAGCTGACTAATTCCTGCTCGTCGCTATCATCTCGATAGGTTAATCTCAATGGGATTTCATTCAAAATACCGGTCCATGACGGTTGAATAGTATCATCGCCAACTTCCATCCAGTTAAATGAAGCTTGCTCTCCAACTTGATAATAGGAATCTAGTAACTGACTGACGTTAATATCTTTTGATAAACTGTGTTTACTCGCGCTGAAGCTCGACGCTAATGGCAAAAGAAGCACTAACACGGACGTAAGAACTACGGGATAACGAGCTTCTATTTTTCCAACTTCTCCGTTACTTGAGTAATTAGCTTGAGCATCGTTAGCAACATTTCCTAAAAAGAACAAAATAACTAGGACAAATAAAAAGAAAAACCACCCATATACCAAGTGATCAGCTCCTACCGCATGCTGCATGTCAGTAACATGCCCTATAACCATAATGCCAAATGCTCTAATTCCGTTCGCGATTACTGGTACAAAAGCGCAAACCAATGAAAATAATACCCGCTTCCATACGCGCTGATAGTTTAGATACGCTAGGAGCACGCCCAGTGCAAAAGTGCCTATTAAAAATCGTATTCCAGCGCAAGCTTCTGCAACATGGAAGGTCCCGTTTGGTAAATACAGATACAATCCCTCCCGATAGACCGGAATGCCTACCGCGATTAGAAGTTGGCAACTTATATCTGCGGTAATTACTTGCAGATGTGGAACAAACTCTTCGCCAAAAGGAACGGCGAAATAAAGGTAGAAAATAGGAAACGCTACGGCTTTGAAAACATGATTTCCGACCAGCGTCCAGATAATTATTATAAGAGAAGTAACAGCACAAAAATGAGCAACAAGTTGTACATTTAATTGCTGTGCTAAAACAAATAACGCTTGAATGAACAGCAACGGTGCAATTAACAACCAAGTAGGCCGATAATCTAAGCTTTTGAGAAGTGCCCTCTTTTCATATAGAAGATAAATTGTTATAGGGATGATAAAGAAACAATGTTTATAGGTTTCGGACTGAGACCACACCATAACCATGTGTTGTAGTGTTTGGAAATAAACGAATGCCCAAACTAAAAACGCCAATCCCCCAAGAGTCAAATAGAAATTTACTGAATTTTGCCTCATTGACTTATAATCCTGAAAAAATTAGCAGACTGTGTTCTAACCTAAAAAGCGGCTCAGGTAAGGGCCCAAGCGCTCAGTAACAAACAAAGGAAGCTTTTTCCACATTTTGATGAAATATCTATACTTAGGATTATCTGGGCTTAAGTTTGGCAAATTAGTAGCTCTAACTAATTGACAATAATAATAAAGAGGCTGTGGCTCTATACCCCAGGTTTTCTTGTAGCTTCCCGAGCCAGAATTGTTTTTACTTCGCCCAAAGTCAAATACTTCACAATCACGCTTTTCCCTGGCCCGGCACATTAGGCTGTAATACATAAAGTCGTTACCACGGCAATATCTAGCTTCTGGAGTGCCTCCTCCGTAGTATGGTAAGACTTTATTTTTATAGTAGAAAGACAAAACTGCAGATACCGGCTGTTCGCCATTTTTTATACTCAAAAGTTCTACCCGGTCACTGAATACCTCTTTGAGTTTTGAAAAATATCGCTTTGGAAACACAGGTGTTCCCAGATTCCTTACACTCTCAGAGTAAATACGATGAACTTCACTTATATCTGATGTTTCCTTTGCTGTTAGTTCATTCTTCAGTGACTGTCTCACATTAGCTCGTTGCTTCTTCTTTATTGATTGTAGTATCGCTTGCTCATCATCAGGGATAGGCATGAGATAAGTGGAATGATTACAATTAAGAATAAGATTCGAATTATTACTGCGTGGCTTCGTATACCTAAACTCAACGTAATCAACATTGAGTTTCTTTCCTAGCTCTGCGGCTGCATTTTCCAATTGTAACAATCCGCCGTCATCATCGGCTATAGCTCCGCCATACACACAAAACGGAGTGGAAATTAGGACATGACCAAACAACCTACTTTTTTGTTCAAACAACGGTAGCACACCGCAGATAGTTTTATTACTTTCCAAAATTAAATAATAAGGCGTATGTTTATAGACCTCACAAATTACATCTCGCCAGCCACTGAGATGAAAGAAACTTCCCTCACTATGGTTATCGACATAAGTATCCCACAACTCAAAGTCATGTTTCTCTGTCGCTAGCTTACAAACTCTTTCCGACATTGCGCCTGTTCCTTCAGTCCATAAACATCTGTCATCGTGCCCCATTCAAAATCTGTCAATAAAGAACGAAGTTTTCCTTCCATTTTACTAAGATTCACATAATGCCGAAAACGGGATTTAATGGGTAATTTCTTTATGCGAGGTTGTTTGGAATCAATCTCCCAAGGGTGGAAGTAAAAGTTGTACGGTTGGTTTTCAGATTCTAGAAAACCATCAATCCTTCGTTTCGATAACCAATAAGGAAAAAGCCTAAAATATCCACCACCTCCGATACCTTTATTAGTATTGTTGTTGCGCAAAGTAGGGATTGGGATCTCTATAATTCCCTCTGGTCGAGTATGTATGAAGCGAGGCCAATCGGGAACTCCATATAAGTCGTGTTCTATCGGATATGTACTTGAAGAGTATGTAAACCCTAATTCAGAAAGTAATTCATAAACCCACTGGGTATGCTCGTTGATAGAAAAACTTGGTGCACGGTAACCCACAACTTTCACACCACCTGTATCTTCAAGAACCTTTTTACTTCGGCTAACGTCTTGAGCAAAGCCCTTCTTATCTAAAAAGCCAAGCCGGGTATGGTCATATCCATGGCTAGCTAACTCATGTCCTTCAGAAACAAGTCTCTTTATAACACTAGGACACTTTTCAGCAACCCATCCCAAACAGAAAAAAGTTGCTTTGACATTATGCTCGGCAAATAGGTCTATCAACCTATTTGTATTATCCCCCACCCTCAGTGGAAGTTTCGTCCAATCATTGGGCGAAATTGATTTCTCGAATGCCGAAACTTGAAAATAGTCTTCAACATCTACTGTCATTGCATTTTTCAAAGGTTATTCCCGTAAGTAAAAACTATCTTCCACGTCCAAACAAAACTACTTCAGTCGTTCTAATTAAAATTAACAAGTCGAGTAAAAGACTTTGGTGCTTAACGTAGTACAAATCAAATTTAAGCTTTTCCATCGAATCGGTTACGGATGCCCCGTAGGGGTAATTAAGTTGAGCCCAACCAGCCAACCCCGGCTTGACGTTGTGTCTTTGATTGTAATATGGGATCTCACGAACAAGTTGCTCTACAAATTCTGGACGCTCTGGCCTTGGTCCAATAAAGGCCATTTCACCTCTAAAAACATTAAACAGTTGTGGCAATTCATCTATTCGATATTTTCTAATAAAGTGGCCAATGCGTGTCACTCTGTCATCATCCTTCGAAGCCCACTTTGCTCCATCTTTTTCAGCATCAGGACGCATACTTCTGAACTTCATAATTCGAAATAACTTGCCATTAAGCCCAACTCGTTCTTGTTTATACAATACTGATGTGCCCGTTTTAAAGCCGTCATCAAGGTAAATACAAACAGCAGTCAGCAACATAAATGGCCACGTTAGTAGAAATACAATAAGCGCAAGAAAAGCATTGATCCCGTAATCTAGGGAGTCTCTTAGATAGTTTTGGGTTGAGAAGCCGTTAGAATAGATTACCCACGAAGGATACATAAGATTAACTACAATTTGACCTGTTTCTCTTTCCATGAAATCCAGCAACTCTGTTACTTCGATACCTCTTAATTTGCATTCAAATAACTCTTCTAGAGGCAAAGTCCCCCTGCGCTGATCACATGCAATAACAACCTCCTCTATATCATTATCATAGATAAATTGACGGAGATTTTGCTCTAGTCGAATATGTACAATCTTTTCTGACTTTATACCATCTTCTCGATTATCACCCGGTACGGGAATAAAACCGACCAAATCAAAACCAATTCTATCAACGTCCCTTCTCATCCGCTTTTCTATAATTGACGCACGTTCCCCCGCCCCAATTATTAACGTGCGGGTCTTACCCAGTCCAAGCAAACCTAAGCGTGTAGTAAAGTAACGAAAAACCACAAGGGTAATTGTCCACTTCCCCATTAATGAGACAGTGCTAAATTAGAGTTTTCCAGTTTTGCTCGGTAAGCTGCCGGAGGCAGATTACCGAGACTTTCATGTGT
>NZ_QJJN01000009.1:0-198854 GCF_003201515.1 Alteromonas sp. I10
GGCTGTGAAGCACGGTTAGATATAGAACGCATCTCCTCAAACGAAGATAGCCTCAAACACTAAACGAATCACAACGGTCTATATTGATCGCTTACATTGCAGAATACAACAAGATAGTTACGCAAGCCCCTACCCAATTCACCACTAGCGAAATATGTATTAGCTTGCGAGCCAGCAAACAAGCCTACCGAAAGCTGCTGGGCTTGAATGGTCACAACCTATTTAACAATGCCATGACCTACTTAATTTACTTAACAAAAAGAGACGATTTTTACCAAGAGGCCATGGAAGATATTGTAGAAATTTATGAAGAACTTGACTCCAAATATGCCGACTACAATGAACTATTTTCACTTCTACTTGGTTCACCAAACAGTACCAATATAAGTTTATACACAATAAAGAATGATTTAAGAGATTTAGACAGCTTCAAAAAGCTTATGAAGCGGAAATCGAAACTACCGCATAAAAAAGAAAAATTTTTTTGGCTTAGAGTTAATTCAAAACTTGAAAAATACGCAGAAATGGCGGGCGCGCTTAGAAACTTACCAACCACACTTAATGCAATAGAGGCTGCGGTAGATAGCTTCATCGTGACATCAGGGCAAAAAGCTGATTTAGAAAAGCTCAACGCCACATTGAAGGGGTTGAACAAGAAATTTCAACGCGAGCTAGATGATTGGGTAGAAGTAGACAGCATAGTGAAAAATGCTATTGATGACCTGTACTCAAAATTCGGATGGGCAAAATCGAGCGTTAACTTACGACTATTGAGCTTCCTTTTATTGCTTCAGGAAAGCGCGGGAGGAGACGAAGAACTGTTCTTAACTACGATAACACTTACTAATGCCAGCGATGAGCGAAAGGTTATTGTGGTTTAATCCAGACTCTTATACCCGACTACTATTAAAAGCTATCAAACGGAGATTTCAGAATGAAAAATATATTAAACACACAGAAGCAAAAAAGCGTTGTGAAATCACTTAATATCAACGGATACCGAAACGTAATTATAGTAGCGTTGGTTTTATGTATTTCACCAATTAAAGGCAATGCTTCCTCGTCAGGTGAGAAGCAAGTGCCTGGAGCAATTCTTCAAGTGCCTAATGGCGCTTATATAGAGAAAATAATTGAGCGCCTTGACAATCAACAAGCCGTAATAGAACTACAAACTCAGTACATAGAAAAATTAGATAAAAAAGTAAGAACTTTAGAAGATAAAATTAAAGAGCTTGAGAACTTAAAGGAATCCTTATGAGTAACGATGACCTAACAACACTAAAAGAACAAACTGAAAGGTTAAATAACTCCGCAAACACCCTCACACAACCATGGGAACCTGAGCTTGTTTTACATTTAACATACGCTATTTTGAGCTTCACAATCTTAGCATTGCTTTTTGCCACCGTTCTCTTGTGGAGAAAAAATATGTCGTCGCTTGGAATTTTAAAATTATTTGGAATTCTATCGATAATAGGAATGTCTTCAATTTTATTGGTCACTGGTTATAACAAAGATCAACTAACACCAATAGTTGGCTTGTTCGGTGCTATCTCAGGATATTTACTAGGGAAAGAGTCAGAAAGTGGGACTCAACAACCACCTAAAATGGGTTCAGCTTCTCCCGAACCGCCCGCTAAGACTTAAAAAATGTTGTGGCATCGTATTTAAGCGAATAGATACACAAAGAGCACACTAGTTTTTACTAGTGCGCTCTTTAATCTCGCTTTCTTCTTTTTAACTTTTATTCTTTGGCAACCGCCACCGAATAACCATGCTGCTTCAATAGAGCATGTTGCTTTGCTTTACCAAGGTCGTGTGCCACCATCTCTGCGCACATTTCCTCAACGGTAATTTCTGGCACCCAACCTAGCTTTTCTTTTGCCTTTGTAGGGTCGCCTAGTAGCGTTTCAACTTCTGCAGGGCGGAAGTAACGTGGGTCTACTTCTACAATAACATCACCCACTTTCACACCTGGCGCAGTTTCGTTATCTACCGCTGTTACCGTTGCGACTTCTGTCACGCCTTCGCCCGTAAATTCAACAGTAATACCTGCATTCTCTGCTGACATACGCACGAATTCGCGAACCGATATTTGCTTCCCAGTAGCAATAACAAAATCTTCAGGTTGATCTTGCTGCAACATCATCCACTGCATACGTACATAATCTTTTGCGTGACCCCAGTCACGAAGTGCGTCCATGTTGCCTAGGTATAGCTTAGACTCTAAACCTTGCGCGATATTGGCGATACCACGTGTAATTTTACGGGTAACAAATGTTTCACCGCGTCGTGGAGATTCATGGTTAAACAAAATACCGTTACACGCATAAATACCGTAAGACTCGCGATAGTTGACCGCAATCCAGTAGGCATACATTTTTGCTACTGCATATGGCGAGCGAGGGTGAAACGGCGTCGTTTCTTTCTGTGGAATTTCTTGAACTTCACCGTAAAGCTCTGAAGTAGACGCTTGGTAAAATTTAGTTTTCTTTTCAAGCCCTAAGAAGCGAATTGCTTCAAGCAAACGTAGCGTGCCCATAGCGTCTACATCCGCAGTGTACTCAGGTGCCTCAAAAGATACCGCTACGTGAGACTGTGCGCCCAGGTTGTAAACCTCGTCTGGCCGTACTTCTTGCATAATACGGATTAGATTTGACGAATCGGTCAAATCACCATAGTGAAGAATAAAGTTAGCGTTTTCTACATGTGGATCTTCATAAATATGGTCAACACGTTCTGTGTTGAATAAAGAAGCACGACGCTTAATACCGTGTACTTCATATCCTTTTTCAAGTAAAAATTCGGCTAAGTAAGAGCCGTCCTGGCCGGTTACACCGGTAATAAGTGCTTTTTTCATGAAATTTCCGAAAAGTAAATTTATATAATCATCGACTATAGTTAAGCGAAAAGCTCCTCGATACTGTATCCACCCACATCAATATCCGCTTTGCATTTATGTGCGATTAACTCCGCGTCAGCATCTTTATAATGCTCACGATAATTTTTTGCTTTAGACTTGTTCAGTTTTGGAATTACTACATTATCTTCAACTATTTTTCTAGCTATCAGCTCTGGTAGTCCAGTTTTATCAAAATCCTCTACACGATAAACCTCATCAACAAGCGAATTTCCAGCTGAATCGGTAGTGAAAGTTTTAATGTCGACGTATCCGTGCGGGTGTCTATTCTTTTCAACTAACCAAATTTGTATCCAATCTGAAAAGCTAACCTTAAATGCACTGTCAGCTTCGTACTCTGTCACGTAAAATGGATTTCCGTTCTTATCTGGTTTTGAATAATAGTAATTGCTAACGTAACGTGCCCATGGGTTTCTCACGGTGGTAAACTTAAAATAATCGTTCCATTTCCAACCACGCTCACAAAATACATCAAAATACTGCTTGGCAGTCCAGTGCTCATGAAAGTCACCGGTAGATTTTAATTTGTGGTGTTCACTACATTTATCGAATAAACTTCTTATCGACGTTGAGCCTGTTTTGGGATTCGCAAGATATATAAATTTTTTTGTTGATGAGAAGCGCATTATATTCCTAGTTTAAGTATTAGCATTCGTTACTTTGTTGCATAATTAAAGTTTTTAAAGTCATCAGCAAATAGTGCGTTAACTTTGTTAATGTCGTCCGCTTGATAATATTGGTCGACTAACGAAGTAGCATTAGTCCCCGGAAACTTTACTTGCTTCTGAGTTGGGAACTTAAGATCGCAACCAATCTCATCGAGTATGAATGCGGCATCTTTTTCGATATTTTCAAACTTCCCTATGAAATCAAATTTTACTCGATCTGGATGAACGATATCTGATTGTGGGCACCAGTGCTCATTTTTCGCGAAATGATGTTCAGAGTGTAAGAGCCAACCTAAAAAGGTACTGAAGGTAACTTCTACTTTTGAACCGGTCTCCTCTTGAATCTTTAAATAGACTTTGTTCCAAAAGTCTTGAGCATGCATACTATTTTCAACGTTATTGAAAGGTTCAACCTTATTTCTATACGCTGATAATACTCTTGAATATGGGTCTCTAACAAAAGTAAATTTTTTTATCTTCCCATCTTCGAGAATAGCTTGAGCATTATCAACGTTATTCAAATAGGTTAACCCAGAATTCTGCCTATCATGAGCCAAGCCACTATCCAAATAATCTTCAGCGCCATTCAGATACCGAAATATACATTTCCAGTTTGTACAAGCCACCTTTGGTACGTAGGCAAACGTAAAACTCTTTGATTCTAAATATATAAAATTTGATAAATCCAATTACTTTTCTCCTAAGTGCAACTCAATGGTTAGATAACTTATTAATTGCATCAAAAATCGACTTGCTCATTTTTTCTTCCATTTCTATCGCATTAGGAAAAGGAATAGCGTTTCTTTTTCTAAAGTTTTCGAATATTTCGTTTCCTCGGCAAGAAATAGATTCCACGCAAAGCTCCATACTAATATCATGTAAGTTAATAAAGCACTCTTCATTCCATATGCTTCCAATTAATGGATCTCCCCAGTAAATAGGAACACTTCCAGCCATTAAAGCGTGTACAATTTTTTCTGTATTATAGCCGGGGAAAGAAGAGTTTTCACAGGCTATAACGAACTTATATTTGGCGAGTTCTTTTATATACAGTTCGTGCTCTCTTGGAAGTTTGTAACCAGTAGTGTTGAATAAACTCCCATTAGCGTCGACTGAGGTCTTTGCATCTAAATTCTTAAATAGTCTATTGCGAAGCTCACAATTATCGTTACTGTAGCAAAACTGTATATTTGCGCTTTTTACATTGTTGATGTTTCTTTTGTAATAATTGTTAACAGTTGAAAATACGCTGATGCCGTGTCTCCTGACGTAGTTTGGCAGCCACGTATGATTTTCATTTTCAACCACATAATGCGAAAAAATGTGGTCAAACATATCGAAGTCGAGTTGCTTAACCCCTTCTAAGCCGGCGCCATCATGTTCTGCAGAGTAATATACCAGTTTTCCTCTTATCGATTTTTTTAGATCTTTGTATTTAGCTTTTCTAGGTTTATCAGGTGAATACCAACTTACGACAACAATGTCAGCATTTTTCAAATCACTCGTGTAAGTCACATCATAATTTTTTTGTAATAGCGAACCAAAAATAGGGTCTTTGTCAGCCTGAAAACCCGGCCAAAAGCAGTCGAACCCAATAGTGAGCTTTTTATTATTTTTTACAACATTTAATCGAGTGCCACTTTCGAAAGCTCTTGTTTCAGTAACTAATCCAGCTAGTGCCACTGCATCGGAAGTCAAACACGATGAATTTTCTAGTTTTGCGTTTGGCAGATTTAAGATTGAACTGGAATCCTTTACTAGGCTTGAATTGACCAGTCTTAGTTTTATTTTTTGTATACTTTTGCTATTTATAGCATGAGGAAACGGGCAAAAACGTATAAGAGGTTTAGGATATACACTAGCAGTAGGGATATAAAATTCACCGTCATCTATTGAAATTTCAATTAACGACGTGGGATCTTCACTCGCGACAAATTTTAAACCAAGTAGATTTACAGGACTATCAAAGTTAACTATCAACTCTTCGTCAGGTTTAATCAAACAAACCGGCTCAGTCAATAGAGACGAACTAAAGAAACTTGCGTTGGAGCTAGTCTTCAGACTTTGGTATTTTCCAAAGTCTGAAAATCTTGATTTTCGAGAGGAAGTAGAGTGCGACTTCACCGTTGAACACTTTTCACTTTCAACTTCTATGGCAGAACATAGCTTTCGAACAAGCAGTTGTGATGAAGCAACAGAATGATGAAGAGGATCACTATCCTCATAAACATGCGGAAACTCGCTATGTAATATGTCCACTTCTGTCACATTAAAACCAGCTTTTATTAAGGAGCCTTTGCGTACCCTTTTTACGTCACAAAAGTTTTTCGATTGCTCTACTGCTTTAGGGCAGATATTGAAAAGCACTATATGAGGGAGTTCATGACTAAACTCTCTAAATAAATTCCCAAGCTCCCAAAATGTCTTCTCTAGGTATGCTATATCTAAGACGCCCGACTCAGTCATCAAAACATCGTTTATAATTGAGTCTATAACTATCACATCGATTTTGGATACAACTGCCAAACTTTTCAACTTTTTCTCAGCCGAAAGAAAATAGGTCGACGGGACATCTCCAACTCGAACATCAGAGACTACACTTATATCTTGACTTAACTCTAACTCTTTAAAATATGAACCAGATTTTATAGAATTTGATGTCCCTAAAAGAACTATATTTTTATTCATCGAAGCACGACCTGCAATTAAGAGTTTTTGAGCAATACTTTAAAAATACTTACCAATTCACCTTTGAAAGATGAAATTGATAAACGTTCGTCTCTCTCTTTAAGGTGTCTAATAACAGAGTTTCTATGGATTGGTTCGTTAACTATTCTTTCAATATTTTCTTTAGCCTGTGATAGGTCGTCGTAAAATAATGGGTAATCAGCGCCTAAATAACCTTCAAAACCAGTGTGCCTATTTATCACCAAGCAAGCTCCTGCAGAAATACATTCACTTATTAAATTACTGCCAGCCGGTTGAATATAGCTGTTAAACACTACCTGATTTTTTAAGATGTCTTGATACTCATCATTATCTGCCGTGTACATTTCACTTACATAGTCATTTATAGCGCCTAAATTATTCTCGGACAGCTCTTTATTAACAACATCATTAATGAAGTAGTCTCTATCGAGATTACCGGGTATCAACAAAACTTTATTCTCTTTTGGAATATCCAATTTTACAAAATCGGAAAACGATCTCAGATGCCAACCGATATGATAAACTTTACCTGACAAAGCTCGCTCTTCATTAGAACTTGTGATGGGGATATTAGGGTGGAATGTCGTTAGAACTTTGACTTCTGGATAACCAAGCTTTTTCAGTGCCAGCCTCAAATAAGAAGCGTTTTCTTGACTTAGAACAATTAAACCTCGACAGTGCTTTAGACTTTCTATAAATCTTGGCTCCGCTAATAATGCATCCAAGTTTTGTGCTTCTAAATCATATGAATTGCTCTTGTGCGGTGTGGTATGCACAAAAGCAACCCACGGCTTGCGAAAAACAAAAGTTCGGTCAGGGTCGTCCTTGTTCCAAAAAAAAGTACGCTCAATAAATAAATCTAAGTACACTCCATGCTCGTTATGAGTAAGCATTTGATTAACATTGTCTCTAACCCAGTTCCAGCCTAGCAGATGATGATCACCATACGAACCTTCATTTAAACTAAGATCAAACTTATTACTTAGCGCAAGTAGTTTATATTCCGCATCCCCATATTTATCGGCTAATTCTAAGAGTGTATTGTAGTTTGATTCTTGGCGTGCATGAGCTTGACTTTCGCTGATGAAAAAAAGTGCCGAATAATTAACTTGCTTAAAAATACTGCCTGTAAAAGATGCATTCATCCAAAGAGCTAAATCGGTGTAGGCTCCGTACTTTTCCTCTTCAAAGTAACCAACGTCTTCGTGAATTTTTCTTCGCCACACCGAAGATGCATTTGGTATACAATAGCTTCTTAGTACCCTATCAGAGTTCGTTTGAAACATATTTGAATGGTCATAATAGCCAGCATTTAATGTTTCATAACTAACGACGTTTTGAAAATAGTTATAACTTACTTTTACGTCAAACCACTTATCAAAATGTTCGCCGTTTAACTTCCTAGCTAAAAAATCATCATATGAATTAATCTTGCTGTCATTAAATGGGACTGTAACAGGGCTTACTACATCACAAATGTCACTCGCTAGCGCTCTTACGCATGTATCTAGCCACTGCCTCCCCCTGATATCATCTACGTTAAGGTTAGCAATATACTTCGATCTTATGTTTCTAATTGCCACATTCCAACAATCGTAAAGTCCCGGGTCTTTAAAGACTGGTAAATAGTATACGTTTGGGTGCTTATCTGCTAATGTTGCTAGTCTTCTTGAGGTTTTTTCATCATGACTACCAACTACATCCATAAGTATTATTACTGGTGAGGTTTCCCCAGATAAAATATCAGAAATGTCGTTTTCAAAACGAGTGGCATACTCATCGGCCCTGAAAATACTGGAGAACAATGTCACATCTACGGAACCTGTCCGTCGAATAGCTTCAGGTATATATCTTGAAAACTCTGAAGTAGGTACTTGTGTTTCGTAAGTAGCTCTTATTTCTGACCTAGATAGCGCCTTCTCCATCAACACCCAGTTGCTTTGATTGTCACTGTGCTCGTGTTCGGTCGCTGCACTTCCATTATCTATAAAAATGGCATCCACATCTCTACTCAAACAAATGTGCTTATATTGTCCTCCTGACTTTACAGATCGGATCAAGAAGTCAATATCATCCATTCCCATGCCAATGAAGTTCTCATTGTATCCGTTGATTTTTTCAAAAATTAAACGACTGCTCGCTATACGCCCACAACTTCCGTCCCAAGTTAAATTTTCATTGTGATATATATTTTGTGGGAAGAGCTCGTATTTTTCCCAATCTTTGTGGAGCATGGGGGCAGGCCCCGTAGTTTGATGAACTATGCTGTTTTCGCCATCTAAAGCGTTCGTAATATGTTCAACATCGCTTTTATTGACGAAATTATCTGCATCCAGTGAAATTATGTATTCACCAACAGAAAGCCTTGCTGCAGCATTTTTCGCTGCAGCCATATGAAACTTGGCCCACGCCTTTTTAATACGAAAATATTTTAACTTCCCAGTTAAAAGATCAAATGAAAAGTTTTTGTCTATAAAGTTCTGGATATCACTTGAATCTTCACCACCGAAATCAACCACAACAAGTTCTGCACTTTCAAAATTTCGTAAAGTTTCGAGATTAGTTGGCAAAGTTTGTTTTAATTGCCAAAAGCGATTAAATACAGATGTCACAAAAGAGTAAACAACTCCTTCTCCACTAGTTACTTGTTCACAGTTAAGTCTCTGAATATTACATTCAATAAGAGCCTTTGTTTTATTAATAAGCTCTATTCGGCCCTTTTCACTAAGGCTTAGTGATGACTCTATTTCTTCGATCACTTCGCTCGCAGCAATATAGTCCAATTTTGAAAAGTAATATCTAACCTTTCTCATCAACTCCCAAAAATTATCTTTTTTTAACTCGAGCATGTTCTTTATTAATTACCTAATATTTTTCGATTAAAACAGAAGAGGTTTTCCCCCTTTGTGAAAAGATCAAAATCTTTACCTAATATTGCGTTTTGAAAGCTTCTTGAAGGTTTTTTATTTAGTAGCATCCAGTCATGTAGTTCGATTACCAGCAAAGGAGTTTCATCTAGCCATTCTAAATTTTCTTCAAATAAAAGCGATTCGCCGCCCTCAATGTCTAGTTTTACAATCAACAGCTTGTGGTTTTTAAATTGAGATAAATTTAAAATGTCACCAATACCCAAGCACTGAACTTCTCCCAAATCTCTAGCACTACCTGCCGAATCCTCCATACAAAATCTGTAAGCCCACTCACCATGGTTGGGGTCTATAAAACTCCTAGTTTCAATTCTTGAAGATAGTGCCCCTTCAAAAATGAAAACATTCAAGCCTGCTGTATTGGCAGCTAGGATTTCACGATTGCTGACGTCCGGCTCTATTGAAATGACACTTGAATAATTGAACTTTTGACAGAAAAAAGCTGCTGAAGCACCAATATTGGCGCCCCCATCTACAATAAGCGTATTAACTCCATTGTCGTTCAGTTTTCTTTCATATCGTTTGAGAAGTTGAAATTGGGGTATCCAATCGATACCATACTCTCCCTCATTAAAAACCTGATCTAAAACCTTAACATCACTTGAGGACTTATGTCGGTAGTAGAAGCTTCTATCTCCATGATCATACGTTTCTAATTTATCCAATAGCGCTTGAGGAGCTTTATATTGACTTACATCTACAACCTTATGTTCAAGGTTACATAGCGAAAGATTTTTCCTATCTAACT
The DNA here is from genome assembly GCF_003201515.1 of Alteromonas sp. I10. NCBI lineage: Bacteria > Pseudomonadati > Pseudomonadota > Gammaproteobacteria > Alteromonadales > Alteromonadaceae > Alteromonas > Alteromonas sp. I10. Next base: position 9,973 of record NZ_QJJN01000009.1, read on the forward strand.
TCTTTTCGATTATTTGTGAGTTTTCTGACTCCAAATATTCAAAGTGCATAACTATTTTATTAAGCGTATCAGTATCTAAGCCCAGAGCAGAACACCGCTCTAGCGTTGACTCAGCAAGCTTGTAATCACCGTCTTGATAAAGATGTGAACATGATAAAACGGCGTAGGCAAAAACGTTCTCCCTCGCAATATTTTCACTATCAATAAGAAATGACTTTAACGATTCAAAATCCCTCTTAAACAGCAGCGTGGCGACGACACTATTAAGGTCAAAATGGATTTCTTTAGAGAACTTTTCTAACTTTTTGACATTAAAAGTCATTCAACACTTCCTTTCACGTCAATACCAAACTTATTTAGAATCAAATGTTTTTTATCATTTTTTTTATCTTCCACACACTTCGAGCTTGTTGACTCTAAAGTTTTCTCTAAAACAAATAGCATGCGATTAGCATGGGACAGTTCTTCCTCTAGAAACTCATTGTTATTCAATATTTCTCTGTATTTTTCTTTCTCAGAGTCTAATGTCGCCTTTAATGTATCATTTTCATTCTTAAGACTCTGGTTCCAGACCTTATGCTCGTTATGCCAATGCGCTTCATGCTTTAGCTTTAAACTTTGTGATTGTAATTCGTCCTCAAGCAATTTTGTTTTTTGTAATAGGTCTAGTTCTAGTTCTTTATTTTTACGCGTATTGTTTTCCTGTACTTCCGTTAGCTGCTTTTGATTTTCTCTGCTTCGCTGCTCGGCTGTTTTCAGCTGCTCTTTAGCCTGCTGCAATTCGTCGCCTAACTGCTTTTGCTTTTCTTCACTCTGCTGTTGCGCAGTTTGCAATTGCTCTTTAGCCTGCTGTAATTCGTCGCCTAACTGCTTTTGCTTTTCATCACTCTGCTGTTGCGCAGTTTGCAATTGCTCTTTAGCCTGCTGCAATTCATCGCCTAACTGCTTTTGCTTCTCTTCACTCTGCTGTTGCGCAGTTTGCAGTTGCTCTTTAGCATGCTTCAATTCATCGCCTAACTGCTTTTGCTTCTCTTCACTCTGCTGTTTCGCAGCGTGAAGTTGCTCTTTAGCATGCTGCAATTCGTCGCCCAACTGCTTTTGCTTTTCTTCACTTTGTTGTTTAGCTGCTTGCAACTGTTGCTTGGTCTGCTGTAACTCTTCATCAACGATTTTAGCATTGCTTTGAGAGGCATTAAACTGGCTCTCCAGCTCTGCTTTAATTTCTCTATGCTGCTGCCTTTGGCTAAAGTAGCTCAGTGCTTGCTTAGTATTTACTTGTTTAGTCGCCACGAAATTGGAGTACGGTGGCATAGGTTCAGCTAATGCAAGGTAATCTCGCCCACATTCTGTAAACTCTTTTTCAAGCTTTTCTGCTGGTTTACTTTCACCATAAACAGGCTTTAATGAACTTTGAATTACCACATGGGTGAACGCATTTAATAATTGATTGTTCAAGCATTGCTGCTCTGCACCGTTAAGTTGCGAAATAAGCAAACAGGGGCGGCTTTCTGAAATGTCAAACTGCTGTAGTAAAGGCTTTAGCTCAATAACTGCGGTGTCTTGTTCAGTAAATTCCAGTGCAGGTCGAATACTTTTAATCACATTAGGGGGGAGTACAGAAGAATAGCCCGGCACATTTGAAACAAAGCACCGCATGCTTTTTTGGTTAGCTTCAAACGCTGGTACGCCATGCTTTATTACCACACTCTCAGGCGAGCTTTTAGCGTTATGCAGTAATGTGGCTTTTTCAAACATTGCAGGTTCTGGCTCTACCAAAACAACTTGTGTTGCTGTTAAAGAAAACAACCAATTAAGCATAGCTTCAGTACGTGCACCAAGAACTAACACGCACTTGGGTTGCATCGACAGCCCTTTCACTATTTGTAATAAATCACTCATAGCCCCTCCTTACGTTCTTTTAGAACTTTGCAACCATACCTGATATCAGCTTCTGCCAGTTTTCAAGCGGCTGGTTAACTTTAAGCTTCTTACGGTCGAGCGTATGAAGCCTGTCAGCTAGCTTGGTTAGCAGCTCCTTTATGAACAACTTGTCTTCTTCTTTTAAGCTGTCGATTGCGTTTTGCTGCTGCTCGTTTAGCTGTGCAGGTAAATCGAGTACTAGTTTTAGCCCCCACTTGTCTTCTATTGCAGGCGGCCAGCTAGCCAGTGGCGCTTGGTTGTTGGCAAGTTCTCTAAACTCCAAGCTTCCGTATTCGGTGAATACTTTATCTTTTATTTGCTTTGCGCCAACTTTAATATCGAAAGCGGGGTAGCTAGTGCCGTTTGCTTGTAAGTTTTCAATACAAATAAGTAAATGCTCGTTTGTAGCGCCTACCATGTTTTGTTTAAGGCTTAGCTTTTTAAAGTTAAGCGGTTTAGGTGCTGGGCTGGGCGTAAGCTTTCTTAGTGCAGTTGAAAGTTTTAATAGCTTTTCTGGCCATGGGGCAATGTCTATATTTGCGGTGGCATCTGTACGTTGCACGTCGCTTTGCTGAAGTTTAGTTTGTAGTTCCTCAACTATTCCTATAAGCAATAGGTGATCTTCTGCTGATAGCTCTGCCAACGCTTTTTTGCCTGCATCAGTAAATGGGCTAAGTAGCGAAAAGTCGCATACTTTATTGCTGCCCGTTTTAACAAATTTTGACAATGGGTAAACACGTTTGTTATCTGGCGCATGAAACTCAACGTCTAGTACACCTTTTCTGTCGTTTACAATTACAGAAAATGCATTCCAGTGTTTGTCGGCGTGCTCTACTTGAGTGAAACGAGCAGTTATGCGCTGCAGATCTTTTTGGTTTGCACCACCGGTTAAGGTTACGCCTTCACTTAGTACCAGATGTGGGAAGCGCTCCTCTATTTTGCTCTTAAATTCACTAAGAGCTTTGTTATCGGGTGACTCGCCTTTTAATTTTTGGTATTCAGTAAAATAAAACTCTAGCTCTTCTTGAAGCTGCTTTATTTGTAACTGTAATAGTTCCTGTTCACTCATAGCGTTTTCTAACTCTTTCCTTAATGCTGGCCCATTACCTTCTGAATTTGACAACTTAGCCTCTAGCTTATTTATTAGGCCTGCGCTTGTATTTTTATGTTCTTCGAATTGTACATAAATACTTTCTAGCTCTTCTTGCAATTGGCTTATTTGCAATACTAAGAGCGCGTTCTCATCTTCTGCAGCCAACAATTTTTCTTTTAACGTATTAACAACCTCAGGGTCTGGCTGTTTTTCTTTCGTTGCAGCTTTTAATTGCGTATTCGTTTGCTCTGCGTTTTCTAACTGCTGTTGCACCTGCGTTAGTTTTGAAAAGGTTACTTCTAATTCTTCTTGAAGCTGTTGAATTTGAAGTTGTAACAGCGCGTTTTCATCTGCGTTAACTTTATTCTCTTTTATTAGAAATTGCGTTTCAGAATTAGCTTCGGCCAACTTGCGATTGATGTCGGTATACTTAACTTCTAAGTCGGCAATTGTAACTTTGCTGTTTTCAGCATCAGTAAAAACAGCCTCTAGTTCTTCTTGCAACTGCTGAATTTGAAGCACTAGCAGTTCATTCTCGCTTTTTTGTTTATTGCTTTCAGCTACAAGTGCTTTGTTTTCCCCACTAGCCTGCGCTAGTTCAGAGTTAATATCGCGGTTTTGCTGTGTTAGTTCGGCAATAGCAGCTTGGTTTTTTTTAGCTTCAGTTTCCTTTGTTTCTAACTCGCCTTGAAGAACTTGAATTTTTTGCTTGTTTAACTTCACTTCTTCGTGCTGTTCTTTAAGCGCTTTTTCAATGCCTTCTTTTTCGTTTTTAGCGGCGTTTAATAATAAATCTTTCTTCGCATTTTCATTCTTTGCACTTATAAGGCTTTGATACTGCTGCAAACTGAAGTGAACAACCTTAGCCCACGACTCAGTATTATCATCTACGCTAAAACCTTCGAACTGCTGCAGTATTTCATTTGAATCAATATTCCCCTTCAGCGCACAACGCACTGTTTGAGCTAGTGCTTGCTGCTCGTTTGACAACACAGAATTACTTAACAATTTGATAGAAAATTGCTCGCCCAATAAGTACTGATGCTGCTGTAAAGCTTTGAAGTAACTGTTCCAGTTTTCTAAAGCGTTAGATAATTCAGCTTCTTTTACAGGCCTACTAGCAAATAGCGCAACCACATAAGCTTCTGGCGAAACAAGCAATGCTGTAATCGATTGTGCCTTGCTTATATCTTCACCTGTCTGCTTTATCGCTATATTTAGGTTTGGCGCGGCTGCATTAACAACGCTTTTTATAAAACCAGCAGCATTGCTTTGCGATTCCTGTTCTTCAGACCAATTTAGGCTTAAAGCGAGCGCCCCTTGTTGAATTTGGTGTTCTTTTTCTTCACCCTGAATACCTGCATAAGTGAACAAGCTTTCATTAGGTGCAATGACTAACGTTTGACCCACTTAAAATTCCTTAATTGTGCTGCTCAAAGATGAACTTACTGTTTTGCTATTAGCCATTTTCATTAATAAAGCTCTTTATTGCAAAGTACCAGCGTTCTAGCGAATATTGAGGGGTTTTACCCTTACAATCAGTTTTGTGTATTTTTTCTGCGATTGCTTGAGTTAACTCTACCGTACGTAACTTTAATGCTGGGTTGTCAACATTAACTGATAATACGTTATTTACTTTACTGTCTGCTGACAAAAGCACATTAAAAAATGTAGGTTTTGCAGCCCCCTCAATGTTAGCCTCGCCACTGAGCGCCAACTTGTTATTAGGTGCATTGTTGGCGTCAGTTTTAGTTATTAAAGCTAGTTTCTTAACCGCTATTTTTATACTGGCACTACTAGTGTCACTATTGCTTACTTCTTTTGTTTTTACTTCTGATAACCTGGCAATAAGCGTTTCAATTGTTTGGCACCACATTTCTAAGCCACCAATAGTGCTTTCTATTACGTTATTTTCAAACAAAGCCTGTTGTTTCGATAACGCTATGTGCAGCTGCATTAGTATAGTTATCAAATCAGATTGGTCGGTGGTTGAAAGCTTGTAGAACGCACTATTTTCAGCGTTTTCGGGCATTACTAGCATGTAGTCGGTAACGCCGTTATTACCACTTGTTACAAACTGACGTAGAGGGAAGTAGCGATGAGGCAATGGCGCATAGAATTCTACTTCCGCTCTTTCACCACGCTTATTAACAATGATAGGAAACGGTTTGCTCTCGCCCGATGTAAGTACAATTCCGCTTACGTTCATAACTAAGCGGCTTACGTTTTCTTTAACAAACCCTCCGCTTATAGTGACTTGGCAGTTTGAAGTGTCGACACTGTCTCTAGCCGTAAAGGATTTAACTTCGGAGATTGGAAACGATGTATTAGTTTTATGATCTGGAGCAAGTTTTTGCAGAACATTTGTTTCTTCGCTTACTGCTTCATCCGAAAACACGCTTTGCTTTTCTTGCTCTTTAGACCAGTGCTTTTTTTTGTGTTCTAGCTCATTAACAATGTCAAAGAAGGGTTTGGTAGCCGCCTGTTCCACAATGTTTAAACTATTTTCAAACTCGCCACTTTCTACCATTTGATTAAACGACAATGGCCCTGTTAAACGCCAGACATCATTACTATTGCGCTCTTTCAAGTTTTTTAAAATGCGATTCCAAATCCATTCTAGTGCGGGATGACCAGCCCGACACCCTATTGCGCCGTTCATAATACCGCCATGCCACTTTCTAACTAAAAGTAGTAAGTCGCTAGACAGCAAAGGTTGTATAGGCGCCTTACATCTAATACCGCAATCAACATAAAACCCACCCATTTTTAAACAATAAGCTACACGAAATATGTCAGACTGCATGGCAGGAAGTGCCGCTAACTTGAACAAGCTTTCTACTTCACTGTTGTAATGCTGACCAATAAAGGCGCAGGCTTCTTCATACCCAAACAGCTTGTGTTCCATTGAAGGGTTGTAGTTCTTCCATGTTTCTACTAATTCTGCAATATCGTTTGGTAACTCTGGCGTATTCCAGTACTGAACAATAGTATTAGGTGTCATACTTCGATCTTAAAAATGCTGCATTTTGTTCGTAGATAGCGTAAAACTGAGATACTAACTCTTCGTTGGTGAACATTGCAGTTCCACCTAGCTCCACATTGGGCCCGTCTATTGATAGTACGTTTGTTCCTTTTGATTCCTTTCTACTAACTTCAACACATTGAATGCCAGGGGGAACAAGAGGAATAAGCTGGTTTAACGGCTCTAACTGTGAGTTTATAGCGATATCACTTCCTCTTTCACCCACGATTCGCTCACAGATTCGTTTTGCGTACTCGATCAACAATACCGATGCAGGATGATTGAAAGTGAAGAAAGTTCTCGATTGCTTGCGGGTAGACTCTATAAAATCTGCAATTTTTACATCTACTACTGCATCTCTTGCTTTCAATTCGTCAAGCGACTTTTGATCTTCTTTACCATATTCTTGTTTATTGTAGAACGGGTCTGACAACCAGTTCGCAACCTGCTGCTGACTGATCCCTAACAGCCATCCATCAAGAATAGTTTTATTATGATATTCGCCAAGAGGCCCCCTAAGTGTGGTTACTTCAGGGTGGCGAATGTACATCAAATCGGGGGTAAAGCCGCTAAAATAAAGGTTCAAAATAGTATGCGTTTTATCGCCATACAAGCGCTTTATTTCGCTGGTTCGAATAAACTTACATGGGTAAGCATCTGAAATCATTTGCGTAACAATAACATCTGCATCGTTGAGCGCGTCGCGATATTCTGCCTCATCGCTATCTTTCAATAAATGAACAATTGGCGTAGCTGTTACGCTTATGGTTGGTACAAGCTTTTCGATATAGTTAGCAAGGGGCCTAGCCTGGCAATTGCCAATAACAACTAATTTCATGCCACTGTCACCTTACTACCGCCTTACTACACACACACGACTTCGTACGTTGAAAAAATTTGATTGATAACACTATATAGACCGTTCTAACTTTGTAACCTTGTACCATACCAATTAGTTAAGCGGTAAATCATCCATTTTCGTATTTTTTTCTAACGGCTTTCCAATATCTTTTGATGAAATATCATCTTGTGCGGCGATATTTCCAGGCATGGTCATCTGTGGGTCTGGCGCAACCGCAGGAAACTCTTCGTCTAATTGTAAAGTTTCAGATTCAGGAGACATATAAGACAAGTCACCTTCAGGTGCTTCAGAAAATTGCATCTCTCGTTCTATTTCAGCAAGGAGTTCAGGATCGGTTTGTAGACCTAGTTTAGCGGCATCAGAATTATTTCTTTCAAGATACAAATCATCGGTATTTGAATCTTGCGGTAGAGGTATGCTTTCGCTCTGGGTATTTTCACTAAAGGAAACTGGGGAAGTATTACTGTTTTCTAGCGACTGGTCCGCACTGTCATTCGGAAATAAATCGAAAAACAAGACGAAAAAAACTACAATCACAACAAAACCTGTTATAACGCTTATTGTTTTCATCGCTAATTCCTTTTTGGCCAAGCTAAAATCAATCAATTGATGCTTTGCATTCTACCACTAAATAACAGGTATAACACCTTGAGTTTACTTAAGCAGAGGCGATATGAAAAAAACATTTATTTTTCTCTATAAAACTTTTATTTACCGCCAACTGCTTGGCTACAGCGCCCTCTTAATGTGCTCATTTACTGTTCAATCACAAGAGAACAATGTACTTCCTTTAGTAAACCACCCCGCGAAAGGAGTTAACTTTTTCTATTTGAACGGCAGAGATCAAGAAGACTTCGTGCAAGTGGCTGAGAAACTCTTTTTCGGGGACAACGCTTGTAAAGGCATTAGAGCTGATATTTCAGAACGTTTTGAGAACTCTTTGAAGGAAATTAAAAGCGCAGGGTTTGACTGGGTTCGATTACTCGTAAGCAAAGATTTTTACAACATTTACGCCCCCCGGTGTGGTTTTAGTATGGACGAAATTTATCCTGTATTAGCCGACAAACACCTATCTGTACTTGCTCAGCTTGTTGGAAAAGTGGCAGAGCATGGCCTTAAAATTGAGCTTGTACTGTCTGGAACGAGGTGGTTCGCAGACCCTAGAAATGATGTAAGGTTTTTTGAATCGATTTTGCTTGGCATACCGCTTGAGCATGTAAACATGATAATATTGGGTGGAGATGTTCAACCGTCTAACGCCCAGTACCAAGCTGACTGGCTTCTTCAGGTTTTACCCCATTTTTTAAATCACAAATACAGTAGTTTAGCTTCTCAGAACTATTTATTTGACACGGTAACTTATCGCAACAAAGATCAAGCATTGGCCTATGTTAAATGGGTAAAAAAACACTTCCCACAACTTAGCTATTTACCAGTTAATCTATACAACCGTACTCTTCCGCCTTCCAGTAGTTGGCGTGATTACTCGACTGCGCTCAAAGAGTTTATAGCTATATACAAGCAAGCAAACCTTCCTTTATGGATAGATGAGTATGGTTTTAGGTTAAGCAACGAATCGGAAAGCGTTCAGTATACGGAAGCCGATAGAGTTGCTTATTTGAAAGGCTTTTATCATGCATTGTCGTGCGAGAACCCTATAACAGCTGCATATTTTATATGGACTGCAGGCAATGATCGTCACGTTTCATTCCCTGACAAAGATACTGATAGAACGCCTTTCGGTCTGTTTAGCGGCTATGAAAATAACAAACCAATCACCACACCGGCATGGGATGAAGTAGCGTTATTCAACACTACCTCATCGTACTGCGAGCAATTAATTAAAGATTAGATAAAAAGTATTTTATTTAATGTATGGGGCTAATACAGATTCGTCTACCACCTTAGGGTTATACGGCTTTGCATTACCTCTTTCTACTGCATTTTCGACCATTTCGACAAATTCTTCGATGGGTATATCGGCAGATGCAGACAGAATACTCTGAACCTCGTAGTTCCACCACTTCAGTTGAACAAGCCTATCAATTGCATTTTGAGGGAAACGAAAACGAATTATCTTAGCAGGAACGCCCCCTACGATAGCGTAAGGAGGGACATCTTTCGTTACTAAAGCTTTTGACGCCAATATTGCACCGTCGCCAATGGAAACTCCGCGGGCAATTGTTACATCTTCTCCAATCCAAACGTCGTTGCCAATGGTCGCACTAAGGGTATTTTTAGGCTCTTGATTATTTACTTGGAAGTTTTCTATTTCGGGATGGTCTTTAAAAAACTGTGCGTTGGTAATAGCCTGGCGGTCGTAAGTAATATTGGCCGTTGTAAACCGACTTATGGGGTGGTCTATCCCCATCACAGATACTCTAGCTCCTATAGAACAATACCGGCCGATGACGGTGTTTATTGGAAAAACACTTCGCGTAAATGAAAACGAGCCCATAGAAAATAAAAAACTACCATTGATGTAGTTACTATAAGGCTCAATACGGCCGTTAGAGGGAAATACGAGCTGGTCAGTTGGTCGAAATCGTCCTTGTACTTTGCAGTTGCCAAATGGTGTGAAGTAAACGCGATGCTCATTCAAATAGGCCAGTAATTCGTCGCTTACTGTAATTCTATGGATCACTTCTGTTTCCTTTTTTGCTTTGTTCTTATGGGATTTAAAGCTGAGTGTCTAACTGAATACTAATGAAAAATATGCATATAAGATAGGATTTAAGTACACAAAAATGCAAAAGCCACTTCCTTATAAAGAAGTGGCTTTTGTGTTTACCTGTAAAGTGTTGGAGTAAATTTTCTACGTATTACTTAGCCACCTGCCAAGTATTATCCGTTGGCCTTAATACTCCGCGACTTTTTACTGTAGTACCATCCATCAAATGAACAATATTTCGAGTAGTTACTTCATTTCTCCACATTAAGTCTGCTTTTCCGTCACCGTCATAATCACCTATATTTCCGATTTGCCAGTTAAGGTCTGCAACTTCATTGATAAGCGTGCTGGTGTCTATTTGGCCGTCTTTCATTAAATAAGCCCAGTTTCTTCCATCTGCTTGGTTTCTTAAAATAATATCTGCAGTTCCATCACCATTTATATCCCCTGTTCCAGCAATTTGCCAGTTCGTGTTTGCGGTAATTAAGCTGTACTGGCTTGAGATTTCGCCGTCTTCCATTAACCAGATATAAACTAAGCCCGTGGTAGATCTGCGCCATATAATATCTTCGTCGCCATCACCATCTATATCGCCCGTAGCGACGACATGGAAGTTAAGGTCTGTAACCCAAAGCGAAGGTTTACTTTCACCAATACGACCATTCTCCATTAAATAGAACCACGTATCTCCTCGTTCAACGTTGCGCCACATAACGTCGCCAACACCGTCGGCGTCAAAATCACCGTTGCCTACCAACTGCCAGGTTTCAGCGGTAACGTAGTTAAGCACGTAGCGGTCTTTGATGTTGGCGCCATCCATTAGATAAATGAAGTTTTTACCTGTGTCGTTGTTGCGCCAGAAGATATCTGACTTTCCATCGCCATCGTAGTCGCCAAGGCCATCCATCGTCCATGTGTATTCCTGAACAACATTAATTGGCGTTGCTTCTGATATTTGTGTGCCGTCCATTGCCCACAAGAAGTTCCAGCCTTTATTGAAGCTTCGCCATAGTAGATCCGCATTACCATCGCCATCTACATCGAACTTAGTGGGCTTATAACGTGATGGGTCAAACGGGAACGCATCGTCTTCATCGTTAACCCCATCATTGTCGTCATCTGGATCGAGTAAATCAGAGATAAAGTCCCCGTCGTTGTCCGGTGGTGTACTGCCGCTATCTGATGGGTCAGTGTTATTTCTAAACTCATCCCAATTTGTGTAACCGTCACCGTCAGCATCACCATCGCTATCGGCTAACAACCAGTTCATCGCGCCTAAATATCTAAGCTCCCACCAGTCAGGAATGTTGTCACCGTCGCTATCGTGATTAGGAGATGTAACAACGGCAGTGCCCGTAGGTATAACCGTTGAAATCGCCTGCATTAAAACAGGTGATGAGGTAGAACTTGCCACATAATTACCAATAAGTAACTTACCTGGAGGAAGGTTGTACCCCATGGAAAGTACGTAGTTTAAAGGTGATATGGCACCGCTGTTTAAGCTTCCTAATTCCCATCTGCCCCATTCACTACCATCACAAACACCTGAACATCCACCAGCAGTGGTACTGTTTGGATAGCTACTATATTGCGGCGCATTAGAAGTAACTCTGACTTCTGCAATTTGGGTAGGACTAGTGACTTCGAGCTCAAGATTTACCGTGGCTGTCGACTCACTGGTTATCGGAGTCGTGTACACATTTTCAACATCTAGAACGAAAGGCACTTGGTTGTGTATAGCAGTAACAAGGTTGCTTCTGCTTACGCTATCAGCATTGTCCTCGCTAATTATTTCCGCCTCTATTTTCATTGTTTGGCCGTTAGTTACCGTAGAGTTCGCTTTCAAGCTAAAAGCTACCGCACCTGAATGACTGGCTTCTATCGTTCCTAAGGGCCAGTAGATTACATTGCCTACCTTTTCATTTACCCCCGTAGCGCTCTGATAACTGTATCCTTCAGGAATGGTTACCTTCAACAGGGCATTGGGATATGCGGTTGCGCTTGAATTACCATAGCTCACTTGAAAGCTTTGAATTTCATTCGCTTTTATTACACTTCGTTGCGAGGAAAGCACCATTTCTAACGGCAGTACAGCTGAGGTTAACAAAGATTGTCTAGCAGTTACTTGCAAGTCACCAGAAGCTTCTGTTGCATAAGCAATAATGTCTAAGGGCTCGCCCGATACTGCATTGGTTGTGTAAAAAGGAATAGATATAGTTCTAGACTCGCCAGCCTTTAGGGTATCTAAAATCCAGCGACCTCTTTCATGATAGTCACACGCTCCACTGCAGCCCGCTGAAATTCCGGGAGAGGGGCGTGAATGGTGCAAACGTGTTCCCGTTTGAATATGTAATTGCACATCTGAAATGTCTAAAGCGCCTTCGTTTGCGACCACGAACTTTTGGTAACTGTATAGGTCTTGCTGGTGTAATGTGCTTGCTCGCGACGCTGTAACAGTTAACTTCACGTCTTCTTTAATTACTATGCTATCTGCAGAGCGTTGAACACGTTCAGTGCTATTGTATACCGCAGCTTCTAGTGAAATTGGCGTACCTTCAGTAAGCTCTGTATCCACGTCGAAGTACGCATAGTGCATACCTCCATCGCCAGGATTTACTGTTCCCAAATTCCATTGTAGCTGGCCATTTGCGATAAACGCACCGTCGCTCCCTGAAACAAAAGTAAGGTTTTCTGGAATAGGTAATTTCAACATAACGTCGGTGTACGCATCGCTACCTAATTGCCCGTACGTAATCTCATAGCGCACACGCTCGCCTACAGCAACTTGTTGCTTATCTGAAACAAGTGATAACTGCATATCATTATCACTCTTAGCAACAAACGTGGGTTGTAGCGTTAAGTTATATGATTTCGTAGCATCGTCTACATGAAGCTGAATTTCTAAAGGCTCACCCTTTGTAATTTGATTGTAATAGATAGGAACAACAACAAAGCGTGACTCACCGGCGCCAATTACAGGAAATGTCCACCTTGCCCATTCACCAGAATCGCAAGCCCCTGAACAACCACCTGTAATACCTGGCATAGGTAGTGTAAAGGCTGTTCTTGATGGAACCATCATAGATAAGTTGAGCTCACTGATGTCTAATGCACCTTTGTTAGCAACTAGCACTTTTACAAAGGTCAATTCACTTTCTTGGCTCATATCATTTTGTATAGTGGCAATAACGTCTAGGTTTAGCGTTCCATTAATAACAACAGAGTCTGTAGAGCGCTGAATCCAGTTCTCATCCTGGAGTATTGCTTCTGTTTTTACGATGTTACCGTTAGATAAAGGTGTAGAAGGCTTGATTTCTACGAACCGTGTTCCACCAATAGCAGGGTTAATAGTGCCTAAATTCCACTCTACGTTTGAGCCAACTACCGCTCCACCATCGCTACTTGAAACGTAATCAAATCCTTCGGGAATAGAAAAAAGCAACTTCATCGGCGTGTAAGCGCTAGTAGCTTGGTTTCCATAAGTAATTTGATACTTAATAGATTCGTTGTTAGCAACAATACCTTTATTTGGGGAGATAATTAAATCGACTGTTGATTCGTTTGCACGAATAACCGTAGGGCGCGTTCCTAGAAAGTATTCTCCGCTGCCCGTAAACACTTGAACTAAGCTTTCAATTGGCTCTCCAGAATCGGCATTGGTATTATAAGTGGGCACAGTTATTACTTTCGACTCGCCAGCACCAATGGTTCCTAATTCCCACCGGCCCCACTCAGACGAGTCACATGCACCACTGCAACCACCATTTATGGAGGGCCTAGCCAGAGTATGTGCAGTTCCAGGAGCGACCATGGAAAAAAGGCTTACCTCGGGCACAGCCACACCGCTGTTATTACTAACAATATAACGCATCACATTATAAGATCCCTCTTGCCAATAATCATTATTAGCACTTACCGTTAAGCTTAATTGCGGCAAGTTACTTGTCACCACCGCATCTTCCGAAGTGACAATAGCATTAGAGCCATTGAAAAACTGTGCACTTACTTCATCCACTTTGCCATTTGAAGACGAACCGGACTTTTTCAAAGTAAATAGATACTTATTACCAACATCTGGGTTCAATGCAGGCAAGGTCCATACGATTTTATTGTTGGAAACCGTGCCGTTATGAGAGGCAGACACAAAACTCATTCCAGCAGGAATATTCACTTCCATCGAAGGTGAGGCGATGCCCGTGTTACCCACATTTCCATAGGAGATCTCAAAATCCACATTCTCGTTGGCAGATACAACTTGTGAATTGGCAGCAACGTGCAGTGCGACAGATGGAGAGTTGTTGATTGTTGAAGGTTTTAGCACTTCGAGCGTATTGGACTGCCCTGAATAGGTTACACTGGTTGTTAACGTGCGTTCGTCGCCAGTTGATAGGTTAGAAGAGTAAACAGGGAGCGTGACCACTTTAAAAGCGCCTGGGGCTAAGTCACCAAATTCCCATCTAGCAGTTTCTGTGTAGTCACAAACGCCGCTACACCCGCCCGATATAGAGGGTAATGGATTCCTAAAAAATGTGTTTTCTCCAACATTTACGTAAAGAGTAACGTCACTTTTTGTAGAGCTTGAATCATTTGAAATAATTATCTTGTGGTAGACGTAACCACCTGTTGAAGCTTTGTCAGTTGTTTTTGTAACGCTTAATGTCATGGCATTTGCCATTGACGATATCATCATCAAGAAAGCGCTATAAAACAATATAGCTATGTTTATTTTAGGTTTGTAGTTACCGCAGTCCATGTGTCACCCGCCTTAATATTGCATTGAATTTGATTATTAATCGGAATTGAAGGGAAACTTAGAATTGAGCCGAGCTAGCCCTTTCACCTAGAAGATTTCCCTTTCTGTAAAATGAGCGGGTAACTACCAAATACACACCTGCTCACTTTTCAAACAATACAGTTTTTGATATTTTAAGGAATACGTAGTTAGCAGTACTTAGCCGTAAATAAAGACATTTAAGAATTTCTGTAATGCCAGTTGAAAAGGATTTGAGAAATGGCTACAAGAAAGCGGGTTAGAGGTGTTATCGCGTCACGAAATAAGCTTGAAGTAGCAATGCTTAATGCAGGCATTCGTTCTCAGTCTGAACTTGCTAAGCTTATTGCAGAAAAAGAAAACATCAACTCTCCCCCTAGAGACCTAGTTAATAGAACTTTTCGTCAAACAAGGGTTTCTCACCAAACTATTACTCGCATTGCCACTGTCCTGGATGTCCCCCCTCATTCGCTATTTCTTACCCAAGATGAGCTAGAGTCGGAAGAGGAGTTAAACCCAGCCTCGGTAATCGACTCGACTATTTATAACGACACATCAGAGCCTGCGGATAACAATGCAGAAGAAGATTTAGAGGCTTCTGAGAAAAACAACGCTATTATACCTCCCTCTTCACCGACTTCCCGAACAGCTAAAGTTAAATCTCAAAGACACGCAGGAACGCTTCGACCCACTCATATTGTGGCTTTTTTTATTATTTCTGCCGCTCTTATTTCGTTAACTTTACTCTGGAACACTAACGAAACTACTGTCGATTCAATTTCTCAGTCCATACCTAATGTACAGTCATTAATGATCATAAAAGGTAACAGTGAGTTAGAAAAAGAAGTAGCTAGGAACCTGACCAAAAGACTGAAGAAAGACTTCACAATATCTTCCGTTTCTATATCTGATATTGCAGCGAATGACTCGCCGTACTCGTTAACCGAGAGCTATAATGTTGATTTAGTCATCTCATTAGAATTAGTTGAAAAGGGTATATTTAAGGCGCTTTTGGGCTTTGCTTACACCACTACAAACAAAACTTTGCTCGCATCTTTGATAGACAGCGAAACTATAGTTACAGAAGAAACTATTGATAAATCCTCTGTCAAACTAGAAAGCGCTCTTAAACAGTATTTAGCTATACCTGAGTACACTTATAAGGGGTTGGACGAAACTAACACGAAAAACTATGTTTCTAGTCAAGCATTGCTTCACAAGGGCCTAAACGAAGGTAATGTTAATGCTGCTCTTGAGAAAACTCATCTTATATTAGCGACTGCGCCAACAAATCCATTGGCCTTAGCTCAACTTTGTAATTTGTATGCTCAAAAAATGTATTTAACAGCGGATGACAACTATTTAGTACACGCCACCGATGCTTGCAACCGGGCTAGCGAACAAGCTAAAGATAAACCGGAAGTGTTATTTTCATTGGCACAAAAAAGTCGTCGAGAAAATGACATCGAGTCTGCAATCGCTTATTACTCAGAAGTTTTAAAAGTAAGTCCTAATTATTCTTCCGCATATGTAGGCCTGACAGAAAGTTATTTAAAGAAATTTTTGGTGACTAAAAGCTCTAAAGCCATGTCGTTAGCTAAAGAAAATATTGTTAAAGCAAGTAGATTGGCCCCCAACGATTGGATGATTCCATTCATTGAAGCCCGCTTACATTATTACGAAGGTAACGCTTCACTTGCCTTAAAAAAATTCGAAGAGAGTAAAGATATTGAGGTCACTCAAAACGTTTTAGGTAACTTAGGCAGTATTTATTTTTGCAACGGAAACATTGAGGCCGCCTTTCAAAACTATAAAGCAATGGAACATGAGTTTGGTGCCTCCAATATTTCAGATCATCTGCTAGCAACCGCTAGCTTTTATATGCAGAAATACGACGACGCCATAGGATATAATTTGAAAAGCCTCGACGCTATGGCTGATACTAATAGTAATGGCCTCTATCCAATTTGGATTAATTTGGGAGATTCATATTTAGCTAAGAACATGAAACAAGAAGCAATGGAAGCCTATGAAAATGCAGTTAAGATCTCACAAAGATCTGACCAAAACACCACGGTAATGGTTGATCAGTTATACGCTTATCTTCACATATCTAGAATGAACCGCACGTTTGAAACAGGGTCGATAAAAGCAGGGATTCGTGAGGAACTTAGCAGCATTGAAAGCCAAATTTCTGACCCCGGCGCAAAGTTTCGTTCAATGGTCATTTGGGCTTATTTAGGAGACAAAGAGAAGGCACGCAACATTCAAAAAGTGCTTACATCGCAGTGTAAAGGTCTAGCTAAGTATCCCGGTGTGGAGGATATTTTAGGTTGAACTAATAAGCTATGTGATTGAAGAACACTTTATACAAACCTATCTAAATTGCTCTTCGCTAACTTTATACTCAAAACGTGAGCACTTTATGATTTACAGTTAAATAGTGAAATTAATAGTTATTCAGATAAGTAGGCTTTGTTTTCACCACAAAAACAAGCCTACTAAAAGAAAAAAGAGAGCAAACGCTCTCTTTTTTAATTTACTTGGCCACTTGCCAGTTGTTGTCGGTTGGCCTCAAGACTCCGCGATCTTTTATAGTAATACCGTCCATCAGATGGATGATATTTCTTGAAGTCACTTCATTTCTCCAGAGAAAGTCCACTTTTCCATCGCCGTCATAGTCGCCGATGTTAGCAATTTGCCAATTCAGGTCTGCCACTTCATTGATGAGAGTACTTGTACTTACTAAACCAGCATGCATGAAGTAAACCCAGTTTCGACCATCTACCTGGTTTCTCATAACGATGTCGTCGATACCGTCTCCATTTAAGTCACCAGTGCCAGCAATATCCCAATTAGTATTCACTGTATTAAGCGTATATTGATTAGCAATGATGCCATTTTCCATTAACCAGATGTAGTTTACGCCTGTTGTGCTGTGACGCCATATAACATCATCATCTCCGTCGCCGTCTAGGTCACCAGTTGCAGCAATTTTATAATTTAGGTCAGTTACCCAGAGAGACGGTTGGCTAATTCCAATATAACCGTTATTCATCATGTAAAACCATGTATCGCCTCGGCTTGTATTGCGCCACAATACATCACCTGTACCATCGCCATTGAAGTCACCACTACCAGCTAATTCCCAGATTCCGGCAGTCACATAATTTAAAGCGTAGCGCTCTTTTATACTTGCGCCGTCCATCAGGTAAATAAAGTTTTTACCTGTATCACTATTTCGCCAAAATATATCTGATTTGCCATCGCCGTCATAATCGCCCTGACCAGCCATGGACCACGTATATTCTTGCACGACGTTAATAGGAGTAGCTGAAGACAACTGGGTACCATCCATCGCCCATAGGAAGTTCCAACCTTTCGCAAAGCTTCGCCATAGTAGATCAGACTTTCCATCACCGTTTACATCGTTTATTGCTGCATAGCCAAGTGGCGTAGGGTCGGCAAGGTCGACAATACCATCACCATCATCGTCGTCATCGGCATTATTGCCAATACCATCACCATCAGTATCAAGCCACTCTGCAGGGTTTTGAGGGAACGCATCAACCGTGTCTAGCCAGCCATCGTTGTCATCATCTGGGTCGCTATTATTACCAATGCCGTCGCCGTCAGTATCAACCCATTCGAATCTGTCGTTTGGAAACGCATCAACGCTATCTATAACACCATCACCATCGCTGTCAGCCCCACTACCATTGTCTACACCTGGAATAACTATGTTATCCACCCAGGCTGAATCTAGACCATGAGAAACCGAACTATCCTTTGAAAAATCCCACTTAAAGGTGTGAGTGCCGTCAGAAATTGGAAACACAACGGTTTCAATTGCGCTTACACCAGACCACTGACCTTGTAATACATCATCTATGTAGAATCTTAAGAAGTCATAACCAGATTCTGAATCAACTTTCATATCAAAGCTTAAATCACCAGCAGCAGTTTCAAGCGTTAACTCTGCTGTTGCGGATTGCCCGTCTATTAGTGCATCTGGCACTTTCATACTATATAAGCCGTCTATAGGTTCTATATCGCTTATTTCCCAATTTGCGTCACCAGTAAGGACAAAGGAACTTAGTGCTGCGTCACCAGATTCAAAATCTAGTGCACTTGTTGATGGAGGAGCGCAGCTTAAAAAGCTACGTTGTGAACTTGCGATAGGTCTACCTTGAACAACAGTATTAATCACCGCTGTATGCTGCATTTGGTCAGCAAAGATATCCGCGAACGTTATTAGGTACTGACTTTGTAAAACGTCAGATAAGGTTGCGTAAATGTTTGCCAACTCTGAATTATCTGGCGCGTAATAGTAAATACCATAAGTTCTGTTTGCCAATTCTTGTAGTACGGTAGCATCTGCTTGCCCTAAACCTATTGTAAATACAGGTATGTCGTACTGATTAGAATTAGCAATTACGGAATCGAGTGTTCCAGTACTGGCTGTATCGTCACCATCAGTCAGAACAATAATAGCTTTTCTGCCCGATGTACTAGCAATATCAGTTAAAGCTACATCAATCGCATCGTACATTGCTGTTGCACCGTAGTTATCGAATGGAGAATCGATAGCAGCATAAAGCAAAGCAGTGTCTGTCGTTAAGGCTTGTACGACATTCGGCTGGTCAGAAAATTTAACAACCATACCCTCATCGGCATCCGACTTATTTTCAATAATAAGTTTAGCAGCCGTTTGCATACTAGTTATATCAGAAGACGACATAGAAGCACTGTAGTCCATCACAACCGCGAAAGTCGTTTTTGAATTGGCTGACTGTACTTGAGTGACGCTACTAATTGGAGAGGCGGTGCCATCAAGGTACAAGTCGAAGCTATTTATACCCAGTCCATCTAAAGGCACACCATTTTGATCGTAAACACTCACCACCGCTTCAAGTAGCGGGCATTGATATTCTACTATTTGGTTGATGCCTGTATTGTAATCGCGGCAACTATCATATGTAGAAAACACTGAACCGAATTGATTCTCATCAGTAACTTGAACTTCAATGTTGTGATCTGAACCACCATTTGTAGGGTCTGTAAATGTGACTACATACTGACTTTGAATGCTTGTAACTATTGATTGATAGATGTCTTCCAACTCTGTCGACGTTGGAGAATAATAGCTTAGGCCACCAGTTCGCTGTGCTAGAGTGCTCATGGCATCTCTATCACCAGAACCAAGTGTTACTGTATAAACAACAATACCAAGACGATTGGCATAATCGACCACTTCGTCAATATTGAACGATGAGTTATTGTCAGAGCCATCAGACATTGCTACCACAACCTGCCTACCTGATTGGCCAGATACATTCGATAGAGCCTGATATACGCTATCGTACAATGCAGTTGAACCACCCCTTCCAGCGTAATCTTCAGGTATTGAACTTGTAACAAGAGCAAGATCATCAGTGAACGGCTGTATGACGTCTACGCTACTTGCAAATTTGATTATGCTAGCTTGGTCGCCAGGTTGCATGTAAGACACGAATTGTGTAGCTGCAGCTTCCATTGAGATGATATCAGTAGAATTCATTGAACCGCTGTAGTCTAAAGTGAAAGCGACATTTAACACTGATGAACGTACGTTGGAAACTAAGTTTACGGTGTTGACCTCCACCGGGTCACCGTTTATATAAATTTCAAAATCGTCAGCCGTAAGGCCTGATATGTTGTTTCTGTAGGAATCTAGTACCGTTACCGTCATTTCCATTTCAGGACATTGACCGGTTGTATTGATATTGGTAAGCAAAGGCACTAGTGATGCTGTAATCTGACCAGATGCGTCGCCGGCCAAACTCGTGTTTTTTACATTTCCGTATGCTTTAGGCCACGCTGACTCAGCGAGCGAGGTCGATGTTTCGAAAGCGATTAGCTCGTCATTATCGTTACCGACATAAAGTGTACCGTCTGAAACTAAGGTTGCAGACGCATCGAAATCATAAAAACCCGTTTCGTTCGAGCTCCATAAAAAATCACCTGCATTGCTAAGAGCATAAAACATATTGTCCCTGCTACCAAAGTAGATAGACCCATCTGCTCCAACTACTGGGGTACCATAAACGTAACCACCTGTGGTATAGACCCAGTTGATACTGCCAGTTGAGGATAACGAGTAAACATTGTTGTCTGCCGAACCAAAGATAATATTTCCGGCGTTATCAATTGCTGCTGAACCTCTGATGTCATTGCCTGTTTCAAAAACCCACTTTTGCGTGCCGTCAGGATTGAGTGCATACATCTTGTCGTCAGTTGAACCGACATACACTGTACCTATTGCGTCGATAGCTGGTGCACCGTAGTTATAACCTGTTGTTTCAGCTTGCCACTTCAAAGTACCGTCTGGATTCAACGCATAAATATCTCGATATTCAGACACAACATATACTGTACCGTCTGTAGCTATCGCAGCACCTGAACTGAAATCGCCGCTCCCTTGAAAAACCCATTTTTGTGTACCATCTGGATTTACAGCATAAAATTTATTGTCGTCAGAGCCTACATATATCGTCCCATCTGAGCCAAGCGCTGGTGTAGATGAAACATTGGCACCTGTAGTAAATTTCCACTTCAACGAACCGTCAGCATTGATTGCATAGAGCGAGTTATCAGTGGAACCGACGTATATCGTGCCATCCTGACCTATTACAGGCGAAGAGCCGTAATTTGTATAAGAATTATAGGTCCAAAGGTGTGAGCCGTTGATAGAATATGCCATTAGTCCATCATAGTAAGTACCAATGTAAATCGTGCCATCTTCAGCAACGGCTGGGACGGTTATAACATCACCAGCATTTAAATCGACAGACCATTTAATATCTCCTGGCGCAGCATTTGCGGCATTGGACAGTAGGAAAACTGTTGCCAACAAGCCAATGCAGAAGTAACTGTAAAGTTTCCTCACCTCTATATCCTTATATTAATCAATAACTAGTGTTTTATCTGAACGATAATTTGGTACATCAATAGACACGAGATTGCCATCGACTACATAGCTGCTTTGAAGCACCTGCCTTTGGCCATCGTTTTCTTGCCACGCTCTAGGACGACTTACATAATGTGTTGTACCGTTATACGCGGTGATAAGAAGGTTTCCTTCACTATCCATAGTCACGGTGGATGCTTCCGAAAAGCGCATTTCTATATCAGATATGTTACCTTCGGGTGTAACGTGGAAATCAAAGTCGACTTTTCCTCCATCAACATATTCAATAACATCAATACCAGAATAAACGTCTTTTGTTCGTTTAAAGCCGTAATTCAGTAGTGAAGTTGGTTGCTTATGGATATCGCCCGTGGTCACTGTTTGAGCGTTTTTATTAGCATCTAGTAACTGTACTTTAATACGTGATTGGCCGTTCCCGTCACGGCTGGTAGATGAAAAAACATCAGTAGTCAGGGGTTCGTCCTGCTCTAACTGCTGTTCTTTCAGCCTGCTTTTTTGGGGTTCAGAAACATTGCTTAATATACTGCTGGGTGCTTTTGGGTCACCGTTGCCGTATTTAACATCTAGCTCTTTTTCATCGCGTTTGACGACAGAGTGAGTATCTTGAAGGGGTTTCTTTTCGTCGCGTGTGGTGTTTAGGTACAGTAAACCACTAGCAACGCTTATGACGACCATCCCTGTTATAAATGAAATACGCTTCATTTACGGAGTTCCTTTCCTTAAAACATTATTTCAAAATAACATAGAACTTATATAAAAAAAAGGCGGTTCATGAACCGCCTTTTTAATTTAGTGTAAGTAGACCTACTTAGCTACTTTCCATGTATCGTCTGTCGGTCGTAATACTCCGCGACTTTTGATTGTCGTTCCGTTCATTAAGTGGATAAGATTACGAGTTGTCGTTTCGTTTCGCCACATGAAATCTGCTTTGCCATCGCCGTCATAATCGCCAACATTGCCAATTTCCCAATTTAAATCCGCAACTTGATTAATGAGAGTACTAGTTTCAATTTGACCATCTTTCATTAAATACGCCCAATTTCTACCATCAACTTGATTGCGTAGAACTATGTCATCAGTTCCATCGCCGTCTAAGTCTCCGGCCCCCACAATAGACCAATCTGTATTGATGACGTTGAGGCTGTATCTGCTCGCTATACCACCGTTTTCCATTATCCAAATGTAATTGCGGCCAGTACCATTGTGACGCCAAATTATGTCTTCTGCGCCGTCTCCGTTGACGTCACCTGTCGCTGCTACTTTGAAATCTAAGTCTGTTACCCAAAGAGATGGTTGGCTTGTTTCAATAAGCCCATCTTTCATCATGTAGAACCACGTGTCTCCCCGTTCTACGTTACGCCACATTACGTCGCCTATACCATCCCCATTAAAATCACCGTTACCCACTAATTCCCACCTACCTGCGGTTACGACATTTAGCGCATATCGACTCTTAATACTTGCTCCATCCATCAAATACATGAAGTTCATACCTGTAGCGCTATTTCTCCACAGAATGTCCGATTTACCATCACCGTCATAATCACCGAGACCATCCATTGTCCACGTATACTCTTGTACTACATTGATTGGGGTAGCAGCAGATGTTTGAGTTCCATTCATTGTCCACAAAAAGTTCCAACCTTTATCGAAACTACGCCATAGCAAATCAGATTTACCATCTGCATTGAGATCATTCACTGGCGTGTAGGTTCTTATTTCTTGTGCTGACCAGTTAGCAGGATTAAAAGGAACGTCCCCATCGCGGTAATCACCTCCCAACTCCGGAATACCAGCCCACGCCCATCTTATACAGTCACCTTGTTGATCCAAAGTAATACAATCTAAAGAATTAAAATCTAGGTAAGGAGAAATCAAAAATCCACCGTCTAGCCCAAAGGAGCAATCGCCTCCATTATCTAAAAATGTAAACCCTTGTACACAGACCCAAAAATCTAATGTATTACCAGAAATACTCATCCTAGCGGCGTGCGAAGGATCAGCGGCTCTTATTGCTAAGTCGCTAGTAATGTCGTACTCAATACCTGATAAAGAGGCACTTACTACATTAGTAATTACGATTGTGTCATTATCTTCAAGCAACGCACCTTCTACTACAGCAGTTAATTCATGCCCAGCAGTACCTCGAGCGTTGCCATCAAATGTATATGTAAATGAAAACAATTGAGTTGAAGCATCTGTTCTTGATGCGTCTGTAGGGAAATCGTCAACTACGTCCGGTACTCGGTCTCCATCCGTATCAGAATTTGTAGGGTTCGTTCCTAATGTAAACTCTTCAAGGTTGGTTAACCCATCATTATCCGCATCTTGATTGGCGTCATTGCTATTTAAATGATTAAGACCATAACTTTCTTCGAAGTAATCTTCCATGCCATCGTTATCGTCGTCGTCGTCATCAGAGTCGGATATTCCGTCACCGTCATTATCACCGTCAAATCCACCTGCGATATACTCATCTTTATATTGACTAAGATCTACTAACTCCAAGTAATTGATACGAGGAGCAATCCACACACCACTTGTACCACTAGAAACGTCTTCGTAAGTACTGTATTCCAATACAAACGTTAATCCATTATCGTTGGTTGTTAGCGGTATCCAGTTTCTCTCTCGAATAGCATAACTAGAGTCAAAGTTTAACGAGACCTTCCCATCTAACACTGTCCATGTCCAACCTGAAACTCCCATTAGGATCGTATCATTGGTGCAGTGAACACCTCGATTGAAAGTACCGTCACTGTTGAAAGAGTAAGCAAATAACATGTCGCAAATAGGCCAACCATTGTCATTCGCCCAAGCGTCAATACGACCGTTAATATTAGCGTTATAAACAAAGGGAAAGTTTGAGACTAACCCAGAACCAAAATTTTTAGCCGAGC
Organism: Alteromonas sp. I10; assembly: GCF_003201515.1. NCBI lineage: Bacteria > Pseudomonadati > Pseudomonadota > Gammaproteobacteria > Alteromonadales > Alteromonadaceae > Alteromonas > Alteromonas sp. I10. The sequence continues at coordinate 34,185 of NZ_QJJN01000009.1, forward strand.
CATCAATCGCCACCAGTTCACGAGCAAAGCGATACGTTTCCCCCTCAGCGCTTACTTCAACGAGAACAGTCCACACCGATTCATTAACTCTCTGTATGGGGGTGATAACAAACAGAACTCCATTCATATTAACTAGAATTTCGTTACTTCTAAGTTCAGTTGTATATGCGTCTTCAAGAACTTGACTTATTGATGTTACAGGCGTGCTCGATAACTCGAAAATGTCATGCACAATCGAATTTACTTCGTCACCGAATTGGAAGTCGATTTCATCGACAATTGGAATAGCAGCACTCATCCCCTCTAAGCCGTCAAACGTAATTCCTCTATCTGCTATTCCAAACTCGAAACGTACTCCATTATATACGTTTGTTGAAAACGCAGAAATTTCCGTCTCACCTTGCCAGCCCCCCTCAATTCCATTCACGACATTTTCTGGGATATAGAGAATTTCCTCTACTGTAACACTTGCAGTAAGGTCGAAATAGCCGTCAGCTGCATTGGTTATAGTGTAAACAACATTGTCAGTTACACTTGACCATTGCAAAGATGGTGTTTGTGTTATCAAGCCCTGCTCAAATGCTGCGATGAGCTGGTCAGCAACAAGGTCGCCCCATCGATCTCGGTACGAACTGGTGTAGACATCATACTCCTGAAACGACGAGCTTCCGTGGGATTTGTCTAGATAAGTTTGGGTGAGCTGATTTCCAGCTGCGGTAAAAACAATATCGTAGGAGGGAACAATCTGTGTTTGTGTATAATCAGAGAAGCTCCATGAGCCAGAGTTTGACTTGACTAATATTCCTTCGACGATAATCCCATATTCATCAAGGGAGGTTTTGTCAACCGAGAGAATTAATGACTCGTTGTCTATCAACTCTTGAAAACTTTGGTAAGTTGCAGCACAAACTTGTGTAGAAAGTGAAGCTAGTGCAATTAATAAGCATTTAGCTAGAACCAAGCGAATGGTACTCATGAGGCGTCCCTGTCAATAATTTAAAATACTAATAGATAAATTTTTTATTACATTAGAGCACGCTGTTCATTTTTTCAACGACGAAACTAAAAAATAATGTTTACGCCTATCTCACGGAACATTTGATTTACTTCCGTGTACCAAATGAAAAAGCCACTTGGAAAGTGGCTTTTATCAAACTTGCAAGGTCCTATAAGGATGTAAAAATACCAACAGACTCGAAGATTTTTCTCATTTTTTTAACGCCATTTTGGTAAGAAAAATTCTCCTTAGCTAGTATTTCGCTATTTTCACTAAACTGTTTCCAAAGTTTGTCATCGTCGTACAGCTTTATAATTGCCTCAACCCACTCGTCTACGTCATCGGCAATTAACGTATTAATTCCATTTGTGAGACCAGTTCCTTCCGCAGCGATGGAAGTAAGGATAGTAGGTGTAGCATATGCTAAAGCGTCTAAAACTTTACCTTTGATCCCCGCGCCAGAGAGTAAAGGCGCTATAAATACTTTATGATTGTGGTAAACGCCATCTAATGTTTCTGCAAAACCTTTTACCTTAACATTATCACTTTCAAAGTCCTTGAAATGTTCGGGCATTTTACTGCCGTAAATATAAAAGGTGATGTCAGGTCGTTGAACTTTCAGTTTCGGCATCACCTCTTTAACCATATATTCCACAGCTTCCGTGTTCGGTTTATGGTTGTATCCACCAAGAAATGCAATACCTTCTCTCTCGTGGAATTGGGGGCCGCTATCTTTTGGCTCGACTATCCAAGGAGTAATATGCATATTGGCTTCTTGCGCTATATGGCTCGAAATTACTGCCTGTTCTGTAGTATTGTATGTAAGAATGGCGTCTACTTTCTGACAGACCTCTAACTCTTCATCTCTCGTTATTAGGGCCAAGTCCATAGCCTCCTCATCATTTTGAACCAAAGCTGCACGAATTTCTCTAAGGAAATGAAGGTCTGCATTATTGAATAGGATTGGTTTGCCTGATTCTTTTATTACATCGACATACTTTTGTGCGACATCGTATCTAGTAATATAAACAGCATCCATCTCACCTAAGCGGCGCTGTAATACATCATCCAATGAATAATAGAACGGCACATACAAAACCTCTACACCCATTTTTTGCAAAACACTGGTGTACTTACCCATAGGCGCTAAATTCGCTGGCACGAAGGTAACTTTAAATCCTAACGCCAGCATCATTTTTATCTCTTGTAATGCAGCATGACTGCCAGCGTCCATTCCTTGCATCGGTGTAGCATAATCTACAACCATTACACGCTGTTCCACATTTCTATCTTTTTCTAGATGCAAATTACTAAGAGATGGTTTGGCCCCTTTTTTATAAGTGTTAAACCATTTTCGTCTAAACGTTGTTTCGTTAACTACTTGATACTGCTTTAAGCCCTTAGTTACGTCTGTGCCATGAGACTGACCTTCAAAATGAATCACTTCAGAATGCGGTACATAAAGTACCTTATAACCTGCGTCTCGAACTTTAAATGAGAGGTCAGTATCTTCGTAATAACATGGTGCGTATTCTTCACTGAATTTACCAACCTCTTCCCACACTGATTTAGTCACACACATTGCTGCGCCAGTAACATAATCGACTTGACGTACATAGTTCCAAGCTGGATCAAATGGATTTCCGTCACGACCTGCGTTCCAAGGTTCTCCTGTTGCCCATACTATTCCACCCGCTTCTTGCAAGGTTCCATCTAAATTCAATAACTTAGAACCTGTAAGCCCCACATGTTCATCTGCTTCGTGTTGCGCCACAAGTTCGTCAAGCCAGTGACTTTTCACTTCGGTGTCATTATTTAGGAAAACGATATAATCGCCTTTCGCAAGCTCAGATGCTTTGTTGCAACTCTTCAGAAAGCGTAGATTTTCGTCGTTTCTAGACACGACCAGATTGCCTATTATTTCTTCAGCTTTTGCTGTTTCATCAGTAGAACAATCATCGGCTAAAATGATTTCGAAAGACGTTTTGTTGTATGCAAGAAAAACGGAGGCAATGCAGTGATAAGTAAGCTCAAATTTGTTATATGCTGGAATTATTACAGAAGCTACAGGGTTTTCAACCTTAGGAAGAGAAAATGACGGGTATACTTTTCTTCCCTGATAACCCTCAACCAACACTGTATGTGCAATAGACAAATCTTTGATATCGCTTACTCTATTTGAATCACTTAGATTAAGTGTTAAAGACTCGTAACGACCATTAGCACTAGCAGGTTTAGAAATGAAATGAGCTTCTTTTCTACTATGATTTAAAAATTCCCATGGCGTGAGGATTGGGTCACCTTTTATTTCCAACTTTCCATAGCTTGCAACTTCGCCTTGCACGCCTACGTTTATGACATGGTATGCATTATCAAGAAATTTTGCTGGAACCCAGATGTGAGATGAGTGCATTTTCTCTTTTTTACTGAACTCGTAGGTACCAATTTTTTCTTTGCCTATGCTAAAGGTAAGAATCTTGCTCTCGTCGCCGATGCTATGATTATATATTGTAAACGAAAGCTTATTGCCTAACAGGTTTTCAATTGTCACGCTTGCAGATGGTTTTGAAATTTCTATTTCAAAACGAGATCTTGCTATGACCTTTTCAGTTTGTTTGCATTTTATAACAATTGCTCGACCTGCTTCCATAAGTAAGGTATTCACTTCAAAAGAAAAGGCGTGATTCCCCTTGTTAATACCCCCAGATTCAAGATCTTTTCGATATAAGTCAGCAACCCCCTCTCCGAGAAGTACCCCCTCGTCATCGTACACCGCCAGTTCGATTGGAGATTCGTCGCCTACTCTCGCAGCCCATCCCTGTAACACGCCGCTTTCAAAACGGTCTATATGGCCCTTCAAGGTCGATTCTAGCTCCGACATATTTTTCCTCAACTTCCTCTGAGCACAATTGAATGCATCTAATATAAATTTAAGACAATATTACCTGATATCTGCAAGTTCTCAATCTAAGTACTTTTAGACCTCAAATAGTACAATCTACAATATTGGTTTTCTCTATACTTTGCACCAGATAATGCGGTTGTAGTAACATCTCATGCAAATTATCGAATGATGACAATCCTCACATGGAGAAGTAGGTGCTTAGCGTTTTCAAGAAAAATAAAGGCAACATTACAGAAGCTTCAATAAAAAACCTCATAGAAACTGAGTTCGATGCTGAGTTTTACGCAAAAAAATATAAGTTTTTGGAAACAGACGACTACCTTAGCCACTTTTTAAAAGAAGGGTGGAAAGAAGGACTAGATCCATGTGAGTGGTTTTCAACAAGTAAATACTTGATTGCCTACCCTGATGTAGCCGCTTCCGGTGTCAATCCATTTTTCCATTACTTACATTACGGAAAAGCCGAGGGTCGCAACGGAGGTCTAGTCGCAAAAGGTAATGACGACCTGCGTTCTTTAGTTAGAACAAATAACTTCGCCGATTTAGAGTACGAAAACTCTAAATATTTTAAAGAAGCGAGTGACATTCTTGGCACTAGCACTGAATTCTCTTCGAACGATTTTGAGCGCTTTGCAAACTGGACAAAAATAGTACCGAAAGCAAATGGGCCTCATCCTCATGTAAAAGCTTTCATCGATTCAGTGAAAGCCACTGGAAGTGGAAGTGAAGCAGTCACTTCTGGGTGGGTTATACGAAAGCAAAATTCCTTTATATGGTTTGAAACGAATCAAGGACAAGTTCTTCCGATGCGTTCCGCTTTTTTCCAGTATCGTAAGGATGTATACAACGCATTTGAAGATGAAATGACTGAAGCGTTACCACTTGCGGGTTTTGTTCAAGCGTTGACAGCATGTAATCCTGGGACAGTTCTCAAAATTTACGCTTTATCTTCAGAAGGTGCTCACGAAGTCGCTCAGTGTGAAGTTGAGCGTATTGAGTCTACGCCAAAAAAACTGGCTGAATTTTTAGCCACGATAAATACGCCCTTATCAGAACTCCCAAAGCGAATTAGCAAAATTGATGAACCTTTAATTTCCAGTGCCATAGCGCAAAAAAATAAAGCTATCGCTGCTATGCCACATGAAGTATATAGCTTTGGGGAGTGTAGCAATCCTGAAGCAAGCATAATCATTCCCCTGTACGGCAGAGTGGATTTTGTAGAAGCGCAAATGCAGTGTTTCTCAAAAGATCTCTTTATTCAAAATCATTGCGAATTGATTTACGTTATCGACGACCCTACTTTGGTTGAGCCTTTTAAAAAACTATCTAGCGATATCCATGCGCTTTATAGCATACCTTTCAAAGTTGTTTGGGGTGGATTAAATAGAGGTTTTTCAGGCGCAAATAATTTGGGTGTTGAATACGCAACGGCGCATTATCTTCTATTTTTAAATAGCGATGCGTTCCCTACGAATCCAGGTTGGGTTGAACAGCTTACGGATGTTTTAAATAGTAACTCAGACTTTGGTGTCGTTTCTCCTCGCCTTTTGTTCGCAGACGGCTCCATTCAGCACGCTGGTATGGAATTCGTTTATAGGAATGAGTTGTCTATTTGGACTAACCACCATCCGAATATGGGCATTGACCCGAGTTTAGATCCACACACTGAAGCGACTGTAGTACCCGCCGTAACTGGCGCATGTATGCTTATGACTCGCGCCTTATTTGATACAGTAGGTGGCTGGGACGACGGTTACTTGATAGGCGACTTCGAAGATTCTGACTTGTGTTTCAAGATAAGAGAACAAGGTAAACATTGCATATACGTTCCCACTGTTGAGTTAACGCACCTAGAGCGACAATCGTTCAACTTAACCGGCGCTCCCGATTTCAGAACTAAAGTGGTAATATATAACGCTACCCGCCATCAAAATAAATGGGCCTCATTACTTCAACAAAGCGTTAGCAAAGGTTAAAAGGAAGCAACTAAGCACATGAAACAAAGAATTTTAGTCGTATCTCATGGTCACCCAGACTTCAGTTTGGGTGGTGCTGAAATTGCAGCTTATAACTTGTATGAAGCATTCAAAAAAAATGACGATGTGGAAGATACGTGGTTTCTCGCCCGCGCCGACCGCGGTCGAGGCGTTACAGGTCAAATTCACAAGCGCCGTGACAACGAATACCTGTGGGAACAAGGTGTGGCCGATTGGCATTTAATGAAATCTGCACATCAAGAATCTGTAACCACATGGTTTGTTGACTTGCTTAAATCATTAAAACCTACCATTGTACATATTCATCATTACGCGCATATCGGGCTTGAGTTCATACGCGCAATTAAAAAGTATGATAGCAACATTAAAGTTTACCTAACCCTTCACGAGTACATGGCCATTTGTAAACACAATGGCCAAATGGTCAAGACGGGCGAAGGTATGAAGCTATGTAGCAGCGAAAGTTTTGATGAGTGCAGAGGCTGTTTTCCAGAAAATACTGCCGAAGATTTCTGGCTAAGAAAGCATCACTTTGAATCTACTTTTGATCTAGCCGACGGGTTCATTTCCCCCTCCGAATTTTTACGTCAGCGATATATCAACTGGGGTATTGATGAAAATGATATTGTTGTTATTGAGAACGGTCAGAGCGACTTACCTCCGTTAGCCCCCCGTGCGATTGAAGATGGTGAAACCAGGAATAGATTCGGTTTTTTTGGGCAAGTTAACCCATATAAAGGAATAGACGTTCTTTTAGAAGCTTTGCGCAGCATGACAAAAGACGAAAGAAAGTCTGTTCTTGTCGAAATTCACGGGACGAACTTAGAAACCCAGTCAGGTGAGTTTCAAGTAAAAATTAAGAAATTAGCAAAAAGTCTTATTAAAGAAGGCTGCCTTCGCTGGGTCGGCCCTTACAGGCCAGAAGAGCAAAGAGCAAGATTAAATGAGCTTGATTGGGTAATTGTTCCATCAGTATGGTGGGAAAACTCACCGATGGTTATTCAAGAAGCTTTCACCGCTGGAAGACCACTTATTGTTTCAAATATTGGTGGAATGGCGGAAAAAGTAAAAGATGGTGTTGATGGTTTACATTTTAGTGCCCGAAACCCTCTAGAATTAGCAAACAAGTTAAAATACGCGGCAACTGACAAAACAATATGGAATGATTTTTATCAAAACATAACGTCTCCTCTCAGTTACACAGAGTGCGCTGAAAAACATTTGTCTTTCTTCGAAACGCGATAATTTTAGCTTTAAAATCAGAATGGTACAGATATGAAAATTGGTATTATCACAAACTTAATTCACATCGACAGGTTTGTGAAGTCGGAGATGGCATTTGCAGATTCGAAACGATGGATGTCGGCAACAGGTGGAAACACAGGAAACACTGCATTTGTTGAAGGTGTTAAAAAGATAGTTAAAGCTGATGTAGTTAGAGAAGTGCATTGGGGAGACAATCCCGAGCAAGTGAATAAAGCCTATGACATGCTGGTTATTTGCTGTGCAAATCAAATTGGTGCACATGTCGATTTAGGAACTTGGGCAGATAGGCTTAAAGCATTTGATTTACCTACCATGTTTATCGGTTTGGGTGCACAAAGCAACAGCGTGGGAACTCACCCTGAAATTCCAGAAGGAACTAAACGCCTTTTAGCATTATCAAAAGAACTTAGGACCGATAGTTCGGTATCAAACATTATCACTAGAGGCGCATTTACATCTGAAGTAATCGAAACTTGTGATGTAGATTCAAATCCTTTTGGTTGTCCATCTCAATTTATTTCAACGGAACTGAATGTAGGCCAAAAGTGCTTAGAACACCAAACATCTACTAAACATTTTAGAGTACTAACGGCTGCAGGTAACCCATGGCACCCGTCCTATGTGCTCGAAAAAACGCTAGTTGAACTTGTCAACCAGTATCAAGGCGATTATGTGATACAACACCCCGAAAGCCTTATCAAACTCTGTTTAAACGAAGGCTCTACTATCGATAGTAAGCAGCAAGAAAGACTGAAAACGGTATACAACAGTTTGGGAGACTGGGAGACACTTACAAGTTGGTTTAGAAGCCACGGCGTGCTCTTTGCGGACGCACAAAACTGGATGCATTACTCAAAGAGGTTCAGTCTAGCTGTTGGTCCCCGATATCATGGCGTAGCACTGCCTATCCAAGCAGGAGTACCAGGCAAAGTTATTGCTATCGACTCTCGTACCGAAGAGCTTTCAAGCACCACCGGTATTCCATTCGTACGCTACAAAGATGTAGAAAACTCTACACCTGAAGAATTGATTGAGTGGTGCAAATGGACACAGGAAGATGCAAATAATTACGACAACATTAGACTCAATAACGCCAAAAAATACGCACAATTTTTCGAGCAGAATAAGTTAAGTTATAACCAATCGCTTAAAGCCCTGTCAGAACAACATATCCAGTAAGTTAATGGCAAATAAGGATTACGTAATATGTTAGCCGCAGTTACAATGGTATACAATGAGCCTGAATTTATTCCTCTTTGGATAAAATACTATGGCGAGCAAGTTGGTAAGGAAAATTGCTATATTGTAGACAATGGTTCGAATGATGGGTCATTGGATCCCTACAGGCATGAAGTTAATGTCATAAGAGTTCCTAGAGAGTACAAGGACAATCAGCAAAGAACTAAGTTTTTGAGCGAGTTTTGTAGTTCACTTCTTAATTACTTTAGCCATGTTATACATGTCGATGTCGATGAGTTTATAGTTGCTAACCCAGCAAGATACCAGGGGCTTAAAGATTATACTGCTAACTGGGTAAAGAATAGGAAGTCAGTTACTGCGATTGGTCTAAATGTCACTCAGCTTCCAAGTGAAGAAGACACTATTGACTTTTCAAAACCGGTTCTATCACAACGCTCTTACGTACGGTTTGTCTCACCAATGTGTAAACCTTGTATTATCGCCAAACCTATCACTTGGTCACCTGGTTTTCACGGTTCAACTCACGAAACCGTATTCGACGATATATATATGTTCCACATGAGATACTTTGATCTTCAGTATGGGTTGACACGGCTCGACAGAACTCGAAATATGAAATGGAAAAGTGAAAAAGACGGTCAACATCAAAGAGTTGAGGATGAGACATGGAAGAAATGGTTCGTAAGTTTTGAGAAGTTTTTAAAAAAAGGCTTGTTTTACTCAGACGGTTCCATAAATGAAACTCTCGCTACCTATTTGGACCAGTTAAGAGAAGGTTCTTCGATAGACTCTACTGGAAGAACTAAGCCTCCAATGCTTACACCAAATACGTTGTTTGAAATTCCAGAATCTTTCAAGAAACTGGTTTAGTTAAAATTCAGGCTATATTTCTCGTTAGTTTAATACTACCCGTTTTGATTTAAGAAATAACATCTTGAATAAAACGGGTTAGCTTTTCTTTTGGCGCGTATTTTTAATGATTAAGCCATGGAGTAGAGTTCATATTCCAGCTCGACTTTTCGATAAGCTGAAATAGCCTCTACTTCTTTTGCTATAGTTTCTTCGTCTGGTGTATCCCAGTTTGAACTTCTATCAATGATAGTTGTGTGCTACCAATGATTCGTGCAGCTTATCATGATCTAAGTCGGAAATTTGGGTTGAAGATACAACAGGAAGTCCTGCCGCTTTCCAATAGCCTTTTAAATACGGCTTACCTTTACTTAGTTCACCTGTTTTAGATATCAATTGAAAATCAAAATCAAAGTGCTTCTTTCGCCTCCAAATAACGAAAACATCTTGAGTAGCTTGCGCAACCATTGCAAAGAGGTGATATGCTGAACCATCGAAAAATATGATCTTTTTTGCGCTTATAAAAAACAAGACTATCTATATCTTTTAGAAAACCAGACGCCCAAAGTCTTGATACACTCTCAACCATGAAGTGACCAAAGTGTGAATTTTGCAACATCCCACAGAATAAATGCTTCCCGGCTAACTTTTTGCTCACTGAATAGTCATCACTTGGCGGAATACAATTTAAGCCAGCCTTTATGTGTACACTATACTTACAAAAATCCCCGCTACTAGTAATCACTCAAGCCTGAAACTCTCCATTTCTTAAATTCTGAATAGGAACGACAACTGCTTTATTATGAATTTGAATTTCAGGTGTAAGAGATAAAGCTCTCTTTACTATTTCCATCTTAACTCCATTAAGGCTTATGGCATCAAACGACAGCCCATATACTCAGGCTCAAATCAAAAAACTACTGACTTAAAGGGCGAGCTTACTAGGAAGAAGTTATATAAAAAGTATATTGTATTTACTACATCTAAGATTTATTAAGCTGGCTGTAAGGCATATTATGTACCGCTATACTTGGCGGTCTATTGTATCGCTAAGCAATATCTCACCTGTTTCCTTAGCCGCAAAATCAAGTTGAGTACCATTCTTAAGCTTTTTAGGGTAAGTAAAACTAAACCCAACAAAACCGTTTCGATGAATGTTTCGTTCATTAGCGGTACTTCTGTATTCACTGGCTGGTATTTCAGCAATTTTTTTCTTACCAACACGCACGTCAATGACTACAGGAGACTGACTGTTATAATCGGCAGCCCACCCCTTTATCATTTTGCCTTCATCACTTGCAGCCATGTTTGTCTTACCGAAGCGAATAAAAGGAGTATCAGATTCTATAGCCAGCTTTTGCCGTTCAAAACGTGTAAGTGCATATTCATAAAGTTTAAAATCTTCTTTATTGTGCTTTTTTATAAGCGCAATCTCTTCGCCTGATAATTCATAGCTTGAAGATTTTTTCTCTGTATTTTTATTGATATCCAATCCTTGAATATCAATGGAATACATCTTATTGATGAGTGCTAATGATTCATTGTAACGTTCTGTCAAACCTATAAAGCCAATAGCATCAGGCCACGTGCCTTGAAACGCTTTGTATTGTACGTTTTTAAATCGCGGTTCATTTACGAATTCGGTGAACGAACGTTTATAACGGTGGTGGCGGGTAAAATGCTCGTAATGGGAACGAACCTGTTGAATAGGATCACGAACGAAGGTAATTGCATTCTTAGCCGGAATAAATGGCGCATATTTAGGATGATTAATGTGCCCTGTAAGGAATTTAGCTTTTTCTACTATCTTCATTCCGGCTGCGTAGCGGTCACGTTTTTCATAATCTAACGTTCGTATGTCTGGGTTAGTCTCATTTGCTTTAGGCCCATAATCATAGAAGACATGCTCTTTACCGAAGTAGCGCTCGGCCGCTACGCGGAAACTAGAACCTGCAGTTTTAGATATATGAATAAAAAATAATGGGTAATTTGCTGCTTCCATTTTGTCCTATCTAATAGAAAATGTTCGGTGGGCATTGAAAGGTTTATGTTGGTCAATATTACCATTTGCAGGCTCACTGACAACCGCAATAAGTGCATAACCCTAATGTACATAAGAGTTCTACAACTTAGTTAAATCTATAACACCATTTAAATAAAAATGAGGCTTTAAAAAAGCAATGTAAAACGCAATTCAAATATCCCACCAAAGTAAAGCGTTAAGGCGTTAAATAAAAGGACAACCACTCCCGTTCCTGAGAGTTAAGGCTGTTTTGCTGGGGCTGCCTAAACATCTCAGCATTCCAAGCCTCGTACAAGTTTTTAAGTTCTTCTGCTTTGTCTGGCATGTCTGAAATTAAATTGCTGGAAACTGCCTCGTCTGAAGCCATATCAAATAAAAACTCGTGCTCTGCGCCCATTTTAAAGTACTTATAGTTTCCAAGACGAACTGCTGACTGATTCCAAAAACGCCAAAAAAGCGGGCGATTCATAAGAGCGCTCTTGTCAAAACCTTGAGTTGGAAAAATATCAACACCGTCGAGTTCTGATAAAACAGTTTCAGAAGCACCTGCACGTTTAATAGCAGAGTACAGCACATCTAAGCTAATAACAGGCTCATCTATAACGGTATTGCTTTGAAGCTTTTCGGGCCAATGGACGATAAAGGGCACTTTTATCCCCCCATCAGTCAACATACCTTTCTCACCCAGCAATGGCGCATTCAATGAACCGTTCCAAGCCTCTTTTTCTGTTATGGGAGCATCAGTAAAGTCGAGTCCTATTGGAGCACCATTGTCACTGATAAAAGCGATAATAGTGTTTTCCAGTATTCCATATTCTTCAAGCTTAGATATTATGCTGCCTACACCTGCATCTACTGCGTACATCATTGCCAACGCGTATCTACGCCGATTAGATGACTGCTCAGGGAACAATGATAAGTAATCTTCCGTTGCCTCTAAAGGTACATGTGGTGCGTAATGAGCAACATGAAGATAAAACGGCTCATCGTGATTTATATCTATAAATTGCGTCGCTGCGTCTGAAACGACATCTAACCTGTAGTCAGAATTACTTTTCCAGCCCAACTGGGTTTGATTGCCCTTAAGGTCATAGTTAGCCCAGTAACGGTTTGCGTAACCGAAATAATTGTATTTATAACCTTTTGATGACGGGTAATATCGCTCCTTTAGCGATGAAGGTAACCTTCCTGGATTAAACTCACTTATGGGTGTATCAGGGAAGTTTTCTTTAAACCATGGCTTTGAATTTTGATCTATTTCAAGGTGCCACTTGCCAACCATTCCTGTTGTATAACCAAGGTCAGAATAACGGTCTCCCATGGTGACCACATTTTCAGGTATTGGTGTATATCGGTTGTCATCTACTCCAAATCGTTGTTGATAAACACCAGTAACCATTCCCGCTCGCGAGGGTGTGCACTGAGGGGCAGTTATGTAGCCGTTAGAAAATAGCACCCCATTGGCCGCTAGCTTGTCTATATTAGGCGTGTTGATGTCGTTAACAATGTTATGGGCACCGATATCAGCATATCCTTGGTCGTCGGTGAAAATGACAATTAGATTTGGCTTGGAAGGAAGTATTAAAGACTGCGCGCTGACATTAAATTTCGTTCCGGCTTCATTTACTAGGTTTGCTGTAATACTAAATGATGTGCGCTTACGTACTTGGGGCGCAATAAAACTGAACTTGCCTTCACTGGTATTCACTATATTTAGCGAAGCTTCCAATGATGTACTCCACGACTCTACAGTAACCTTTTGCGGATTGCTGTTATTAGAGGCGTTTACAGTTAAGATGATTGTGTCATCAGAAACAATCTCTTGTGGTAAAGTTATTGAATAAGAGCGACTTAATTGCTCCTGTTCAGACACCGTTGGTGAGGACGATTGGGAGTCGCCGCCACATGAAGCTACACATAATAAAACTAAAAAAAACAAGCCACGCAACGTTACAGCATCCATACTTTAATTCCAAATTCGGCGAATAACACCTCACCAGTATTCTTGTATTATTGATTGGCGAATTATCTAGCGTCAATAATAAAAATAGTAGTTACAAATAATTCGCTGTTTTATTGATCTTTAATAGATTCTATTTCTTCAAGAAACTCATTTTCTTCATCAGTATTTACCCAAGGTTCACGCTTGTGAGCATCTTTGCTTATTTTTTTCTTCAGCGCTCTGTTTTTTTCTAACTGCTCGGGATTTTTGAAAGTTGGTGCGTCATCAGAATTTAAGCCAGTGTTGATTGCAGGGTACACCCAGTGTTTTTCCGTGCTGCCGTTGTACCCCTGCCGGATGAACCTCTCAGTCCACTCGACATGTCCGGCACCATAGCCACTAAACCTTGGATCCAAGTAACCTATATTATCCATTGCATCCTTGCTACAAGCTGTGCATTGCCCTGTTACCAACCTGCAAAGATACGGTAAAGTACTCGATCCAGTACCAGAAACCACTGCATCTTCTTTTTTTATTATTCGCTTATGCGCATAATTAATGTGACCCCATAAAAGCGCAGCAATCACCCACTCTTTTTGCCAGTTTTCTTTATTCGGCCGACAGTCGTCCTCTAGCAAAATTAAAACATCAACTTTTTTGACTTCGTTGAGATAATACAAAGCCCTGTTTTTGTTTCGAACAACGCCTTTATTCGCACAATAAGTATGAGGTACGTTATTCTGTTTACACCACTCTACTGTATCGTCTTTACTGCCGTCGTCAGCAACAACAAGTTGATAATCACCTGTTGTGAAGGCTTTGATGGCTTCGACAGTTTTTGCTAAATGGTCTTTTCTATTGTATGTGATAACCCCAATGCCTACATTTAAAGTAGCTATGTATTCGTCTGCTATCGAATTAAAAAGGTTAGAGATTATAGGACCATTAGGCCGAATCATCTTGGCCCTTGCAATCAAATAAAAGCTCGTACTTTTGCTAACCTTTCTAAAAAGTATCGCTAAATCTCTAAAAACCTCAGGAGAGAGGTCTTCATTCATTATGAATTGACTAACTGGGAAGTCTGCATGATTCAGTATAAAAGTAACTAATGTGGTTATATCTGTAGAAGGCAAACTATTCGCAATTAACGCCTTGGCAGCATCTAGCGAAACTCTTACTTCTCTGTCGCTATTTAATTCATTACTTTTAAAGCCAATAAGCTTCTCTAACTTTTTATTTCCCTTTTCTATTTCCCGTTGGGCAAAGGCTAATTCTATATTTGTTAAGCAAAACCTGTTCGTTTTTACAAGGCTCTGAGGCTGGTTCTGGCCAGTTACCTTATTACGTATGGCTTTAACGTAACGCTGCACTTGTTGCTTAGTTGCAACGGCCCGATTTTGAAGGTGTTTTTGCTGTAATTTCTTTTTCATTTTGAGACTATTTCAATAGACCTAACAGTTTCGGAAGTTTGCTTTTTAGCTAACAACATCTTCAAAAATCACTATCTGCGTTTGCTTTTCTACAACTTTAACTGCCTGGCCTTCTCTAAAAGTATCTGGATATTTGTAAGACTTCCCTATATACCCTTCGCGATGAATATTTCTCTCTGAGGCCAGAGCCCGATAGTCAGATAACTTGACATGTTCGACAACTTGGCCGTCGACTATGATATCGGCTTCTAATGCTTCTTCTTGCTCGTAGCAACACGCCCATATGTTAAGTTGCTTCCCTTTATCTTTCGGCAAAATATTCATCTGTCCAAATCGAACTAAAGGAAGTTCTTTTTCTAAAAGTTCTTTGTGTAGCTCAAATCGAATTAGCGCATAATCGTAAAGCGCATAGTCTTTCGCGTTCATTTTTTTGATAAGTGAAGTTTCACTTTCTGTGAAAGTATAAGTACCGGATGCTTTGGCTGTGTTTTTGTTTATATCTAGTACTTTAATATCAGTTCCATAGTATTTATTAAACAGGGCTATAGACTCATTATAGCGCTCTGTAATACCAATAAATCCGATAGCATCAGTCCAGATGCCATTTAATGCTTTAGACTGCATATTGGCGAAGCGGTTTTCCTTTATAAAGTCTTCGAAACTACTATTATAACCATGAAGTCTTGAAAAATGCTCATAGTGTGAACGAACTTGCTGGGCAGGATCACGGACAAATGTTACTACGCTCTTTGCAGGAAAAAAGGGAGCGTATTTGGGGTAAATGACATGTCCTGACAAAAATTTTGCATTTTTCTTTATACTCTTTGCCGCCAGATACCTATCTTTAGACTCGTATTCGAACTTTAAAATATCAGGATGAGTTTCTTTTGAACCATTACCGTAGTCAAAATAAGTAGCTTCCGAACCAAAATATTGTTCCGCCGCCACACGAAAACTCGAACCAGCGGTTTTAGGGATATGGATAAAAAATAGAGGAAAGTTGTTCATAATACTTCTAGTTGTTCAGCGACTAACGCAGCGAAAAGTTTTCATGTGTGTTGGATAGATTAGGGTTATAAGCTGTGTCATTGCACAATAGCTTTTTCCACTTTTCTTTCATGTACTCACTTTCTTTGTTAAATCGCGCCACCTTCTCCGGCGTATCTTCTTCGCCGCGACTTATTGATTCATGATGATAAAGCTCGGCCCATGGTGTGAATAAGTTTCGGTAACCTGCGGTATGAACTTTTAAGCAAAAATCCACATCATTAAAGGCCACTGTTAAGTCTTGCTCGTTTAATCCGCCAACTTCTTCAAACACAGACTTACGGACTAGTAAGCATGCTGCTGTAACTGCAGACATATTTTGGACAAGATGAAGGCGCGTAAAATAACCAGGTTCGCTCTTATGAAAGTACTTGTGAGAGTGACCGGCAACCCCACCAATGCCAAGTATTACACCAGCGTGTTGAATAGTGTCATTAGGATAGTAAAGCTTCGCACCTACACAGCCAATTTCAGGCCTTAAGGCATGAGAAACCATTTCTGATAGCCATTCTTTGTTTATAACTTCAATATCGTTGTTAACTAAACCAACTACTTCACCTTTGGCTTGCGAAACTGCAAAGTTATTAATTGCTGAATAGTTGAACGTTTTGTCCCATTTTAAGACTCTGAAATTAGTTTTGGTACTAGTGTACTCACTGAAGAGGCCCAATGTTTTGTCACAGGTCGTTTGGTTATCTACAACAATAATCTCGAAGTTCTTGTATGACGTCTTGTCGTAAATAGACTCTAGACACTGCTTTAAAATATCATAACCATCCCTTGTAGGAATGACCAAGCTAACGAGTGGTTGCTCATCTGGCAGCGCCCAATTAACTTTATACGTATTTGGGTACTTACCTTTCTCGACTGAAGCATTCTGGCCTGATTGGTCAAGAAAGTACTTTATAGCTTCAATGCCCGCATCGGTCGTATAAGACTTAGCTGAAGCATTCGAGGCTGTTGAGTTCTCAATAACACGCCAGTGGTAAAGAATGAAAGGTAAATGTACAACTTCATCATGATTAAGGCCGGCAGTCGCTCGTAGAAGTAAATCGTGATCTTGCGAACCTTCGACACCAACCCTAAATCCACCTATCTTTTTAAGCACACTTGTTTTGTACACTACTGGGTGACATATATAGTTTTGGCTTAATAGTAAATCAGGGTTCCAACCAG
Organism: Alteromonas sp. I10; assembly: GCF_003201515.1. NCBI lineage: Bacteria > Pseudomonadati > Pseudomonadota > Gammaproteobacteria > Alteromonadales > Alteromonadaceae > Alteromonas > Alteromonas sp. I10. Next base: position 51,017 of record NZ_QJJN01000009.1, read on the forward strand.
ATTTAAAGTGCGGCTGATGGCGATTGCCCTGTTCATCTATTTTATCTTCGTCCCCATAAAGCACTTTTGCCTTTATGTTATCTGTTATAGCTTTCGCAAAGAAGGACAACGAGTGCGCAGGTAATGTATCGTCATGGTCAAGCAGCAAAACGTAATCGTTAGTTACCATGTTCAAAGCGGCGTTACTTGCTTTAGATATATGCCCGTTTTCGCTCAGCAGGTTCAATTTAATATTGGCGTGCTTTTGTGCGTACGACTCTAACGTGCTTATAGTATCGGCGTTGGTCGACGCATCGTCGGCAATACATAGCTCCCAATTTTTGTGAGTTTGCTGCAGAACAGAATCGATACACTCTTTTAAATAAATAGGGTCAGTATTATAGGTAGGAAGAATAATAGAAAATTTCACTTCTGACTGTTCTGGGGTGAAGCTTTGCTGCATTTTCTGTAATGCGCGCGGCTCGTCGAACTCTACCCAGAACGGATAGCTTTTTTCCATAGCGCCGGTAGAAAATGTTTTATTATACTCTTCGTATACTGTCTCTATTAACTTTCCGCCGTTTAGCTTAAAGTTTGTATCAAGGTATTCTTCCACATTATCCAAGTGGCTGAGCAGCTTATACAATCGCTGTTTCATATGTCGCATCGCAATGAAAGACGGCACCTTCGAAATCATGAAAGTATTCATGGTGAACTCGGTTTCCGCCTCACAGGGGTCAAAGCGAAGCATGCTATTGTTACTTTCAAGATAGAAAAGGCGGTTCACGAATTTGGTGCTGTGCCAAGGTACGTCAACGGTGGCTAGTTCGCCTTTGTGTAAGTTGGAGTACAGCTTTCCAACATGCGACTGATGGTTTGCTTCAGTGATTTTTACACGAAGAAGATACCAGCCTTTTGAAAAGTTTCGTGAAGGTATTCGGCGAGCAGGATGAATAATAAACTGTGGGTCATCACCGGTTGTCACCCAGCTTGAGCCATTATTTTCAGACGTGGTTTCAGTCAACTGGTGGTGAGGGACAATGATCAACTTTTTGGCTAGCCGATATGCTAATCGTTTGAGATTAGATGGCTTTAGTACTTTTGATAACAAAATGCGTAAACACCCTATTCCTATGCAATGCTAAACTGCTTTCCTTAATATTGCATGGTTCAGCTACTGAGCATGCAAACCAGCTATTGCCGCTAATAATAACCTATTTCAAATAGTGGCAACATAGGATATTCGTCATTTTCACTTTTAGAGAGTGCTCTGGATAAGAAAAAAGCACCTTACGGTGCTTTTTCAAAGTCTTATTCTAAGTTATTTGGCTACACGCCCATATCTATCAGAAAAACGCACAATATCGTCTTCTCCAAGATATGCACCTGACTGAACTTCAATAAGCTCTAGAGGGATCTTTCCAGGGTTTTCTAACGCATGAACCGCACCAATGGGAATGTAGACCGACTCGTTTTCGGTAACTAGCTGTGTTTCTTCATTGATGGTTACGTTTGCACTACCCGATACTACAATCCAGTGTTCAGCGCGGTGATGGTGCATTTGAACCGATAATTTCTCACCAGGCTTAACCGTAATGCGTTTTACTTGGAAGCGGGCGCCGCTGTCGATAGAATCATAGCTTCCCCATGGGCGGAATACTTCACGGTGGAATTCAAACTCTGGGCGGTGCTCTGCTTTAAGTTTATTCACTACCGTTTTGATGCTTTGCGCGTCATCCTTATGAGCAACCATTACGGCATCTTTTGTTTCTACTACAATAACGTCTTCTAAACCAATTACAGAAACCAAACGCTGCTCAGCATTTACATAACTGTTCTTTGTGTTTTCTAAGATAGTATCGCCTACAGTAGCATTACCGTTTTCGTCTTTCTCTGCAGTTTCCCACAATGAAGACCAGCTGCCCACGTCACTCCAACCCGCATCTAATGGAACCATAGCTGCGCTATCCGTCTTTTCCATTACCGCATAGTCAATTGAATCGTCTGGGCATGTCGCAAAAATGTCGTGGTCTACACGAATGAAATCTAAATCAGGTGTTTCTGTGTCGATAGCACGCTTACACACGTCTAGCATTTCAGGGTTATATTTTTCTAACTCTTCTAAATAACGGCTTGCTTTAAACATAAACATGCCGCTATTCCAATAATAACTGCCAGAATCTACGTATTCTTTCGCAGTTTCCAATGCAGGCTTTTCTACAAACTGTGCAACTTCAAAACCATCGCCTGCTTGCTCCCCTGCTTTGATGTAGCCATACCCTGTGTGGGGCTGATCTGGAACAATACCGAAAGTGACGAGTTTACCCTGCGATGCAAGCTTTTCCGCTTTGGCAATAGCATTGTGAAACGCTTGGTTGTCTTTTATAAGATGGTCTGCCGCTAGCACAAGAAGCACTGGATCTTCACCATTAATGGTAGCATGCAATGCTGCTAACGCGATTGCCGGTGCTGTATTGCGACCAACAGGCTCTAGAAGAATGCCGCCATGCTGAATGTCTTTTTGACGAAGCTGCTCAGCTACAAGAAACCTGTGTGCGTCATTACAAATAAAAATAGGGTTTTGTGCTGGCGTACCTTTTAAGCGTGTGATCGTGTCTTGCAGCATGGTGCTGTCTGATGTGAGAGACAGAAACTGCTTTGGAAGTGCTGCACGCGATTTTGGCCATAAGCGACTACCTGAGCCGCCAGCTAATACTACTGGTTTCATTTGTAATATCCTTGATGTGTGGGTTCTGTGCCCACGTCCTGTTTTTAATATATTCGCTGGTTAGTATACAAAGGTTTGTATTACGATTAAATGGCAAAGTTGTATTGAGTTACAGTTGAAGCAAAAGTGGCTTAAAGCTTGATGGTTTAGGTTTATGGCACTTAGATTAAGATAGTCATAACTCAAGTATTGATGTCAGAGTCGAGACACTGATCCCATTATTCATGCACTTTGATTAACTGTGTCATTCAACAACCCCAAAACCTGCTCATCGCTAGACTTAGCCTGGGCACGCACAGATATACTCGCCTGTTCAACTATTTGTGCTTGAGTAAGTAGTGCAGTTTCTGACGCGAAGTCTGCGTCCGATATTTGTGAGTGGGCGCGGCTTATATTTTCGAAGCCTATCGCGTTGTTTCTAATGGCTGATGCCATTTGATTAATTTTCGCGCCGTAAAATGCTCGGCTTTCGCTCACCAACTGCAAAGCGCTATCTATTCGCTCGAGTGCGCTTTCTGCATCGCTTTCATTCTGTAGTGATGTGCCATCTAAACCGAGGTCAGTCAGCGTCGCAGGTGTTTTAGTGAGTTCAATGAAATCCGTTCCAACACCGAGTTGGTTTGTCGCGGTAATGTCTACTGGGCCTAATGTAAAGGCTGATCCGCCTTCGTTTCCAAGCGAAGTCCACGACGCAGTTACGTTGAAGGCACCAGAGCCAATAACCGAGATGATTAACGGCTGAGCATTACTAGCGATAGTAAGGGTTTCATTAAGGTTACCACTTGCGTTTTGATCTCCAGTGAATGAGATACTATTTCCATCTATCGTTGCTGAACCTATGGTTAGCAAATTGCTGTCATCATAGCTCGCTGTTGGCTCATACCCATTGGTTGGTAAAAAGAAAGTACTTTCAATGGAAGTACTATTTGAAATGCCGTTACTATTCCATGTGCCAGCAGACAAAGGGGTGCCTGCTAAGTGTTTACCGTCTACAGTAAACACTTGAATATCGTCATTAGCACCATTGTCGTTTAAGTTAATCTGTATGTTCGTAGAGCCTGCGGGAATATAAGCGATAGAGCGCAATCCGCTGGTCATACTTTGATTTACGCCGTTTGTAAATGTATCGCTTATAGATGGAACGTTAGCTGAAAGCAGATCGCTATCATCCACTAGCGGTAAACGATTAAATGCTTCGGTATTGTAGGCAATGCCATTTAGTGCGTTTTTTAGTTGCTGAAATTCCTTATCTAATGCGGCACGGTCACTTACGCTATTAATTCCGTTTTGCGACTGTATTGCCAGTTGCCGCATTCGTTGCAGTATAGCGGCAGATTCTTGCAGTCCACCCTCTGCAATTTGCGCATAGCTTATACCGTCATTCAAGTTACGGTTCAGTTGCGTGTAGGCTCTTTTTTCTGAGGCAAGTCTATTGGATATCTGAAGACCAGCACTATCGTCAGCAGCGCTGTTTATTCTTAGACCTGAACTTAAACGCTCTAGACGGGTGGATAGTGCTGTATTTTGTAAAGTTGAAAGACCTAGAGACTGGTAATTTCCTGAAACCGATAGCACGTTATTTCCTTTACGCTTTTATCTTAGTTAAATTAAATTGGCATAGTTTATATGTAGGTTTCAGCAATAAGCACGCCAACAAACCCCTTACACGCGCTAAGAACGTTAATCTAACTTTATTCCAAATAGCTTCCGGCACTTACCTAAAACAGCGCGTTCAACGCTAGACTTTAAATATATGTTCGGTAATGTGATATAGCTGTATAAATTTAATACAACCTAATTGATACTATGGAGTCACACCTTATGGTGAATAAGAAGGAAATTATTCTGGCCCTAGTTTTAACTGGATATTCGATTTGTGTTTTAGCGGATAGCGAGGCGTTAAACAATGCGGCCACAAAATTATGTGATAAGAGTAAAATGTGCATTGGGCAAGAGATGAGTGCTAACGACGAGTTTTCACCTAAAATGAAAGCCATGTTGTCGAATATGGTAGAAGAGATATGTGGCCAATATATGAGCATTGCTGATTTAGGCGACGAGCATGAACTTATTGAGCCCGCTACAGAATGCCTTAATTCAATGGCCAATCAAGGCTGCGATGCACTACTTAACTCTGATGAGGAAACAACGGCTTGTAAGCGCTATTCAGAACTGGCCGAGAACTATTAGAAGAGAGTAATAGTTAAATGGTCTTTTTAGTCTTACTGTACGTGGCTGGGCCCAAACGCAACGTTTCCGAAGCCATTATTCGTGCACACAAAAAAAGGGGCCTGAGTTTTCACTCAGGCCCCCTTTTTCTAATCGAGTATTAATTACTCTTCAGTTGCTTCTACTGCTTCTTCTTCAGCTTCTACAACTGGACGGTCAACTAGCTCAACATATGCCATTGGGGCATTGTCGCCAGCACGGAAACCGCATTTAAGAATGCGAGTGTAGCCGCCTGGACGAGCTTCGTAACGAGGACCAAGCTCGTTGAATAGTTTACCTACAACCTCTTTGTCACCAGTGCGGGCGAAAGCTAGACGGCGGTTTGCAACGCTGTCTTCTTTAGCCATAGTGATTAGAGGCTCGATTACGCGACGTAATTCTTTCGCTTTTGGTAACGTAGTTTTGATCACTTCGTGCTTGACCAAAGAACCGGCCATGTTTTTGAACATAGCTTGACGATGGCTGCTGTTGCGATTCAACTGACGACCACTCTTACGATGGCGCATAGTTTTATCCTTCTCTACAAATCAGTTTGATAAAAACCTGATTAATCTTTTTCAGCGATGCTCTCTGGCGGCCAGTTTTCTAGGCGCATACCTAGAGAAAGACCACGAGATGCTAGAACATCTTTGATTTCAGTTAGCGATTTCTTACCAAGGTTTGGCGTTTTAAGTAGCTCAACCTCAGTGCGCTGTACCAGGTCACCAATGTACTGGATAGCTTCTGCTTTCAAACAGTTTGCAGAACGTACTGTCAGCTCTAGGTCATCTACTGGACGAAGCAGAATCGGATCGAATTCTGGCTTCTCTTCTTTCGCTTCTGGCTCAGACACATCACGTAGGTCTACGAATGCATCTAGCTGTTCAGCTAGGATAGTAGCAGAACGGCGGATCGCTTCTTCAGGATCCAAAGTACCGTTCGTCTCCATGTCGATGATTAGTTTGTCTAGGTCTGTGCGTTGTTCAACACGAGCAGACTCTACACTGTAAGCAATACGTTCAACTGGGCTGTATGAAGCGTCAACTAACAAACGACCAATTGGACGATCATCTTCTTCAGAGGAGCGACGGGTAGAAGCTGGTACATAACCGCGACCCATTTCTACTTTAATGCGCATACTGATTTCAGCTTCGCCAGTTAAAGTACAAATAACGTGGTCAGGGTTTGTAATTTCTACGTCGCCATCATGCTGAATATCACCAGCAACAACAGGGCCAGCGCCAGATTTCACTAGAGTTAGGGTTGCCTCAGTTTTACCTTCAAGGCGAACCGCTAAACCTTTAAGATTTAGCAAGATTTCAATTACGTCTTCCTGAACACCTTCTTTGGTGCTGTACTCGTGAAGAACGCCGTCAATTTCTACCTCGGTAACTGCACATCCTGGCATAGATGACAGTAAAATACGACGTAGGGCGTTACCTAGAGTATGGCCAAAGCCGCGCTCTAGTGGTTCCAAAGTTACTTTGGCACGAGTAGGAGAAACGTTTTCGATCTCAACTAATCTCGGTTTTAGGAATTCAGTCACAGAACCCACAATGCTTCCTCTTTAGTTAGCTTTACTTAGAGTAAAGTTCGACGATCAACTGTTCGTTAATTTCCGCAGACAGGTCAGTTCTTTCAGGAACGCGCTTGAAAGTGCCTTCCATTTTGCTGCTGTCTACTTCAATCCAGGTTGGCTTCTCACGTTGGTCAGCCAGTTCCAAAGCAGCAACGATACGCGCTTGCTTCTTAGCCTTTTCACGAACAGAAACCACGTCTTCGGCAGAAACGTTAAACGATGGGATGTTCACAACTTGACCATTTACCATGATCGCCTTGTGGCTAACTAGCTGACGTGCTTCAGCACGAGTGCTAGCGAAACCCATACGGTAAACTACGTTATCAAGACGCTGTTCTAAAAGCTGTAGCAAGTTTTCACCTGTGTTGCCTTTTAGACGTGCAGCTTCTTTATAGTAGTTGCGGAATTGCTTTTCCAGAACGCCGTACATACGACGAACTTTTTGTTTTTCACGCAGCTGAACACCGTAGTCAGACAGACGGCCACGACGGGCACCGTGCTGACCAGGCGCTGTATCGATTTTACATTTAGAATCGATTGCGCGAACGCCGCTTTTTAGGAACAGGTCTGTTCCTTCGCGACGGCTAAGTTTGAGTTTTGGACCCAAATATCTTGCCATGATCTTTCTCCAACTGTCCGTCGATTAAACGCGACGTTTTTTCGGTGGACGACAACCGTTGTGAGGAATAGGGGTCACATCGGTAATGTTTGTGATCTTATAACCTGTAGCGTTAAGAGCACGGATCGCAGACTCACGGCCTGGACCTGGACCTTTAACGAAAACTTCAAGGTTCTTAAGACCGTATTCTTGTGCAGCAACACCTGCACGCTCAGCAGCTACCTGTGCAGCAAATGGGGTAGATTTACGTGAACCACGGAAACCTGAACCACCAGATGTCGCCCATGCTAGTGCATTGCCTGAACGGTCTGTAATAGTCACAATTGTGTTGTTGAAAGACGCATGGATATGAGCCATACCGTCTGCAACCTGACGTTTAGCGCGCTTACGCGTGCTACGAGCTGGTGCTTTAGCCATAACTTACTCCCCGTTTACTTCTTAATTGGCTTACGAGGACCTTTACGGGTACGCGCATTAGTTTTAGTGCGCTGACCACGTAGAGGCAAGCTACGACGGTGGCGAATACCACGGAAGCAACCCAGGTCCATCAAACGTTTGATGCTCATAGAGACTTCACGGCGTAGGTCACCTTCAACGGTGAATTTAGCCACTTCGTCACGAAGCTTATCAATAGTAGCTTCGTCTAGCTCTTTGATTTTTGTATTTTCTGCAACACCAGCACCCGCACAAATGCTTTTCGCACGTGTGGGACCAACGCCATAGATCGCTTGGATAGCGATTACAGCATGCTTGTGCTCAGGAATGTTAATGCCAGCGATACGGGCCATTAACAGCACTCCTCTTGTTTATTTGTCGACGACCTAAAAAGCCCGATAGGATACTTACCCGTCGACTAAATTGCAAATTAAGGTTCAAAATACTTTAAAACAAAACTAGCAGAACCAGACAAGTACTATCTAGGTTCTGCTTACTTAGCTTTGCGAATATCTTGTTCCGCTTAGATTAGCCCTGACGCTGCTTATGCTTTGGGTCAGAACTGCAAATTACACGCACAACACCGTTGCGCTTGATAACTTTACAGTTACGGCAAATCTTTTTTACTGATGCACGAACTTTCATTACATCTTTCCCCTTTCTATCAATATTAAGGGGCTAACTTATCGGCCGTAGCCTTTAAGGTTAGCTTTCTTCAGCACAGACTCATATTGACTAGACATCAAATGTGTCTGTACTTGTGCCATAAAGTCCATGATAACCACTACGATAATGAGAAGCGACGTACCACCGAAGTAGAACGGCACATTCCAAGCAATTAGCATGAATTCAGGCACTAAACAAATAAAGGTTATGTACAGTGCGCCAGCCAGTGTAAGGCGAGTCATTACCTTGTCAATGTATCGTGACGTTTGCTCACCCGGGCGGATGCCTGGAATGAACGCGCCAGATTTCTTCAAGTTATCTGCTGTATCACGCGGGTTGAAAACCAACGCCGTGTAGAAGAAGCAGAAGAAGATAATCGCAGCTGCATATAACATCACGTACAGCGGTTGACCAGGAGATAGCATAAGCGCTACATCTTGCAACCACGCTGTTGATTCATTCTGTCCGAACCATCCTGCGATGGTACCCGGGAACAGAATAATGCTAGAAGCAAAGATTGGTGGAATTACACCAGCAATGTTGACTTTCAGCGGTAAATGGGTGCTTTGCGCAGCAAAAACCTGACGGCCTTGCTGACGTTTTGCGTAGTTTACCACAATTCTGCGCTGTCCGCGCTCTACAAATACAACTAGGTATGTAAGAGCGATAACAATCACGCCAATCAACAGTAGGAACAACAAGTTAATGTCGCCCTGCCTTGCTTGTTCCGCAGTCTGACCTATCGCTGTTGGCAGACCGGCAACAATACCAGCAAAAATCAATATAGAGATACCGTTACCAATACCTCGTTCGGTAATTTGCTCACCCAACCACATAAGGAACATAGTTCCTGTGACTAGGCTCACTACTGCCGTAAAGTAGAATCCGAAGCCAGGGTTTATCACCAATCCATTAATCAGGTTAGGCAAACCAGTCGAAATTCCAATAGATTGGAAGATAGCCAATACAAGCGTTAGATAACGCGTGTACTGACTAATTTTACGACGGCCTGCTTCGCCTTCTTTTTTAAGCTCCACCATCGGTGGGTGAACCACCGAGAGCAACTGCATGATAATGGATGCAGTAATGTATGGCATAATGCCCAAAGCCAGAACGGATGCACGCTCAAGCGCACCACCAGAGAACATGTTAAACATTTCTACAATGGTGCCTTTTTGTTGCTCGAACAAGTCAGCAAGTACAGCTGGATCGATGCCAGGGATAGGAACGTAAGAACCTAGTCTGAATACAACAATCGCACCAAGTACGAACAACAATCTTGCCTTAAGCTCACTCAAGCCGCTTTTAGCGCCTGAATCCAATCCTGGTTTAGCCATCTAGCTTATTCCTCTACTTTACCGCCAGCAGCTTCAATCGCTTCTTTAGCGCCTTTAGTAACCTTTAACCCGCTTACTGTAACAGCGCGTGAAACTTCACCGCTCTTAACAACTTTAACGAACTGGATTTCTTTCTTAACGATACCAGCTGCTTTTAAAGTCTCAAGAGACGCAGTATCACCATCAACCTTCGCGATTTCAGCAAGAGTTACTTGATCAGTAACAAAGCTCTTGCGTGAAGTGAAACCGAACTTAGGAAGACGACGCTGGATAGGCATCTGACCACCTTCGAATCCTGGCTTAACTCGGCCACCTGAACGGCTTTTTTGACCTTTGTGACCGTGGCCACTCGTTTTACCAAGACCTGAGCCGATACCACGACCAGAACGCTTACCAGTAGGCTTTGAACCTTCGGCTGGAGAAATTGTATTTAAACGCATGTCTTACTCCTCCACTATCTCAACCATGTAATATACACGGTTGATCATGCCACGAACGGCTGGGGTATCTTCCAGTTCACGAACATGGTTGATTTTACGAAGGCCTAAACCTTTAAGCGTAGCTTTGTGCTTTGGCAGACGGCCAATTGCACTTTTAGTTTGCTTTACTTTAATCGTTGCCATGTCTGATTACCCCAAAATTTCTTCTACAGACAATCCACGCTTCGCAGCAACTTTCGCCGGGCTGTTCATTTCTGTCAGCGCGTTGATTGTTGCACGTACAACGTTGATTGGGTTTGTAGAGCCGTAACATTTTGAAAGTACGTTTTGTACACCAGCTACTTCAAGTACTGCACGCATCGCACCACCGGCAATAATACCGGTACCTTCCGATGCTGGCTGCATGTAAACTTTAGAGCCAGAGTGACGACCTTTAATCGGGTGCTGTAACGTGTGACCGTTAAGGTCTACGTCAACCATGTTGCGACGTGCCTTTTCCATTGCTTTTTGGATTGCAGCAGGTACTTCACGTGCCTTACCGTAACCAAAACCAACGCGACCGTTACCGTCACCCACTACTGTCAATGCAGTGAAACTAAAGATACGACCACCTTTAACCACTTTAGATACGCGGTTTACGGCGATCAATTTCTCTAGAAATTCACCATTTTGAACGTCTTGTTTAGCCATTATAAACTCCTAGAACTGAAGACCAGCTTCGCGAGCTGCATCAGCTAATGCTTTAACGCGACCGTGGTATTGGAAACCACTGCGATCGAAAGCCACTGTTTTAATGCCTTTCTCAAGCGCGCGCTCTGCGATTGCTTTACCGACTACCGTCGCTGCTTCAGCGTTACCTGTAGACTTAAGATCTTTTGCAAGATCTTTCTCAACAGTTGAAGCCGCTGCCAACACTTCAGAACCGCATGGAGCGATTAGCTGAGCGTAGATGTGGCGAGGTGTACGGTTAACTACCAAGCGATGCGCGGCCAGTTCACGAATTTTTGCTCGTGCGCGAGTAGCGCGACGAATGCGAGCTGTTTTCTTATCCATCGTATCACCCACCTACTTTTTCTTAGCTTCTTTACGACGTACGTGTTCGTCAGCGTAACGTACACCTTTACCTTTGTAAGGCTCTGGTGGACGGTAACCACGAATGTTCGCCGCAACCTGACCAACCACCTGCTTATCGGCGCCTTTAACGACGATTTCAGTTTGGCTAGGAGTTTCAACCGTAATGCCTTCAGGCATTTCGTATGCTACAGGGTGAGAGAAACCTAGTGTAAGATTTAGTTTGTTACCTTGTGCTTGTGCACGGTAACCAACACCTAACAACTGAAGTTTTTTCTCAAAACCTTCTGAAACACCTTGAACCATTGCGTTAAGGATAGAGCGCGCAGTACCAGCCTGTGCCCAACCGTCAACAAAGCCTTCACGTGGAAGTGCTTTAAGTTGGTTCTCTTCCTGTGCAACTTCTACAGCGTCGTTGAAAACGCGGGTCAAAGTGCCTTTACTACCTTTAACAGTAACTTCTTGACCGGAGATAGAAACTTCTACACCTGATACAACGTCTACTGGGGCTTTTGCTATACGTGACATTTCAACTCCTCCGTTATGCTACATAACCGATGATCTCACCGCCCATGCCAGCGTTACGCGCTGCACGGTCAGTCATCACACCTTTAGAAGTCGACACGATAGCTACGCCTAAACCACCCATAACCTTTGGAAGCTCATCTTTTTTCTTATAGATGCGCAGACCAGGACGGCTTACACGTTCGATAGTGTCAATTACTTGCTTGCCTTCGAAGTACTTAAGCGTAACTTCTAAAACAGGCTTAACGTCACCAGAAGCAGCGAAGTCAGTAATATAACCTTCAGCTTTCAATACTTCACAGATTGCAACGCGAAGTTTTGAAGAAGGCATAGTTACAGAAACTTTCTGTGCCATCTGGCCGTTACGGATGCGGGTAAACATATCCGCGATAGGATCTTGCATGCTCATTATCAGCTACTCCTTACCAGCTGGCTTTCTTAAGGCCAGGGACTTCACCGCGCATCGCTGCTTCGCGAAGCTTAATACGGCTAAGACCGAATTTGCGTAGGTAACCATGTGGACGACCAGTAACACGACAACGGTTACGTTGACGAGACTTACTAGAGTCACGTGGCAGTTGTTGTAGCTTCAGAACAGCGTCCCAACGCTCATCTTCAGAAGCGTTAACATCGCTGATAATCGCTTTAAGTGCGGCGCGCTTTTCAGCATACTTAGCTACTAGCTTAGTACGCTTAGCTTCACGTGCCTTCATTGATTCTTTTGCCATAACCCTACACCCCTACTTTTTGAATGGGAAGTTAAACGCGTCCAGCAGAGCACGTGCTTCTTCATTTGTATTCGCACTGGTAGTGATAGTGATATCCATACCGCGAACCTTATCCACTTTATCGAAATCGATTTCAGGGAAAATGATTTGCTCACGCACGCCCATGCTGTAGTTACCACGTCCGTCGAATGATTTAGGATTCAAACCACGGAAGTCGCGAACACGTGGGATAGCGATTGAAATCAAACGCTCTAGGAATTCCCACATACGCTCGCCGCGTAGGGTTACTTTACAGCCAATCGGATAACCTTCACGGATTTTAAAACCCGCTACTGATTTTCTAGCAACTGTAACAACAGGCTTCTGACCGGCGATAGCCGTCATGTCAGCTTGAGCATTCTCAAGTACCTTTTTGTCAGCAACTGCTTCACCTAAACCCATGTTTAGAGTGATTTTTTCAATCCGAGGGACTTGCATGACGCTTTTGTATCCGAACTGCTTAGCAAGTTCAGCTACTACTGTTTCTTTATAGAAATCATGCAGTTTCGCCATCGTACTCTCCAATATAATTAAACAAGTTCGCCGTTAGACTTGAAGAAACGTACTTTCTTCTCATCTTCGAAACGGAAACCAACGCGATCTGCTTTGCCCGTTGCCGGGTTAACAATCGCAACATTAGAAACGTGAATAGAAGCTTCTTTCTCAACGATGCCACCAGCTACGCCCAGTTGTGGGTTTGGCTTAGTGTGCTTCTTAACGAGATTAACGCCTTCTACAATTACACGGTTATCAGCAATAAGCACTTTAAGGACTTTGCCTTGTTTGCCTTTGTCTTTACCCGCTAATACGACTACTTCATCATCACGACGAATTTTATTAGCCATTATCGTGACTCCTTATAGTACCTCTGGGGCCAATGAGATGATTTTCATGAAGTTTTCACTTCTCAACTCACGGGTAACCGGGCCAAAGATACGCGTACCAATTGGTTGCTTGTTAGCATTAAGCATAACAGCCGCGTTACCGTCAAAACGAATGGTAGAACCATCTGCACGACGAACGCCTTTTCTAGTACGCACCACCACTGCATTCAGTACGTCACCTTTTTTAACTTTACCGCGAGGAATTGCTTCCTTAACAGTAACTTTGATGATGTCACCGATACCTGCATAACGGCGATGCGAGCCACCAAGAACCTTAATACACTGAACCCTGCGAGCGCCGCTGTTGTCTGCAACGTCCAGGTTAGTTTGCATTTGGATCATGTTAGTGCTCCGCTCTTAAAATTAAGACTCTCCCGAGTCGTTAGTGCTGCTAAAAACAACTGGATGTCGTTGCTTTTATGTACATACCCCCATAAAAAGGGCGCGAAATAATAACAGAAAACATTTGGAAGTGATAGCGGTAAATTGAATTATTTTTAAACTATGTGAGCAATAAAAAAGCCCCGACTAAAAGTCGGGGCTGATAACCACGTCATAGGTTATCAAGCAGGATCTTTTAGGCGATTTTCATTACTTACAAGCTGCTTACTCAAGTGCCTGTAAAGGCACTCTTTCAACCGGCTTACACCAACAGGTTTTGATATGAAGTCATCCATGCCGGATTTCAAGCATTTTTCTTTGTCGCCGGTTAACGCATTTGCGGTTAATGCAATTATTGGGATGTCCCGTGCCTTGTCTCCCATTGACCTAATTAGCTTCGTCGCCTCTAATCCATCCATTACAGGCATATGGCAGTCCATCAAAATGATTGTGTAGGGTGACTTTCCTTTTAATGCGCCTTTAACTTTTTCTACTGCCTCTTCACCGTTTTCTGCTAAATCGGCGGTAATACCTATCTCTTTTAGTTGCTCTTTAATGACAAGCTGATTTATTTCATTGTCTTCAACTATTAGTGCTTTAAACGCGCTCAGTTCCTGTTTAGAAGGGATATAAACAGCATTATGGCCACATGCTTTTTCGGCTACGGTGCCTGCGTTAGCATCGTCTAGCATGAGGGTTACGATAAATCGCGCCCCCACGCCTAAATCGCTGCACACCTCAATTTTACCACCGTAATGCTTCACGATTTGACTGACTATAGACAACCCTAAGCCTGTGCCACCATATCTCCGCTGCGTCGAGTTTTCTGCTTGAACGAACGGCGAGAAAATGAGCTTTTGCTGTTGCTCGCTAATTCCGATCCCTGAATCAGTCACGATTAGTTTTACTCTGAACCGCCCTTTTCCGTATCGGGTGCTTTTAGTTTCAACCGTTACCTTCCCCTCTTTTGTGAATTTAATGGCGTTATTCAATAGGTTAATCAGAATTTGCCCAATTCTTAGTTTGTCAGCTATGAAGGTTTTTCCCTCAACCCCCTTTGTGCTTACTGAAAGTTCAATACCTTTCTCGTGAGCTAGCCGCGTGAACATCGGCACTTGCTCTTCTATGGTGTCGGCAAGGTTGGTGGGCGATTCTTCAAACGACATGTTGCCAGAGTCGATTTTAGAAAAATCCAATATATCATTCACGATGTTGAGTAATGAATCTGCACTTTTCATAGCAATAGTGGCATGTTCTAGCTGGGTAGAATTTAGCGAGGAACTAATAAGTGCCTCAAGCATGCCCTGAACCCCATGAATTGGTGTTCTTATTTCATGGCTCATATTCGCAAGGAACTCACTTCGCGCTTTCAAGGCGCTTTCTGCCATATCCGTTTTTTGCTGCAGCATTGCCTTGTCCATGTGAAGCTGCGTAATATCAACTGTAGCACCAATTACCTTAACGCAACGGTCATTCTCCATGACCGGATGAGCGCGACTTTGTAACCAACGGGTTTCTCCCGCATCGGTGCGAACTTCAAGTTCATAGGAAAAGTCTTCGCCGGTTTTTATCATCTGATTGAACTGGGCGACGTATTTATTCCGCTGGTCTTCATCAACCACGAATTTGATCACGTCTTCTGGCTTTACTACTTTTTCACCATGCACATGCAGCATTCGCTTCAGTGCACCAGACCAAATCAATGCTCCGGTATCAATATTTAATTCCCATGTACCTACACCGGCAAGGTTAGTCACTTGGTGTAATAACGAGTTTCTCTCTTCTAATATCGCTTTTTGGGCATTGAGATTACTTATCGCTTGTTGACGCTCTAATTCGTTGCCTATCCACGAAGCAAGCAAAAGTAAATAATCCATCTCTAAGGGCGTAAAGGGTGTGTCCCGTGGACTGAGAGATGAGAAGTTTACTGTACCGAAAAATTCACCATGTACTCGCACTGGTGAAGCGAGATAACTCTTTAATGTGTATTTTTCAAAACACGGATGCGAGGCACCTGGCGCAGTATCTATATTGTGATAAGCCACAACAGCATCGCTGTTCACCACGTCTGCACAGTAAGTGTCTGGTAATGCGAAGGTCGTATTTAATGGTATGCCGTTGTCGGGCGTAATAACGCTAAGCACACGGTAATTATCGCCTTGAATGTTACTTACAATCCCTGTTTCCAACCCGAGTATTTCCGTACCTATGCTTAGCAAGCTCTCGAGCTTTTTATCAAATGAAAGTGCTTTGTCATTTGATATGGTTTGTAGATCTTTAATGATACTCATGAGGATTTTCGCCCTCCCGGACAGCAAGTAAAAAGGCCAACGTTTTTAGCGTTGACCTTTTAAACTTACGTGAAATACACGCAGATGAAAGTTTTCACCCTTATCAATTAGTATAATACATATACTAACCGACTAATAAAGCACGTTAATTTCATATCCCGTTGGCGTATCCGCTGGCTCAACAGTAACTATGTAGTTTTCTTCCTCTGTAAAGCCAAACAGCGCGGTTCTATCAAGCAGAACCTGCTCCTCGTTGTCATCTTCGTATACGGCAATCACTTCATAGTAGTCTGACGGCAGTACTTCACTGGTACTTTCAGCAAATTCAAGATTCTGTATATCGTACTCAGCAGTATCAATGGTTTCGTCATTTCTTACCAAGTAGAAGTCTACGTCATCAAAGTCGCTAACTAAGTTGATGAAGTTTACTGTCTTATCATAGGCCTGAGGCAAACCACTTTCTACAAAGGTTGCTGCGCCTAATTTATTGTTGGTGTTGTAGATAAGAATAGCCTTACTCTCACCCTGATTAAGCGTAATTAGCTTGTTGCTCAGTGACGTGACTGTACCTGATGGGTCGGTTACGGTAACGCGATAATCGCCATAACGGATAGTACTAAACTCAGACAACTCGCCTGCCGCGAGTGTAAAACTAACGTCCTCTTCATCAGTATTTCCACCAAAGGTAACCTGAAGCTCTGCATCCAGATTCGTAGAATTGTAAATACGATACTGTGAATCTGCTTCTACATCTGTAAGCGCCGTTACTGATGAAGAGTTAAGAATAGTGTCTACAACTAGCCCTTCTTGAATGGCGCCACTGACATCGCGCAGCGTCATCAGATACTCAGTTTCGTATACAAAATCGATGGTTTGTGATTCAAAGACAACATCGTCACTTCCTGGCTCGGTCAAATAAATCGTGTACTCGCCCTCGTCGAAGTATTCACTGTCATCATCTGCATCCCAGAAGTCAAATTCAATCATGTCACCCGTTGTGACCGTGCCAAGGAAGTTGGCTGCTTCAAACGGGTCGCCAGACTCACTCATGTAGAAATCATAAGAAGATTCATCTACTGCTACCGATAAAGCGAATAGGCGGAAGTGATCTTCCAATGTTTCGCGCTGATAAGAATAGGTGTTAAAAACGGGGTTACTAAAGTCACCACTCATCACAACAATGGTCTTATAACCGGTTTTTAAGTTAACGGTAATTTCGTCAATAAAAACTTCTTGGTCGTCTGAATCAGTTCGAATGAACTCGAGTTCTAATTCCCCATCTTCCATAGAGTACATTGACGTAGTGTCACCAAATTGAGCAGAGCCAAAGCTATCGCCATCAACTTCACGCATTTCTACATTGGCACCGTTAGGCGAAGCATTGTAAAACTGAATGTAAGCATACGAATAATCTGAGCTACTGCTGCCTGAGCCACCACAAGCGGTAAGCCCAAGCAGTGCAATAAGCCCAATTGCCACTGCTTGGAACCATGTTCCACGAAGCAAAGATTGAGAGGTCAATTGCATAAATTGAATGTCCTTTGAAGTTGTTCTTGGTTGGATAAAGCCTGCGTTAAAGCAAATAGGCACATGTAGAGAGTGCTGATCTTGGCACGCACAATACAGCGATATGGCTATGTGAATAGGGCTTAGTTCGCAGCTTTACGTCAACTTTGCAAAGCTGACCTTTCTTTATGGAAACTTGACATTCACGCTTCGAAAAATGCTGGTAGAGGGCATTGGTGTTCGAACAAACGAAAGCAAACCGCGTACAAAACTGAAACAAAAAAAAGCCTGCATAAGCAGGCTTTCACTGTACTTTAGAACAACGGGTTATTTACTCATACGAGTATGATAGCGTTACACCACTGTATGAAGAGTAAGCGCGAATACCAATGTGCCATGTGCCTGACGCAGGCGCATCGAATGTACATACTTCGCTGTTGCCATTTTGATAAGGACGACAATCATAGCTATTCGTTTCTGGCTGTGAGCCAAACTTCACGTATAGATCGGCATCGCCTGAACCACCAGAGGTACGAATAGTCATCTGCGTTACACCTTCAGGAATCGTCCAAGTGTAGCGGTCCCAGTTTCTGCGCGTACCTGAAAGGCCGGTTAGCTGACCTGATACTGGTTCTACGCCAGGCTCAGAGCCGCCACCGCCCCCAGTACCGCCACCGGCACAACCGTTGGTATTAAGGTAGTTGTAGGCGTCAGCAAGCTGCATTAAACCATAACCGTAGAAGTTATCACGACCCGCACTGCCTTTATCTTCTGCCGTTGCATTAAGTGCACTACGAATTTGGTTGTTTGAACACTGCGGGAAATAACTCCATACTAATGCTGCACCACCAGCTACGTGTGGCGTCGCCATGGATGTACCGCTGAGTGAAGCGTAGGTATTTGTTGGATAGGTAGACTGTACTGCACTGCCTGGCGCGGCAATTTCAACCTGATCGTTATATTGGCTGTAGCTTGCACGATTTTCGTTTGAGTCTACTGCCGCAACTGACATTACTGCATCATATGACGCTGGGTAAGATTTCGCACTGTTACCATCGTTACCTGCCGCCGCAACTAACAGCATGCCTGCATCTGTGAAGCTCTGCATTGCATTTCGCTCGGTAGTTGACGAACTGCCGCCACCTAAGCTCATGTTAACAACGTTCGAGCCGGCATCCTGACATTGAGTGATAGCATCGATAAGGTCAGATGCGTAAGTCCATTGGCCGTTGTCGTTAAAGATTTTAACGATATGCATATCCACGCCAGGATACACACCAACTACACCTTCGTTATTATCGTATGCTGCAATGGTGCCCGCTACGTGGGTACCGTGGCCGTTGCCATCGTTATACCAGTTACCTACAGCACTATTGTTTGCCTGACCTGTAACGCCATCGTTTGTTCCAGGCAAATCTGGGTGACCCAGGTTGTAACCTGTATCGATGATACATACTTTACGAGCCGTAGTATCTGACTGTGCAAATTGATTAGCCTGAACCATGGTGTAGCCGTAAGGCGTGGTCTGCGCCATAGGCTTACGACGAACGTCCACTTCAATGCTTTCTACATTTGGATTTTTACGAAGCTTGTTCAGCGCAGACTTACTCATTGTAGCCGCTACCATTTTATGCTTCTTAAGCTCTTTCTTAATTGCACCACCTGCTTTTCTTACTTCTGATTTAGCAGACGCGATATCGAAGGGCTTTTTCCCTTTTACTTTGGCACTAGAGATTTGACCTTTACCTTTTAATGCACTCACTTCAACCGTTTCACTGGTCATCTCATCTTTGAACTTGATGATGTAACGCTCTTGGTCAGCGGTAATAACGCGATCGACAGTCAATCGCTTACCTAGTGCTTGTTTTAAGGTTTGAGGCTTTTCTTTAACTTTTACCAGACCTTCGCCTGCTGCCATTGCAGAATTACCCATTAAGCCAAGTGATACAGCTAGAGCAGCTGCTGTTAGACATGTGTGTTTCTTATTTAATTTTGAGTTCAAAATTTATTTCCTGTTTTATCTGTCTTATTAACTTCAACACTGTTTTATTCCGTGCTTTGGAAGCTATTTGTTATTAAATGACATACAGGTATAACCATTACCTCATACGAAAAGCTCATCCATGACAACCGACGCAACTGCGTTGCAACGACCTACCCGTTTGTCAGGTATGCAAATAAACGGTATTACCAAATTATTTACAGAGCTCATATTAGGCGGCGAATCAGGCTGTTGAGTATGTTGCCTTAACCCTGGTGAGCATTTTTAATACCTTTAAAAATGCACAAAAAAACAACACAACTTATGAAGAGCGCGCCAAATGTGTATTACGAGCAGATTCATGGTAGGAATAAAAAACTATAATTAACATTAATTTTACAATTTCAAATGTAACAAAATATTAAACTCTTTATAAGTTTTACTTAAATATAAAAAAAGCGTGTACCCAAAGGTACACGCTTTTTTAAAAACCAATTGAAAACTCATTAGAGGCTCAATTCTAGCAACTTAGTCTCATAAACTGCGCTGCCTTACGATCTCGTATAAGCACACGCCGGTTGCTACCGACACATTTAAACTTGTTACGCTGCCAGCCATAGGAAGCTTCACTAACTCATCGCACGTTTCTTTGGTAAGCCTACGCATGCCCTTACCTTCAGCCCCCATTACTAATGCAGTTGGGCCTTTCAGGTCTACATCATAAAGGGTCTTATCGGTTTCACCGGCTGTGCCAACAATCCAAAGGCCTTTATCTTGAAGGTGCTTCAAGGTTCTGGCCAGGTTCGTGATTTGAATAAGTGGAACCACTTCAGCTGCACCACAGGCCACCTTTCTTACTGTGCCGTTTAAGCTTGCTGATTTATCTTTCGGTACTACTACCGCGTGCACCCCTGCTCCATCTGCAGTACGCAAGCACGCACCTAGATTATGCGGGTCGGTTACACCGTCTAATACCAAAATTAAAGGCTGCGCTTCGCTTTCTAAAATTTTGTCCAAATCGGCTTCATCTAGCACGCGGGCTGGTTTCGCTCTTGCTACCACGCCTTGGTGTTGCTCGCCGCTCACTTTGTCATCTAGCGCCTTGCGCTGACAAAACTGAACGGAAATACCGAAACGACGGGCTTGGTTAACAATGTTGGTTAGGCGCTCGTCATTGCGACCTTTTAACACTAACACTTCCATTACACGCTCGGGTTCTTTTTCAAGTACCGACTGCATGGCATGTAAACCGTATAACCATTCTTGCTGCGCCATTTAACGCTTACCTCTTTTATTCAATGACAGTGTTTTGCCGCTACTACCGCCTTTGGCGCTGCCGCGACTTGACGATTTTCCACCGCTACGACTAGACGAGCTTGAGCCGCCTTTGCCTTTGTTCCCCTTTTTATCAGAACGCGAGCCTTTATCAGAGCGTGATTTGTTATCAAAACGAGTAGGTTTATCTGAAGCCTTTTTCGCAGACCTCACTTTTACCTTCTTACCCTTAGTGCCGCGCAGCATAGACTTATCGAGTAATAAATCAATCTTTCTTTCATCAAGGTTGACCGCTGCTACGGTTACTTCAACCGTATCACCCAATCTGAACTGGCGATGGCCCGACTCACCAACCAGCGCTTGTTTTACGTCGTCATAGTGATAATAGTCATCATCTAGCGATGTAATGTGTACTAGGCCGTCGATGTGGTATTCGGTAAGGCGTATAAATAAACCAAAGTTAGTGACCGAGCTGACCACACCTTCAAAGGTGTCGCCGACGTGATCGAGCATAAACTCGCATTTAAGCCAGTCAGCCACGTCACGGGTGGCATCATCGGCGCGGCGCTCTGTCATTGAACACTGCTCGCCTAACTGTTCAATTTCTTCAACGGTGTAGTTTTTCGCGCCACTGACTGCTTTTTTGCCCTGTTGTTTAGCAATAATGCCTTTTAGCGCACGGTGCACGACCAAGTCTGGGTAACGACGGATAGGTGACGTGAAGTGCGCGTATGCTTCTAGCGCCAACCCAAAGTGACCTACGTTGTCACCGTCGTAAACCGCTTGCTTCATTGAGCGCAGCAGCATGGTTTGAATTAGTTCTTCGTCCACTCGACCGCGGGTTTTAAGCACTACATCGGTGAATGCGGCAGGCTCCGCGTCTTCAACAATGCGATGAGGAATACCGATTTCACTTAAGTAACTGGTAAATGCGGTAAGCCTGTCGGCGTCTGGTTTGTCGTGCACACGATATAGCGCAGGCGCCTCATGCTTTTCAAGCATAAGAGCCGCACTCACGTTTGCCATGATCATGCACTCTTCAATAAGCTTGTGCGCGTCGTTACGCACCAGCGGCACAATATTTTCAATCTTGCGCTGGGCGTTGAATACAAACTTCACTTCTTGGGTTTCAAATTCAATCGCCCCACGCTTAGCACGGGCTTTTTTGAGCGCGCGGTACAAGTCGTGAAGATTACGTAAATGAGGTACATGAGGCTCGTAACGCTGATGAAGTTCTTTGTCGCCCTGCAGAATATTCCACACTTTAGTGTAAGTTAAACGGGCGTGTGAGTTCATGACCGCTTCGTAAAACTGGAATTCTTCTAGTTTGCCATTTGCACTGATGGTCATTTCACACACCATACATAGGCGGTCGACTTCAGGGTTTAATGAACACAAGCCGTTTGACAGCACTTCCGGTAGCATAGGAATTACTTGGTCAGGGAAGTAAACCGAGTTACCGCGCTGCTGCGCTTCATCATCAAGGGCTGAGCCTGTTCTTACATAATGACTTACATCGGCAATGGCTACCCACAGCTGCCAGCCGCCATCGTCTAGTGGTTCACAATATACTGCGTCATCGAAGTCGCGGGCGTCTTCACCGTCGATGGTGACCAGCGGAAGCTGGCGTAAATCGATGCGACCTTCTTTGGCTTCATCGGGCACCTGATCGGTTAGCTTTTCCACTTGTTTGGTTACGCCATTTGGCCACTGGTGCGGAATATCAAACGTGCGAAGTGCCATTTCTATTTCCATACCTGGCGCCATATGTTCACCAAGTACTTCAACAATTTTGCCCACCGGACTCATTTTACGGCGTGGACGCTGGGTAAGCTCTACCACAACCACCTGCCCCATTCGCGCACCGTGTGTGCTCTCTGGTGGAATAACAATTTCGTGCTGCAACCGGCTGTCATCTGGCACAACCATGCCAAAACCTTGTTCAACAAAGTAGCGGCCAACAATTGGCTCGCTGCGTGGCTCAACGACTTGCGTAACAAACGCTTCTTTTCTTCCACGGCGATCGGTTCCGCTAATGCGCGCTTCTACCACATCGTCGTGAAGGAACAGGTTCATCTGCCCAGCACTTATAAATAAATCACCGCTTTTATCTTCAGGACGCAAAAAGCCGTAGCCATCACGGTGACCAATAATTCTGCCTTTAATGAGTTCATCACGGTTTTGAAGAATGTATTTTTTCTGCTTGGTAAATTGCACCTGACCTTCGCGCTCCATGGCACGTAGTCGGCGCTGAATTCCAATTCGCGCATCTTCGTCGAAGGCGTTCACCAAGTTACAGATATCAAGAAACGACAACGGCTTGTCGTGCTCTTTTAATAAACTCATTAAATATTCGCGGCTGGCTACCGGATTTTCGTACTTTTCTTTCTCGCGCTGATAATGCGGATCATCACTCATGTATTTTAAATTTACCTTTCGTATTTTGTTCAACGTGTTTTCGTTTGTGGCTTAGTTCTTCAAAGCCCTGTAGAAAACATAAATATGATTGTTTAGACACATAAACCATTTTTGGTTCATGTGGTTATTTGCTGCACAGTATAACAGTATTTGCAGTAAAACATTGACTGTTATTATGGATTCTCAGCCTGACATCTCTATGTCACAAACACTCAGTATAAAAATGGGTTTTCGTTTTTGTTGCATGAGCGTTCAACAAAACAATGACATCACCGGATACCTTACAAACCTTATAAAGAGCAGGCATATGGATAGAAGATCGTTTATAAAGCTGTCGTCACTCGCAGGCGCGAGCGTAGCAGTGTCTACAGGGCTAGCAGGCTGTACCGTTAGCACTTCAGCAAACAGCCAACCACAAACCAACGCAACCTTTACTCATGGTGTGGCGAGTGGAGACCCATTAAAAGACGCCGTGATTATTTGGACGCGCGCCGTGCCCACAGCAAATTTGGGCTCAGGCTCGGGCTCAAACTCAGGTTTAGCTAAGGCCGATATTTTATGGGAAATGGCAAGCGATGCGGATTTTGCCAATGTAATAAGTAGCGGTATTGTTGAAGCCAAAGCAATCCATGATTTTACCGTAAAAGTGGACGTAGCAGGACTTAGTCCAGCTCGTCGTTATTTTTACCGTTTCAAAAGCGCTAATAATACAAGCCCTGTTGGAGAAACCCGTACGCTACCTGAGGTCGATGTGTCTAACGTCACGTTCGGCATATTTTCTTGTTCCAACTACCCCGCTGGCTTTTTCACGCCTTACATGGAAGCAGCGAAAGACGACAACATTGATTATGTATTACACCTTGGTGACTACATTTATGAGTACGATGGCGAAGGCTACGCAACTGAGCACGCCAAGGAAATTGGCAGGACCTATGCGCCTGATAACGACACCGAGCTTTACACTCTCACTGACTATCGCAACCGCTACGCGCTATATCGTACGGATGAAGGCTTGCTGTCGTTACATCAATATAAGCCATTTATTGTTGTGTGGGATGATCATGAAATTACTAACGACACCTATAAAGATGGTGCTGAGAATCACCAAGCGGATGAAGGAGATTTTTATGCTCGTCGTGCAGCGGCCGTACAAGCTTATTATGAGTGGCTACCCATTCGCCCACCTTTTGGCACCGAGCGCTTAGAAATTTATCGTCAGTTTACCTTTGGTAAGCTTCTTGACTTATACATGCTCGACACCCGCGTTCTTGCCCGCGACAAACAGCTTGAATACGCCAACTATCGCGATGCTGAAACTAAAGCGTTTGATCAAGCACGCTTTATGAAAGACATCGGCAACCCGAACCGCGGTTTACTCGGTGAAACCCAACGCAACTGGCTACATTCGTCTATGCAGCAAAGCCAGGCTAAATGGCAGGTGTTAGGGCAACAGCTATTAATAGGCCGCATGCTCTTCCCTGTATCTATTTTTAATGGCGTTGAACGCAAAGCAATACCTGCCCATGTACACAAACTTGCGAATATTAAACGCAAACAAATGCAAGGTGGCGCACTCAGTGAACAAGAGCAGGCGCTTATTAATACCGTAATGCCATATAACCTAGACGCTTGGGATGGCTACCCTGTTGAGCGGGAACAGGTGCTGATGCAGCTTAAGTCCATCGGCAAGCCAGTTATTGCCCTTGCAGGTGATACACATAATGCTTGGCACAACAAATTAACCCTTAAAGATGGCACAGAAGTGGGGGTTGAACTTGCTACACCAGGCGTGACGTCACCCGGTATGGAACATTATTTAAGTATGGATGATGAAATGGCAGAAACGCTTGCCGACGATCTTCCGCTTCTAATTGAAGATTTGCAGTACTGTAATCTTCACCAGCGCGGCTTTATGACATTGACCGTTAGCGAAGACCGCGCAAAAGCCACGTGGCACTATGTGGATGCAATTTTAACCAAAGCTGGCAAAGTGGTTAATACGCATAGCTATGAGATAAACGCCTGATAAAGGCTATTTATTAAGACGGAATAAGCCGCTCGCTTGCGGCTTTACTTTATGAAGTCATTTTTTAATTAAATAAGTAAACGCGCTTAATTGAATGCAGCGCGTTTACTCCTTGCCAACCTTAAAACTCGTAATAAACACGCACACCAGCAATGCGTGGCATCCCGCGTACGAAGGTAGGTATACCCAATCCACCGCCCGTATTACCAGCATCAATCAAGAATTCTTTATCAAACAGGTTGTTCACGTAAAACTCATAGGCAAACTTGCTGTTGTCTTGAAGCAGCTTCACCGATACATCAGTCAGTGAGTAAGTATCTTGAGAAAGACCAGGGTAATTGCTGCTTTCAAAAAACACTTCTGACTGGAAGCTGGTAAGCCAGTTAACATCAATGTCAAAACTGTCTATATTGAATACTTTGTTGATGTTTATCGCGCCGCTAACTTCTGGCGCTAAGCGGAACTTATTGCCACCGTATTGGAACTCAGATCCATCAGCAGTATTGTCTGCAAATTCAGCGTCAAGGAAACCAAGGCTTGCTGTTAGCGTCAGCGTCTCGCTGTAGTTATAGGTCGCCATGCCTTCAATACCCGACATGGTCGAGTCGCCTACCGTTACAGTAATAGACTGTAAGGTTTCTGCGTCGGTAAAGCTTTGCTGATAATCGCTGTATTCGTAGGTGAATATGGCACCTGAGAACAGGAAGTTCGAGCTTTGGTATTTAATACCTAAATCGTAACTGTCTACTATTTCAGGTTTAGTCACATTAACACCACCCGCGTTAGCATCTACCACCGGTGAACGTCGTCCCCTGGCGTAGTTCGCGTATACGTTCCAGTTGTTATTAACATCATAGCTTACGGCAAATCGCGGCAGGGTATCGTCAAAGTCGCGCTCGGCATCGAACGTAAATGCACCATCTGCAGTAGTATAAGTATTACGGGTATAACGTGTTTCGTCGATATAGCGCACACCAGCAGTAATGTTGATGTCGTCGGTAACAAAATACGACACTTCAGCAACATAAGACGCTATATCAAGTTCAGCTTCAAATATAAACGGCCCTTGTATCAGAATAGGCGGCAATGCAGGATTAGAAATAGGAGAGCCATCTTCATTAAACAGTTGCGACACTAACATCGCACGCAGTGCTTCTATTTCTTCTAACGATGCGCCGGTAGCGATATTCTGATTTAGCGGAATGTTTGAGGTGGCCTCAAGCTGTGCTTTTACCGCATCGAAGGTACCACGTACAAATGGGTCGACCATTACATAATAGGGCAAAATAGAGTCGTCTTGAGTAATAGACGCACCTACAAACGCGGCCAATTTATCACCAGAATCATATACTAAGCGCATTGATGCGCCCTGAAGCGTGGCGTCGTTATCGAAATAGGCATCTTGAATACGCAAAGCAGAACCGTCGGCGTCAAATCCCTCGCTTACCTCTACATCTTTATAGTATGCGTCGGCGTGTAGGCTAAGCATTTGGTTGAAATCGTAGTTTACGGTTAAGTCATAAGCTTGAAGCGTTCGTTCAATGCCTAGTTCACTGCCTAAACTAAATTCGGCATCAGTAAAAGGGCTAGTATCTCCGCCATTGGGGGCGATAGAGCCTGATTTGAAGGCAATGCCCGGCTGGTCGTTATATTCCATGGCTGCGCGCGCAATGATTTCAAGCTGATCGTAATTCGCTCGCCATGTTGCACGTAGTGCTTGTACTGAAACACCCTGAAGATCTTCGCTGTTGCACGGCACTTCTTCACCAAGATGGTTGTACATATTTGCATTACCGTAATAAGAGTCAGCGCTACAGGCATTGTTTTCTACAATGCCGTCCATTTCGCGATAAAGACCTGCTATACGAAAACTGTGGTTATCGTTAATAGGCTGGTTATACATGAATTCAACTTCTTGGCCTTCTTCTGAGTTATAGCCAACCTGTACCTTGCCTTCTTGTTCGAAGGTGGGAAGATTAGAATGAATACTCACCGCACCATTGGCTGCCGCCACACCAAATAAGGTTGGCTGGGGGCCTTTTAAAACCTCTACCCGCGCAATATCAAAAAGCGCGACGCTGGCTACCGTCTTTTTACTGATATCAAAGCCATCTTGATATACCGAGATGCGAGGCGTTGCCGACACCGAAGATACGTCGTCAGTCACGCCTCGAATATTAAAGGACGGTAAGCTTACGGCCTGCTCTTGAATTTGAACGTTAGGTAAAATTCGAGAAAGCTCATCAAGTTCCATGATATTGGTGCGCTCTAAGAACTCGCTACCTATTACATCCATAGTAACAGGCACATCCATAACGGACTGCTCACGCATTTGTGCGGTTACCGTAATCTCTTCTATATAGTTATGTTCGTTTTCTGTGTCGGGCGCTACTTCTTGTGCAATTGCGGCGCTTGATAGTGCAAATGCAATTGTTGTGGCAAGCAGAGAGCGTGGATAAACCGTTCGAGGGTACAGAGGACGCATCAAGTCATTCCTTTTGTGTGCTTATTGGGTGTTTTATGTATTTTTTAAACATTTCGCCGACAGATTGGCGACATTGCCTAGTGTTTAGAAATATCAAAGCCCAAAAATGTAGAACGCTTTTGAGACGGTTCGATGAACTATCCGTGACATGTCGGAGGCAATTTTATGACAAGTATTCTGTGCCCCGTCATGAAACCAAACAGAACTCAATTCTGTACAACAAAGTTGTGCAACCTCTATGCACAAAAGAACAATGTCAGTACAATATTTAAGTAGGATAGAAAGAACTTTTAAATAAAAAAGCGAAACGGAGACTGCAATGAAAAAACTAATGATGGCTACTGCTATTGGCGCCGCGACCTTATTAAGCGCATGTAGTGCAGAGCACGGCACCACGCAATGTACTACTGCGCCGGAAGCTGAATGGCAAAACCAAGATGCGTTTCAGGCTCAGCTGTTAGCGCAAGGCTACAAAATCAACGAATTTAAAGTGACAGGCGGTAACTGCTACGAAATCTACGGCTTCGATAAAGAAGAGAACAAAGTAGAGATTTACTTTAACCCTGTTGATGGCAGCATTGTTAAAAAAGAAATGCACTAAATTCTGTTTAGCAAACGGTTCATCGAACGCTTGCTTTAAAACTTGATAAAAACGCTGCAAACTATTGCAGCGTTTTTGTTTTACCCTGAGAAAGTCACGTAATGCACAAAGCTAAAGACACGGGTTCAGATATTTATGTTTGGGATTGGGTAGTGCGCGTATGCCACTGGGGCATTGTTGCAAGTTTTATCACCAACTACTTTATTGTAGAGCCAGGCCGGCTTTTTCATGAAATCGCGGGCTATGTGGGCGTAGCGCTTATATCTATACGCGTTGCTTGGGGCTTACGTTCAGCTAATCCCAACAAGAAGGGCTCCGCAGATTACGCTAGCTTCTCCACTATTTCGCTAAGCAAGCAGGCCTTTAGAGAACATCTTCAGCACTTAAAGCATAAACAAATCCCACGTACTCATGGCCACAATCCTTTTGGCTGGCTTATGGTGATGGCAGTTATTGCCCTTTTGCTTGGGTTAGGTATTACCGGTTTTATGATGGAAGAAATAGACGCACTGTTTGGAAATAGCACGCTGGAATGGATACACAGTATTATGGCTGATGTATTGTACGGCTGTGTGTTGGTGCATATTGCTTCCGTATTTGCTGTACAACGTATGGGTAATATTCAGTTAGTTCGCCCTATGCTTACTGGCTGGCGTAAGCGTTAAGCCTACGTAAAGACATAGATGTGCTACGGACATAAATACACTTTTGCCGAAGCTGGCTTGTTGTGTTTGCCAGCTTTTCTGCCCTTAAGATTTTAGTTGCCTGCAGGTGTTCGTTATCACCTCGCCGCTTGTGGCTTTTAACTATCCAAAGGCCGCTTTGCCTCTCGCACGGCTTTCGGGTGCATTAATTTTTCTAAGCGAGCGAGGTAAGACGCAATTTGCTGATGCTGCTTTTTATCGTTGGTCACCGAGTTATAAAGCCAGTGGTATGCGTCTTCATAATCGTAAGGGCTGCCATAACCGTCCAAAAACAACTCAACCAAGTGAATTTGCGCTTTTAGGTTTTTAAGGGCAGCGGCTTCACGTAAATACACTACGGCGCGAGATTTATCCTGCTGCACAAGCGTGCCCTTTGCATAGTAACGCCCCAGTTGCTCTAGTGCTGCTGGCAAACCTTGATTCGCGGCGTCCTCCATATAGCCAATTCCACGGGCAGGTTCAGCATCTACGCACACGCCCCACGCCAGCATATCTCCCCATAAAAACTGGTAGGCCGGTACTTTCAACACGTTGGCACGCGCTTCAATGTCTTGCACTAATTGGCATCGATCAGCCACTACTTTGTCTAAATGCGTATTAGCATTAATCATATCGATTAAGGCATCTTGGCTGTAAAGCTGAACTGCGCGAAGCTCTTCAATCGTTTCCCCTTCAAGAGCATGAGCGGAAAAGCCGGTGACAGTCGCGCAGATAAATAAGGCTGTGTGTAGAATACGTTTCATAGCAAAAGAGTATGTGTTGATTACAATGTCTTAGTTAAGGTATCGACTAATTATAGATTATCTTAACCAAGACATGCTTTTCTTTACGAATGGACACGTGAGCGTCTGCGGCCATCTAATATCTGCTTTCAACTTTATGCTGACCACCTGCATTTAACCTTACGCCAGCATCTTGCTTTTAGTGGCTACTTTTTCGTGGGCACATGGCCGATTGGATATGGCGGGCGTGATCGGCTAGGTCAATACCTAAATCAGTTAGGTAACCACCGTCTGGCTGGGTGATTAGGCCTTTGGAGTATAGCCTGGATGCTGCGTTCACCATGCTTTGGCTTGCATCGTGATGAATTTTTAAACCTTGAAGTAGGCTGTCTGTTGGAAACTTCAGTAACAAATTTAATTCGTCTAACATGTCCTGATCGAATGAACTCATGTAACCACCTTAGGCAAAAGGGTTAGTAGGGATTTAGCACGCTGGCCACTGTAAAACACCTCAGCAAAGCACTATGGTAACAACCTATACCGAAGCGCACACACCAAAGCACTATTAGCCCTAGATTTGTTAATATTTTTAACGCTTCCTTATATCACACCCAAATGGCACCTCTGTAAAGCGTAATTTATCTGTAAAACGTTTAATCGTGTAAACACAGCGCTTACTGATCGGACTTTGGCGCTAAATAGTATATTCTTGCCATAAATTGAGTTTGTGGATGCACCTGCACTGATGAAGTACAAAGATTTACGCGACTTTATTCGCCAGCTAGAAGCTAAAGGTGAATTGGTACGCATTACCCAGCCCATTGATACCGACCTTGAAATGACAGAAATTGCCGACAGGACGTTGCGTGCCGGCGGCCCTGCACTGTTATTTGAAAACCCTAAAAATCACGACATGCCCGTATTGGCAAATTTATTTGGTACACCAGAGCGCGTAGCTATGGGCATGGGTCAAGAGTCTGTTGAAGCACTGCGTGAAGTAGGCAAGCTACTGGCTTATTTGAAAGAGCCTGAGCCGCCTAAAGGGCTGAAAGATCTTTGGGAGAAGCTGCCAGTATTTAAGCAGGTGCTTAATATGCCTGCCAAAGTCCTTAAAAAAGCCCCTTGTCAGGAAGTGGTGCTTACCGGTGACGACGTAGACTTATCAAAAATTCCGGTACAGCGCTGCTGGCCGGGTGACGCTGCACCTTTGGTAACATGGGGGTTAAGTGTTACTAAAGGACCGCATAAGAAGCGTCAGAATCTGGGCATTTACCGTCAGCAGGTTATCGGCAAAAACAAACTTATTATGCGCTGGTTGTCACACCGTGGTGGCGCCCTTGATTTTCGTGAGTGGTGTCAAACACACCCAGGCGAACCCTACCCGGTATCTGTGGCCCTTGGCGCAGATCCCGCTACTATATTAGGTGCAGTTACTCCTGTTCCAGATACCCTTTCTGAATATGCTTTTGCGGGCTTACTACGTGGTGATAAAACCGAAGTAGTTAAGTCTATTAGTAACGACTTACAAGTACCTGCCAGTGCCGAGATTGTGCTTGAAGGCTATATCGCACAAGATGAAACAGCACCTGAAGGTCCATACGGCGATCACACCGGGTATTACAATGAAGTCGATGACTTCCCAGTGTTTACGGTAACGCATATTACCCACCGTAAAGATCCTATCTATCATTCAACCTATACAGGCCGTCCACCCGATGAGCCAGCTATTTTAGGTGTTGCGCTAAACGAAGTGTTTGTGCCTATTTTGCAAAAGCAGTTCCCTGAAATTGTCGACTTCTACTTACCGCCTGAAGGATGCTCTTATCGTATGGCAGTGGTGACGATGAAGAAACAGTATCCTGGGCATGCGAAACGGGTGATGATGGGTGTATGGTCGTTCTTGCGCCAGTTCATGTACACGAAATTTGTGATAGTGTGCGATGACGACGTCAACGCGCGTGACTGGAACGATGTTATTTGGGCCATCACTACCCGTATGGACCCAGCCCGCGACACGGTAATGATAGAAAATACGCCTATCGACTACTTGGATTTTGCGTCCCCCGTTTCAGGGCTAGGTTCTAAAATGGGAATGGACGCCACCAATAAAATGCCGGGCGAGACCGACCGAGAATGGGGCGTACCTATTGTGATGGACGAAGACGTTAAGAAACGCGTTGATGATATTTGGGACAGTCTTGGTATTATGTAGCGACTATTTTTAGCGCTATTTATTTTGTATTGAAACATGCGCTTGTCTTAAAGCGCATAAAAAGGCGACACGCTAAGCAAGAAGGTTAGAAGAGAATACATGTCAGAAATTAAGTGTAAGGTTGCAAGCATCACGCCTTTAACCGAAGTGGTTCAAAAAGTTGAATTAACGCCAGAAAGCCCTGTTGAGTTTAAGGCGGGTCAGTACGCCATGGTGGTAATGGGCGAAAAAGATATGCGTCCATTTTCTATTGCCAATGCCGCATTTGATAATAGCCGCATTGAATTACACATTGGCGCAGAGCCTGGCAACAGCTACGCTGGTGAAGTGCTAGAGCGCATGCGTGCGGATGGCGAAATTACCGTAAACGTAGGTAATGGCAATGCCTTTTTGCAAAGTAATGGCCTGCCTATGGTGCTTATTGCTGGTGGTACTGGCTTCTCATATACCTACTCTATTCTGCAAGAGCATCTTAACAGCGGTGATAAGACACCACTTACCCTTTATTGGGGTGGAAAACACGCGGCTGATTTGTACTTAGCTGACAAGCTAACTGAGCTCGCTGAAACTAACGATCACTTCACTTTTGTGCCGGTTGTAGAGTTTGCATGCGACGAATGGAAAGGCAGAACGGGCTGGGTACACCATGCGGTAATGGCAGACCACGCTGACTTTGCCAATATTCAGGTTTACGTTGCAGGTCGTTTTGAAATGGCCAAAGTTGTACGCGATGATTTTACACAACGCGGCTTAAAAGTTGAGAACCTGTTTGGCGACGCGTTTGCGTTTATTTAAGCGTGCAAGGTAAGTACTAGCAAAACATACTCATGTCGTGAGCATAAAATCTACCTCTAGCCCGTCATGTTGACCATACAAAACTATATATGGTCAACATGGCATTTCGCACACTAACCCTACCTTCTTACATAAATTAAATCTGATAAGCGCCGTCTATTTTCATTTCTAAAAAACTGCTAACATCAACACTCAACCAACAAATCAAATAGTAAAACAAAAGGAATTGGAAGCATTGGTAGGGTAACCAGTTTGATTTCGGCACTCCGCGCTGCTTGGACATGCGTCAGCCTACTATTATGTCTTTCAGAAAAATATATGAAGTACAACAAACAACTGCTAATAACAGGCTTAGCGGCCGCTATTGCCGGATGTGGCGGTGGAAGCTCTTCACAACCTCCTACTAACGACAATGGAAGTACACCGCCTACTTCAAACTATGAGCATGTGGTTAGTGCAAGTTACTTTAGTTCATGCGGTGAGATAATACCTCAAACTGAAGCCATGGTTGTTCGCCATGACAACAGTGGTGCAGTAGCTGCTGTCTATGAAGCTGATGATGACGGAAATATCGCTATCGATTACTCCGGTGTAGCAACGTATACGATGCTAAGTGTAGGTTATTGGGGAGAAACTGCCTATCCTCGCGTTCATACCTACGTAGACATTACCGCCGATAAAATCAAAAACACACGCATTATCGCTGAAGGCTTCGCCAATGAAGACTCGTGCGAATGTAACAACGTAACATTCGATATTAGTCAAGTTCCTGTTGCCTCGCCTATGGCCAGCGTCGTTGTCTCTACCACAACATCGTCTAATATTTTCGATGTCAATGACACAGACTGGTTGGCTGAAGCTAATGTTTGTCGACCCATTGGCGGAGAGTGGCCAGACATTGCTCTCACGCTAACCAGTGCACAGGAATACCCTGCTGAAACCTATTACACTGCTGTTCTTAGTGATTACAGCTTCGATGAAACATATGTAGTAAGTAATGCAGAGCTTGTCAGAAAAGTACCTTTTTCAGTGCTCAATAATAACGTCAACAGTGACTCAAGTCTGCGCGTTTCACTACGCGGCCTGAAAGATGACTGGATGCATTATGCTGATAATGTGCAGGTTTGGGATGTTGCAGAACTTTCACCTTCAGTTCCTATCTTTGACACCCCTGAAACGTATATCGATGCTTACAATTTCGAGTTCGACAGCTTCAGCTCCGAAGGCACAGATGTTCAAGTATCCATTTATACGGGCGCTCAGGTAACACTTCCATCCACCCACACTGAGTCATTAGACTTAGCATTGATGTCTTACGACTTATTTTCCCAACAAGTTTTAACATTCTTTAATGATGAAAGTTATGACCTTTCTTCAGTGGGAGCGGACTCTGTAACCGTTACCTTGTCTGGGAATGATTCTTCTGGTAATCGTCTCTATTACTTCCAACTAACCACGCCAAGTCAGGGTTCTCTTGCTATTTTAGATAACTTAGACATAGAGGGTGTCGACTTTCCCCTATCGGCAAACTTTAACTTTGATGAAGAGCCAGCGTCGGGTTATATAGGATTGGAAGCTTATGATGTGCAAAGCACGAATGATTATCTTGAGTCGCTTAAAAATGATGATGTTACCGCCTACGGTATGGTTTACTTCGACTTTTAAATAGGCTTAGATCTTTTAAATCGTAAATGTATATCGGCACGGAGTGTTACGTGCCGATATATTGTATTCCTCTTAAATAAAGTTAATTACATCGATATTCATTGTCCATTTTCGACGCATTCAGTATGGTCTTTGCAGAACATGGAGAAAATAATGAATAAATCACAGCCCTGTTATCTTACGAACCTAATATTAAGAAAAATCGCTCCCGCAATTGCACTAACACTATCTACTACAGCCTTTGCTGATACCGAGCAGCAGCAAGCACTTTACGATATTGCCAAAAATGTCTCTGCTAAAAACATTGAAAAAGACATTACTACGCTGGTGAACTTTGGTACACGCCATACCCTTTCTGAAACCGAGTCCGATACTCGTGGTATTGGTGCTGCGCGACGTTGGATTAAATCTGAATTTGATAAAATTTCAGCCGAGTGTGGTGGCTGCTTAGAAGTGTACTACCAGTCGGAAGTCATCAGCGGAGAAAAACGTATTCCCGACCCAGTAGAAGTGGTTAGCGTTATCGCGATACAACGCGGTACCACCGATCCAGACCGTTACGTCATCATGTCAGGCGACATCGATTCACGGGTGTCTGATGTAATGGACTTCACCTCTGACTCACCAGGGGCAAACGACAACGCCTCTGGTGTTGCCGGTACCCTAGAAGCTGCGCGAGTACTATCCAAATACAAGTTTAACGGCAGTATCGTGTATGCTGCTTTATCTGGCGAAGAGCAAGGACTTTTCGGCGGGCGTATTATGGCAAACCAAGCTAAGAAAGACGGCTGGCGAATTAAAGCCGTGCTCAATAATGACATGATAGGCAATATCGAAGGGGTTAACGGTGTGATTAACAACACCACCGCTCGCTTGTTTGCTGAAGGTACACGCGTAACCGAAACGGATAAAGAAGCACGCATGCGACGTTTCACCGGGGGTGAAGTTGACTCACCAAGCCGTAACCTTGCCCGTTACATCGATAAAATTGCCGATCAGTATATTGAGAACTTAGACACGATGGTGATTTATCGTTTGGACCGTTTTGGTCGTGGCGGCCATCATCGCCCGTTCAACGACTTGGGCTACCCGGGTATTCGTATTATGGAAACTAACGAAAACTACACCCGCCAGCATCAAGATCTTCGCGTAGAAGACGGTATTGCCTATGGTGACACCTTGGATGGCGTCGACTTTGATTACGCTGCCAAACTTACTGGCCTTAATGCTGTTTCACTTGCTGCAATGGCGTGGGCACCGAATCCACCTGCAAATGTAGAAATTGCCGGTGCAGTTCAACCTTCAACATTTTTAAAGTGGGATGCCCTAGACGCTGAAGAGAACCCTCAACTTAAAGGGTACAAAGTATACTGGCGTCATACTGATGCTCCGCAATGGGAATACAGTAAATATGTGGGTAACGTCACCGAGGCCATGCTTGAGAACGTTGTTATCGACAACTACTTCTTTGGCGTAGCCAGCGTTAACAAGGACGGTGTTGAAAGCGTAGTGGTTTATCCAGGTCCTGCGGGAAGCTTTGGAGAATAAACGTTTTTATTGAGCGCCTATGTTAAGCGTGCGTATATGCATGCAATCAAGTTCGTGACGTTAAGCTGGTAATGAAACCGGCTTATCGTCACGAATGACTTTACTCAATAAAAGCTAGTATAAACGTGGACACTACACTCAATATATTGATGTCGCTTACATTTTGTTAATTTAAGCCAGTACGTGTTTATTGGAATTAAGCGACTAACTGCATTACAGTGTAGTAAATGTATGACGGCAGTTCGGAGTTCACCTTTGGTAAGATTCAGCGCGTTCTCGCTCTCTATTTTCACTCAACGTCTTTCTTTATTAGGCATAAGCCTAGTCCTTTGTTGTTTTAATGTTTCGCAATTACATGCCGCCCCTACCAAATTAGGTGCAGCTTCCTTCGAGACCTACATAAGCGACGATGGGGAGCCTGCTCGAGTTAATACACTGCTCGAAAAGGTATTTCAGAAGGCGGAGCTGGATATCCAACTTCAGGTTATGCGACAAGCTTTTTTGGGCAGTTCTGTACTGACAGGTAAGCTAGACGGTGAATTTGCCTACGTTAATTTGGGCGAGGACAGCAGCAACTATGTTCTATCCGATATCTACTTACCCATTTACCTTTACGCGGTAAGTAAAGAGGCGGACGTTGAGGCAATAAAGCTTTTTCCTCATTTAAAAGACAACCGGGTCGCTATTGAAAATCGCTTTGCGAATACGCCATCATTCAGACTGCTGAAAGATATAAAGTGGTCACGCAACCCCACTACGTTTGATGCATTTCGCCAACTTGCCGACGATAGAGCGCCTTACTTAATTACCACCCAGCTGCTTGCGCGCGAGCTAAACATACTGCTGGCTAACGATAATGAAGAAACCCTGCACTTTTCAGCAAAACCATTAGCAAAAACCGGATTTCAAATAGCTATCAGCAAAAATGTTGCTAACGCTGAAAGGATTATTGCGCAATTCAACCAGGCTGTGTCGACAATGCAGAATTCGGGGGAATTGAATCAGCCACTTGATTTAGCTTGGCTCACCAAAGATGTGAATGGCGATGGCGTTGCCGACTTTATCGGGCACAGCAACATAACTACCACGTCAGACTTGTTAAACACCGCCTATTCCCTTGACGGTAAACCTACATCTGAAGCTAGCGCGTTTTATATTGACGGGGATAGATATGCATCGCTTGAGGAAGCGCGTGCTGCCCTTCCTGATAAAGAAAGTTCGTCGCCTCGCGAGTCGCTGTTAGATAAAACCACCTACCAGCTACTACTTCGCCGCTGGTAGATGAGTTTTGACTTCGGTGAACTTTAACTTTGAAAGGCGTTAAATTAGGTAGAGAAGCACGAAGTCGACTACGCGACTTCTACACTAAAAAGCATACCTGTCATTGCTTAAACTAAACGACCTTTTCAAAGATATGCGTCAGCTTTGTTAACGTTCTATCTTCGCGCTCTATCTTCGTAATACCGCTGATCAAAGGTTGCAAAAAAGACGGGGGGTCGGCAGCGTTAGTGTGTCGTTTCTGGCAAGTACATTTCCAGAATAGTCAGCAATTCTTCGCCATCGACCGGCTTTGACACATAGTTATTAAAGCCAGCTTTAAGTGCTTTAACGCGATCAGATGTATAGGCATAAGCGGTCAGTGCTACGGCATTAAGCTTTGCAATTTCTGGTATTTCACTGGCTCTTATTTTTAAAACTAAACCCAGCCCGTCCATTTCCGGCATACCAATATCCGATAGCAGAAGATCGAAGGCTTCTGGCATATCGTTAATTTCTTTCCATGCTAACAGGCCGTTCTTCACAACATTAACTCGCGCGCCGTTAGATTCTAGGAATAGCTTTATAAAATCACGGGCGTCTTGTTCATCTTCTGCGACTAAAATCCGTAAGCCGTTCAAACGCAAAGACTCAGTCAGGTCGCTAATTTCAGAGTTCTTAGTTTCAATAATGTCGTCGTGCAAATTAAGCGGCGCAATAGGCAGCGTTACGTAAAACGTTGTTCCCGTATTAGGTCCATCGCTTTCAGCATAAATTTCACCACCGTGCATCTCTACTAAACTTTTCACAATAGACAGGCCTAAGCCCAACCCATGTTTGTTGTGCTCGTTTTTGCCTTGATAAAAACGTTCGAAAACATGAGATAGCTGCTCGCGCGTCATACCTTTGCCATTGTCTTTAACGCGGAAAAGGTAGTTCGAATGCTCTCTTCGACCTCTTACATGCACAGTACCGCCTTTCGACGTGAACTTAAGCGCATTGCTCAACAGGTTATTGATAACCTGTTTTATACGGAGATTGTCACCCAGAATTTGCGTGTGATCGTCTTCGCAATTTATCGATAGCTGAATATTCTTGCTCGCAAACCCAGCCTCGAAAGATTTGGCAACTTCAGATATTGACCCAGCGATATTAAGCGAATGGGTACTGAGCTTCATCGTACCTGAAATAATACGGGATAAATCGAGAATATCGTTGATCAGTGCTGCCTGAGTTGATGCCGCGCGCTTTATCACGCCAAGGGCATCAGTCATTCTGTCCACATTGCCGACATCCATAAGCGCTAAATCGGTCCACCCCACAATGGAGTTAAGTGGTGAACGTAGCTCGTGAGAAATGCTGGCAAGAAACTGGTCTTTCGCTTTATCCAGCTCTTCTAAT
Source organism: Alteromonas sp. I10 (assembly GCF_003201515.1). Lineage (NCBI taxonomy): Bacteria > Pseudomonadati > Pseudomonadota > Gammaproteobacteria > Alteromonadales > Alteromonadaceae > Alteromonas > Alteromonas sp. I10. The sequence goes on from NZ_QJJN01000009.1 coordinate 89,523, forward strand.
TTACTAATTTGCTTATCGAGCGACGCTTTTAAGCTTAGCGCGTAAGGTATAAACAGATGATCAAAACCTTCAATGATTAGTTGGTCATCTTCGGTCCACTCTACCGATTCATCAGCGACACTTTGCAAATACATATCAAACGAATTACGAGGGGTAAGAGACTTTCCAATATCTTTTCTGGCCGCATCGCGACCCGCCCAACGAATGGTCTTGTCTTTCTGCTCTCTAAACCAAACCGTGTAGTAGCCCAGTTTTGATGACACGCAGGAAATATACATGCCTCGAATGCCGTTTAGGTCGCCACTATCTAAAATTTCGTTTGTTAATCGGTTTATGGCAATGGACTGCTCAGAGCCGCTAATGGCAAATTTTTCGAGTAATTTTGCCAAGGTTTTCTCTGTGGGAGTCTTACCAACCAGATAGTTGCCCGTTGGGGTAACCACCGCCATACCGCACGAATCAGCAACATCCAGTAAGTCTCCTTCTTTCTGCGTGATGGCCTCAAGCGGATTCGTGTATGAAGTAAGCTGGTGAACAATATAGTTCAGCTTGCGTTGGCGAATTTGAAATTGCTCTTTCTTTTTATGCAGTGCTTTCGTGTGAAGCTGCCAGGCATAAAGGTGACCTAATGATTCGCAAACTAAACGTTTCTTCTGGTCGATGTAAGCCGGTTCACTGTTGTGGCATGCTAACAATCCCCACAGCTTACCCTCAAAAACAAGCGAAACTGAAAATGAAGAGCGGATCCCCATATTTTTAAGGTAGGCAATGTGCATAGGCGAAACAGAGCGAACCATTGACATTGATAAATCCAATGGCGGACGTTAAGCCTCTTTAACCGAAGGCTTAAGGCCTATAACTTGCTCTTCTACATCGTAGACACAGCGCACTCGATTTTTTAGATACAGTTCACGAGCCTGAATAGGGATATCCGAAGCGGGAAACTTCAACCCTTTGAATGAGCGAGAATCTGCACTTGCGGCTTCACCAATCACTTCACCACAGTAGGTTTTGTCAAACTGATAAACCATGACCGAGTCGAAACCTATGTATTGCTTAAATACCTGAGCGATAGCATCGGCAACATCCCCTATGGAGTCACGGTCATCGACATTGGGTAACAATGCGCGAATATCTACATCCATTGGCACCCATTGCTGCGCCGCCTCAAAGCTTAGTTGAGGGGTTGGCTCAAGCTCTATAACCAACAGGCCATTTGAATCGAAGGCAACACCACTGCCCTCTTTCTCCCAATCTTTGAGATGGAGCGCATTTTCAGCAAACTTCCACTGGTAGGCATGGCGTACATTTCCGCCTTTTACAGCATCGTGAATAGTCTGGAATGTGCGCGCTTCAGGAGAGGGAATGTCAATCAGTTCAGTGATAAGTGTTTCACCGGGAACGACGTCTACGTTGAACATGTCATTAATGTTCTCGCTCACCACCTGAATTTTTTTGGTACTAGGGTTAATGGCTATGACATACCCAAAACTTTGTACGCTTTCAATCAAGTGGATAGCTTCATCTTCACAGTTTTGAAGCGTTGTAGGGGTATTGTCAATTGTTTGCATTACTTTGCGCCAAGTATCAAGAAAGCGAGCTTTCGTCGTGTGTTCCGTAGAGTAACCCACACGATAACAACTTATGGCTGAGAAAGCATGTTATATCGACGTCTATATCATTAGCTGAGAACATTAAATTTTCAAAAATTCGTACGTGATATCACGAATAAAACTTGTGTTTCTTGATCCTACGCAATAAACTTTCAGTAATTTCTGAAACTTCTGGAAGGTAGAAATGAAAATGACGCCTTTAATTACATCTGCGGTTATGCACTTTGGCGAAATGGGAAGTCGTTGGGGTTTCAACAGAACAGTTGGGCAAATTCTTGCGCTTATTGTTTTAAACGAAGAGCCCATTTCGGCGCAGGAAATTGCAGATGCGCTCAACATATCCAGAGGCAATACCAGCATGGGTTTAAAAGAGCTTCAGTCATGGCGCTTAGTTAAACAGCATCTTGTTCCTGGTGAGAGAAAAGAGTTCTTTATTCCGGCTGGTGATATTTGGACATTGGCCAATAGAGTATTTGAAGAACGAAGAAAGCGCGAGATAGACCCAACCATGAGTCTACTGCGTGATTTGTTGCTTGACGCACCTGCCAATGAAAAAGAGGCAAATGCACAACATAAACTGAACGAAATTCACGATTTACTCGAATCAATTACGGCATGGTCTGAAGAGCTTCAAAATCTTGGGCCTGAAAAGTTAAACACGTTGATGAAGTTGGGTTCTGGCGTGGGCCGTATGCTTGAGCTTAAGGACAAGCTACTTCCTGGGAAAAACAGCGTTAACTAAGGGGGCCTTCTGTGGATGCATTCTTGCTGTCTCGTTTACAATTTGCGTTAAATATTAGTTTTCATATTTTGTTTCCAACCATCACCATGGCGATGGGCTGGTTTCTATTTTACTTTAAGCTGCGCTCTAATATTTCAGGTCACCCTGTGTGGATGCGTATGTATCGCTTTTGGGTACGTGTCTTTGCCCTAAGCTTCGCCTTGGGTGTAGTAAGCGGCGTCACCATGTCATTTCAGTTTGGTACTAACTGGCCTGGATTCATGGAGAAAGTAGGTAATGTGGCGGGGCCACTACTCGGTTATGAGGTACTTACCGCCTTTTTCTTAGAAGCCACGTTTTTAGGCATCATGCTGTTTGGCATACGCCGAGTTCCGAACTGGCTGCATACGGCTTCAACCCTTATTGTTGCACTTGGCACCACTACTTCTGCGTTCTGGATACTAGCTTTAAATAGCTGGATGCAAACCCCACAGGGTTTTGAAGTGGTCGACGGCGTTGTGTATGCCACAAACTGGAAAGAAATTATCTTTAACCCATCTTTCCCTTACCGCTTTGTACATATGATGTTAGCGTCTGGACTGACGGCCAGCTTCCTGATAGCTGGGCTTTCAGCCTACCGCATGCTTAAAGGCGACGACAAGCTTGCGCCTAAGCTCGCGCTTAAAACCGCCACCTATACGGCGGCAGTGTTAATCCCGCTACAAATTTTTGCTGGCGACATGCATGGTTTAAATACGCTTGAGCATCAGCCTCAGAAAGTAGCGGCGATGGAAGGACTTTGGGAAACCACTGAAGGTGCACCTTTGTTGCTTTTTGCAATTCCTGACGAAGATAGCAAAGAGAATCATTTTGAAATTCCCATTCCCTATGGTGCAAGTTTAATTCTTACTCACGAGCTTAAGGGCGAGATTAAAGGGTTAAATGAGTTTGAAGGAGAGCATCCGCCCGTTGCCCCTGTTTTCTTCGGTTTTAGGGTTATGGTGGGTATGGGCATGTTGATGCTTGCTGTGTCATGGCTTGGCAGTCTTTATCTTATGCGTAACAAAGACTTCCCAATTTGGCTTAAACGCACGTTTGCAGGCATGGCGTTTAGCGGGTGGATTGCTACCTTAGCAGGCTGGTACGTAACGGAAATAGGCCGTCAGCCCTATTTGGTAAGCGGTGTATTAAGAACCGCTGATGCCGTTACCCAATTGCCACCGGCGAATATTGCTCTGTCTTTCACGCTTTATCTTGTTATCTATACGGTGCTTCTAATCGCATACATGGGAACACTTATGTTGATGTGCAGAAGAGCCGTTGAAATTGAAGAGATAACGACGGAAGAGCGCGAAGTTGCCAAGGCAAAAATGCAACCTACTGACCCAGACCCAAGCACGGTTTAAGGAGAGCAAACATGTTTGAAAATGTATCAGCAGAAATGCTCGGAAATATTTATGTGGGTTTACTTGGTCTATCTGTATTGCTGTACGCCATTTTAGATGGCTACGACTTGGGTGTGGGTGTACTTATCCCGCCAAGAACAGAAACGTTTCGCGATGACATGATAGCCTCTATAGGGCCTTACTGGGATGCCAATGAGACGTGGCTTGTGCTCGCCATAGGACTACTGCTTATTGCTTTCCCTGAAGCCCATAGTGAGTTTTTACAAACCTTGTACTTGCCTGCAACCTTCATGTTATTAGGGCTTATTTTGCGCGGCGTAGCGTTCGATTTTCGCGCCAAGGTTGTGCAGGTGAAAAAGCGTAAGTGGGACATGGTATTCAAATACGGTTCGCTTTTAACCACATTAGCTCAAGGGTATATGTTGGGTATATACGTGACGGGTCTTCGCACAGATATTTGGGCGCAAGGCTTTGCACTTCTCGCTGCATTTGGTGTTACGGCTGCCTATGCGTTTATTGGCTCGTGCTGGTTAATACTTAAAGGCGAAGGTGAGCTTCAACAAAAGGCGTATTACTGGGCCAGAAGAGGTTTAGGGGTACTGGCGGTAGGGATTGTCGCGGTAAGTATCGCGAATCTAACCTTACACGATGACGTACGAGACTTATGGTTGTCTGCTCCTTGGGGCTATGTGCTTTTCGCTATTCCAGTAGCGTGTTTTGCGCTTCTAGCACTATGTGGTGTGTTGCTTAAAAAACTGCCTGATGCACAAGGGAAAGGCGAATGGCTTCCGTTCTTTATTGCCCTTCTAGTATTTTTACTTTGTTTCACCGCATTTGGCATAAGCTACTATCCGTTTATCATCCCTGGACAGATGACGGTGATGGATGCGCTTAGTGATGCAAGCTCTCTGCGCTTCTTGCTTGTTGGCGTAGTTATTGTAGTACCTATTATTTTGGCTTATACGGCCATGGTATATAAGATATTCTCCGGTAAATCAGAGAAGCTTTCTTACTACTAGCCTTTGTTAATGGGATCGCAGCAGATCCCAATTACTTGAAACAATAGTGAACATCATTGAAATTCAATGGTGTTCACTTTCTATTCAGCGCTATACTAAACGCTGTACATTGCGAGTTTCTTGCGGTTCCCGACGCCTTTTCTGTGCTTGGGGCATTTGCGGCGACCAGTATCCCCAATCCACGAACTCGATCTGAAAACCTGCGATCAAAATATGATCCTTTCCCTCGAACAATGTATACCAATGACTAGAGGATGTTTAGCGTTAGCTAGTCTACCCTTAAGGTGTGATCAAAATTTAAACGTTACTTACCGTTAAATATTTTGTTGACATCAAACTGTAATATTACTATATTTTATTTGGGGCAATTTTTAATAGAAGGAGCCAATACCATGGAAAATGTATTCCATTCGTTCTCACGGTTCTTCAAGCGCGCGCACCCCTACACAGTCGCTCACTATATCGGCCGTAAAAATGCGCAGCGTATCTTAGGATGTAAAATCAAAAAGAAATCCAAGATATTTGCCGATCAGCACGTTGAAGACCAAAATCATTAATTTATATGGGGCCCGTCAAACCGGCCCCATTTTTTTAGCTCAATTTAAATCTATTAACGTTTTCCTGAAGGTTCTCAGCCAGGCTGAATAAGCTTTTCGCTTCACTATTCACATTGGTATTCGCGGCTTTTACTTGATCGCCCAGCATTTGAAAATCTAGTGCCCCTTCGCGTGCAACTTGTACCTGATCTTTAGCGTGTTGTACAAGAGCCGAAGCCTCATTGCTCACCTCAACTAACGATAAAACACTTTTGCGTCCGTCTTCCAACGTAATCACCAGCTCATTGGCAAGCCCCAATGCGTTGTGTGCCTTGTCTTTATTCGAAGTCATAGTTTGTACAGAATCACGAATTGACTGCACTATTTTTTCTAACATGGCATTAATTTCAACTGTCGATTGATGAGTTCTTGATGCTAGCGTACGCACTTCATCCGCCACCACCGCGAAACCTCTACCCGACTCTCCTGCTCTTGCCGCTTCTATTGCAGCATTAAGTGCCAATAGGTTAGTTTGATCAGCAATCTCAGCAATGGTTTTCACCACACTCGATACGTTTTTTCCATCGCTTTGCAGCTTATCTAACGTAGTAGCAGTTTTATCAATGTTCAGGGTTAAATCAGAGATGGCGCGCGCTGTGGTTTCCACATCCACCTTACCTTGCGCTATCTGGTGGGCACTACCTTTCGCTTGTTCCGCAGCTTTTATAGATAGAGTAAGACTTTGTTCCATTTCATCAGACAGATTATCCATGACTGACATTAGCTGCTTGATGTCTCCTTGAAAGCTTAGAATAGCGGTTGAAGAGTGTGATGTTGCACTGTTAAGTGTTTGTGATGAGTGGTTCAGGTCATTCACTGCATGTTGAAGGTCAGTCATTCCCTTGTGAAATACGGCTAGTAGACCTTGAACGCTATGCGTTATCGCGTGGAGTTCTTGTAAATTTTGAGTAGGTAGACGTGACTGTAAATTGCGTGTTTTTGCAATATCGTCAAGCCTTTTAGCCATCTCTTCGATAGGACTTGCGATATTCCGCTTAGCAAGTATGTAGCCCATTATGGATACAGCCAGTAGCAATATGATTAGGCTGTAGATAGTGAACTGGCTCACACTGAGTTCAGCAGAAATAGCCATGGTTCGAGAGTTCGCAGCACGCTCAACACCCGAGCGTACCCCAGTCAAAAGTACATTTAGTTCAGATGCTGCTTGGGTAATGACTTGAAGATTTTCCCGTGCAATATCCCAATCTATCGATGTTGCTGACATCGTTTGCTGTAAAGACGCAGCTGACGCAACCAGTACATCAAATTTTTCTTGAGCGGCATCGCTTCCCATATAGCTGAATTGGGAAAATTTGGCGTTGGTCTCGTCGACGAGCCGGTCTTTCTGTCCGTTATATTCGCGACTATTTATTGTGGTTCCGTATAAGGAATACGCGATAAGCACCAACTCTTTGCTTTGAGTTTGTATATCATCGATAGCGCTTAACGAGGGTAATGTTTCAGCCACGTAGGCTTCTACTAAGTTTTCGACATTGGCGTTGTTCTTTGTCAATACAATTGCCGCGATGAGCGACACAATTACAACGAGAAGATAACCGAGCAAGATTCTTTGCTTGATGGTTTTAAACATATAACCCCCATATTATTTAGGGGCACGCCTATACTTGTCGCACGTCTCTGCACCCTTTTCTATTCGTGGTAGGACAAAATATATACTTCTCCTACAATTGAACAAAAATAGACCGCTACGGTTGCTTTTTTCTTTCAGATTTTTAATCGGGAAGTTATCGAATTTATGTTATTTGGTGTCTTCAACTGCAAGTTGCCTCATCTATCACCGAAGGTATTGAGAAAACCAACGCTAATTATGAGGGGTTAAATATGGTTAAGCGGTACCGAGGTTGTGTACTTAATCTGCTCCATTGCAAAGCTTGAAGTGACGTCGGAAAATTCTATACCGTTAACCAATCGCTTATAAAAATGATCAAAGCAATCCATATCGGTAACAAGGACTTTTAGTAGGTAATCGTATTCGCCAGACATACGATAACATTCAACAACTTCATCAAATGACGCGGCGTGCTTGGCGAAACTTGCCAGCCACTTTCCATCATGTCTGCCCGCTTTTACTTGCACGAAAACGGTCATGGCCAGTCCCAGGTGTTTTGCTTGCAACAGCGCTACTCGCCTAGAGATTATGCCCTTCTCTTCTAGCTTTTGAATACGCCGCCAGCAGGGCGTTACCGTAAGCCCAACTTGCTCAGCGATTTCTGCGACAGGCGTGTCAGCGTTATTCTGTAGCATGGCCAAAATGGCTTTATCTATTGTGTCTATACCGCTTGTTTTTTCACTACGCATAGTGAGATGTTGCCCTTTATTTCCATGTTCTCAGTTTTTCAGCGAATTACGTCAGGCGCTTTACTTTTATGGAGGCTATTTACAGCCACCAAGGCTGATTAAAGTCGACATTTTCTGGTGCAATTTCGTACTGAAAGGGAGGCGTGAATACATCCCAAAATGCATCCCGCAAGTCCACATCTATTATGCTAAGTTCACCTGCATCGCGATAGCGAGATAACAGTGTATTGTAAGCGTCAATCGGCATTTGCGGGTTAGACTGGCGAAAGATAACACGCCCTCCAAACTCTTCATACATCGCTTTTTCTGTTTGAAACTGTAGAACCTGCTTGGCCGCTATCTCTTTAATGGGTTTCGTTGCCGTTTCACTTGAAACCTGACCTTCAAACTTCTCGATAAACTTGCTTACCAGTGTTTGATTAACCGTTATGCCTTTTTGTTTTGCATAGTCCTCTGAAACAAGCTCATAAATTCTGTTAGACGCATTTACACGGACCACATAATCAAGCATACCTGCGTAATTGTCTTTCGCTTGCTGCTTCAAGTTTTTACGTTCTTCTTCACTAGGCACGACGTCTGCCATACGGATTTCAGTATTAAGCACCATTGCTAAAACACCCTGATCATCGACTTGTCCATTTGCCTGAGCAGCATAAGCAAGGTTTGAAATTAGAATAAGTAGCGCGGTGGCCAATGAAGATCGAATAGTTGATGTCATGCGCATTAAGCACTCCCTGTAGACGTATTTATCGCAGCGATTACGAACACTTTGAGTCTCGCTGAGTGGGTAATTAACTGTGCGGACTGGTATTACCCAAATGGGCGTTGTAATGAGTAAAGCATTAAACACTATGACTACGCAATACCGTGGCGTACTGATATTAGGAATATGCTGCGAGCTTCAAATTTATTGGGGTGAACGAGTGCTTATGTGGTGTAGCCGAGAGAGGATGACGATAGCGACGTAGTAGACTAGCTATTGATGAAAGCGTTATTCGTTAAAAATGATATATACCAAAAGCGGTATGGACTAAAAGCTTTGTCGCGCGTTTAGCGTGAGTGTGGAAATGCAGACAATAGAAAGAAAAACGGCGGTCAAATGACCGCCGTTTTTGAATTCTTAGATAGCTTGCACGTTAGCAGCTTGAAGACCTTTTTGACCTTCTTCAACTTCAAATTCTACTCGCTGACCTTCTGGAAGCGTTTTGTAACCGTCAGAGATGATCGCACGGAAATGAACGAATACGTCCTTACCGCCGTTATCTTGAGTTAGAAAACCGTAACCTTTATCAGCGTTGAACCACTTAACTGTGCCTGTAACTTTAGACATGTCGTATAGACCTCAAATATCGTATTAAATTGCGCATAAGCGCGTGTAACTAAGTTCTTTAGAGTCTTTAAATTGGCGGAGTATTGGGTCTTACTTACGAATGGACAAACAACTTACAACAAATTACCGGGTAACTCGAGTGGTTTAACATATAGCAAATAATACAAAATCGCGTCTCTTTAAAGACTTTGGCTAAAAGCCAAAGCCACTATAACACTCTTCGGGACGATTAATATACAAATTAATTGATAAACTACGGATTTCATAAATATTTCACCGCAGCGTAACAAAAATTAATGCCCTTTCCGCCAGGCTAAATACCAGCAAATTGCGCCAATTACGCCTGTACTTGCAGGGAAATACCATGATAAATCGTACATTGGCAGTATTGCTGTCATTAACACAAAAGTGGCGCCCACTACGCTTAAATGAGTGGTCTGAGTTGTTTTCTTTTGCTCTTGGAGCAGTGCCAAATGGGCCCTTTGTTGTTGCAATGGCAAGCGCTTCATTTGCTGTAAACTGTCGTACAGCAGATCTGGCATTTCAGGTAGTTTTTCAGACCAGAAAGGTAAGTTGTCTTTCACCTTCCCCATCATGGCGGTAAAGCCAATCTGCTCTTTCATCCAGTTTTCAAGAAACGGCTTAGCGGTTTTCCAAAGGTCGAGCTGAGGATACAACTGACGGCCTAAGCCTTCGATATACAGCAATGTTTTTTGCAGTAGCACAAGCTGTGGCTGCACGACCATATTGAAACGTCGTGCCGTATTAAATAGCTGCAGCAGCACGTTACCAAAGGAAATTTCAGCAAGTGGCTTTTGGAATATAGGTTCGCATACCGTGCGGATGGCCATCTCGAATTCATCGATATTGGTATCCTGCGGTACCCAGCCTGAGTCGGCGTGAAGCTGGGCGACTTTGCGATAGTCGCGGTTGAAGAAGGCAATAAAGTTCTCAGCCAGATAGCGCTTATCTTCACGATTGAGCGTACCCACAATGCCAAAATCGATAGCGATATATTTGGGGTTTTCAGGGTGTTCGGTAGATACAAAGATATTGCCCGGGTGCATGTCTGCATGGAAAAAACTGTCGCGAAATACCTGAGTGAAGAAAACTTCCACACCGCGCTCGGCCAATTTTTTCATATTGGTATTTTGGGTAAGTAATGCGTCTATATTTGAGATTGGCAGACCGTAAATACGCTCCATAACCAACACATTACTGCGGCAATAGTCACTGTAAATTTTAGGTACATAAAGCGCGTCTGAACCTTCAAAGTTCCGCCCTAACTGAATACCGTTTGCAGATTCACGCAGTAAATCAAGTTCATCAACAATGGTCTTGCGGTATTCTACAACCACTTCTACAGGACGCAGCCGTTTGCCATCAGGAAGCCAGCGTTGAAGCACGTTAGCCAAGCTAAACAAAAGCTCCATGTCCGCCACGATGGTATCGCGAATATCTGGGCGCAATACCTTTACCACGACGTCTTCGTTGTTATGCTTCAACTTTGCCGCGTGAACTTGGGCTATAGAGGCAGACGCCAGCGGCGCTTTTTCAAATTCACTGAATAATTCGCTTAAATCAGAAAGCCCTAGCGCTTGCTTGATAATGTCTTGTGCAGCGTCAGATGAAAACGGCGGAACTTTGTCTTGTAAACGGGCAAGTTCGTTAGCAATGGCAGGAGGAAGCAAGTCTCGGCGGGTAGAGAGCATCTGGCCGAATTTAATAAAAACAGGCCCAAGGTTTTGTAGTGCAAGGGTAATACGCTCGCCGGCTGACTTGCCCTTGTGCTTGTTTCGCACCCAAAAAATGGTATGGCGCATAGCCCGCGCGTACCAGGGTAACCACTTTGCTGGAATAAGTTCGTCTAAGCCGTGTTCCAACAATACCTTGTTAATTCGGTATAACCTAACAATACGCATTTATGAGCCTGTTTCTCTCAATCTTACTTAAATTTTTCTTCTAGGCGGCGCAGTCTCGCATCGGCACTTTCTGCTCGATCGCGAAGCGCATTAACTTCGTCACTAAAGTGCATAACCGCCAGCTTGTGTGCAGCAAGCTGCTTTTCTTCTACTACGGCGTTGCCGAATACCTTCGCCATGGAAGCTAGCGCTGACATCGACTTCTCATGCACGGTTTTCACCGTTTTCACGGTCTGATGGGCAATAACATCGTTGGTCTTTTGTGCCAGCAACTCTTCAATGTCGATATCGAGCTGCTGAAACAAGGCACTGACCTGCTGAGCAACATTGAGCTCTCCTTCCAAAAAGAGGGCCTTTTGCTGAATAAGACGAGTCAACTGGCTGGTTTCTTTTAACTCTGGCAAGGTTTGTAGCGACGTTTTAATACAACAGTCTTTCGGCCCAAGGGACGCGACGGCGTCTTCAAACGAGCCTTGTTCGCTGAGTACGTCAATACGGTCAGAAAACGACAGCGTAATACCATAAGGAAGCGGCGAAATGAACGCGGTAAGCCTGGCGCCAGCAAGCGCTTTTAGCCTTACTTCGCTGTCTTCGTCTAAAGACAGCAACTTGTTTAAAACCGATTCAGCCGTTGCGGTAACCAGCGCAGAAGTAGGCATTAAAACTTATAACCTCTATGTAGCGCTACAATACCGCCAGTCAGGTTTTGGTAATCACATTGCTCGAAGCCAGCCTGCTCGAACATCCCCTTCAAGGTTTCTTGATCTGGGTGCATACGTATGCTTTCCGCAAGGTATTGGTAGCTTTCTGCATCGTTCGCCACTAGCTGACCCATTTTTGGCAAAATGTGAAACGAGTACATATCGTAGAGTTTGCTGAGCTGCTCTGACGTAGGCTTAGAAAATTCTAATACCAGTAAACGGCCGCCTGGTTTTAACACGCGAAAAATAGAATTAAGCGCGTTTTGCTTTTCCGTTACGTTTCTGAGGCCGAATGCCATGGTCACCACATCAAAATGGTTGTCGGGGAAAGGCAGTGCTTCCGCGTCAGCTTGCACATAATCGATATTGCTTACCAAGCCGCGATCGCGAAGCTTATCACGGCCTACTTTCAGCATAGACAAGTTGATATCGGCAAGGGTTACGCGCCCTGTAGGGCCTACCAAGCGAGAGAACTTAGCGGTTAGATCGCCAGTACCACCGGCAATATCCAATACTTTATTACCCGCGCGAACACCGCTGCAGTCTATTGTGAAACGCTTCCATAAACGATGCACTCCCATCGACATAAGGTCGTTCATTACGTCGTACTTTGCTGCAACAGAGTCGAAAACATTAGCAACCAAAGAGGCTTTTTGCCCTTTATCCACCTGTTTGAAACCAAAGTGCGTTGTATGCTCAGTAGCATTGTCGATTGCAGAGTCTGCTTGCGTAGCGGGAGTTTGATTGTCGCTCATGACAGTCCTGTAATTTGAATATTTTTATTAATGCCGAAGTGTATAGGATTGTGTGCTCGAGCAAAAGCTTTATGCCTGCCCGTCTGCTTATGTAAATCAAGCTCCTTCCCTGTAAAAAAGCAGAACCTGTAAGGTACAGGCTCGCCAGTTTAGAATTCGCTTTAGACTACCCTATTATTTGTACCCCAACTAAAGGCAACAATGGCACTGATCTCTTGCAAGGAACGACCGCTTTCCTCATGCCATTGAGCAAACGCTGCATTGGCCGCCGACAGCGACTTTTTCGAGGTTAAGCCACCGTCGATAATTTCATTCTTGCGCAAGTAATCTTCCACGTCACGAGAGAATAAAAACGTGTCTATGCCTAGTGCTCGAAGCATGTAGGGGCCGGTGTTGCCACCTAATCGCGCACCGCGTTTTTTCAAAAACGCCCAAAGTTCGGTGATATTGCCTTTTTCAAAACCAGCTACAAACCTACCAAAGCTACCGTGTTCAAGCGCCACGTCTTTTATCATCATGGCGTTGTCGCGCACTGTCATCACTTTTTTATAATTTCGAACAATGCGCTTGTCTGACGCTTTTTGCTCTAGCATTTCATCGGGCATCAGCAACACTTTATCTATGTCGAAACCGAAGAATACGGTTTCAAAATCGGGCCATTTTTGCTCTATAACTCGCCACACGAAGCCCGACTGAAACACCTTTTTGGTCATTGCAGCTAGAAAGCGATCGTCAGAAATGGCTTCAATCTGTGCTTTAGAAAGCGGTGCTTGGAGCATAGCTTCAAGCACCTTTTCACCGCCTTTGCGTTCGCACGCTCGCTGGTAAATAGATTGGAAAGACTCTAACTTAGATTCTTTCATGTGTGCCTAGCCTTTAATACCGCTGTGACGAAGCAAAGCGTCAACTTGCGGCTCGCGGCCTCTAAAGGCAATAAACAAGTCCATAGGAGACTTACTGCCGCCCATTTCTAAAATGTTTTCTAAGAACGCTTTGCCCGTGTCGCGATTAAAGATGCCATCTTCCTCAAACTTGCTGTACGCGTCGGCAGAAAGTACCTCTGCCCACTTGTAGCTGTAGTAACCCGCTGCGTAGCCACCAGCAAATATGTGACCAAAGCCGTTTTGGAAACGGTTAAACGAGGGAGGAATAACTACCGCCACTTCTTCACGCACTATATCCAATGTGCCCTGTACGTCTACCTTGCTGCCCTTTTCGCTATGCAGTAAGAAATCAAAAAGACTAAATTCAAGCTGGCGTACCATCTGCATAGCGGACTGGTAATCACGTGCAGCAAGCATACGGTCAAGTAAATCAGCAGGGAGCGGTTCACCGGTTTCATAGTGACCAGAGATAAAGTTAAGTGCGTCTTCTTCCCAGCACCAGTTTTCTAAAAACTGGCTTGGCAATTCAACCGCATCCCACGGTACACCGTTAATACCCGACACACCCGCTACGCGCATTTTAGTAAGCATATGATGAATACCGTGGCCAAACTCATGGAACAAGGTTACCACTTCATCGTGGGTAAATAGCGCAGGCTTATCACCCACAGGCGCGTTGAAGTTACAGGTTAGGTACGCCACGGGCAGCTGTAATTCGCCATCCATTTTTTCACGACGAACTCGACATTCATCCATCCACGCGCCGCCACGTTTTTTCGCGCGTGCATACAAGTCTAGGTAAAAACTGCCGCGCATTACATCGGCATCGTCAGTTATGGTGAAGTAGCGTACATCCTTATGCCACGTGTCAATACCAGGCTGCTCGATAATTTTTAAGCCGTACAGGCGATGTACAACTTCGAATAAACCAGACAACACTTTATCTTCAGGGAAATAAGGGCGCAGCATTTCATCAGAAATCGTGTACTTTTCCTGCTTCAGCTTCTCGCTATAATACGGTAAATCCCATGCCGCTAGCTCAGTAACACCGTGCTTGTCTTTTGCGTACGTTTTTACTTCTTCAAGCTCTTTTTCTGCCTGAGGCTTAGACTTCGCCGCCAAATCACGTAAGAACCCGATAACCTGATCGGTAGAGTCTGCCATTTTGGTCGCCAGGGAACGCTCTGCATAACTTGAAAAGCCAAGCAATTCAGCCAGTTCAGTACGCAGCATTAACGTCTCTTTAATAATGTCGGTGTTGTCCCACTTACCCGCATTCGGGCCTTGATCAGACGCTTTTGTGGCATAGGCACGATACATTTCTTCGCGAAGTTCGCGATTATCCGCGTAAAGCATTACAGGTAAATAAGACGGAATGTCTAACGTAAACAACCAGCCCTGCAAGTCTTTTTGGTGCGCAGCTTGTGCCGCCGCTTCAAGGGCTGATTCTGGCATACCGGCAAGTTCAGCTTCATCGGTAATGTGCTTGGTCCAGCCCATAGTGGCGTCCATCACATTGTTGGAAAAGGTTGATGATAGCTCGCTAAGCTTTGCCTGAATCTCTGCAAAACGCTTCTTTTGCTCTGCGGGAAGCGCTACACCTGACAAGGTGAAATCGCGAACGGCGTTTTCAATCACTTTTTGTTGTTCTTCGCTTAACGTCGCAAATTCGTCAGACGCTTTGAGGGAAGCGTAAGCATTGTAAAGGCCTTCGTGCTGGCCTACCCACGTTCCGTATTCAGATAATAGTGGCAAACACGCATCGTGGGCTTCACGCAATTCATCGCTGCTCACCACGCTATTCATATGAGACACCGGCGAGAACATTTTGCTTAAACGGTCGTCCACCTCTTCAAGGCGCAGCACTAGATTTTTGTAAGAGTAATCTTTCGACGCCACGACCTCTTCTATTTCGCTTTTGCACGCCGCAATGGCTTTTTCAATTGCAGGCTTAATAGAGGCAGGTTCAATAGCAGAAAAAATTGGTAGACCATCTACCATTTCAATTGCAGGGGTTGTCATAATCTTTTTCACTCTTAACACGTTGATAGAATAATGATGGGGCTTCGCTGATTAAAAGCAAGCTATTGTTTTAGCCACTGTTGACCTATTTTGAACTTACTTGCCGTTAACGTGCATGGATCATGATTATTGCCTATATTTACGAATTCAATGAATGCCGCTGCACCGTTTTTCTTAATGCCCCTCATAAAAACTGAACAACACAGTCAGCTCCGCCAAGCTCTGTCACAAATGTCACATTTCATCCTTTTGTCTACTTTGTCCCTTCGCTGTTCAGCGTCTATAATTTCGATTAATAAATCTACAAGGCATAGATATGAAAACGTTGACCTCAGGCGAAATAGCCTCGTATTGCGATGTAAATCTGCGCACCGTAATTCGATGGATCGAAAGCGGCAAGCTGAAAGGCTTCAAACTTCCTGGGCGTGGAAACAACAGAGTATTAGTAGAAGATTTTGTCGCCTTTCTTGAACGACACGACATGCCAATTCCCGATTCATTGAAAGGCATTGCCACGCCCTCAATATTAATTGTTGACGATGAAATGCCAGTTGCCAAGTCTATTCAGCGCGTGGCCAGACGGGCGGGTTATGAGTCGTATATCGCTACAGGCGGCTTCCAAGCGGGGATTATGCTGAGCCAATACGAGCCCAAAGTCATGACCCTTGATTTAAGTATGCCAGGCATGGACGGTTACAGCGTTATCGAATTCACGCGAGATCAAAGTAAATATAAAGATCTCAAAATTGTGGTCATATCGGCACTCGATGAAATTAGCCTGGAGCGCGCGCTTGAGATAGGGGCTGATGCCACCTTACAAAAGCCGTTCTCAAATCATGACTTAACAATGGTCCTTGAGCAGTTTATGTCGATGTAAATCGATTTAAAGGGAGTGACATTATGGCTTGGTTATCGCGATTCGCTCTTTTAAGTTTGCTTGTAGGTGTTTGCGCATTACCGACAAATGCTAAACCCCTTACTTTTGCTGTTGTACCTCAGCAGTCTGCCAAGAAAATGGCTGAAACATGGCAACCCTTAATCGACTATGTGAGCAATTACACCGGTTTTAAGATTGATTTTAAAACTGCAAAAGACATTCCCACTTTTGAGGCGAATCTCGCCGACGGCAAATATGATATTGCCTACATGAACCCCTACCACTTTGTGGTCTTTAATGAATCTGCGGGATACCGCGCGCTTGCGCGCCAACGCGATAAAGAAATTCGCGGCTTACTTGTTGTACATAAAGACAGCCCCATACGCTCTCTGGATGACTTAAGCGGTACTGAAGTAGCCTTCCCAGCGCCAGCTGCGTTTGCTGCCACAATTATCACAAGCGCTCACTTGCGGATGAAAAGCATTGCTTTTGTACCGCGCTACGTCAATTCTCATGACTCTGTGTACCTCGCAGTACAACGGGGCTTTTTCAATGCTGGGGGTGGCATTGTCCGTACGCTCAACAGTTCACCTGATGACGTTAAACAAGAATTACGCATCCTATGGAAGAGCAAGGGTTATACGCCTCATGCTATCGCAACCCATCCAAATATGGCGCTCGCTGACAGACAAGCTATTCTTAATGCATTACTTGCTTTGTCGAATGACACAAGTAAGTCTTGGATTTTAAAAGGTATTGGGTTTAACGGCTTTATAGCGTCAAACGACAGTGATTGGGACGACGTGAGAGCATTGGGAATAGCATCCCTATCGAGGCCGCATTTATGAGTAGACTCGTATGAAACTGTCGTTGCGTATAAAAACAATAACAGGCCTCGCATCAATAGCAGCGCTTTTGCTGCTAGTGCTCATTGTGACGGTGTTTCAGCTACTTAATGACCTTGTCGACAGTAATATAAAGAAGTCAGCCGACACCACAGTTGCCCTTTTTGTTTCGACGACAAAAAATGCCTTTTTAAGTTATGACCTTGCAGCTCTAGATGCCGACGTCTCAGAAATTCTTACCAACCCCAATATTGCTTACGTCAAAGTTAAAGACAAATTAGGCAGAGTTTTCGTAGAAAAGGGTAACACCAACGCACTAAACCGCCCTTTTACTGCCGACACAAGTGTTTCGGACGCTGATGATGGTATTTACGACACCCGAGCCCCCATCATGGTGAACAGGACTTTGTACGGCTATGTAGAGATTGGGCTTAACATTGCTTCAGTAACTGAATCTGTATCAAGGGTGAGAAACTGGACAGTTACACTGGCTTTTCTAGAATTTATTTTGGTCGGATTGTGCTCTTACTTACTTGGTTCTTACCTGATGTCGCAGCTTCATCAATTACACGAAGGCGCTAAACGTTTAGGTGATGCAGTGAAAAACAACAGCTATCAAGATGTTTTTGTTCCCGTGCGCGGCACTGATGAGTTAAGCGAACTGGCAGAGGCATTTAATCAACTGGTTGAGCGTTTAAAAGAAGAACATGCGCAGCGTCAATACGCGCAAGATGAGCTTAAAGAGCTTAACACGCTACTTGAAGAAAAGGTTCAGGATAGAACCGCATTGCTGCATCAGAAAAACTATCAACTCCAAGAGGCCAATAAAGATCTAAAAGAGACCCAGGTACAACTACTTCAAGCTGAGAAAATGGCGTCAGTTGGCCAGCTAGCAGCGGGGGTCGCCCATGAAATTAACAATCCTGTCGGTTTTGTCAGCAGCAACATATCCACCTTAAGCGAGTACGTTGCTACCTACCAAATGATATTCTCACAAATTAACGCGGTGCTTAATGAACAAGACGAGGGTAAGCGTGCTTCTGCCTTATCAGAACTAGAAAAAATGTTAGCTAATCAGGATATGGCGTTTATCAATGAAGATATCACCGACCTCCTCAGCGATTCGAGAGACGGTTTAAGTCGGGTTGCTGAAATTGTAAAAGGGTTAAAGCTATTCTCTCGGGTAGACAGTGACCACATGCAGCAGCACAACATTAATGATTGTGTACGCACTACCCTTGCCATGGTGAACAACCAATTAAAGTATATTTGCACTGTTGAAACGCATTTAGGCAAAGTCCCTGACGTTGCCATGAATGTAGGCAAGGTTTCTCAAGTTGTTACCAACTTACTCATTAACGCGGGACAAGCGATAGAGAGCACGGGTAAGAACGGTAAGATAACTATTACCACCTGTACTGCGGGCAAGTTTGTCGAGCTTCGTGTAGAAGACACTGGCTGCGGTATTCCATCAAGTCATTTAGACAAACTCTTCAATCCATTTTTTACAACTAAACCTGAAGGGCAAGGCACTGGCTTAGGTCTTTCAATTTCGTTTGGCATTGCTCAGGAGCATGGCGGCACGCTCTCAGCCACCAGTAAAGAGGGAGAAGGAAGCATATTTACATTAGCGCTCCCCCTTGTTTCACACTCAGATAAAACATTAGAGAGCGAAGGATGAATCAACTAATAGTGTTATCAAGCAGCATTGCGTGTAATAGTTGTAACGTCGCTTATAAGGATAATAATTTATGACAGAGCCTACTACAGAACAAGCCACGAACTATACGGTTCTATTTGTCGACGACGAGCCGAATATCCTTCGCGCTATCAAGCGTGCGCTGTTCACTATGGACATCACCTTACTGCTTGCTGATAGTGGTGCCAAAGCGTTAGATTTAATGAGTAAACACGATGTTCACGTAGTTATTTCTGACATGAAAATGCCGCAGATGTCAGGTGCGGAATTACTCGAACAGGTCGCTATCAATTATCCCGAGACATTTAGAGTTGTGCTCACTGGCTATGCCGACATTGAGTCAACAATTAAAGCCGTAAACCAAGGCAAGATACACCGTTACCTGCAAAAGCCATGGGACAACCAAGAGCTTATTGCTGTTGTAGAAGAAGGCTTAGAACGCGTTAAGTTAAAGGCGGAAAACCTTCGTCTACAAAAACTAACACGACTGCAAAATAAAAAGCTACGCGACGTAAATGCCTCGCTAGAACAAGTGGTTCAAAAGCGCACGCGCCAGATAAAAGCGGCGCTAAATAAAATCGAAAAACACAACCTTGCAATGGAGCAGGTGCTGTTCAACGTGATAAGCATTAATCCAAACATCAACGGTAAGTTTGCTATTGAGGTGAGTGAGTTAGCGTCGAAACTTGCGCGTATTGCTCGTTTAGAGAAAGACGAAATAAAACAAGTGCGCTATGCCGGCCTTATTTGTGAGCTAGGCCTGCTAGGGCTTGAAACCGAAGATTTCAAAGCGCCATTTTCAAAGCTTAAATATCAACAGCAACAAAATTACTTGTCGCAAACCAAACAGGCGGCACTGATCCTCGCGCCGGCGCACGAGCTGCATCAAGTTTCAGATATCATCGAGTTTCAATTCGAGCACTACAATGGCTCTGGTTTGTATAACAAAGTTGCCAAAGAAATTCCCGCAGGCGCGCGTATTTTAGCGATTGCCCGAGATTATTGGCGCTTGGTAACCGGCAGAATGAGTGGTGTGGAAATGAGCCCTCGCGATGCCAAATTAGAAATGAAAAAGCACCGAAATACCCGCTATGACGGCGAGTTTTTGGACCTTTTACTCGAAGCTGAAGATGTGACAACGTCTAAACTGCTTTCTACATCATTGAAAGCCTCGCAGCTCAAAGCAGGCATGGTACTAGCCCAAAATTTGTATAACGATAGTCACATCCTTATCCTTCCCGAGGGACATGTGTTTAGTGATGCCACCATTCAAAAACTCGTACACTTTGAAGAAGAACGTGGAAAAGCGTTTAGTATTCAAATAGAACCAGAAGAGCTTTCTGCTACTATAAGTGAATAAGCTTTAAAGATTACGTGCTGAAAGCAGGATGAGCGATGCATGAATATGCTTCGCTTTGTCTTAGCCTTTTAATTAGGCTGCACTGTCCCCATTGATAAACTAAATGAAATTCCCTAAAGCAAATCTCGGTCTTTTGATTATTCTTTATGACAAGACCGATAGAGAATGATTTGCTGTGCGAACCTTCCGAAGGCATTTATGCTTATCGTTTACGTTCGCCTAACCGACAAAGAAGGCTTTTTGAATGACACATTTTGATTATATATGTATTGGCGGTGGCAGCGGTGGTATCGCATCTGCAAACCGTGCAGCTAAACATGGAAAGAAGGCCGCCATCATTGAAGCGAAAGATATTGGCGGTACTTGCGTGAACGTTGGCTGCGTGCCTAAAAAAGCCATGTGGTACGGAGCACAGGTGGCTGAAGCGATACATCGCTATGCACCTGAATACGGGTTCGATTTGTCGGTAAATCACTTTAGCTGGGACAGCCTAATTGCCAGCCGCCAGGCTTATATTGAGCGTATTCATGCTTCTTACGACCGCGCTCTTACCGCAAATGACGTTACCTTAATTCGCGGTTTCGCGAAGTTTATCGATAACAACACGGTAGAAGTCAACGGCGAAAAGTACACGGCTGACCATATTACGATTGCTGTAGGCGGCCGCCCAATCATCCCAGATATTGAAGGTGCTGAGTACGGTATTGATTCTGATGGTTTCTTTGCCCTGAAAGAGCAGCCGAAGCGCGCTGTCGTGGTTGGCGCAGGCTACATTGGAGTTGAACTGGCCGGCGTTCTTCACGCCCTTGGTACAGAATCGCATCTGGTAGTTCGCAAACACGCTCCGCTTAGAAATTTCGACCCTATTATTCACGAAACCTTAGTGGATATGATCCACGCTGAAGGTTGCAAATTACACGACCATGCTAGCGTAGAGAAAGTGGAAAAAGCTGACGATGGCGAGCTATCAGTACACTTAACCAATGGCGAAGTGTTAAAAGCTGACTGCTTGATTTGGGCGATTGGCCGTAAACCCTCTACCGACAAAATTGATATTGAAAATACCGACGTTGAACTGAACGACAACGGCACGGTTAAGGTAGATAAATATCAAAACACCACGGCAAAGAATGTCTACGCAGTTGGTGATATTACTGGTGAAGCAGAGCTTACTCCGGTGGCAGTTAAAGCGGGTCGCTTGCTAAGCGAACGCTTATTCAACGGCCAAAAAGACGCTCACATGGATTACTCGCTTATTCCAACCGTTGTGTTTAGTCATCCACCCATTGGCACTATTGGCCTTACAGAGCCAGAAGCTATTGAAGAATACGGTGAAGACAACGTTAAAGTGTACACCTCTAGTTTTGCGTCTATGTACACCGCGGTAACCCGCCATCGTCAAATGACAAAGATGAAGCTTGTATGTACGGGTAAAGACGAAAAAGTGGTAGGCCTTCACGGTATTGGGCACGGCATGGATGAAATTCTGCAAGGCTTCGCCGTTGCCATAAAAATGGGGGCGACTAAAGCTGACTTTGATGCGTGTGTAGCTATTCACCCTACCAGTGCAGAAGAGTTTGTTACGATGACCTAGAGAGACGCGCTCAATTGAGCGCTTTCTCACAAAAGCCGGCATTAGCTTATTAGTTAATACCGGCTTTTTTTATGTGTTTAACTTACTTTTTCTAGATCAACGGGCACGCCATTTAGCACCGCATTTCCCGATAATTCGTCTACCTGTAAATCGTCAGTAAGAATATTGGTGTTTACCCCAGGGTGCTGACTTGCCACAGACAGCTTTATACCTTTTTTGTTGTGCCCCCATCCATGGGGAATTGACACCACGCCGGGCATAATTGCATCTGTGATTTCAGCCTCTATGGTTAGCCGGCCAACCCGCGATTTCACACTTACCTCATCGCCATCTGCAATGCCGTATTTTGCCCCGTCATCAGGGTGAAGCTGCAGCGTACAGCGGTTATTACCTTTCACCATACGAGGGCTGTTATGCAGCCACGAATTATTGGTTTTAATATGCCGGCGCCCTATCAAAACAACGGGCTGATTTTGCGGCGTACC
Source organism: Alteromonas sp. I10 (assembly GCF_003201515.1). Taxonomy (NCBI): domain Bacteria; kingdom Pseudomonadati; phylum Pseudomonadota; class Gammaproteobacteria; order Alteromonadales; family Alteromonadaceae; genus Alteromonas; species Alteromonas sp. I10. Next base: position 111,671 of record NZ_QJJN01000009.1, read on the forward strand.
ATGGTTCGCTTTTCCAAAGAAATGCGTGTTAACCCTGTCTAAGTCAGACATGAAATAATCAAAGTCTAAGTGAATCTTCTTATCTTCATGGAACAAGGCATGAGGCAAAGACGGTTGTAGCGGCCCCAAGTCGATACCGTGTGGATATGCTTTAAGCGTATCAATCGACAGCCCGCCTTCCGGAATAGCGGTTGCAGTTTCGCTTAATTTTGCCTCAACTTTTTCGCTTTTACTTGCTGCTCGACCATAAAGACCTTCTTGCAACAAATCATCGACCACACCTTTAGGCTGCTTGTCCCAAAGCGCAGCATAGTGTGCGGTGTTTTTTCCGTTTAGCGCATCGAGCCTTTCGGCTAACGAAAGGTATATTTGCCAGTCGCTAAGCTGGTCTTCGTCAATGTCCACCACCGCTTCCGAATACTTAGCGAAATTTCGCACGGCAAAGTTGTGAAAAACAATGTCGTAGTGGTCGCGTTCTAGCGCGGTTACCGGAGGAAGGATCACATCTGCATGTCGGGAGGTTTCGGTAACGTAAAAATCCACCGCAACCATAAAATCGAGTTGAGAAAATGCTTTATCAAGCTGTTCTGCATTTGGCGTAGTGACCACGGGATTACCTGCACCAATTACCATGGCCTTAATTTGTCCTTCCCCCGGGGTTAAGATTTCCTCGGCTAAACACGCTACCGGATACTCACCAGCAAACGCCGGAAGCCCTCTTACGCGAGAAATAAATCCGCCCATGCTGCCCTTGCCTGATACAGGTAATACGTCAGCGGCTGGCTGAGTAAACATCATGCCACCCCGCTTATCTAGGTTTCCGGTGAGCATATTAAAGAGCATGATGAGATACTGAGTGAGCGTACCAAACGCTTGTACGCTAGCCCCCATCCTTCCATAACAAACTGCAGACTCAGCATTGCAGAAGTCCAAAACAAGCTGAGTGATTTGTGAAGCTGTAATACCGGTAAGCTCGCTCACCTTTTGTGGTGAATAATCGCGAACGTATTTTTCGACCGCTTTTATATCCTCGGCATAAGGTAAAATTTCATCCGCCTTGTATAACTGCTTTTCAAACAATACATGCAGCATAGCTAGCAGTAACAGCGCGTCACTGCCTGGACGAATAAAGTGATGTTCACAGCTAATATCGGCAGTTTCGCTGCGTTTAGGGTCGATAACGACGACCTTCCCTCCACGTTTTTGAATGCCCTTTAAACGCTTTTTCACGTTTGGCACGGTCATAATGCTGCCATTGGAGGCCAGCGGATTCCCGCCGATGATCATAAAGTGCTGCGTGTGATCAATGTCAGGAATGGGAATTTGGGAGATATGACCAAACAGTCGTCGACTAACAATATGATGGGGCAACTGGTCAACGGAGGTAGCGGAATAGCGGTTGTGCGACTTGAGGGAACGATAGAAATACGGTCCGAATAATATTGAGCCCATATTGTGCGCATTAGGATTTCCTAAATACACACCTACCGCATTATTGCCGTGGGCCTGCTGGATGTGGTGTAACTTGCTTGCGACCAAATCAAAGGCTTCATCCCACGTAATCTCTTCCCAGGCGCTGTCTTCGCCGTCAATTCGTACCCTTTTTACCGGGCGCTTCAAGCGGTCAGGATCGTCGTACAAGTCTTTTAACGCACTCGCTTTCGGGCAAATATGACCTTGGCTAAAGGGGTTATCTTTATCCCCTTTTATTGACAGTATTTGACGGTCTTTCGTCGCTACCTCAATACCACACATTGCTTCACAAAGCGTACAAGTAGAATAATGCAATTGTTGTTCAGCGTTGCTCACGGTAATTCCTACACAATTCATTGTTAATGAGTTGTTACGAAATTAGCGATTATTGCTGTAATAGACAAGCATCACTGAAAGTGATGGTAAAGAGAAGGCACCTCGCCACAATTAGACGAGGTGCTATTGGTTAGAAAGAGTAAGTCACACCAAGGGTTGCTGTGGTGCCTAATCCTTTAATATTGTAGCCACCGTAAGTATACGACTGAGCGCGCGCAGGATAGTAGTCGCTGTTAAACAGGTTCTCGACACCCATAAACGCATTCCAGTTTTCAGCGAACTGGTACTGTCCACTTAGGTTAACAATATTATAGCTCGATATAGGTCCTTGATCGCCCACATAGTCGCCGTCAGCATTTGGCGAGAAGCGTTTACGATCACCCACATACAGATAGCTAACTGTTAACGATAAAGTGTCTGATGGCTTCCAGTTTACGTTTGCCGTTGCTTTGGGTGGACTAATTTGGCGAGAGCCAAGGTACACATCAGCTTCGGTATTTTTCCCTTCAACGTAACTATATGTGGCTACCACGTTGAGCGTTTCAGAGATTCGATAGTCTACTAAGCCTTCATAACCCCAAATTTCCTGCGGTGCGCGAACAGGCTCATACACACCTGTCACCTCGTTGAAACTATTGGTCGTACCGAGTTCAGATGTACTTCTGTAAGCCGCAACTTCAAGGCGTACTTGGTCGAAAAGAGAGGTGAAGCCCACTTCGTAGTTATCGATGATAGAAGCCTCCGTTTGAATAAGACCAATATCATCTACCGTTGCAGCGCGCAGTAGGCGGCCAATGTCAGCGATATCTGAACCTTGCGAGTAATTGAAGAACGGGCTAAAGCTGTCGCTCCAGTTGTACTTTATCGCAATATTATAAGTAGTGGCGTCGTAATCTATAGTGTCCCCCTTAACTTGAAGAGGAACAGAGCATTGAGTTTCAGAGCGACACAGCTTCAGTGTTTCGTAGTCATCAACCGATAAATCGATACTTTCCCTTCTCACACCTGCCTTTACAATAAGGTCGTCGTGAATTACCCATTTTGTTTGTAAAAAGCCAGCTAAGCTGTCCATTTCCATTTCAGGAACCCACACGCGCCCATCAACCAGCGGTTGTGAGGTAGTGTCTTTTAGCGCGTCGATACCATAGATAAACGTGGCTTCTACGCCATCGAAATCAATGGCAGTATTAAATGTCGCGCGAGCGCCGCGCTTTTCAGAGCGAATAATAGACTGGCCGCCGTCGTAGCCTTCATCGGGGTTAGCTAAGTTAGGCGAAAAGAAGAATACGTTCTCAATATCTTGCGAGTACACATCAAGCGTCATTTCACTGTTTGCAAAGATATTGCTGTCTGTGTATTTCAAGGTGATGTTCTCATTTCCGTCAGGCCCCTGAGGTTTACCGCGTTTTTGCAGAGCTTCAGGTACGTGAATAGCGTAGGTTTTCACGCCTTCGTTGATGTCTCCGGGAACATCTCCCAAATCAGTTTTTTGTTGAGAGCTAAAGTAGTTGTAGCTAAATTGAAGACGCTTTTCTTGGTCGAAGTCGTAACCTAATTTGGTAAAGTAATTCTGTGTTTCAGCGTCTGACAGGCCGTACTGCAAACCTAAGATGTCGCCTTCTGCATCGCGCTGAACGCCGTTTTCCTCGTAACTGGCGGTAACAAGGTAATCGAAATTCTCCACCTTGCCGTTAATCGCAGCTGAAATACGCGCACCGGCTGACTCTTCAAGCTTCACTGCGCTGAAACGTGAAGACAAACTTACTTGGCCCTCATGCGTGTCTTGCGCTGTTGCTTGTTTGGTAATGTAGTTGATAATACCGCCCGACGCTCCATTGCCATAAACAGACGTAGCGCCCTTAATTACCTCAATTCTAGCAAGCGCGCTAGGGTCAATCGTTTTCACACCTAACGAGCCATTTCTAAGCGGCGTGGACTGAGGCACACCGTCAATCATCACAAGCGGAGCTCGTCCGCGCAAAGACTGGCCAGTATTGCTCGAACTACCTGTATCTGGAGCTAAGCCCGGCACCATCTGCGCTAACAAGCTCTGTAACTCGGGATTTACCTTCAGGTGATCTTCAATCTGCTTTCTTGAAATAACGGTGATTGACGCTGGTACTTCATCAATACTTTCAATAACACGGCTTCCAGAAACGATAATACGTTCCATATCCTTTTGGGCATCATTAGCAAAAGAAGGCGCACTAACGGCTAAGGCAATGAGCGTAAGCGATGGTCTAAACATGAAAACTCTTTTAAGAAAATAAGGTTACGAAAGGCGCGTTATACTAAAGGTGTAGAAGAACAATGTAAAGATAATGAAAATTATTCTCATTATCTAAAGTGGCGTTTATACCAAAAGTAAAATCCTGTTATCGTAAAAAACGCAGGGAGTAATGCGATAAATAACCAGATAGATTCAAGCAATGGGCCCGCGAAATCACCAATGTGAAACTTGTATTTGAAGTTCCAAACCTGCGTCGCTACGTTCGCTTTTGATGCATCGTAATAACCCGTTATTTCTCCATTTTGAGGGTTTGTCCAAACCCAGCTGTAGGCGTGAGACTCGCCGGGGTTTTGCATTCTGAAACCTATGTGTTCGCCTGAATTTTTTGGGAAGTAAATGCGAAATAGTGACGCATTGGGAAACACCGCTATGGCGTTTTGATAAGATGTATCGATAGCCACTGAAGCACTACTAGCATCGTGGGATAACGGTTCAGGTACGGGCCTTTTCTCAACTTTTGAAAAAGTAACGGTTTCCACCACCTGCTGCGTAGCGCTATTCCAATTAAACGCCATGCCACTAAAAGCGATGAGTATTAGTGGTATAGCCAAATAAACGCCCAGCACTGTATGAAGTTGATACATGAGAATTCGAAACTTGGCGCGGCGTTTAATCGCAAGGCGTTTTATTCTATTTTTTGGCTTTACCCAAAGGTAAAAACCCACAATTACTTCAAGAAGTAGAACTAAGGCACTAACAGACACCCAATTTCTAAGTGGCCTTTCGTTGTCACCATCTTGATACAACAGCCATCGATGGATAGCCATGGTGAACCCATAAAACGTGCTGTAATAATCGTACCTATGAAGTATTTCGGCAGAGTTGGGGTTTACGCTTACGTATTCGCCATTGTTGAGCTTCCCTTGCCAAGCGAGTTCAGGGTCTGACTCGGGCATTAAAAGCTCGACTTTCTGACCCGTCTCGTCTTCCAGCGCATTCACTATGTAAGAAAGGGGTAAGGGCGATTCGTGAGATTCTATGGTCCACTTCTCTGGTTGGACAAAGGTTTGGATATCTTTTGCATAAATTAGCAATGCACCGGTGATGCTAAGGCAAATAATAAATAACCCACATACCAGCGCTAATAGAAGGTGCAGTCGTCGTACCCAAAGTTTCAAAACAGCGCTCACAAATTGCGAAATAAACGCGAATAGTAACGATTCTCGAAAATTGGTCAATGAAAGTTAAACGCTAAAATCGTGCTTACAATCGCATAAGCTAAATGAATCTATCCTACTTTGCAGTAAGATTAACCTTAGTTTTACAATTCAAGAGTACGTATCTTCATGTTAAGTCATGTACTCTGATGTAGACAAAAAATAAATAACAAGCGGTTGGAAACACAATTATGATAACGACAAAGAAAAGTTTACTGGCCATCACGCTAGTAAGCGCCCTGGGCTTGGGCGTCGCACCTACTTTATACGCCCAAAACGACAGTGAAGAAAAAACAGAATCCGAGCTTGAAACGTGGGAAGTCAGCAACCCACCTTATGCATTAAACGAAGTCACTATCAAAACAAACGAAACCACGTGGTCTAGCTTAGACGTTGCACCAAATGGCGAGTTTATGGTTTTTGACATGCTGGGCGACTTGTACAAAGTGAGCATGAGTGGTGGCGATGCGACCCCGCTGACCCAAGACTTCGCATGGAATATTCACCCTTCAATTTCTCCAGACGGTAAACAGATCGCATTTATCTCGGATAAAGATGGGTTAAGTAACGTATGGGTTATGGACATTGACGGTAGTAATCTTCGTCAGGTAACCAAAGAGAAAAGCAATCTTATCCACTCTCCTAAATGGAGCCCAGACGGCGAATACCTAGTGGTAACCAAAGGCATCATGTCTAGCCGTAGTATTCCTGCGGGCGAGATATGGATGTACCACAAATCAGGTGGTGACGGCCTACAAATTAAAGCTCGTAACAGCGGAAAGCGCGACCAACAAAACATTGCTGACCCTGTATTCTCTCATGACGGCAAGTATATTTACTTTACCGAAAATACGGTTCCGGGCGCCCGCTTTGAATATAACCGCGACCCGTTAGAAGGCATTTTTGCTATCACTCGCTACGACCGCGAAACCGGCGAAGAGAGCCGCTATATTAGCGGTACGGGCGGCGCTGTGGTACCTACGCCTTCACCTGACGGTAAATACATCGCTTTTGTTCGTCGCGTTAAAGATAGAACCGCGCTTTTCATTAAAGACATCAAGACAGGTGTAGAAACACCACTGACGTTAGAACTAGAGCGAGATATGCAGGAAGGCTTTGGCTCGGAAGGTTACTTTGCCTACTTCGACTGGATGCCAGACAGCAGCGAAATCGTATATTGGACAGGCGGTAAGTTCCACACTATTAACGTGAAAGATAAAACCACCAGCACCATGGACGTGACCGTTGAAGGCACGGTGAAATTTGCCGATGCGTTACGCTTTGACGTAGATGTCGCACCTGATGAATTTGACGTTCGCATGATCCGCTGGTCTCAAATGTCGCCCAACGGTAAATCCGTACTCTTCCAAGCGTTAGGTAAACTTTATGTGCGCGACGTTAAATCTGGCAAAATTAAGCGTTTAACGAAACAAAACGACCATGACGAATACTATCCGCGCTTCTCTAACGACGGAAAGTCGATTGTTTATACGACATGGAATGACCAAGACCTAGGCACCGTTCGCGTGGTTTCTGCTCGTGGCGGGAAAGGAAAGGTTGTTACCCAGCAGCCAGGTCACTACATTGAGCCATCGTTCTCTGCCGATGGCGAGAAAGTCGTCTTCCGCAAGTTTACGGGCGGCTACTTACTAGACCCCAAATACTCGGTTGAGCCAGGAATTTACGTAGCAGACCTTGAAAAAGACACTGTAGAAAAAGTCTCTGATGGCGGCTACAACGCGCATTTCGCGGGTAACGACGACCGAGTGTATTTCACCGAATCAGCGGGCGGCGAAGCTTACTACGAAACCCAGCTTTCAAGCGTTAACCTTAAGGGTAACGACAAGCGAACTCACCTTTACGGTGCAGATAAAGTAAGTGAGTACAAACTTTCACACGATAAGAAATGGGTTGCGTTTGTTTACCAGTTCAAAACGTACGTGGCGCCGTTTGTCGAAAATGGCAAGCGCATCACCATAGGCCCGAACATGACCTCACTGCCGGTAACGCAGCTCTCAAGCCGTGCAGGTGAATACTTAACGTGGTCGCCTGACAATAGAACCCTTAGCTGGTTTAACGGCCCTACGCTATTTAGCCGTTCACTCGATGAAGCCTTTGCCTTTGTTGATGGCGCAGCGGAAACGCTGCCTGAGCCGGTAGCTGAAGGTATGGATTTGTCGTTTACCACTAAAGCTGACAAGCCATCTGGTTACAAAGCTTTGGTTGGCGGTAAAGTGGTAACCATGCGCGATGCCGACAACACCCAAGAGGTGATTGAAGATGGCGTTGTGCTGATTAAAGACAACCGCATTGAAGCAGTGGGTAAACGTGGTGATGTGACCATTCCTGATGATGCAATGCAAATAGACACCACGGGGAAAACCATTATTCCAGGGCTTGTTGATGCGCACGCGCACGGCTCGCAGGGCCGCAATGAGATTATTCCTCAGCAAAACTGGAGTCAGTACTCGAATGTGTCGTTCGGCGTAACAACCATTCATGATCCTTCAAACGACACGACAGAAATTTTTGCTGCGGCAGAATTACAGCGTAAAGGCGATATTGTTGCGCCACGTATCTACTCCACCGGCACGATTTTATACGGTGCAGAAGGACTAGGTTACAAAGCTATTATCAACAATTATGAAGATGCCTATTTCCACGTAGAGCGCTTGAAAGAAGCCGGTGCTATTTCAGTGAAAAGCTACAATCAGCCGCGTCGTGACCAGCGTCAGCAAGTGCTGTGGGCAGCAAAAAATCAAGAGATGATGGTAGTGCCTGAAGGAGGCGGTAAGCTTCAGCAGAATCTGACTATGTTGGTAGATGGCCATACGGGTCTTGAGCACAGCATTCCTGTGGAAAAAGGCTACAGCGACGTCACTCAACTGTGGAAAGCCACTGAGTTTGGCTATACGCCGACCTTTGTTGTGTCGTACGGCGGCATGATGGGTGAAGAGTACTGGTACGACAAAACTGAAGTCTGGAAGAACCCGCGTCTTCTTCGTTATACGCCGTCGACGATTCTAGATAGCCGTGCGATCCGCAGACCTACTGCGCCAGAAAATCAGTACAACCACCAAAACGTAGCAAGCTACGCCAAAGAGCTTCGAGATAATGGGGTCAGTGTACATATTGGCGCTCACGGACAACGTGAAGGCTTAGCTGCTCACTGGGAGCTGTGGATCATGGAACAAGGCGGCTTCACGCCTTGGGAAGCGCTACGCGGCGGTACTATTGATGGCGCGAAACACCTAGGTATGGGCAAAGATCTTGGCAGTATCGAAAAAGGTAAACTTGCTGACCTAGTGGTGATTGATGGCGACGTATTAAGCGACATTAGAAAGAGTGAATTCGTAGAATACACTGTACTAAATGGACGCGTATACGAGTCGGCCACCATGAACGAAGTGGGCAGTAAGAAAAAACGCAAGCCGTTCTTCTTTGAACAAGACAATGCCACCTTTATGCCGCAACAAACGGCAGATGATGTGGAAGCGAAAGCGCACCACTATCATTGGGAGCATTAATTCTGCGTCCAAAGGCCTGTAGTAATAAATAGCATACACTAGTAGGCCTTAATTAACCCAACGCTAAAGCCGACGAAAGCTTCCTGTTTCGTCGGCTTTTTATTTTCTGAATATGAAAACTTACCTGTGCATGTTTAAAACTGAGTTTAGTCTTAAGTAAAAGAGTGGTATAACTGCTTTAAGGATGGAGGGTAATATATGAACCACCCCAAATCAGATTAAAAGGACTTATTCGCCATGCAGTATTATTTGCCACTAGCATTACTGCTTAACGCACTCATTTTTGCTTCAGCTGGCGCTCAAACGAGCGAAGCCCCTACCTATTATCAAGATTGCGCCGTTCTCGATTTTGGCGAACAAGATCTATCTACGATGACAGAAGCGGAGAAAATACAAGCGTTAGACGACTCCTTATTTGGCGCGCTAAACCAAAGCGAAGAATGCATGAACGCAGCGGCGCAATCGAGCGCACAAAGCGTAGCTAGCGCGGCGGGTCAAGGTACAGGGCAAGGCGCTGGTGCGGGTAATACCTCGAGCACATCATCTTCGGGGGCAGGCGCTGGGCAGTCTAGCTCACAAAGCAGCACTGAGTCTCAAGAATCATCGACGAATACACAAACAACCACTTCAAGTTCAGATCCTTCAAAACAGTCTGTTGGAGGGCAAGCGAAAGGTGGAAGTTCAGCGGTATGTGACGCCGTAATTGCCGGCTTGCAAGGAGCAACAACTGAGTCTGAAAAGGCGCATTTCCAAGCATTAAAAGAGCAATACGGTTGTAAATAAAAAATCAGAGGAAGGAAAGGATATGTCTTCATTTAAACCCAAGGCCCTGTTTACCGTGGTCGCAACAGCATCGTTTATACTCTTGAGCGGATGTGGCTCAACGCAGACTAATGTCACCAGTGTAGGACCATCTATGGTAGGCCCAGGAGGCGGTCAGGCGTTAGGTGCACAAAAAAACACCTACAACTACAACTCCGAAATTTACATGGATGTTGCCATACCTGTATTTGACCCGGGCTTTCCAACAGAACGTGATGGCACTATCGATTACGATGAAATAGAAGAGGAAGGGATTTGGCCTCAAGTGCGTCGCTTAGAAGCTAACCGCTTTGCGATAGCGACGAAAGAAGCCCTAGGTGAAACCAAATCTTTCGGCAGCATTAACGTAACGCCAGATGCTTCTGCACTTGCCGATGTTTACGTGCTGGGCAAAATTAATTATTCAGATACCGAAACTGTAGAAATTGGCGTGAAAGTGATGGACGCTAAAAACACAGTGTGGGGTGAAGAAGAATTTGAATACCGCGTAAGTGAAGGCTGGTATCGCGATGCCATGTCTCGCGGCGAAAACCCTAACGGCCCAGTTTTCGAGCAAATTGCAAAATTCGTTTATGATTTGCTTATAAAGAAATCCGATGCCTACAAGCAAGAAGTGCAAATGGTGTCAGACCTGCGCTACGCACAAATGTATAGCCCTGAGTCGTTTAGCCAATACCTTACCCAAGGCAGAAGAGGTGAGATTGAGCTAGTAAGTGCGCCTTCAGATAGCGATCCAATGCTTCGTCGCGTGCGCGCCATACAGGCAAAAGATGAACAATTTATTGATAGCCTTCAAGAAACCTATGATTCTTTTTGGGTAACCACTGAAGAGCCATATCGTAAGTACCAGAAAGAGACACTTCCTGAAGCCAAGAAAATCAGAGAACTTGAAGCAGAGCGCACCACACAACAAGTCACGGCAGGGTTATTCGCAGTCGCCTCAGTGCTTTTAGGCTCTAACTCTAGCTCAACGGCTGGTCAAGTAGCCGCGGCAGGTGCTGGTATTGCCGCAATTGGTACACTGAGCGAAGCAATCAAAACTAACAAAGAGCTTCACGCCCAACGGGATCTATTCGATGAAATGGGTCAAAACCTTGATATTCAGGTAGCCGATCAAATTGTTGAAATAGACAATCAACGAATTGAGCTTCAAGGCACAGCAAGCGAACAATACTACCAGCTTCGCGCTCGCCTTAAAGATATCTATGACATGGAATCCACACCAATGACTGCGCTATAAGCCCAGTCGTTGGTGTTATCAAAACCATTAAATAAGATATCTATTCTATTGTTAAGTTAGAGAGTAAAGGGTTACGCATGCCAAGCGTTGAGCAACAAATAGAGCAAAGCAGAGCAAAGAAAAAGGCACTCATAAAAAAGTCACTGCTCGGTTTTTCACTGGTCATGTTGATAGGCGTTGCAGGCGTGCTCCTTATCTCATATATGCCTACTGTCACATCGAACGTTACGGACGCCACGGATGACACAACAGCAGTACCCCAAACCGCAAAAGCTACACCCGCTGTGGAAGTTAATGAAGAAGAACGAAAAGCCCTTCAAATGGCGCTTAGTGAGTCAAAACAAAGTGTAAACGACTTGGTTAGTCGCGTTTCGCACTCCCAGATGTTCCTAGGAAAAGCGAGTGAAGTTGAGCGCAAGTTGAATACCGCGTTTAATGAATATGGCGCATCCAACTACGGCGCAGTTATGAATGCACTGGATGATATAAAGAGCTCAGTTAACACAATAAATACTGACTACGAAAACGCCTACACTCAACCTTATGAAGACGCCCTCCTTGCCTTCAATAACGGAAATGTTTCAAGCGCGTTTAATCTAAACAAAACGTCGTTAACGATAAACCCTGATTTCGAAAAAGCTAACATTTTGCAGCAACGCATTGATGTATTTGACGAGGTGCAAGACGCCTACGAGCAGGCACGCATTGGTAAGGTCGAAAACAACATCAGCAAACAGCGCGAAGCGTACGCAAAAATAGTACAGTTAGATCCTGCCCGTAAGGACGCACAGCAAGCACTTGACGCTATTAACCGGCAATTGCAAGACAGCCGATTTGATACGCTGCTAGCTCAGGCAAATCGAGCTATCGAGCAAGGTGACTACCCTGCTGCCGCAGAATTCCTCAATGACGCCAAAAGCCTAAAAGCTTCAAGCACTGAGCTTGCAACCATTAGTAAAAAGCTCGCGTCTTTAATTGCTTCACAAGAGCAGCAGAAAATTGAAAATCAAGTCGCCTTGTTTGTCAGCGCAGATGAATGGCAAACCGTAAAGCTGCTAGCTAATAAAGGCCTCGCTAACTTTCCAGCCAGCCCTGCTTTACTTGAGGCCAAACAAAATGCCGAAGCTATACTCGATGCAGAAAAAAGGTTGAGCGCTTACCAAAGGCGGCCAGAACGTTTATCGGATAACAACGTCAGAAATCTAGCCCTTAAAGACATTGCGCGAGCAGGTTCACATGCAGAAAAAAGCGCAAAACTGCGTGCCCAAATATCTTCGCTTGAGCAAGTGATCGACAATATCAATCAGCCCCGTTCCGTAACAATAACGTCGGATAACGATACCTATATTAAAGTACTTGGAGTAGGTCTCGTGGGGGAAGTAAAAACAAAAACCATTCAGCTGAAACCTGGTACATATCGCATTGAAGGGAGCCGTGAGGGTTATCGCTCAACCATTCAAGAGATTGTAGTTTCACCGTCAGACACCAACCTATCAGTACATGTTGTATGTACTGAAAAAGTATAAGGACCTATCTAGTGAGCAGTATTGATGACGCCATAGCCAAAGGAAAGAAGCGAAGAAAAGGCGTTGCTATAGCTTCATTAATAGGACTGGCCGCCGTTCTCGTTGTTTATTTTGGCTGGCTGTTTCTTACCAAAGGTTATGCCTTTGCAGTTTCTCCAGAACGTGCAGCACAAAATCCGCAATTTGCTGTTTTAAGTGGTAGTGCGATGTTCATTAGTGACAAGCTTTACGTGTTTGGTAGCCATGCTGAAGTCCAGGTTTCGGCCCCAAAATATCAAGACGCCACGGTTGTTATTAACGACAACTCGCCAAGCACTATTAATGTTACGCTCGTTCCTTTACCGGCAAAAGTCACCCTATCAACCTCCCCTTCGTTGAGTGAAATAACCTGGCATTTAAACGCTGAGAAAGTAGCGGTATCGAGAACCTACGTAACGGAATTAAAAAAGGGCAGCTACAGAGCAAGCGCCAGTCATCCGCATTATGAAACGGGTGAGATCCAATTTGATGCAGATATCGCGCAGGAAATTGAACAAGTTATTTCACTTTCTCCAGTTAAGGGCGCAATTAACATAAACTCAAGCCCTTCTGGTGCCAATGTCTCCCTTGACGGTAAAGATATGGGTGTCACGCCACTTTCTATTAATATGAATGGCGGTAAGTACGAAATTGTCGTGACGAAGTCAGGGCTAGAGCCATTGGAAGACACCATTGAAGTCACTAGCCAACGCCCTAACCCGACAAGAAACTATAACCTTCAACCCCTTCAAGCACAGATAACAGTTTCAACAGACCCTCAGGGCGGCGTACTTACAGTAAATAATAAACCGACTGATACAAGATCTCGTGTGGATGCGAATACGCCACATATCGTCAAGTATGAAAAAACCGGATTTATTTCACAAAGCCAGCGGATCACGCTAGCTCCCGGCGAGAACAAAGCGCTTACGTTCAACCTTCAAGAAGAGCGAGGACAAGTGAATATAAGCGCGTCGTTAAGTGCAAAAGTTTTCATCGACGGTTCGTCTAAAGGTCAAACGCCGCTTAATTTAACGCTTCAAGCTTTACCGCACACAGTAACATTCGAACGTGAAGGATATCGCAGTGTTACCAAGACAATTACACCTAGTGCAAACAAGCCGGTGAAAGTACACGCTGATATGCTTACAGAGTTTGAAGCAAGACGGCGTGAAGGTAAGCCGCTTTTTGCAAATACACTGGGTATTCAACTTTCGCTTGTTACACCCAAGGCCTTCACTATGGGCTCTCCTGCAAACGAAAAGGATCGCCAGCGCAATGAAACACAAAGAGACGTATCTTTTTCGCGTAAATTCTGGATGTCTAATCACGAGATTACTCAGGCGCAGTTCGCCGCGTTCGCAGGGAAAGGCGCTAGCAGCAAGCTACCGATCACGAATGTTTCGTGGAGTGATGCGGTTGCGTTTACAAATTGGCTAAGCGAGAAGGAAGGTTTAACACCGTTTTATGTTGTTCAAAATGGCAGAGTAACTGGTATTGATAAAACCTCGAAAGGCTATCGTTTACCTACGGAAGCCGAGTGGGAATTCGTTGCAAAAATGAATCGCCGAGCATCACCAACAATCTTTGTTTGGGGTAATCAGTTTAGGCTTCGCGATAAACAAGGTAACTTCGCTGATGCATCGCTAAGTGGGAAACAGACCTTCATTTTAAAAGACTACGATGACGGATTTGTCGACAAAGCCCCTGTTGGTTCGTTCAAAGCTGAACGTGGTGGATTCTACGATTTAGATGGCAATGTGCGTGAGTGGGTCCACGATGTTTACCAGAATTCACCATCAAACCAGTCTGGTACTTTTGCCGACTATCTAGGCCCTGTTGGGCAAGGTAAACACGTAGTAAAGGGCGCGTCGTTTCAAACGGGTCGGCTTAAAAATATTCGCGCAAGCGTGCGCAGCGGTGAGACTGAACCTGCTGACGATATAGGCTTTCGCATAGCGAGATACGAGAATTAATATGAAAAAGAAACTGATCATTGCTGCAGTATTGTTGGCCATTGCGGGCACGGCAAGTGCGTACTTTGTATCGTTAGATTCGCCGCAAGACTTTCCAACTAACATTTAACTATCAAGGAATGATGATGAATAAAGAGAATACGTTGTCAATGAACCCCAGCTTTCTTGTAAGTGGTGGGGTCTTTCTATTTATATTTGCCTTGGTACATTTCCTATTTGCGGGCGTCATTCGCCCCGCAGCCGAAAAAGTCATGGCAACAGCTGGCACAGCGTCCCTATCCTCTTTCTGGGTTATTCTTAAAGATATCGAGCAACAGGTTTGTATCTCGCTGATGCTGTTTTGCATTTTCCTAATGGTTTACAAACTTTGGAAGCTGCTGGATGAAGAAGAGATTTACTCACGAGACTTACTGCCTGAGCACAACAAAGATACGCCACTAAATGTAGATAAAGCGTTAGATGAGCTTTCGTCTTCATCTTATAGCGACACCCCCGCATACAGCACGTGGATAAACTGCATTAGACGCTTTAAAAACACACAGAACGTGCAGCATGCTGCCGATGCAATCCACGCTTCGGTAGAGAATATTGCTGCCCAGCTTGAAAGTGGTAATAACGTGATTCGCTACATTATTTGGGCTATCCCTTCGATTGGTTTCGTTGGCACTGTTCGCGGTATTGGCGCAGCCCTTGCGCAAGCAGACGCAGCCCTAGATGGTGATATCGCGGGAATGACGGCTTCGCTAGGCGTTGCGTTCAACTCTACGCTCGTCGCGCTTTTTATATCGCTTATTCTAATGTTGTTAATGCACCTGTTAAATGGTCGCCAAGACACTATGGTAATTCGCACACAAGAGTCTTGTGAACACCACCTTCTGTCACACCTTCACAACTAATTAGGCGAGACAGTAATGCCTAAAGTGCGTAAAGCCGAAGACGGATTTAACCTGGCGTTTTTAGACGTTATGGCCTGTGGCCTTGGCGCGGTTATTCTTATTTTCATTCTGGTCGACTTTAAAGCGTTTACACCTACACTAACTGAAGAGAAAGAAAAATTAGAGCAAGAACTCGCCGCCGCAGAGCAAGAACAACAAAAACTCAAAAAGTCGATTGACGAGTTAAACGATAAAATTGCCCTTGAGTCAGCGAAGCAAGACGATGCTCAGCAAGCGCAAGCAGATACAACGCAAGACCAGTCAAAACTACTGCAAGATATGTCTACTGAAATGGCAGTAGTGGCTGATCTTGAAAACCAGCTAGCCGCATTGTCTAAAGAAGTAGAAAAGTCAGCCAACATTCAAATGCAAGGTACCGGCGAACAGAACTACATCACTGGCATGAAAATAGAAGGCCCAGAAATAGGTCTGCTAATTGACAAAAGTGCGTCAATGATGGGCGATAACTTGGTGGATATTTTAGGCAAGTTAGCGTTGAGTGATAGCCAGAAAGTCTCTACGCCGAAGTGGATACGCACCAAGCGGGTAGCCCAATGGATGCTCGCTCGTGTTCCTTTAGAATCAAGAGTCACCGTAGTGACTTTTTCAGACACCGCTACCACACTAGGCCTTCGTGATGTAAATAGTGCCAAAGTCAGCGGTTCGATGAACGCCATAGTTAAAGACCTCGGTGCTGTCGTCCCCAATGGAGGAACAAACCTTCAAGAAGGTTTAAGCATTTTATTTAAGGCTAACCCAAACATCACCGATGTGTATATTGTCACCGATGGCCTTCCTACCTTGGGTGACGGACTACCTATGAGCTGCAAAAGCTTCATTAGTAGTAAAAAGTCAATTTCATCAGATTGCCGTAAGACCTTATTTGTTGAAACCGTTAAGCGCGCTAAGAAAGGCGTGCATTACAATGTGATTTTGCTGCCCATTGAGGGCGATCCTTTTGCTTCACCTATGTACTGGGAATGGACCCGCGCAACAAGCGGCACTTTCCTATCACCTGCTCCGGAGTGGCCCTAATGCGCAAAATTCAACGAGCCCCCGTTGAGGTATTCAACATTGCCTTTCTCGACATAATTTCCTGTGCTTTCGGCGCCGTAGTCATGCTGGTGCTTCTGGCCAAAAACGGCACTGAAGACACTGAGCGCGGCCCTAGTAACGTAAGTGTTCTTATTGACCAGGTATTACAGGCTCAAGTTGATGTGGAAACGCTCAAAGGCGCACTGTCAGATAAGCTACAAGAACTGAAAGCAGCACAAAGCAAAACCGCTTCCGTCACGGAACAGAAAGACAATTT
The DNA here is from genome assembly GCF_003201515.1 of Alteromonas sp. I10. NCBI lineage: Bacteria > Pseudomonadati > Pseudomonadota > Gammaproteobacteria > Alteromonadales > Alteromonadaceae > Alteromonas > Alteromonas sp. I10. The sequence continues at coordinate 128,283 of NZ_QJJN01000009.1, forward strand.
AGACTCATCGATACCACGCGCACAACAAACCATTAATCAACTGAAAGACAAAGCTTCGTCGCTGCGTAACGAAATACGCCAGGCAACCGCTATGTTAAATACGCCGAATCCGACAGATACCCCTGACGACGATGTTGGTGGAATTCCCACCGATGCTGAGTACGTTATTTTTGCTATCGATAACTCGGGTTCCATGTCCTCTGGCAGTGGTTGGAATCGCGTGATCACCATCGTAAACGACATTTTAAAAAACCATCCTAAAATGAAAGGTTTTCAGATTATGTCTGCTGACGGAAGCTTTATGTTTTCCAGTAGAGCTGGGCAATGGCTAGATGACAGACAAACAATGAGAGATACCGCAATGAGCCAAATGAAGAGCTTTAAAGGAGGGGCGAGTCAGCCTGAAGCGGGGATCCTTAAAGCCATCAAACTGTATAAAAACACCAAAGGGCGTGTGAGTCTTTATGTGTTTGGCGATGATTATCAAAGGCCGAATTTAGATCAGATTGTAAGTCAGATTACCCAAGCTAACCAAGGTGCCAATGGACAGCCTGTTATTCGTATACACGGCGTAGGCTTTAGCCGAAGTAATGGAAACGCACAGCGCTTTAGTGCATTTATGCAGGCGGTAGCGAAGCGAAACCGCGGCGCTTTCATCGGCCAATATTTTTAGTCTCTATTGGCCGATGAATCGCCTCGTTGGCCAAGGTTTTATCTGTTTCGGCCATACTGTTCGTGTGACGACACCCAGTCTGACGAACTAATGGCTGATGCTAGTGATATCTCTCCAGCCAACACCACAGACGCCACAATTTCTGCAAATTTATACACGCGATCTCGCCCGTAGCAATCCAGTAACTCTAAGCACTCGCGCTGTGTACCTATACCTGTACCACCGCCATACGTCGCTACGATGAGCGATGGAATGGTAATAGACACGTACAGGTCACCGTCGTCTGTTAATTCTGAATACATCATTGCCGCCGACGATTCAGATACGTTTGCAACATCCTGCCCTGTGGCGATAAACATAGCAGTAATACCGTTTGGTGAATGCAGACCCGTGTTATTCACACCAGACAAGAAAGATCCTACGCCAGCTACACGGCCGTGATAATCTATCTGTTTGGGGTCTACGCGCATTACTTCTAATAGATGTTCGCGTTTAATAGTGGCTTCAGCTGTCACCCGTTTACCACGGGTACGCATAATATTTATTTGAGAGGCCTTTTTGTCTGTAGCAAAGTTAGACTCAAGGTAGAAATTCTCTATCCCCTCATAATGATCGAGAATCCACCCGCATGCTGCGAAGGTAGCACGGCCAACCATGTTTTGACCCGCTGCGTCACCGGTCTTAAAGTTAAAACGCAAAAACGCAAATTTGTTCGATAGGAAATGGTCGATATACGTCAGCTTAGCAATACTTGAGGTCGCCTCTGCTTCTTCTTTAATCTTCTCAAAGTTTGCTTTAATCCACTTAACGAAATCTCTGGCACCCCGTGCATTTTCAAAAATAAATACAGGGGCTCGCTGCATAGCATCGTCGACGACCGTTGCCGTTACGCCACCGCTCATGTTAAGCAGCTTCATGCCTCGGTTATACGATGCCACCAGCGTACCTTCGGTTGTCGCTAACGGCACGACAAACTCCCCTTGTGCATGCTCTCCGTTTATCTTCAACGGCCCTGCAATACCGATAGGAACCTGCGCCACGCCAATAAAATGCTCAATATTCCCCTTAAGTGCTTGCGGATCGATTGAGTACTTACCTACGTGATCAATTTTCTTTCTGGTGGCGCTTTCGAAATATTCTTGGCGTGTTTTTATAATACTTTCGCCGTAGTCATTCATGTCGTCACGAGGAATAAAAGCGCTGCGTTGTCCTGGCGCAGTAATATTGTCTTCCACTTCAAATTTAAGCTTTCCAAAAGGCGAAGCAGAAAAGCAAATACCCAGTTTTCGCTTTTCTGGGCACGGCGCTTCATCAATATCTAAATGCACGGTAATGGTTTGACGCAAGCCAAAGGGCTCTCCGTCTGATTTATTTAATGCTTCTACGGAAATAATGGAGTCGGGAGTTAACTGGAGTGAAATTTTATGCTCTGGAATTTTTTCGCCATCAAGAGATATCCACTTTACTTCTTTAATGGTTGCGTCTTTCAATCTGTTTTTCAGAGAAAAAGATAAGCCTTTATCTGTCTTCGTAAGACTTGCGCGTGTATAGAGTTGCTTTAAAAGTATGCTGGGCACAAACATGAGGCTTCCTTCTGTGTGTTCTTACCGTGTTATTTTCATATTCCTTTGTTTTTTATAGCACATTCTTTATACAGTTCTATGACTTCTTTGTATTTTACTGGCAATTATTTGTGTCTGAACCACTTTTAAATTTGAGCCAGCCGCTTTCAAAAATGCGCCAACACCAGTGAAACCGTGTGCTACTGAAATATAGACCTTAGCAGTAATTCATCAAGTTCCCAACCCACCTAAAGTGAACACCGTCACCGCAGTAATGGTGACCACAAGGTATCTGGTAGTAACAAAACGGAGGCGTCAAGGACTGTGATGCCAAGGAGAAAAAGCCTAAACGGAAGTGGCGGCCAGATACCTTTAACGTGACCCAAACAAAGTTAGATAAGCACTGCAACGCAAATGCATAAACAAAAAAGGAATGGAGATGAGAACAGGACTGTTTAGAAAGGAAGTCATTGATGAGCAATCAAATGCTGTTGATGGACGTTTTTTAATGACCCCAAAACCTGTTTATTCTGCAATAGCTGGCCTGCTTGTGGTCTGGATTTTGGCAGTGATTATTTATCTAAATACGGGAAGCTACGCACGAAAGGCATCAGTGAGTGGATGGCTGGAACCCAGTCATGGCGTTTTTAAGCTCTATGCCGATGCAAGGCGCGGCAAAGTACTTGATGTATTGGTCAGTGAAGGTCAATTAGTGAGTAAGGGCGCGCCGCTAATTAAGATCAACTACAGTAGCGATGATGCATCAGGTAATAAAGTTAGCACGCAGTTGCTCGCTGAGCTTGAAGCAAAGCGGCATCGAACACGTCAAAGTATTCAACGTCTTGATGTGTTGCATAGAGCGCAGCGACAAGGCTTAGAAGAACAACTGAGCCAAGCCAAACGGGCATTAACGGCTTTAGACGCCATCGTTGAATTGTCGCAAACCCAGTGGGCACTAGCACTAAAGCAGTGGGAGAAAGCGCAAACCTTACTTAATCAAGGGCACATTAGCCAAGCAGACTATGAAAACCATACGCTACAAAGATTGACCGCCGAACAACAGCTTACGTTGGCCAAAAAAGACCAAAATGACGAAAAGGCGAATATCGCTGCTCTCCACCATGAACTTGCCACTTTGCCTCAACAGCAGGCCAATGAAATGGCAAACGTGGAGAACACCTTGAGCGATCTCACGCAGCAAATAGTAAGTCACAAGAGTAACGCAGAAGAAACGATTTATGCGCCTCACAATGGCGTGATATCCGGCCTTCAAGTAAAGGCGGGATATACCATCGATAGCTCTCGCCCGCTTCTTACCTTACTGCCTAAAAATGCCGACATTCAAGCGCGTATTGCAGTTCCCGTGCGGTCTGCTGGATTTTTACGCAAAGGCCAAGCCCTGCATATTCGATACGACGCATTTCCTTATCAAAAATTTGGTGTGCAGTCAGGGGAGATAGTGAACATTTCACCTTCGTTGGTGCTACCTGGTGAGCTTACCGACATCCCTATTTCTATTAGTGAACCCGCTTATCTTGTTACTGCAACGCTAAATACAAAAGAAATATTGGCTTATGGAAACAATATTTCACTGAAAGCTGGGATGACATTTTCTGCAGACGTAGATTTAAGTCAACGTACGTTGATGGAGTGGTTAATGGAACCACTGTATAGCATTACTGGGAAGCTGTAATCATGATGAACATTACACTTCCACTTTCAACGCAAATCCTTTATACAAAAAAGCGTGTGCCCGTTGTACTGCAAAGCGAAGCAGCTGAGTGTGGACTTGCTTGTATGACTATGATTGCGCAGTACTATTCTGATAAACGTGATCTAAATGCTCTACGTCAGTCTGTGTCTGTGTCGCTACGAGGCACTACGTTAAAAGACGTAATGCGCATTGCCAGTGATTTGGGTTTCCAAACCCGCGCCATCAAGATAGAAATGGAGCACTTGGCGCAATTATCTTGCCCTGCAATTCTACATTGGAACATGAATCACTTTGTTGTGTTAACTAAAGTGAAGGGAAAAACCCTTACCATTCACGACCCCGCGCTTGGAGAAAGAAAACTCACTTATTCTGAGGCGTCGAAGTACATTACCGGTATTGCACTTGAAGTCACGCCTAGCGACACATTTAGTCCCAAGAAGTCCGCGCCACGTTTGGGTCTTAGTCAATTCTTCACTAGAACAACAGGGTTTAAGCGCAATCTTCTAACCCTTTTTGCGTTATCGATTGTGTTGCAGTTATTTGCACTTGCTTCACCCTATTACATGCAAACAGTCGTAGATGATGTATTGATTTATAACAACGATGCATTACTGAAAGCGCTGGCAATAGGGTTTGCCCTGCTACTAATAATAGAAACTTTTACTAGCGGGATAAGAAAGTTCGTTATTCTGTCGGTGTCGTCTCGCCTTCAGCTTCAAATGTCGGCGTCGGTATTTAAGCACTTATTATCGCTTCCGTTGGACTACTTCGACAAGCGACATATTGGCGATGTGGTATCCCGCTTTGGCTCACTGGCGAGTATTCGTGAGTTCCTAACCACTGGCCTGGTTACTGCGCTGTTAGACGGGCTTATGGCAGTGATCACGCTAGCAGTAATGATTTTATATTCGCCCAAACTCACGCTGGTTGTAGTGGCAATCATGCTTGCCTACCTCGCCGTTCGTCTTGGACTGCTGCCGTTTATTAAACGTCTTACCACTGAACGCATTGCGCTTGCAGCATTAGAACAAAGTCACTTTATGGAAAGCGTACGCGCTATCCTACCTATTCGCGTATACAGCCAAGAAGTACAGCGCCACGGGCAGTGGCAAAACAAGCTTGTCGCCACGCTAAACAAAGACATCACTCTTGGAAAGATCAACATAGGCAGCGCACTGACCAATCAGCTATTGTTTGGCGCTGAAAATTTGGTCGTTGTGTATATTGGTGCCAGCCTGGTTATGGAAGGAACCCTTTCGATAGGGATGCTGCTGGCATTTATGGCGTACAAAGCTCGCTTTGTCAGCGCATTAGATGGCGTAGTTAACAAGCTGATTGAGCTTAGTATGTTAGGTGTTCATTTCAACCGCTTAAGCGACATTTTACTCACACCATCACAGCAGAAGCCTCTGTCGTTAAAAACTAAGGACGATACATTTGAAAAACAAAACGTTCATTTTAGTAATGCAGACGTCCCCAACTCATCCACGTCCAACTCACTTGCACCTAACGTTTTAACGCCTGATGGCGCAAGTACGCCCTCGCTTCTTGATGCCAAAACTCGCCCTGTAGCGCTTAAAGCGACGGCGCTCAGTTATCGCTACAGTGAGACCAATGCGTGGGTGTTTAAAAATCTAATGTTCTCGGTACATAGCGGAGAGATCGTCGCAATCACAGGCGATAGCGGCTGTGGAAAAAGCACAATGCTTAAGTGCCTGATGGGACTGTACCCTGTTTCAGAAGGCAATATTGAACACCCAAGCTCTACAAACCCAGTCATCGCGTCAGTGCTTCAGGAGGATACCTGTTTAAGCGGCACCATCGCGCAAAATATCTGTTGCTTTGAAGAAGCTCCCGACCTCAAGAAAATGGTTTACGTCGCTCAGCTTGCCTGTATCCATGAAGACATCATGCAGATGCCTATGCAATACCACTCCTTGGTCGGTGATATGGGTAGCAGCTTAAGTGGTGGTCAAAAACAGCGCCTGCTTCTAGCAAGAGCGCTTTACCAAGAGCCAGACATTTTATTTTTAGACGAAGCAAGCAGTCACCTAGATATGGAAAACGAGGCTCAGATAAATCATCACCTTAAGTCTCTAAATATGACGCGAATTATTGTGGCACATCGGCCTCAATCAATTGCCATGGCAGACAAGGTTTATCGTCTGGAAAACGGCAACTTACATCTATGCCCTCCCACTGAAGTAACAGGAAGCGCAACATCAGGTAAACACGGAGAAACACTATGAAAACACATGAAATCAGAGAACCCGCAGTATTGATGACAGCAGCTGAACGCATGCAAATAGATGCGAACGGCATTACCGCTCGGAACAGCGTTATCCCCATTGACTGTTTATCAAAACGCGAACTACAAGTTGCACACAAAATAATGGAAGGACGCTCAAATAAGGTTATTGCCTCAGAGCTATTCATCAGTGAAAGGACCGTCAAATTTCACTGCGCCAACATTTACAAAAAGCTCAACATTAGTAACCGTTCTGTGCTTATTGCCTGCTGTTTTAGAACCCTTTACCAAGAAGTGGTTTCGCTGTAAGCGTGTCCACTTCATTACTCACCACGCCACTACAAGGAGCGTACATTATGAAAAACCATCCATTAACTCAGAACCAACCAGCAAATTCTAAGCTTGCTACCGTTGCTGAATCTCAGCTATTTGAGGTATCCGGCGGACTACGAGCTCGCCTAAGTGAAAGTGTGCCGGTAGTCGGTCCAACACCTAAAGAGCCCGTTTACATAACCATGGCTATTGGTGAAGGCGGCGGCAAACTACCTGATATTTTGTCGTAACTTACCGCTTATCAAAGTCAACACATGGATACGGTTTAGGCAGTATCCCATGTGTTGCTTTAAGGGCTACTAGATTCTTTGAACACTTACAACGCTAGCAAGGAACGCAAATGCACGTCGCACTACTAGGCAGTGAGCAAGACCCACAAATTCAACATATAGCCAAAGCACTTCACCAAAATAACACACCCTTTTATTTCGCCAATACGCAACATTTTGGTTCTACTTGGAAGATCAGCTATGACCCTGACTTCGATGACGGGCTAATTCATTTCAATTCGCCTTCACTTTGCGACCAACCTAGAGTCACGTTCTCGAATACCCAGGCCGCTTATTGGCATGAGTACCTACCTGGCATACCGCTAAAAGCCCCTAGTGATAATGCTAAAAACGATGCCAGTGCAGATGCTCAAACACAAGGTGATAGGCCTTATGATGGTGAATCTACTTTACTAGAAAACGCAGGGTGGGTTGAGCAAGAGCGAGCAAGTACGCTACTTTGCTGGTTCAGCTATAGCGACATTAAATGGGTGAACTCTATCGACGCTGTTCGAAGCCACCAGTGTAAACCTTATCAATCGCGTATTGCTGGCAAACTAGGAGCACATATTCCCTACACCTTTGTTGGCAATGCACCCGAGGTTGCTTCGCAGTTTTGTAACAATATGCGAGACGTTATTTACAAGCCCGTACGCGGCGGTCGAACTGCGCAGTTTGTGAATAAACAACCAAACATGCGCCCGTTACTCAATGCGCTTTTAGGTGAGCGCCCTGTTACCTTTCAAAAATATATTGCAGGCGTGAATGTACGAAGCTATGTGCTTGGCAATGACGTACTCAGCGTACAAATCGACTCAAGTGAATTAGATTACAGGAATGACGACAACGCCAGTGTGTCAGTAACCCTAGTCCCCAGAGATGTTCAGCAGCTAGCTGTCAAAATATGCAAAGCATTAGGTATGCACTGGTGTGCGATAGACTGGCGTAAAAGTGCAAAGGGAAAATACTTTTTTTTAGAGGCCAACCCCAGCCCTTATTTTTTGAAAATAGAAAACGATACTGGCTTGGATATTACGAGTAGGCTTATAGAACTTCTGTCAGATACAACGTCTAGCTGAGCTCCTCATCAAAGTAGCAGACCACATCTCTGTGATCTGCTCATGGCTTATAGTTACGGATTCTTTGTGAATCTCTGAAGATCCACTATTGAAATATTGTGCTCTCGTGTATAAACCCCTATCGGCCTTTGATCAAGGTCGTATAGTCTGAAGCTGAGCGCTCTGAAATCGTTGATGTAAACCGTTCCTAGCCCTGCTTCTGGGTCTAACCACACATCAAGTTTAACGTCAGAGGTTAGTTCCATAGGTACTGCGACTTGAGCATCTAAACTTCCGGAACTCACTTCTTCACCGTCACTGACCGCAGGTAAATCAGCGGCTCTAAACTGGTCGGCCAAAAGATAGGGTAGCGCTGTATCTGTACCGTCATCTGAATGTTGATCTATCAATCTGATAACGGCGGTTTGTCCTATAAGATCACTGACATCCCAAGTGGCCCATTCCATTCGAAACTTATCATCCGCCGTTTTTTCAGCATTAACGCCTGATTGGCTACGCACGACTTCTCCATTTACCATCAATGCAACAGCGGTTGCATTAGCGCTGTCAAACGGGTTGGAACCACCGCCAATTAAGAAGTTTATGTAGGGTTTGGTAATTTCAAAAGACGGAGAGTCTGCACTTCCAGTTGCCTCGAAACCAATCCAGCCAAGGGCAGTTCCGTCTTCCTCAAAACCGTCACCAAAGCTCGAAAATACCCTTTCACCCACGTTGTTAGCGACATCACCACCCCACCAGCCGCCATCAAGCTTTACGAAATCGCCAGTGACGTTTGTGAATTCATGCCCTGACAACGTACCGTGCTGTCCGCAGCAAAATTCAAACCCCGCTATATTTTGTTCAGGAGCCTCTTCTCTGACGAAAAGCGACTCACCTTCAAGGGCTGGAGTGGGAGTTACGCTCGCACCACCCGTCGGAGGTGTGTCACCAAAATAAAATGATGCTTTATTGCTGTTGGTGTCAAATTCAAGTCTGGCCACCTGCTCACCTTCTCCCTCAGTGGGGAAGTAAATTCCGAATCTACCGCCTGATGCTTCACTTCTTACCGTCATCGACAGGCGATTTTTTTCGCTCACTGTGTCTAACGTAAAAGCAGAGGATGACATCAATGAGATAGGGGCAACACCTGATACCGAGCCCTCCTGTTGCTGTATATCGGTAGAAATAGGCTCCGCAAACTCCGTTTTGTAAGAATGCGGAATCATCACTGCTAACTCACCAGAAGAAGTCTGATGCAATTGATGAATCGCCAAGTCGCCGCCAAACGTTCCCACACTGGCATTAGTTCTGGTAATTTTATGAGGTATCCAGCCGAACATAAGCGTCGCGTCTTCTGAAGATGCTGTGCGGCCAGCATAATAAAACTTGCCATCAAGCGACGCATAGTTTCCGAGCTCCCACCCAGCACTCGTCTGATGCAAATACTTGATATCCCTTTCGCCGTCATTCTGATCTGAAAACACCATGAACTGATTGTCACCAAAATCAATCCAGTCCGGCACTTCAAGGTTAAGTGGCGTATTCATCATAAACAGGGGGTCTTGCGCTGCCCAAGTTATAAGATTGTCAGAAGTATACAAGCCAATTACCGCTTGCCCTTCAAAGCGTGTGGTTATAAGCATCCAGTAGTTATTGGTTTCCTCATTCCAGAATACTTTGGGGTCACGGAAGTCAAAATCGCTATATCCATTACTTCCCGTAAAGGTATCCTCTGGGATTTTAGTAAAGTTTGTAAGCGTGTTGTCTATCGCCACGGCATGCATTGTTGCCTCCACTGGATTGAAGTCAGCATTATGGCCTGTAAAGAAAATATGCGTCTGACCCTCTGCATCTTCCACAACACTGCCTGAGCCCGTCCACTGGTCTTGCGTATTGGTATCTCCAGTAGCTTCAAGCACCCGCTGGGGAAAGCTAGCCTGCTGAAGGTTGCTCGTTTTAGTGAGATACCAATCATGAAATGCGGTATCTATTAAATAATAAATGTAGAATTCACCATCACGGAAATACGGATTTGGGTCGGCCATTACCAAAGGTAAAGACACGTCATGGCCTTCTGGCATGCTCACCAAATCGAGTTTATTTGGCTCTACTGCCGCAAAATCGGCAAGTCTGACTTCATCTAGCATGATGAAGGCGAGACTTCCGTCATCTCCTCCTTCGTGCTGGTCAATAATCTCCAGTACAGCGGTCTGCCCTTGCAATGAACTCACATCCCACGTATACCAGTCAAGCTGCGACTCTAGTCCATTCCCTACGCCCTGACGCACTATTTTGCCATTCACTCGCAACACCACTGCCGTTGCATTGTCACTGCGAAAGTCGTTGGTACCGCCACCTACTAAAAAGTTTAAAAATTTGTGTGTGATTTCAAAAGGAGGCGTGCTTAACGTGCCAGTAGCTTCATCTCCAATCCAGCCAAGTCCAGTGCCGTCTGCTGAAAAGCCATCCCCGCGGCTGGAAAAGATTCGCTCGCCCTGATGGTTGACAATATCAGCAGCCCACCAGCCACCATCAAGCTTGACCATTTCTCCCGTAGCCAAGAAATCGTGATTCGCGTAGGTGTTAAATTGACCACAGCAGAACTCGAACCCAGCGATATTCTGGCCAGGATCTGAAACACGTCTAAATGCAGAGATTCCCTCCACCTCTGGTTCGACAGAAATATTTACCGACGTTAACAACTGACTGCTTGCTTCTGGAAGGGCGGCCGCTTCATCGGATATACGAAACTCATCAGCCAATAAATAAGGCAAAGAAGTATCAGATTTGTCATCAGGGTGGTGATCGATAAAACGAATTTTCGCGGTCATACCAAGATAATCGGCCAAATCCCAGCTGACCCATCTCATACTCATAGCTGTGTCGTCACCGCTAGCCTGCAACACTATTTCGTCATCAACAACCAGCGCTACCGCTGTGGTGTTGGATTCCGACACACCATTTGCGCCACCACCAACAAGAAAGTTTATAAATCGTTCGGATATTTCAAATGATGGACTTTCCATCGTGCCAACTGCACTAAATCCTATCCAACCCAGTGCTTGGTCACTACTATCAAATCCATCACCAAAGCTTGAGAAAACCCGTTCTCCGATAACACCTGCAACATCGGCTCCCCACCAGCCTCCGTCTAATTTGTCGAAGTCGCCAGTCACGCTTTCAAATCCGTGTTCAGCGTAGGTATTATACTGTCCACAACAGAATTCAAAGCCAGAGAGCACCTGTTGACTATTTTCGGGGTTGTTAAAAAGAGGTTGACCGGAAATTTCTGGGTTGTCTGTGATAACGATATCTTCATCAGGCTGTTGCTCTTCGGGAGGATTTCCACCGCCAATTACATCAGAGGGGCTCTGCCCTTCTTGTAAAACAATTAACTCTGCCTCAACCTCATTTTTATCAGTATCACTATCGGAACATGCTGTAAGAGAAGCACTTACCACTAAAATGAGTCCTGATAATTTCCACCCTCTGTTAGTGGGTTTTAATATTTTCATGGTTTTCCTCCATAGCCCCCTGTAAGGCTATGTCCGTTTACTTTTAATTGGTTATGTCAAAATCGTACGGCTGTTCTTTGACATTCTTTTTTGGGTTTCCACACAAATAAACAACGTTGTCTTTACGATATTAATGTCAGCCGCACATTAACTCAACATTTTTTTTACATTTTTATGAGGCTGATAAAAATCGTCGCGGCTATTACCAGTTTATTCAAAAGTGTGATAAAAGTGTTAAGCGTTAGCACGTTGATATTGATGAAAAAATTTTTGGGAATAATCTGCTATGGTGACGATAAAAGACGTAGCTGCACATGCAGGCGTCGCATTCAAAACTGTTTCTAGGGTAGTAAATAACGACCCCACAGTTAAACCCAAGAATAGGGAGAAGGTGCTTAAGGCAATCGAAGAACTCGGATATCGTCCCAATCGCGCAGCACAAATGACCCGTCGCAAGAAATCTGGCGTTGTAGGCTTTATTGCAGATGAGCTACTCAGAGTGCCTTACACTTTTGACCTTATTAGGGGGGCGCAAGATCTTGCGTGGCAGCACAATAAAGAGTTGATGGTACTCAACGTAAACGTGAATAAGTACAGCGTTGAAGGAGCCGTAAATCACCTTTTTGAGCACCGAGTGGAAGGGATCATTTATGCCGCAATGTACCATCGGGAAGTTCGTCTACCGTCTCAGTTTTCAGAAGTCCCTACAGTGCTTGCTAATTGCTTCGATAGCGATGGTAAATTCCCCTCTATAGTCCCCGACGAACAAGAAGCCGCACGGGAGATTACGGCGAACATACTGAGCAAGGGCTATAAACGTATTGCTTTTTTGAACCTGAATGAAAATATCATTGCCGCCAAGCTTCGTAAAAAAGGGGTTGAGCAGGCGTTTGCTGACGCCAAACAAAGCCCTGACAATCTTGTAATCGAGTCCGTCATTATTGGCGACGAAAATGAAGAGCGCTCAATTACCCGCAAACGCGCAGCAGAATTAATTAAAGACTTTAAACCTGACGCTATTCTCTGTGGTCAGGACCCAATGGCCATGGAAGTCTACTTTGTTGTTCAATCTCTTGGGCTTCAAGTGGGTAAAGACATTGGAATAGGCAGCTTCGATGACTGGGATATCATCCCTTCTCTTTTACAACCGGGGCTAACAACCATGGCACTTCCTCATTACGAAATGGGTAAGTGGGCGTTTAATTATCTGCTTACAGAAAGAACAGACAAGACGCGCGAAACCGCGCGTTTTTCTCTTGTCAGCCGTCAGTCGTTTTAACTGTTACTAACGTTTCAGGCTTAGCATTTTCCAGAAGCCAAAAAGAAACAACAAGGTTAACCGTGACCGCACAGCCAAGGAGTAAGTAAGCATCTGCGAATCCCAGTGTGTCGTAAAGCGCCCCGACTGGCGATGAGAGAAGTGTTGTTACTACCTGGGTAAATACGTGAAAGCTAACGAGGTAAATCGTCGCCGATAACCTTGCGTCAAAATTCGCTACAATGTACTTGAAAATTGCGACCAATAAGATCGGGAGCTCTAATGCATGTAGCAATTTGACCAATGAAATGGACACAGGGTCGGCAACCAGACCAGAAGCCAACATTCGACTGGCCATGATGGCCCCACTTAACAGCAAGCCCTGTTTTGGACCTATTCGATTGACAATATAAGGAGCAACAAACATCATCCCTGCTTCAACGAATACCTGCAGTGAGTTCAAATAACCGTAGAACCTGTTTCCTTCCTCTGGCGAGGTAAATAACGATGCAAAGTAAATAGGGAATTGCTGATCGTATATTTGATATAGGCACGATACGCCCATCACATACACACTTAAACGCCAAAACTTCTTCTGCCCAAAGAGCGACCAAACATCTCTTAAATTGACTTTGCTGTTTGAAGACGACGCCGTGCTCGCAGATTTAGGCAACCAGAATAGACAGATGACAAACGCTAGTCCGCTGATGGTTGCAAGCGCAAAATTCAGCCTAGGGTCAACATTAAAAAGACCACCAGCAATAAACGTCGCGCTTGCCCAGCCTAGCGACCCCCATAATCGGGCTTTACCAAACTCAACATTATGTTGCCGACCAAGCCTTTCAATAAACGCTTCAAGCGTTCCCACCGCGGCACCAAAGGATAACGCGCTATACACCGCGCCCACTACTGCGCCGAAAAAGAAGAAAGATTCTAGCAACGGCTGATAGACAAAGATAAAGAATGGACCCACACCAGCCATAAGGATACCTAACATAAACAAAAGCTGCTTGCCGGTTCCTAACCTGTCCTGAAGAACACCATAAACGGGCATTATGAATAAGGCAGCCATCGCGTTGGTCGCAAAGACAACGCCCGTCTCCCTTCCGGTTAACCCTAGGGTTTGGTTTAGCCATAACGGAAAGAGCGAATAGCAAAACGACCAGGTCAGGAAAAACGTAAAAAACGTTAATGCGGACGACCAGTATGCTGAGTTTGACTGCCACTTCATAATAATACCCTAGGCATAATACCTAATTAGAAGACCACACAGAGCCCAATCGGTCAATTGATAGCTGGTGTATTGATTGACTGTTAGGCGCCACGTGTAGCGTTTCGTAAACAGTCTTGGGAAACACTAGTGCCGTCATAACGGTAGTGCCATTGTCAATGAACAATTCCAATGATGAGCGGTCGACAATTATTGTGACGTTATATGAGTCGCTTGTCGTTGTTAACTCCGCCTTCTGGACTTTTCCAAAATGCTCATTGAATGATGTTTCTCCAGAGTGACTTCGGTTTAGTGATACCAAGGATCGTTGTTGATCTATTTCAATATCAACAAATTCACCGCTTTGGTTTTCAAGTCGAATCGAAATAGGTGAAGGTGAATTCCCCTGAACATCGAAAGCGTAGCGAAGCGCCGATTCCCTGCCGTTGCTATCTAGAGAAGAAAGGCTCATTGCTTGTCCTGCCTTCAAGATTGGCGACTTAGTAGACGCTTCAACTAATCTATCCACTTCGTCTACCAACTGACTACGGACACGGAGTCCTTTGCTAGTTTTAACGAGATGCAGCGTGCGAGGTAGTGTCATCGCACTACGCCATATTTCTGTCGGTACATCATTTGCGTATAACCAATTGCTCATCCATCCCATGAAGATATGACGTGATTCATTACTTTCTGGCGATTTAAAAAAAGTTACCCCTGCATAATTGTCTGTGCCGTGATCCAGCCAAATAGCGGGCTCAATTCGATTTGTTGCAGGCTCGCTCGCAAACACAATATCGTCAATGTAAGTGTGTCCCCAGCTTTCGGACTCGTTATCGATAATCCTCAAAAATGCGGATTTGCCTTGCCACTGACTCACATCCCAGCTCGCATAATGGAGCGTTTCTCGATTGAGGCCTGTTTCAGATTTTACTATATTGCCTTCCACCACGAGTTGAACGCCAACCCTGTCTGGATGATGGCCGCCACCAATTTTAAAGTTGATATAAGGTTCAAATAAGGTGAACGTTTCCGACGTCAGCGTTCCTTGCGCACGATCTTCATCTGCAAAACTGTTTACAAGATAATCACCAGAGTAACCAGTGGGGGACGGCTGGTTGGCATGTCCACCTTCGGTGGGAGCATCAACAAAGGCATTACCTTGCTGCGTCCACTTGTCGGCTCCATCTTCAAAATTATCAAAGACCGTGCCTTTTGGAAAATTAGCCACTGTAGGTGAGAGTTCGCTTTGCCACTTAGCATCTAATACGAATTCTTTGCCGTCGAAATCCCCAACAAAGTATTGGGTTGCCGAGCCTCCATTTGGGCCGCCTGGCGATATACTTACCAACAATACATATCTAGATTCATCAGTTCCTTCGACAGGCAATAGCAGCAGTTCCGGACACTCCCACACACCGCCATGACTACCTATTTCTTCACCGAATGTGCTTTCTAACGACCAGTCAATCAGGTTATCTGAACTGTAAAAACCAATATGATCTTTTTGTGCTAGCACCATCACCCACTTTCCTGACGGTTCATGCCACATGACCTTTGGGTCGCGAAAATCTTTTATGCCCGGGTTGTCAATAACAGGGTTATTGACATACTTTTCCCACGTCCGGCCTTTATCTAAGCTGTAAGCCAGTGCTTGGGTTTGGTAGTCAATTTTTCCCTGCTTCTCCAGTGATGCATTGTGATAGGTATACAACGCAACAATAGGGGGATTATCTTTGCTTCCCAGACCACTGGTGTTCTCGACATCGACGACTGCACTTCCAGAGAAAATGGTGCCAAGCTCATCAGGGTAAAGCGCTATTGGTAACTCCTCCCAATGCATAAGGTCCTTACTCACAGCGTGCCCCCAATGCATAGGCCCCCAGGTGGAGGCATCGGGATTATGCTGAAAGAATAGATGGTACTCGCCATCGAGATAAAACATACCGTTGGGATCATTCATCCACTTTTCTTTCGGTGAGAAATGGATCTGGGGACGAAAAGCTTCGTTGCGAGCGGCCTCGACCACAAGAGTCGAGTTCTCGGGAAGTGGACTAATTTGATTCATGGAACATCCAACAAGAGCTGAAGAAATAATAAGACCTAATAGTGTTTTCATAGTTAAAATGCCTCTACTTTGATAACGCTGCAGACACATCCTCAAGCGTTTTCCCTTTCGTTTCTGGCATCATGAATCGAACGAAAATAAGCTGTAAGAACATCGCAAATGTGAAGAACGCGAAGACCTGGCTGGCAGAAAAGGCGGCTAATACTTGAGGCATTAAAAGCGCGATCAGCGCAGCAAAAACCCAATGTGTACCACTTCCCAATGACTGTCCTTTAGAGCGCACGGAATTGGGGAAGATTTCAGCAATAAAAACCCAGATAACGGCGCCCTGCCCAACAGCATGAGACGCGATGAATACGAACACTGCGCTCACTACAATGGTGCCGCCGACTTGGCTACTGAATGCCCATGAAACAGTGGCTAGAGACAGGATGTAACCGATTGAGCCTATATACATGAGTGATTTTCGTCCAAGCCGATCTATCAGACTTAATCCAACCATCGTAAATACAAGATTGATTAATCCGACACCCGCAGTGGAAAGCAATGCGGTGCTGCCATCTAAACCCGCCATATCAAAAATACGTGGTGCGTAATAGATGATGAAGTTAATACCTGATAGTTGGTTAAATGCAGCAAGTAAAAAGGCAAGCATCACCGGAAGTCGAAACTCAGGTTTAAATAAAGATTCTCTTTTACGCCCTGCCTTATCAGCTTTTATTGCGCTGATAGTTTGTTCGACACCTTCACTCTGTAGCGATAAAAAGACCTCTCGAGCACGGGCTTCGTCATCGCGATGCAGCAACAACCAGCGAGGACTCTCCGGTGCTTTCAGCACCATTAGGAAGTAGATCAATGCTGGCACGGCTTCAACTCCCAGCATCACTCGCCAGTCATCGACAATAACGCCCGAGAGCAAATAATTTGAAAGAAAAGCGATGAGGATCCCAAATACTATTTGAAACTGATAGGTTGCGACTAGCCGCCCCCTGATTTTGGCTGGTGCAATTTCAGAAATGTAAGCGGGTACGGCGATTGAAGATACCCCCACTCCTAAGCCTCCGATAAACCGAAGAATAGCAAAGGTATACGGATCCTGAGCGAGTGCTGAACCTATAGCAGAGAGTAGATAGAGGACGCCAATAAGAACTAACGTCTTTTTGCGCCCAAGCCTATCGCAGGGCCAGTTCCCCATCAACGCGCCAATCACCGTTCCCCACAGAGCAGAAGACATGACGAACAACCCATGAAAAAGGGGCGTAGTGTCCCACAGCGCTTGAATGGATTGGTCTGCTCCAGATATCACTGCGGTGTCGAAACCAAATAAAAATCCGGCTATTGCAACAGTGAGTGACCAGTAAACTATTTTGTTCATGATGTATATTTTTACCTCTTAACCACTTTAGGAATACCGGGCTTAATAGCCCGGATTCTGTATATAAATTCCGCCACTCAAATTAATCTGCTGATTAGGGATTGGGAGGTATTCATGCTTATTTTTAGTAAATGCAGCGTCTTCCAAGTAGGGCTTTCTGCCGCGCTCGGTAGTGAGGTATTCGTCAATGGTCTCTTTAGCCACGCCCCAGCGAACCAAATCGAAAAATCGATGACCTTCTAGCCCTAGCTCAACGCGCCTTTCCCAGCGCAGTGCCTGCCTTGCTTCTGCTTTACTGGTAAATGTGTCGTAAGTGCCAATACGGTATAAGCTCGCATCGTTCAATCTCGCCGTGCTGGCTGCGGCCCGCTCTCTAAGACGATTGATAATCGGGGTTGCTTCTTCCCAGCGGTCGAGCTCTATCAGCGCCTCTGCTTTCCAAAGCAATACATCGGCATAGCGCACTAATACGGTATTGAGAGAGAATATTGGGAAAGGACCGTTTTCACCCCGGCAGTCACACTCAGGGTGTTCTAAGTCTTTCATTCCCGTGTAATTGCCATAGATACCTGGTGCCCGTGCCCAGCTGTCGCCGCCATGAATAAGGTCAGGGTCGTACTTAAATGGCTTGCCTTCCATCGCCACTGTATGGTCGAGCCGAGGGTCAACATGGTCATTATTTACGTTATACTCACTGTCATTGAATGTGTTGAAGCGGGGCAAACCCGAGTTATCGGTCTTAAACGCGTTAACAAAGTTTTCTGTTGGAACGTGAAAACCACAGCAACCAAAACCGCCTGACATCGGCGCATTCAACGCGCTAGACCAAGAACCTCTTCCGTCAGGACTGCCATCATTCAATGAACGCTGAATGGCAAATACAGACTCCTTTCCATTCTCAAATTCGATAAGAAAATTCTCTGCATAATCGTCGTAAAGACCGTACTGTCCACTGGCTTCAATACTATCTACCAAGCTGACTACTTCTTCGAGTTTCTGCTGATTGATATTCACCACGTTGTGCAGTTCGTCTTGCTCATACGCCTGATACAAAAGGGTTTTCGCTAAATAGGCTTTGGCTGATAGTGCGGACGCCCGGCCGACATCCTGCTGAACATCTGGCAAGGTGTTCGCGGCAAAACGAAAATCTGCTGCGATGTTGTCCCATAACTGCTGGTCTGTGAGATCGCGGTTAGTCGTCGCTAGTACTTCCTCTTGAGTCATCGTTTCATCAATCCAAGGAATATGCTTGTGATGGATTTTCAAATCAAAATAAAAGATAGCTCTTAAAAAACGTAACTCTGCTGCTTTTTCATCAGCGCCTGGTAATTCACCAGAAGGCGTCTCAGCGATAACCTTAAGTGCCGTGTTAGCTCTTGAAATACCGGTATAGTTGCGTGTCCATTTCTTATTGTTGAGATCGATCAAATCAGGTGGGAATGACTCCATATCCGGCACTAACGGCTCGTACATTGAAAGTGCGTGGTATGCAAAGATATCCGAAGGACCGTTTCCACCTTTGTGCGCATCACCAGCGCGCAGGTTGCCTGTCGGCCACAGATAATTAGGTGCTGTGTAGTGGTCATTGCCAAGATAGGAGTACGTGGCGATAACCAAAGCATCTATATTCTCAGTCGTTGCTACCTGATCTTCTGTGAGCACTGCTTGTGGTTCACTGTCCAATTCATCGCTTCCGCCGCAAGATACGACTGAAAGCGCAATCAAGCTTGTTGTCAAAAGTTTGCTTATATAGTTCATGTGTCTTTATCCATTATCCTGTTAGCTTAAAAAGAGAATTCCAGCCCGATAGTGACGCGGCGGGGTACAGGAAAAACTTCATTAGGAGTTTCAGGATCTTCACTCAAAGTGCCATCAGGCGTGATAGTCAAAAGATTCTGAGCCTGCAAATAAATGCGTGCATCGTTAAGGCCTAAGCGTTCGATGAAATCTAATGTAGGGGTGTAACCCACGCTGATATTGCGAAGTTTCAGGTAAGTGCCCTCTTCCCAGAAAAAGCTAGACTGACGGCCCTCCCCATTGTTATCGATCAGGGTAAGCGCAGGGACATCGCTGTCTGTATTTTGAGGAGTCCAGGCATCAAGCGTTCGTGCACCATAATTTGAGCCAATGTTTAAAGAAGTGAAATCGGTGAATAGTCGCCAGTTATTCCTTATCTGTCCTCCTTTGATCCCTTGCCAGAACATGTTGAAGTCCCAGTCTCTATATTTAAACGTGAAGTTCATTCCATAGATAAAATCTGGATCCGTGTCTGCAAAGAAGTCTTGGTCGTTCTCATCAATAACGCCATTTCCATCTAGGTCTAGCCAACGGATTCGACCCGGTGCTGCGCCCGATTGTGTAGCATGTTCATTCACCTCATCTTGATTTTGGAATATACCGTCTGCAACATACCCATATACTGAATTAATTGAACGCCCCAAGATTGTTTTATCTTGTCCATTTCCCCCAAAGGAATTAACAACATCTTCAGGCAAGGCTGTAACGGTGTTTTCAGCCGAAGATATATTGAAGTTGATATCTACAAGCAACTCGTCTTCCAGCAAGCCCGTATCTATCCACTTTTCATATCCAAGCACCAATTCAACACCGGCATTTTCAATGGTGCCGCCATTGACCCACTTTTGCGCCCCTTCGCCAAGCGTTGCAATTGGTTGAGTGAGAGTAAGAATGTCGCGGGTTTCTTTTTTGAACCAATCAAAGCTTCCATAAACCGTTCTCTCAAACAATTCGAAGTCTAAGCCGAAGTTAACCTGCGTTGATGTTTCCCATTTCAGATCAGGGTTGCCAGTTTGCGCCCGAACAAAGCCCGAAGGCAACGTACCACCATTTGCGCCAGTAATGTCGTATGCTGTGCCCTCATCTTGCTGGTTTGTGAAAAGTGACTGGGTCGCATAACGGGGTATATAAGTTGTTACCGTCGCATCAGTAGGAATTTCCTGATTACCCGTTTCCCCCCAGCTTCCCCTGAACTTTAAGGTGTCGATAAAATCAATATCGAAAAAGTCTTCGTTGCTAACAACCCAGCCCAATGACGCTGCTGGAAAATTGCCGTATTCATTAGCATCACCAAATCTCGACGACCCATCTCGACGAATCGTAAATGAGGACAAGTAACGGTTATCATAGTTATAGTCCACTCGTGCAAACTGGGAATCTAGGGACCAATTGTCTCCTTCGCCTTCTACCCTTACATCCGACGTAGCCTGCGACAGATAAGCGAAAGAACGGTCATCCGAAGCGAAGCCTGACCCAATGCCTCGGGATAGTTCACGCTCATAATTAATTTGCTCAACCCCGGCTAAGAAATTGAACTTGTGCAGGTCATCAAGTACGAGTTTGTAAGTGGCTGTAGCGCCCGTAATGATGCTTTGATTCCAGTTGTCTTCAACCGTTAATCTGTCTGCGCCACTGAGTGAGCCAGCGGTAAACGCACGAGTGAAATTTCTAAAATAAAACTGACTGTAATCAACCCCTACATTTCCTCTAAGCGTTAAGTTTTCAATCGGTGTGTACTCAACAAAAAAGTTCGCCATGAGTTTATTGTAGGTATGGCCGTTATCACGATTTTGCTCGATTATTCGAACCGGATTGTCTCTGTCAGTAATTCCAGGTACCGGCCCACCCCAGCCTCCTACATCGTTGTAAACCGGAACGATTGACTGCTGCTCAATTGATAGTCCTAAAATCTGACCCGCTAGGTCGTTGATAAGGTTAGCTTGTTGATCAGTGATCAAAAATGTCTGACCGACTTTTAATTTATCTTCAACAACGACATGTTCAGAATTGACTCTGAAAGCTAATCGCTCGAACTTGGAACCATCTACGATACCCTCGGCCTCAAAATAGCCCAGCGATGTATAGAACTTGGAAACGTCATTGCCGCCTGCCACCGAGAAATTCGCATCCGAGACTTTAGAGGTTCTTGTAACTTCATCAAACCATCTAGTATCGGCGGGGCGTTGAACACCTTCTGGATCAGTAAAGGTAGGAAGAATGACCGAATATAATTCTGGATTTTGAAAATTTTGATTCCAGTCAAATGTATAAAGCGGGCTTGCTGAATTAGGGTTTGACCCGTCATTGACTGCCGCCCGCCACACTACGGCACCACGCTCTAACGTGTTGAGTGGCTGTAGGTCATAGTCATATTCTTCAATACTCTGGTTGTATCGGAAGCTAAAGTCTAGGCCATCGTGACCTTTCTTTGTGGTCACAACAATTACACCGTTTCCAGAGCGAGCCCCATAAATACTTGCGGCGGCCGCATCACGTAACACCTGTACATCGGCAATATCGTTGCTATTAATTTCGTGTAGGCCAGACTTTGTTGGAATTCCATCGATAATGTAAAGCGGGTCATTGTTGCCAAGAGGTCCTAGTCCCTGACCGCGGATCCTCACGGTTGCTGTCGAACTTGGATTACCTGTGGTGGTGATTTGTAAACCAGGTACTCTTCCTTGAAGATTTTGCATAATGTTGCCGGCAGGCAAATCAATCACGTCTTCGATGTCTACTGTAGCTATTGCTCCAGTCAAATCTTTCTTCTCGACGGCGCTGTAACCGTAAGAAATCTCTATTACTTCTACTTCCTCTGGCAATTCCGAATCATCAGATCCAGACCCAGCCTCTTGAGCTTGTAACGACGTTGCCATTAGCATCAGTAAAAGTGGAGTAGGCTTTATGGCCTTCCTTAGCTGACGTGTTAATGGATGCAATGTGTAATTTTTCATATCGCGCCTTGATTGTTGAAGTGCTGTAATTTCAAATAAACAACGTTGTCTTTTTAGTTTATACTATTTATGTAAAGTCTGATCAACAAAAATTTAACAAGAGGTTTTACACGCTACGTCGTTTTTAATTGAGGCTTTTAGAAGTTGGTATGCCGAAAAATTTTGCAGGAGGGCAACGTTAAAATGTTATATAGCAATATTAAGACAAGATTTTTGAATGAAAAATAAAAAGCCCAGAGCATATCTCTGGGCTTAAATACTCTATTTTCAAAAGCTCACTGGGACATGTTATACCCGATAAGCTTTTTAGCTGAGCTGTTCGCTATCTCAAAACTGCATTATAAAATAAAGCGCGACAGATCTTCGTTATCTACCAAGGTTTCTAGGTGGCTGTTAACGTAATCAGCATCAATCACGAATGACTCACCGCTCTTTTCAGAGGCGTCAAACGAGATGTCTTCCATAAGGCGTTCTAGCACGGTGTGCAAACGGCGGGCACCAATGTTTTCAGTGCGCTCATTCACCTGCCATGCCGCTTCGGCTATACGCTGAATACCAGAATCGTCGAAACTAATATCCACGCCTTCTGTCTTCATTAGCGCAATGTACTGGTGCGTTAATGACGCATTCGGCTCGGTAAGAATGCGCTTGAAGTCACCGACTTTAAGGGCAGATAGCTCAACGCGAATTGGAAGACGACCCTGAAGCTCTGGAATAAGGTCAGACGGCTTGCTCATTTGAAATGCGCCCGAAGCGATAAACAAGATATGGTCAGTTTTAACCATGCCGTGTTTTGTCGATACCGTTGAACCTTCCACCAGTGGAAGCAGGTCACGTTGAACACCTTCGCGAGATACATCTGCCGACGAGTTGCCTTCTCGCTTACAAATTTTGTCAATTTCGTCGATAAACACAATACCGTGCTGTTCTACCGACTCAATGGCTTTCTCCTTCAAATCTTCTTGATTAACAAGGCGTGCCGCCTCTTCTTCAATTAGTAGTTTGAACGCTTCTTTAATTTTCAGCTTCTTCTTTTTCTTTTGCGAACCCGACAAGTTCTGGAACATGCCTTGAAGCTGATTGGTCATTTCTTCCATACCTGGAGGCGCCATAATTTCTACGCCCACCTGCGGAAGTGCCACATCAATTTCAATTTCTTTGTCGTCTAAGTCGCCCTGACGAAGCTTTTTACGAAATGCTTGGCGCGTACCGCGATCTTCAACGTTTTCCTTATTACCCCATGCATCTTCTGGTGGAGGCAGCAAAACGTCTAAAATGCGCTCTTCCGCAGCTTCTTCTGCGCGGAATTTCACCTTTTTCATTTCATTTTCTTTCGTCATCTTCACCGCAATATCAGCAAGATCACGAATGATGGTCTCAACTTCTTTACCTACGTAGCCCACTTCAGTGAACTTAGTAGCTTCAACTTTAATGAACGGCGCGTTAGCAAGTTTTGCTAAACGGCGGGCTATTTCAGTTTTACCCACACCCGTAGGGCCAATCATCAAAATATTTTTTGGCGTAACTTCTTGGCGCAGCTCAGGTTCAAGCTGCATACGACGCCAGCGATTTCGAAGTGCAATAGATACAGCGCGCTTGGCATCTTGTTGACCAATAATATGTCGGTCTAACTCGTGAACAATTTCTCTTGGTGTCATTTCAGACATGAATAAACCCTTTTCTAACAGCGCTTGCTGTACTCAAATTCATACGAGCGACAGCAAGCCGATAACAG
Organism: Alteromonas sp. I10; assembly: GCF_003201515.1. Taxonomy (NCBI): domain Bacteria; kingdom Pseudomonadati; phylum Pseudomonadota; class Gammaproteobacteria; order Alteromonadales; family Alteromonadaceae; genus Alteromonas; species Alteromonas sp. I10. The sequence goes on from NZ_QJJN01000009.1 coordinate 152,052, forward strand.
CACTCAGCTATTACTTAGTAATCTAGTACATCAACCGTTTGGCTATGGTTAGTGAATACGCAAATATCACCCGCTATGGTCAACGCTTTTTCGGCAATTTCTTTTGCGCTTAGCTCTGTATTTTCAAGTAGTGCAGTAGCTGCGGCTTGCGCGTAGTTACCACCAGAGCCAATCGCGATAAGATCTTGTTCTGGCTGCACCACATCACCGTTACCGGTAATAATAAACGATGCGGTTTCGTCTGCTACGGCAAGCAATGCCTCTAGTTTGCGAAGCGCCCTGTCAGTCCGCCAATCTTTGGCGAGCTCTACTGCCGCTTTGGTCAAATGGCCTTGGTGGGCTTCAAGCTTTGCTTCAAAGCGCTCAAACAGCGTAAATGCGTCGGCCGTGCCACCAGCAAAGCCCGCTAAAATCTTGTCGTGGTATAAACGGCGCACTTTGCGCGCATTACCTTTCATTACGGTATTGCCCAGTGATACCTGTCCGTCACCGGCCATTACCACTTGATTCCCACGTCGTACAGATACAATCGTTGTCACGTTAATTCCCCGTTTGGCTGGGCGCTGCTGCGTTTTTCGTCTAGCAAAGGCAGCAGCGTTCAAATTCAATAACAAATAAGTGGGGGAAGGCTTTTTAATTTCAAGGGTAATACAAAAGAATGTGCGCTCTGAGCTGCCTACTATATGGGCTTAGCGTGTTCGCTAGTGTATTGAATACACCATTTATTGAGTGCATACTCTCGCCAACACACTCTATGGCCAAGTGAAATAATGCCTAGGTGATAGAGCACAGATAAAGTAGCAACAATGAAGACGCTACATAATGGTTTTAAAGGAGTGGTAGTGAAGTATCAGGGAAGAATTCAACAGTGGGACGATGCTAAAGGTTATGGTTTTGTAGAGCCTAACGGTGGAGGCACGCGCGCGTTTACTCATATCAAAGCGTTTAAACAACGCTCTAGGCGCCCGGTTAATGGCGACATTATTGTTTATGAAGTTGAGCAGGATAGAAATGGTAATCACCGCGCCTGCAACATCAGCTTACTCAAGGATCACAAAGCAAAACGTTTACGCGCCAATAAGCCAACCTCGCAAAGAAAACGTAATGTTATCGTACTGAGTATTTTCTCCGGTGCACTTGCGTTATTTACATTGTCAGGTCGGCTACCGTTTATAGTACCTATCGTTTATGGCGCGGTAAGTTTGCTTACCATACTGTTTTACGGCATAGACAAATCGGCTGCAAAAAAGGAAAAACGGCGAGTTTCAGAGGCAAAACTGCATATATTAAGCTTATTGGGAGGTTGGCCTGGTGCATTGCTAGCCCAACAGATTTTTAAACATAAGCGTAGTAAATCGTCATTTATGAGGGTTTATTGGGTAACGGTTTTGGTTAATCTCATTTTGCTTGGGCTAATTGCATTTGAAGTGATTAGTACGCAGGCATTCATGGTTGAAATTTAGCGAAATCGATACCCTTCAATGTCAAAACCAAAACCACTTTCGGAGCCCTTAACATACACCCATCCTTTATTTGGTAAGCGTTTGTGCTCACTTTGATTTAAGCATAATCGCCCATCTGACAAGGTACCGCTCTCTTTTAACAACAGTGAGTGTCGACAGTGTTTAGAGCCGCTGCCTTTTTCATAAGCAAATTTCAGTTCCGTTTCTTGTTTTCCGGACGCCAAGTGAAGCGTGTAGGGCAATGCCCTATCAATAAAATTCCAAGTAAAAATAAGCCCCAAAAACGGCATGGTGAAAATTGTTACTTTTCCACGCCAATCTTTCATCACAAATTGCGCTTGTCGTTTATCGATGGAAATAGACAGGTAATAAAAGGCACAATAAACAAAAGTAAATAAAACAATGGCCCATGTTGAATTATTTAGCCATGCGTTAATCACGATAAAGTTGGTGAATGCCGATACAATCAAAGCGCCAATAAGTACTAAAAAAGCGCCGTTACTGATACGTGTTATTGGATGAAGCTCAGACCACTTAGGTCGAGTAAAATGCTCATCTTGATGGGCGCTATCCGTATCATTCTCAGGTGGCAGCGTTGCACGCTTAGCAGCGAGCTCATTTTTTGCTGCCTGATAGCGTTCTGGAAAGGCCTGCTTATCAATATTTTCCAGAACGTCCTCAAGCTCTTCTATGCTATAAGCGGCGTAATTTGGTTGCTCGGTGATGGCAATACTCATTGATACTTCCTTGTAAACGCATCCTTTCTCTACGCGCTATTTCAGCGCCATATGCACCGCATTAAGTGTTACCTACAATAAACTGCTACAAATTCCAGTACCAAATTTGGCATGTCGCAATGTTCACTTTACGCAGACTGTGCTTGGCTTTTTCTGCATCACGCTTAGACTCGTAAGGGCCCAGAATAACGCGGAACCAATCGCCGTTGCTGCCAGTGCTGTGTCTGATAAGCGCCTCTAAACCTTGGAATGCAATTTTGGCTTTCATCTCTTCAGCCTGCGCGCGGGTTCTAAACGAGGCGCACTGCATTAAATAGCGTTTGTCAGATTTTTCTTGCTCTTTGACCTCAACTTCTACTTCATATCCTGGAAGGGTCTTAATGTACTCCCATTCTTCTTCAGGAAGCTCAGGTAACGTCTCTTCTGTAGGAGCCACAGGTCGTGAAGCTTGTGTATCCACGTCGTCTTCTACATTGTCTTTTATTGACCACAAAAATGCACCAAAGCCAATCACCAATGCGAATACGCCAACAAGGCGCACAATAGGAAGTTTTCCAGAAACCGGGGCGTTAGATTGCGCATTTGATTGCGCGCTTCTGGCTGGTTTTCTACCTTTACCAGCCGGCTTCTTTTTTTGAGGAGAGCGTCCACGAGAGACATAATCGCGTTGAGCCATAGTCGGCAATATTCCTACTTGTTATCGTTGTTTGTATGCGTAAGAAAACGTCATATACCAAATCTTTATGAAGCAGCAGCTTTCCTGCACTTCAATCCTGCAGAAATTTTAACGTATTGCTACCCAACAAGCTAACTGAAATCGGTAGGATCAATATCTATCGACCACCTTACCTTCATTGCCTGTGGCAACGCCTGTAAAAATGGCAGCGCCAAACGCAGCGCATTGTGAAGCGGCGCACGCTTTTCATGACTGCATACCAGCATAAACCGAAACCTGCCTTGCCGCTTTTCAATCAAACAAGGAAACGGGCCATTTAACTCAATGGCATGCTGCTGGTGAAATACTTGCTTACTGTCTTGTAAAAAGCGATAGGCCAAGCTGCTGTCGGTCGCCTCAGCGCGGATCACGAATTGACTAATAAAAGGCGGAAGCCCTGCCGCTTTACGTTCCAATAAAGCGTGTCTGGCGAAATGCCCATAGCCGTTATGTACTAAATCTTGCAGCAAAGGATGGTGGGGATTGTGAGTTTGCAACCACATTTCCCCTGGTTTACTGGCGCGCCCTGCTCTTCCTGCAAGCTGAGTAACAAGCTGAGCAAGTTTTTCTGGTGCTCTAAAATCGGCACTAAAAAGTGCACCATCACAATCTAGCACCGCCACTAAGGTTACATGCGGGAAATGGTGACCTTTTGATAGTATTTGGGTACCGACCAGAAGCTGGTACTCTTGGCGGTTTATTGCATCCAGTGTTTGGTGCAGTTTATCTTTGCCCCGCACGGTGTCGCTGTCTATTCGTACCTGTTTAACACCGGGAAATAAACTTGCAAGCCCTTGCTCGACTTGCTCGGTGCCCGTACCCGCCGTAACTAATTCATTGTGATGGCACGCTTCGCAGTTTGATGGCATTGAGCGCATGCCGCCGCAGTGATGACACTGTAAACGGTTCTGCGCTTTATGCACAGTATAAGGGCGGTCACAACGCTTACACATGACGGTTTCGCCGCAGTGATGGCAAAGCAGCGCTGGCGCATAGCCTCTGCGATTCACAAACACCAATACCTGATTTCCCGCGTTGATATGCTGGCGCATTATCGTTAGCAAGCCTTGCGAAATACCGTAGTGAATGGGTTGGTCACGCGCGTCCAACACATGCTGATACGTGCTTTTCGCCCCTCCCGCTCGCTTAGTTAACTGCAAATGGGCATAGCGACCGCTTAGCGCATTATTAAGTGTTTCGAGTGCGGGCGTGGCGCTGCCTAATAAAAGAGGAATATTGTGCTGCTTAGCCCGCATGGCTGCTAGGTCACGGGCGTGATAGCGAAGTCCATCTTGTTGTTTAAAAGACTCGTCGTGCTCTTCATCCACAATCAGCATGCCGGGGTTGTGCAGCGGCGTGAAAATAGCCGAGCGGGTACCGATGATTATCCCGAGTTCACCAGCTCTTGCTCGCTGCCACACCTGTAGCCGTTCTTTATCAGAAAGCTGAGAGTGTAAAACGCCCACTGCAATACCAAAGCGCTTTTCAAAACGTGACACCGTTTGCGGCGTAAGCCCAATTTCTGGCACAAGTATAAGCACTTGTTTTCCGTCGCGCAGTAAGGGTTCGATGGCTTGAAGGTACACTTCCGTTTTACCGCTACCGGTAACCCCTTCAAGCAAACTTACAGCGAAATTGCCCTGCTGACGATTAAGTGCGGCAATGGCAACCGACTGCTCAGTATCTGGAATTGGCTTTTCAGACACCGATAACGAGGCAAGCCAACTGCCTGACTTAAATTCAGGCGCGACTTCTTCAATGCTTATCAATGACTTTTCGACAAGTGCTTTGACCGCAGGTGCGCCATACTGCTTGCGCGCTTGGGACGCTAATAAGGCACCACCGGCCAGTGCAGTAAAACAGGCTTGTTGTTTAGGCGCCCGCGATAACGTGTCTGCAGTCGTTTGCTTACCTTCTTCGGTAAGCATTAGCATGTCTTGAGGTGTTGGCGCTGCTGACTCGCCTTTGCGCAATAAAACAGGCAGCATGGCGTGTAGCACTTCACCCGGCGCATGATGATAGTACTGCCACAGCCATTGGGCCATTTTCAGCAACACCTCGTCTATAATGGGGGTATCGTCCAGTACCGACTCAATGGCTTTTAGCTTGTTGGAGTTTTCAATGTCGCTTTCAGGTTTGTGTAGGGTTTCAACAACTACGCCCACAAGTTTGCGCGGACCGAAAGGCACAACCACTCTTACACCCGCACTTAGTGCGTTATCGTGGGTATACGTGAAAAGTTGGCGCAGCGGCACTGGCACGGCAACTTGGATAAAGGCCATTGCGAAGGTTCTACCTTATTTGACGATTGTTACAGCGCGTAACGCGCTTACTAAGCTTCTTATGTTGAAACTAATTATACTGAGGCTTCTTGCAGACCTATACGTTACAGCAGTTTGCGCTGCTAACAGCTAGCTACACATTTTGCTATTAGCGCATGATTTTGCTACTAGAGCTATGGCCTAGCCTTGAAACACAAATATTTAAACATACTTTACAGGCAAGCATAAAAGGAATGTTTTTAGTTTGGCCTTTTTATATGGCTACCTTTTTATACGGCTGCCTTGTCTAGCTCTCTTGTTTAGCATTTGGCCAAAAACCGCTTGATCAAGGCCCTGCCATCCTTTATTATGCGCCGCTCTTTTGCGATAGGCTGTTCTTTGAACGACTTATCATTTGAATTAAGTAACGTATGGTGTGCGACTTCGGGTTGTATAGCGATACGGCCTTATTATGTGAGGTAACCCAATGAAACAAGATATCCACCCAAAATACGAAGAAATCACAGCAACTTGCTCATGTGGTAACGTAATGAACATTCGTTCTACGCTTGGTAAAGACATCAACCTAGACGTATGTTCTTCGTGTCACCCATTCTACACTGGTAAGCAACGTAACGTTGACACTGGTGGTCGTGTTGATCGCTTCAAGAAGCGTTTCGGTGCATTGGGCAAAAAGTAAGCCTGATATCGAGTTCGAAAAAAGCGCCTTTATGGCGCTTTTTTATTGCTTAAAATTCACGCTTCACACAAACAAGGTGTGCCAAACAGCGCTTTACCGCCGTTATCCTACGTCAGGCCAGTACCTAGCCAGTTTAACAAGCCCTGCAACTCGCCTTTTTGAAAAACGTTTTTAGCTTAATTTACAACATCCAGCGTGACCTGAACTCAGTGAAGGTTTTTAACATTAGATAAATGCCTATCCCAATTGCCGCCACTCACTTTCTTACACTCTTCTTCGCTATCAAAATAAATACCAACGGGTGCTGACTTAATTGAAGCCAAAGCAATATTCACTTGGTTTATGAAGTCTATATCCCAACCATTAGTTAACGCCCGCTGCATCTCCTGCTCAGTATTAAACACGGCAATCACTTGCGGCGCTCTCCAATGCCCTACGTGAGTTAGCCAAACAAATCCATTATTGGTAGATTTTACGCTTTCGCACACATCGGTTAGCACGGTTATTAGTTTTCTTTCTGTCATATCCTCGCCTTCAGCGCGAATTTTGAGTGGGCTTTCACAGGATTTTATCAGAAATATTGGATGGAGAATTAACGAGGTGTCTCCCTTCGTTCTATTTTCCTGATTTGGGTTTCTGTCCAATGCATTTATGAGAACGTAGATCCCTTTGATAGCTTTGTTTTTATCCTCCACACAATAGACCTACAGAATGTTATGACAAGTCAAAATAAATAGCATGAATGGCAATTATAGCCCCATTTTACTGGTCTAATTAGTACGCCTAACCTACATTGGTATATGAGAATTCTGATCAGATATGTACACAGTGATTGGCTGTGTTAGAGTTGCGATCGGCACTTTGATAGTGAGCATTAATTCTGTGAATAATGCATTGCTTTCAAGACTTATGGCGCTTTTGGGTACATAAACCAGAGGCTTGTATCCATTAAGGTATGTGAACAAAATCAGTAAAGGTTAACGCCTAGTCTGCTTTTCCACATGCCACCTTGGGGCCTATTGATGATTGCTGTAAAACAAAGATCAACAAGCCCTAGTGCTAACAACTATTTATAATCACTTTTGTCATTACTTGGTTGTAACGCGCTTACGTTTATCTATCTATAACTATAACGACAATAAAATAGCTACAGAGCGTGAACGAAAACACCGATGAACCCTACATCTAAGGATACCTTTTTACATGTCAGATTTTAGACAACGCGCACTCGACTATCACGCCAAACCCACACCTGGAAAAATCCGCGTAGAGTTATCTAAGCCAGCAGACAGCGTCGATGACCTTGCTCTTGCCTACAGCCCAGGCGTTGCCGAGCCGGTCAGAGAAATTGCTGAAGATGCAGATAACGCCTATAAGTACACGGGTAAAGGAAACCTGGTTGCCGTTATCAGTAACGGAACCGCAATTTTAGGGTTGGGTAACCTAGGCCCACTGGCATCGAAACCTGTTATGGAAGGTAAAGCCCTTCTGTTTAAACGCTTTGCGGGCCTGGATGCCATTGACATTGAAGTGAAGCACCGTACAACCGAAGAGTTCATTAATACAGTAGCGAATATCGCTGACACATTTGGCGGCATTAACTTAGAAGACATTAAAGCACCTGAATGCTTTGAGATTGAACAAGAGCTAATTAAGCGCTGTAAAATTCCGGTATTTCATGATGATCAGCACGGTACCGCTATCGTAACTGCAGCGGGTATGCTTAATGCTCTGGAAATTCAGGGTAAAAGCATAGAGAGCGCTAAAATTGTGTGTATGGGTGCCGGTGCAGCAGCGGTCGCTTGTATGGAACTGCTTATAAAGTGTGGTGCCCAGCGTGAGCGTATTTATATGCTAGACAGAAAAGGCGTTATCCATACTCGTCGCGAAGACTTAACTGAGCACAAAAAGCTATTTGCTAACAATACTGACAAACGTACGCTTGAAGATGTAATGGAAGGCGCGGATATTTTTGTTGGTGTGTCAGGACCGGATGTTTTACCACCAGAAACACTGGCCTTGATGGCTGAAAACCCAATTGTATTTGCATGTTCTAACCCAGACCCTGAGATAAAGCCTGAACTTGCTCACGAAGTACGTAAAGATCTTATCATGGCGACCGGACGTTCCGACTACCCTAACCAGGTTAACAACGTATTGTGTTTCCCGTTTATTTTCCGTGGAGCACTAGACGTTCGTGCAACGGCCATCAACGACGAAATGAAAGTAGCGGCAGTAGAAGCCCTTCGTGCTATCACGAAGGAGCCTGTACCAGAAGAAGTACTAGCTGCCAGTAAGAGTACTAGTCTGACATTTGGTAAGGAGTACATTATTCCTAAACCTATGGACCCGCGTTTATGCGAGCGTATTGCTACCGCCGTATCTAAGGCTGCGATTGAATCTGGCGTTGCACGCGTGCCTGAAAGCCCAGAAGAATAAAATTCTGGCGCATAAAGCAAAAAAATGGAGGGGCTAGTGCCCAACCTTTATTTGCTAAAAAGTGCGCTTAGAGAATACAAGTACATAAAAAACGGCGCCGTGTTGTAGGTTATCAACTAGCAATAACTTACAACAAAGCGCCGTTTCTCTTTAATACCAAATATCAGTCGTCTTCCGACACATCGTTTTCGAAGCTCGGATCAATGCCCATTTCTTCCATAATGCGTCTTGCTTCAGCCGGTACGCGATTGGGATTGTCTTTGCGCAGGTCATCATCGTTAGGCAATGGTTGACCGGTAAACGCATGCAAAAATGCTTCGCACAACAGTTCTGAATTAGTGGCGTGACGCAGATTATTGATTTGGCGGCGAGTACGCTCATCAGTAAGCGCCTTAAGCACATTAATAGGTATAGAGACAGTGACTTTCTTTACCTGTTCGCTCTTCTTGCCATGCTCTGCGTAGGGGTGAATATATTTACCGTTCCATTCTGCCATTGTACTAACTCGGTCTACTCTTTTTTATGTTATGAAGAGAAATTCTAAACAAGTTCACGAAAAGGTCAATTGAGCAGTGTAAACCTCTTGACGTCTAGACATATATTCTTTAATTTAGACGTCTAAACGTCTATAAGAATACATTTTTGAGAGAAAAAGCCATGGTTTCTTACGCACAAGGTATCGATGCATTAAACCAGTCCCTGTCGGAACTGCGTGATATTGATGTATCTTTTGAATTCTTTCCGCCTAAAACGGAAGCCATGGAACAGACCCTGTGGAAGTCAGTTGAACGTCTAGCGCCACTAAAGCCAAGCTACATGTCGGTAACCTACGGCGCGAATAGCGGTGAGCGTGACAGAACCCACGACGTTGTAAAACGCATTCAGCAGCAAACCGGTGTCGCGGCGGTTCCTCACTTGACCTGTGTTGATGCTAGCCGTGATGAGCTTAAGCAAATTGCAAAAGACTACTGGGACTCAGGTATTCGCCGTATTGTTGCGCTTCGTGGCGATTTACCGCCAGGAGTAGAAAAGACAGAGATGTATGCCTCTGATCTTGTTGCCTTGCTAAAAGACGTTGCCGATTTTGATATTTCTGTTGCTGCCTATCCAGAGAAGCACCCTGAAGCACCAAATGCGCAGTTTGATTTACTAAACCTTAAGCGCAAAGCAGAAGCAGGTGCCACAGAAGCGATAACCCAGTTCTTTTTCGATACGAGTGTGTACCTTCGATTTAGAGACCGTGCAGCCGCAGCGGGTGTCGACTTAGATATCGTTCCGGGTATTTTGCCGGTAACCAACTACCAAACACTGGTGAAATTTGCGGGGTTCACAAATGTTCATGTGCCGGGATGGTTACACAAAATGTTCGACGGCCTTGATGCCGACGACCAAGCTACCCGTAATCTTATAGGCGCTAACATTGCTATGGACCAAGTTAAAGTACTCGCTAAAGAAGGGGTAAAACACTTCCATTTCTATACGTTGAACCGTAGTGAATTAAGCTACGCCATCTGCCACATGCTCGGCGTGCGTTCAGGCGCTTAATACATATGACAATCAAGACCGTGCTTAAGTTTTTTAACGAAGCACTCCACAAAAGGCGCAGTCAATGCGCCTTTGTTGTATAAAGCCTGCATTAAACTTTGCCACCAAGGCCGCCCGCAGTTACCATCTGATATAACATGTAATGAACTATCGATGCTTTATAACAGTCCGCATAGATAAGACCGCGCTGTTTACCATTTACACGGTATCGTCAGGAGAAATTGAGTGGATTTAGACAAGGTTAAAGCCTTATATGACAATGTTACTCCTCAGGTTAGAGATCTCTTTAGCATCTTCATAAAGCGCTGTAGAGAAGACAATATTACTATCTCTGCTGGGCATTTAGCCTATGTAACGTTGTTATCTTTAGTACCATTTATTATGGTGACCTTTACCATTATGTCGGCTTTTCCTGCCTTTGCATCTGTGAGAAGCAAGCTCGAACATTTTGTTTTTAGCAACTTTGTTCCTACCGCCAGTGATGTGGTGCATAAATACATGACCGATTTCGTAGGCAATGCCTCACAAATGAGTGCTATTGGTATTTTGTCGCTGCTGGTCGTTGCGTTAATGCTTATATCAAACGTAGATAAAACCTTAAATAGAATTTGGCGTACGCAAAGTGACAGACCGATTGTGTATACCTTTGCTATTTACTGGATGGTGATCACTCTTGGTCCTATGTTAATCGGCTCCAGTGTGGTGGTCAGTTCTTATTTAACTGGATTAGCGGCATTCACCGAAGAATACACACCAGGTCTTGGTACTTTCTTACTCAGCCTTGTACCAAGCGGCGCAGCCATGCTTGCTTTCACCATTTTATACATGGTGGTTCCTAATAGAAGGGTCTTTGCTCGTCACGCACTGGTGGGCGCTATCGTGGCTACTATCGCTTTTGAAATTACCAAGTCAGGCTTTGCGCTATATGTTACGAACTTTCCTTCGTACGAACTTATTTACGGCGCGCTTGCAGTGGTACCTATTCTGTTTTTATGGGTGTATTTGTCGTGGATAATTGTACTGTTTGGTGCTGAATTTACCTGCAGCCTAGGTGAAGCGTTTGAAAACCGAAAAGCAGAGAACGAACCCCGTAAGGTACCTCAAGAATAACCAGCCCTTCAGGTTTAAAATAAAAAAGGGAGCTTCTCGCTCCCTCTCTATCTATTACTGCTTAAAAGCTAGTTTTTCATTGAAGAAATAAACGCATCAGACTCTGCAATAGCAGAATTCATTTGTCTGATAAGCTGAGCGACGTTGTTCTCGATAGTAGAGAGCTCGCCCTGCAGCGCGCCTATCGCGCTGGCATTTAAATTGTGCTTCAAGTACAGCACATTATCTTGAAGCGCGCTTAATACCGGCGGCATTTTACTTTCCGCTTTGCGCATAGCGGTCATTAGTGAAGCGTAACGACGTTTAGTTTCGCGAAGCTTCGCCGCACTATCTCGCTTCAGCGATGCGTTCTCATACTTCTCTAGCTCTTCAGACCATTCATCGAATAAAGCCTCAGCTACACTTTCCACCTTGTCTATTCTTGAACTCACTTCTTCCGAGGCGGCAACACTATCTTCGTACTGACCGTTTAATCGATTGTAAACATCTTCAAGTTCACCGCCATCAAATGCAACGGCCGCGCTGAATGCCTCCAGCGCCGAATTAAACTGCTCTTGAGCGTCTTCTTGTGATTCTTTCGCGTTTTCAACGCGGTCTACTAAGATATCACGCTTTTCAACGCCCACCTTTTCCCATGCTGCGTAATATGCAGACTGACACCCACTAAGGGCAAGCATAGCAACAAATGCTGATGCAAGTAGCTTCATGCGGTTACTCCACCTCTAAAGCGCGCTGCGCTTATAATACTGATTAGATGCAAAATGGCACCTAATGGCCAGAATACGATAGCAAGAACGACGGTTGCAGCCAGGGCATAGCACACGCCTACGGTAATGAAATAGAACAGCGCGCCCAGTATTCTGCCTTGAACCAAATGACCTAAACCAGGAATAAAGAAGTTACAAATTGCGGCGATTACATTACCGCCCGATCCTTGACCTGCCATATAAACATCCTCGCATTTATGACTATAATATGATTAGCTAGCACGTAATGACACTTGTTCTATAGTATACACTTAAGATTTATCGCTTATTTTACAAGCATAAACAGCGTTGAAGCAGTCAGCACGCAACCGTTTGTATAACAATAAACTAAACTAAAACAGGCACTCACACAACGCGCAGAAACAAAATGAAACGACTTTACCCCGATGTTACCTACTATGAAAATGGATTTATCGAAGTGGGAAGTGGGCATTCGCTTTACTTCGAGCAAAGTGGTAATCCAAACGGCATCCCCGTGCTCTTTATTCACGGAGGCCCAGGTGCAGGCTTACCCCCTAATTACAAATGCTTTTTTGACAGCAATAAGTATCGCATTGTCGGCTATGAGCAACGTGGTTGCGGCCGCTCTACGCCTATAGCTGACACGCTAAATAACGACACCTGGTCGAATGTTGAAGATATCGAAGCACTACGTACACACCTTTCAATTCCAAAATTTCTCTTGTTTGGCGGTTCGTGGGGTTCAACACTCGCCCTGCTCTACGCGTTAAAGTACACGCCGAGAGTGACAGGACTCATTCTACGTGGCGTATTTTTAGCTCGACAGGAAGACAGGGATTGGTTTTTATCGCCAAATGGCTGTGCAGCTCAGTTATTTCCCGAATATTACCGGAAATTTACAAAAGATGTGCCTAAGCCTGTGACCTCTAATTCAGTGTGTGATTTCTATAGCGCAATGGTGCGTTCTAGCAATGATGTACTAAGACATTCAGCGCTTAAAAGATGGTACCAATGGGAAGAGAGACTTTCTCGTATAACTCTACCACCTGGTGTGGGTGATTCGACGACTAATTACCCTATGCAGCTGGTCACCTGTTTAGCCACATTGGAATGCCATTTCCTATCTAATCAATGTTTCCTAGATGAAAACTATATTCTTGAAAACATTAGCAAAATAAGTCATATTCCTGGAACAATTGTACATGGTCGTTACGACATGATCTGCAAAACAGAAGCGGCGGAGGCACTTCACAAAGCGTGGCCTCAAAGTCAGCTACAAATTATCCCCGACGCGGGGCACAGTACTTCCGAGCCTAGTATAGGTTACGCGCTCTGCCGTGCTACCCGCGACATGTCTCGCTTTATTCAGGAGTCGTCAAAGTGATAGGACTAATTCAACGCGTATCGGAAGCCAATGTCACCGTTGCCGGTAATGTTATCGGCGAAATTGGTAAAGGCATGCTGGTGCTCTTGGGTGTAGAGAAAGAAGACGGTGACGCGGAGATTGAGAAACTAGCAAATAAGCTCTGTCGATATCGCATGTTCAGTGACGAAGACGGAAAAATGAATCTAAATGTTGAGCAAGTGGGAGGCGAAATACTGGTGGTCTCTCAGTTCACACTCGTAGCCGATACGCAGAAAGGTAATCGTCCTGGTTTTTCACGCGGTGCATCGCCAGAACACGGCCAAGCCATTTATGAAAAGTTCGTTCAGTCTCTAAAAAATAAAGGTATGGTGGTGGCCACCGGCGAGTTCGGCGCTGATATGCAAGTAGGCCTAATTAATGACGGCCCCGTCACCTTTCAATTTAGCGTTTAGCGGGTAAAATCGTACGCTTCGTCAGCATCCCAAACTTGCTTACATAATTAAGCTTGTACCGCATGTATTCTTACGTTTAAATACTCGTTCATTCATTTAAGAAGGCCGGTTTATTGTGTACAAGGTAGTCACACCAAAAAGCGATGCCGAGTTTGAAGCCTATTTTCATTTTCGGTGGGAACACTTACGCCAGCCATGGAATTTCCCTCCAGGCTCTGAAAAAGACGAATATGAACAAGTCGCAGAGCACCGTATTATTACTAACCGAAATGGCGAAATTGTAGCTTGCGGCCGTGTGCATTTGAACACAGCCGAAGAGGCACAAATTCGTCATATTGCGGTTCACCCAGGCCATCAACGCAAGGGCTTAGGCCAAATGATCATGGCCGCACTAGAAAACGTTGCGAAAGACTTGGGCGCCGAGCGCGCTGTAACGAACAGCCGCGAAATATCTATCGACTTTTTTAGCGCATGTGGCTTTGAAGTTGAGCGTGAAGCGCCTAACGAACTAGGCATGCTGAAACGTCAACAAATGGTCAAGAAGTTCACTGAAAACAACACATTAGTACTTCACCCTAAGTGGTGTAAATCGCTGCAAGAGACATGGTCTGAGACCATTCCCATTACCGAGCACATGGGAATTAAGCTTTACCAGTACACAGGCCGCACGCTTGAAACCCGTGCATCATTAAACAAAAACATCAATATTCACGGCACTATGTTTGCTGGCAGTATTTTTTCTCTAGCTACACTAACTGGCTGGGGCATGATTTACTTGCAGCTTAAAGAGCGTGGATTAGACGGTGACATTGTATTGGGCGATGGTGATATTCATTACCACAAACCCATCACGATGAAACCAAGGGCAATCTGTAATATTGAAACCCTGTCTGGAAAATTCAAGCCGCTAGAGAACGACAACAAGGCAAGGTTTGAGCTGAGTGTGGCAATTTTAGATGGCGACACCCCTGTGGCGGAATTTGAAGGGGTATTCTACGTACTTCCTCCCTCTAAAAATGAAGAAGAGTAGCGTTACGGATTAGCGATCATCACTAATTCGTACGAGCCGTCACTAAGAACAAAAATCCACTCATAACAAAAGCGCCGTTAAGGCGCTTTTTTTGTCGTTAAGCTATTTGTAAGCTATGCACTGCGTGTACTACGCGACCATAGCTGCTTGAAGCTTTTTCATCGCGTTCTTTTCAATTTGACGAACACGCTCTGCAGAAACCTGATATTTATCAGCTAAGTCTTGCAGAGTAATCTTGTTGTCTGCTAACCAACGAGTTTCGATGATATCTTGGCTACGCTCGTCTAGCGTTTTAATCGCTGAGTACAAGCGCTTGCTCGCCGCTGTATCCCAGTCGTTGTTAATTACGTCAGTTTCAACATCTGAAGATTTGTCTTCTAAATACTGAACTGGCGCAAAGTTACCTGTTTCATCTTCGTCCGCAGTTAAATCGAACGCTTGGTCTTGAGAGCTCATACGCGCTTCCATTTGAAGCACTTCTTTTGTACTCACACCCAATTCGTTCGCTACTGTTTGCACTTCGTCATGAGTAAACCAACCAAGACGCTTCTTCGCCTTACGAAGGTTAAAGAACAGTTTGCGCTGCGCTTTGGTTGTCGCAACTTTCACTATTCGCCAGTTTTTAAGTACAAACTCATGAATTTCTGCTTTGATCCAATGTACCGCGAAAGAAACCAAACGTACGCCCACTGTTGGGTCGAAACGCTTAACGGCTTTCATCAGACCGATGTTACCTTCTTGAATTAAGTCGGCTTGTGGTAAGCCATAACCTGAGTAAGATTTTGCAATGTGCACTACAAAACGAAGATGTGACATTACTAGCTTACGAGCGGCTTGTAAGTCTTCGTCTTCGCGAAGGCGCACTGCCAACTCGCGCTCTTCCTCAGCGCTAAGCATATCAATGCTGCTTACAGCTTGGATGTAGCCTTCAATGCTACCGCTGTGTGGCACTGACAGGGCCATAGATTGCAAATTGTTGCTCATTGTTCACCTCATTTATTGCCGCTTCATATTAGCAAAGTAACCGAAGCTGCGCGAGACCTAATTAAGATATGAAGTCTAACCGATATGTAGGTATAGTGACTATTTCTACAATATCAAGACCTAAATTAAGAAAAAAAGTTCAACTTTAAAGCTTGCGGTCCATTTACGAATGCATTCACCGCAAACACTAAGCCTAGACTATCGACTTCACATCGAATGACACGCTGCACTTTCTGGCGTCGTGCCTTTGGGTCGGTCATTTAACCACTACATCATTATACTTTAATTACACATACCAAAGTGAAGGCTAATCTCACTGGTATGAAATCCAACGCTTATTTATTACACGCTAGTTACCCGAAACATAAGATTTCCACTATCTCTAAGATAAGTCAGCAAGGTGCCTACGCGTCAATACAGTATATAAACCTTGTATATGTCATCTTATACCTTGCTTTTCTGGCTGGAAACTGAAAATAATAGATTGAATTAATCGATTTTGCACTACAACCGCTGTACAGCATTTTCCAGACAACAATTATAAAAGACTGGAAGGGAAATACTTAAGGAAAGGAGTAAGGCAAGTGAAGCAAAGAGGATCTTGATGTTTGCTTACGTCGCTAGACAGCCCATATTTAATGTAAACAGAGAAGTTTACGCCTACGAACTACTTTTTCGTGTTGGAGAAGATAACTGCTTTCCCGATATACCTCCTGACGAGGCTACCTCGAAAATTCTTACCTCTACCCATTTAAGCTTAGGTATTGAGGAGATAACCGGAGATAAGAAAGCCTTCATTAACTTTCACCGCGACACACTAATGTTTCGTTTTCCGACCTCTCTGGATGCAAGCAAAGTGGTCATTGAGATTGTAGAAACCGTTGACGTTGATGATGCGCTGGTAGCCGCTTGCAAACATATTCGAGGTCTTGGCTATCCTATTGCTCTTGACGACTATGACATGAAAGGCAAGTGGGAAGCATTCATTCCATTTACCAGCATAGTCAAAATTGACATTACAGAGATCCCCCACGAAAAAATTCCCGCTCTTGTCGAACGCTTCAAGTCGAACAAAATACAGTTGGTTGCAGAAAAAATTGAGACCTATGAAGAATTCAATAAATTCAAAGATATGGGTTTCGACTATTTCCAAGGATACTTTCTAGCTAAACCCGAAATCGTAAGGCACAGAAAGTTAGGGCCCAGCAGCCTAACTATGATGGAGTTACTTACGCTAAGTAGCCAGGCAAAGCTTAATTTCGATGAAGTAAACAAAATCATTGAACGAGATCCCTCGCTTACCTACTTGCTGCTGCGGTTTATCAACAATCCTCTGGTCAACAAGCGACATAAAATAACGTCACTTAAACACGCGTTAACCTTTATGGGCGAAGTAGAAGTGAAGAAGTTCATATCACTGCTGGCTCTTGCAAACCTAAGCGATGGTCAGCCTACTGAGCTAATGCAAATGGCGCTTGTTCGCGCAAAGTTCTGTGAACTGGTCTACACCCAGCTTAAAGGTGCCGATGACCCGTTAAAAGGTTTTCTTACTGGCCTGCTTTCTTTGCTTGATGCCATGATGGAACAGCGAATTGACGATTTGGTCAGCAAGGTTCCAATCAGTGACGACGTTAAAGATGCCCTGTGCGGAAGCCCTGGTGTGCTTCGCAACTGCCTGACGCTGTCACAATTCTTTGAAAGAGCTAAATGGACGGGCATTCAGCAATTCGCAACAAAGTATGGTGTTAAACAGAGTCTTCTGCATAGTTATTACAACGAAGCGATAAAGTGGGCTAAACACATTCATAAGGCCGCTTTGAACGACAACTAAGCCTACGATTACGCCAGTTGATGTGAAATTAATCGTTGAATAGTTGTTAGATTGCGCTTACATATCATAGACTAGGGTCAGTTCTTTTGGATTACACATTAAAGAACACCTAACCTTAGCGTGTGACGTAGCGCTAGCTAAGCCTCTAAATATAACAATAAAAATAACCTTAACCGTGTTGTATCAGGAATAGATTATGTTCGCGTTTATAGCTCGCCAGCCTATTTTAGATAAAAGCAAAAGTGTTTTCGCCTATGAGCTTCTGTTCAGAGATGGCAAGTCTGGTGCTTATCCGGAACATAACGAAGAGAAAGCTAAGTATATTTCTGAGCACTTCCATCCACTTGGGCTTGATGATATCAGCGGCGAAAAAACGTCTTTTATCACGTTCTCGTCAGATACAATTATTTCGCGCTTTCCTACATCGCTTAACCCTGAGTCGGTAGTGGTTGAACTGGCTGATCCATCCGACAACACCAGCGGACTATTCGAAGCATGCCAGCACATAAAGCAACTTGGCTTTAAGCTAGCTATCGATGATCCCATGATGGTGGGTTCAAAACACGACATATTTCCTCTTATCGATATTGTGAAAGTCGATGTGACAAAAACCCGCTTTGAAACCATTGAAAAGCACATTCCGCGCTATCACGATGCGAACGTGCAATTAGTGGCGGAACAGGTTGATACGCAAGATAATTTTTCAACGTGCGTAGATTTGGGTTTCGACTTCTTCCAGGGTTATTTTTTCTCGCAACCGGAAGCACGTATTCTACGACAGCTTCCTGCGTCTAAAATGAACATTGTTGATTTGATGGGCGAAAGCTCTAGCAGCGACTTTGACATAGACCGTATCAGCCAAATTATAGAGCGAGACGCCACCTTAAGCTTCTTATTGCTGAAGTTTATCAATAACCCCACTATTAATAAGCGTTACAAAATTACATCACTAAAGCACGCGCTTAATTACATGGGTGAAGTAGAGATTAAGAAATTCATCGCTTTATTAAGTTTAACGAACTTAGGCGATGAAAAGCCCCTTGAAATCATTCATATGTCTTTAGTTCGCGCTAAGTTTTTCGACTTACTTGCTGAGCGTAGAGGTCTTAGAAATAATCCGCCCATCTCCTTTTTGGTTGGTTTATTTTCGCTTCTTGAAGGGTTACTTGATCAGTCTATGACAGACATTGTAAAGCAGCTGCCGCTCTCCGATGAGGTTAACGATGCACTACTTGGCAAGAACTTAGAAATGAACAGCTATATGACTTTGGTTCGCGCCTTTGAAAGCGCCCTTTGGATGAATGTCATAAAACAAGCTAAAGTGCTCAATATTGACCAGAAGCAGCTGCATATGCTGTATAACCAAGCCATCATTTGGGGCAATGGAGTACGCAGCGCTATCTCCTCACACTACCCCCGTGCGATAGCTTAAGTACAAAACTAAGAACACGCCTACTTACCGCCAATAACGTCATACAGTGACTTATATATTTCGCACTGTAGGCGTGTAAGTATACTCACGTCTACGACTACTTGGGCTCTATTTCCCTTACATGACGCTGCACAGAGATAAGTGAGCCCAGTAAACCGAGCAGCACCGATAGTCCCAGCATAGTCAGCAATGCAGAACCGGTTAATCCGGTAATGTTGAAATCCTTCTGATACATAGCGGCAAACGTAGTGATGCTGCTATCCATCCACCATAGTATGATAATAACGGCAAACCACGCCATTAGTCCGCCCAATAGGCCATACCAGAAGCCTGTATATAAAAACGGGCGATGGATAAACGCATCGGTTGCGCCAACCAGCTTCATCACTACGATTTCGTCATACTTGTTCAAAATATTCAGACGAATGGTGTTACCAATAATTAGTACAACGGCGATGAAAAGTAGTAATCCTATTAGTGTAACCAAGTCTCTGGCAATATCGATAACGGCATATAAACGCTCTAACCATTCGATATCCAGTTTACCTATATCAACTTCACGCTGCTGTCGCAGTTTATCTAGCAGTGCTTTCGCTGCCGTCGGCGACGCGTGTTTTTCGTTTGGCGTTACTAGCACTACATCAGGCAGTGGGTTTTTCTCTAGATAGGCGATGGCATCGCCCAACCCTGACAAGTGCTGAAATTCTTTAAGCGCATCATCCGCTGGAATATAAACAACGCTGTCTATTTCAGACCAGCTGTTTAATCGTGCCACCAGCTGTTGCGAACTTGCCGCGTTGATATCTGGCTTTAAAAACAGAGATATTTCTGACGCCTGATCCCAGCCTGCTGTAATTTTCTCAGTATTTTTCACCATGATATAAAGCGTACTAGGTAGCGTAATACTCAGGCCTAGCACCCCAATAGTCATTAAAGATGCCAGCGGCTGACGCCACAGCTCTCCAAGACTCGCCAGCGCTTGGCGCACATGGCTGACAAAGAACATCACAATAGATTGGACAAAGCCTACTTTGGCAGAAGACGCCCCTTTTGCACGCCCTTTAAACAAAATGCTCATGACCAGTCTCCTTCACTGCTGGCTGAACTTGTGCCATCAAGGTCGTCAGTAAGGCCATCGGTGATCATTTGACCATTTTTGAGGGTCAACGTGCGATAACGCATACGAGCAATCAGCCCTAAATCATGGGTTGCAATAAGTACTGACACGCCCGCTTGATTGAAGTCTTCAAAAAGGCGAATGATTTCCATGGAAAGCTTGGGGTCGAGGTTACCGGTCGGTTCGTCTGCCAGCAGTAACGGGGGTTTATTTACTACTGCTCGCGCGATCCCCACTCGCTGCTGCTCACCACCAGACAACGTAATAGGCAGGCAACGCGCTTTATCTCTTAGCCCTACCATTTCAAGCGCAGCTTCTACGCGCTTGCGAATTTCTTTGTGGGTGTAACCCTCAATGACTAGCGGTAACGCCACGTTGTCAAAAACCGACTTGTCCATCAGCAGCTGGTGACTTTGGAAGATCATGCCGATATCGCGGCGTATATAGGCAATATCTCGACGGGTAATAGCGTTAAGGTCGTGGCCATTAATAAGAACGCGCCCTACTGTTGGGCGCTCCATTAGGCTGATAAGTTTAAGTAGCGTGCTTTTTCCTGCGCCAGAATGCCCTGTCAAAAAGGCCATTTCACCCGGCGCAATATGAAAATTCACCTTGCTTAGCGCACGTTGTCCGCCCGGATAGGTTTTGCTTACCTGCTCAAACTTTATCATTATTTTTCCCTACCGCTTTGCTGGTTTTAGCTTTCAGGTGTGTCCATTTCGCTAAACAACGCATCAATAAATTCTTGTCCATCAAACTGGCGTAAATCATCAATACTTTCGCCAACACCTATATACCTTATAGGAATTTTAAACTTATCGGCAATAGAGAATATAACGCCGCCTTTCGCTGTACCGTCTAACTTGGTAAGCGTGATGCCTGTTAAGCCCACGGCTTCATTAAACAACTTGGCTTGGCTAATGGCGTTTTGCCCTGTACCTGCATCCAATGTAAGCATAACTTCGTGAGGCGCATTCGGATTAATTTTCTTCATTACGCGAACCACTTTCTTAAGCTCTTCCATCAAGTTGTTCTTATTCTGCAGGCGCCCTGCCGTGTCGGCAATAAGGATATCTGTGCCGCGCGATTTTGCTGCTTCTAGTGCATCGTAAAGTACCGATGCACTGTCAGCGCCAGTGTGCTGTGCGATAACCGGAATATCGTTGCGCTCGCCCCATACTTGAAGCTGTTCAACTGCCGCCGCTCTAAAGGTATCACCCGCAGCAAGCATCACTTTCTTACCTTCTTGCTGAAACTGCTTAGCCAGCTTACCAATAGTCGTGGTTTTACCTACGCCATTTACGCCAACCATTAAGATAACGAACGGACCTTCACTGGAATCATGGGCCTGCATCACTTCTGACAGAGGCTGATTCACTTGAGACAACATGCCAGACATTTGCTGCTTCATGATCTCCAGCAAGGCTTCGGCATCTTTTAAATCTTTTCGAGAAGCACTATCGGTTAGGTGATCGATGATTTTTTGCGTAGTATCCATGCCCACGTCAGCAACTAACAGTTGTGTTTCAAGATCTTCGTACAGCTCGTCATCGATGGTTTTGCCTTTAAACAGGCTAACAATACCACTGCCTAGGTTTTCTTTTGTACGAGATAGGCTTTCTTTTAAACGTGCAAATAACGACTTTTTCTCTTTAGGCTTTTCTTCGGCTTTGGCTTTAGCCTGTGCTTCTGCTTTAGCGCGAGCCTCTTCTTCCGCTTTAGCCTTCGCCTGCGCTTCAGCTTCTGCCTTAGCGCGAGCCTCTTCTTCCGCTTGCGCCTTCGCCTGTGCTTCTGCCTCTGCCTTTGCGCGGGCTTCTTCTTCCGCTTGGGCTTTCGCCTGTGCTTCAGCCTCTGCCTTTGCGCGCGCTTCTTCTTCCGCCTGCGCTTCAGCCTTTGCGCGGGCCTCTTCTTCCGCTTTAGCCTTCGCCTGTGCTTCAGCCTCTGCCTTTGCGCGGGCTTCTTCTTCCGCTTGGGCTTTCGCCTGTGCTTCAGCTTCTGCCTTTGCACGAGCTTCTTCTTCCGCTTTAGCCTTCGCCTGTGCTTCAGCTTCTGCCTTTGCGCGAGCCTCTTCTTCCGCTTGCGCCTTCGCCTTTGCTTCAGCTTCTGCCTGTAAGCGAGCTTCTTCTTCCGCTTGGGCTTTTTGTTTATCTGCTTTTTTGTTCTTACTGAACCAGCCAAAAAGTTTCGACATCGTTAGGACAAATCCTTATAAATTCTTAGCAATTTCGGCTACACTTGCCGCCTAATGTATGAACGCATGATACCATTGTCAGCCACTATGAAGCGAGTTTCTCGCCCTACTCGGGCACCATCTTCTGCAAAAAAACCTTATTCATCCCAAAAAGGGAAAAAATCAGGGAAAACCCAAAGCACAAATAGTCCTGGGCAAATACGCATTATCGGTGGCCAATGGCGTGGTAGAAAGTTACCCGTACTCAATGCAGAAGGGTTAAGGCCAACTACAGACAGGAACAAAGAAACTTTGTTTAACTGGTTAATGCCTTACATAAACGATGCACGCTGCTTGGATGTATTTGCGGGTTCTGGTGGGCTAGGTTTAGAAGCTCTGTCTCGCTGTGCAGCACATTGTGATTTTATAGAGTTGGATAAACAGGCAGCAAGCCAGCTTAAAAGTAATCTTACCTTATTAAAAGCAAATGAACTGGCGTCAGCAACCGTTCATCAAGGGGACGCACTAGGTATTTTAAAAGGCATCAGCCAAGCGCCTTACGATATTGTTTTTGTCGATCCGCCTTTTGCGAAATCATTGGTAGCACCTACGCTGGCTGCGCTAGAAGATAACAAACTTGTTCATAGTGGTAGCGTGGTGTATTTAGAGCACGAAAGTGCGCTAACAACGCCCGCTCTCCCCGCCCATTGGCAAATTATTAAAGACAAACAAACTAGCGCGCTGCGCTATATGCTAATTGAGGTATGTTGATTGATAACGATTGAAGTGCCTCAATTGAGGAGCGATAAGCCGTGACCTTTAACTAAGTACACGGCTTTTATTGAGCATAAGAGCTAAGGATCTTTTGCTCGTTTTACCTAAGCAAGATCAAGTTGCATTGTCATTAAAGCTCAAGACCAATATTGGAGATTCCAGCTTCCAAGGCAAGTGCTTTCATTTCGTCTGCCGCTTTCGCTGGGTATTTGGCTTGCTCTACATAATCAAGCAATTCGTTTTGTACCTCAACTTCAAACTCCATCAGCGGATGCCCTTTTACAGTCTCGTCATCGGCTTCTTCGCTTTCTAGCAAATAGGCTTCTACGCTGCCTTGCGATAACTTGCTGATGACCACTGCGCCTTGCGGATCGTCGCCTGCCATCAAATTTAGCAAACCAGCTAGACCAATAGCTGCATCAATTGCTGGATAAACGCCATAGTTGTCATGCTCACTGGTATCAGGTGTAGCCACTTCAACTTTCTCAAGCTGTACCGCAATGTTGAATTTGCTCTTGGGTGATTTCAACGTTTCCCACACCAAATTCAAACAGTTGCGCAATGCGCTTGCATCACCACTTTCCGTTAACTCACAGAAAAGCGTGTAGTTGGGTAGCATACGCTCAAGTAATGCAGCACCGAATGCAACGGCTTTCCAGCCTTCCAAGGCGCGAACGCGCCCAAAGGTATTAAGTTTTTGCTTTGCCATTTAAAGGGCTCCAGTGGCATGCATGAAATATTGGGTAACGCCATCCAGCAACATTTGGATAGCAATCATAACTAGGATCATACCCATTAATCGCTCCATCGCAACTAGACCGCGCTCCCCCAGAATTTTATGGAACACATTTGAAAATAGTAAGATCACTGCGCTTATCGACCATGAAGCCGCAAGCGCAATCGACCAGTCAGCCATTCTGTCTGGCGCTTGGTTGGCAAGAAGAATAAGCGCAGCCAGCGTTGAAGGGCCCGCTATCATAGGAATAGCTAGAGGTACTAGAAAAGGCTCTTCACCTACAGCTAATCCACTGGGGTTGCCCGATGATGGAAAAATCATTTTAAGCGCAATAAGGAACAGAATAATTCCCCCAGCGATACTTACAGTCTCTTGTTCCACGTTCAGAAAGTTGAGAACCGATTGGCCACTGAACAAAAAGAGAAACAGGATGCCAAGAGCGAATAATAATTCTCGAATTAGGATGACTTGACGACGCTTTGGTTCTATCGATTTGAGTACCGACATGAACACAGGGAGGTTACCTAAGGGATCCATGATCAAAAAGAGCATGATGGCAGCAGACCAAGTATCCATTTTTTTACTGTCTCCGGTTGTGAGGCTAAGCCCGTTTGCGCGTAAACCATTGAGTATAACTCAAAGTTCTTACTGATGGTCGTTTTAGGCGCGCAATGGTAAACCAAGCTGACTTAGTTAAAAACACCTTTTAAGGCATGATTGTTTTTCATTTATCTAGAGCCTGCAAAAAATACTCGAAAAATAACGAAAGTGCGCTTTACTAAAGCGTAGGGAGAAGTGTTTGTCATTTCTAAGCGGTGTTTTCGCCTTATTCACGGTCAGAATTCAAACAGCCCAATTGGGTTTTTCTACACCTTTTGGATAATGTCTTATCTCCAGAGCTTTTGATGTAATAGTGGGTAACATCATTTTGTTTAACGTTTTGTTCTGCGCATTGTTCGGCGTTGGAACCTGTTAATCCTCAATAAGAACAACCAAAAATAGGAAATATTGCAATGAGTTTGATGACTGTTAAAGAAGTGGCTGCTTTTCTTGGCGTACAAGAAGTGCGCGTAGAGCGCCTTGAGCGTGAAAGCCTTTTGGTTTCGAAAGATAAAGACACCGACGGTAACCCACTTTTCGACAGTGGCGACGTTGAACGCTATAAAACGCTAGCTGAGCGTTTAGGCGGGATCTAATTTACAGAATAAGGGCGTGATTTTTTGCAAAGTCACGCCCTTTTTATTTTTTTGCGCGAAGCGACGTTAGTTCAAGTAACGTTATTCGCTTTGCCTCTACACATCCACGTGGCACAACGTGCGACGTTTAAAAATAGAGCAGCGTTCGACAGCCGTTAGGGCGTCGAACGCTATTTTATTTATGCACTGAAGTCTTTCAGCATTCTCGCAATTGAGCGAATACCTTTCGCTGTTGCCCCTACCGGCATTTCAGATGTTGCCCCGCCATGGTAAGCAGCGGCTAAATCCAAATGTACCCAGCCTTCTGGCTTAACAAAGCGTGATAAGAAGCCCGCAGCGTTTGATGCACCGCCACCACCGCCACCTTTCATCGGGCGACTGTTTGCTGTATCTGCGAACGCCGATGGACAGCGCTCTGCGTGGAAATCTTCTAGTGGTAGCGGCCAAAAACGTTCGTTTTCTGCCTTTGCTGCTTTAAGCATTTGTTCGCGGGCATTATCATCTAACGAGAATACGCCATGGTAATCAGAACCCAGTGCAACCACTGCAGCACCGGTTAGTGTTGCTGCATCAATAATCAGCGGTGCGCCCGTCTCTGTTGCCGCCATAAGGCCATCAGCCAACACTAAACGTCCTTCAGCATCGGTATTAACCACTTCAACGGTTACCCCATTTTTATAGGTAAGCACATCACCTAACTTATAAGCGTGACCGCTAATAAGGTTTTCGGCACAGCACAAAATAAGCTGAATACGCTTTTCACTGCCTTGAGAAATAGATAGCCCTAATGCCCCTGTTACCGTCGCTGCGCCGCCCATGTCACATTTCATATCTAACATGCCTTCGCTTGATTTAATGCTGTAGCCACCGCTGTCGAAGGTGATGCCTTTTCCAACTAGCACGGCATCAACTGGCGCATCCGTATTACCTGTTGGGTTGTAATCAAGTACCAGCATTGCAGGCGGACGTTCACTACCGCGGCCCACATTATAAATGCCAATCCAGCCCTGCTCTTTAAGATCTTCACCTACCGTCATTGAGTAGGTTACCTTGTCACCACCCAGTGACTTAAGCCACTGTGCTGCTCGGGTTGCTAAGGTTTCAGGGCTTAAGTCTTCAGGTGTTTCGTTTACCAGCTGACGGGTAAATAGTAACGCCGCATATTCTTGCTCTAGCGCTTCTTTGTCAGCCGTTTCGGCCCATTTTATTGACGCTGGTTTGCGGGCACGCGTGAAGCTAAGTGCAAAAGCCCACTGCTGCTCTTTGTGCCAATCACCGCTTAGCGTAACTGCTGGCAGGCTTAAGCCATCTAGCTTTCTTGCCGCTTGCTGAATTAAACGCTCATTAAGCTTGTCGTCAGGCAGGTGAATAACTGCACCTGATTCAGTGAAAGAAAGCTTAGCACTCTCGCCCCACACTGCTTCAGCACTGTTTCTAGAAAGGCTAACGGTAAATTCTGCCATCGCGTTTTATTCCTTATTACATCGTTATATTATTGCAAAGCGCTTTTTGCGCTTGCACAAATGTTTGTTACTCTTTGGCGCCTTGTTTACTGCGCTTGTTGTTCGCTAACCACATACGCTTTGTTCGCTAAGCGCATACGCTATACGTGCTCGTTCAAAAGCACACATATCAATTAGCGAAACACACTAACGTGTTTTCACCTACATTCTAAAAAAGGCGTCACATGAAGTTTTCACCTTCCTTATTACGCGGCACCCTTATAAAAAGGTACAAGCGATTTCTTGCCGATGTTGAGTTAGACGACGGCACTATTGTCACTGCACATTGCCCAAATACTGGCGCTATGACTGGCTGTGCTGTTCCTGGATACACTGTCTTTTTAAGTGAGTCCACCAACCCAAATCGAAAACTCAAGTATACATGGGAGCTAGCCCAAACATTTGATGGTCACTTCATCGGCATTAATACGCACAATGCTAATAAACTGGTGGCGGAAGCGCTAGATAACAAGGTGCTAAGCCAATTTTCAGACATCACAGATTGGAAAGCAGAAGTAACACCGCCAACCGCCAATAGCCGGTTCGACTTTGCATTAACCCGAAAAAATTCCGAAAATCAGAGTTTTACTGAGTATATGGAAGTTAAATCCGTCACCTTAGCAGATGAAAACAAAGGGTTCTTCCCCGACGCAGTCACTCAACGCGGCGCGAAGCACTGTTTAGAACTTGCGCGTTTATCTGACAGTGGTATAAAAACCAATCTATTATTCTGCGTACAACACACCGCCATCGAAAGTGTACAAGTGGCCGAGCATATTGATCCAACTTATGCAGAAAGCGTAAAGATTGCCGCAAACGCTGGCGTAACGGTTTTGGCGGCAAGCTGTATAATAGACGAACAAAAAATCCTATTAAATCAAACACTCCCTTTGATTTTATAAAAAATAGGTTGATTTTTTTCATTTCGCCTTCATATTTGCGCCTTGTTTTAGTGGGAGAACGCACTAATGCGTTTGCTGGTAGCCAGCGGGCTAAATGAAAAAACACCTGGCTAATTTATGAAAGCAATACACCAGCATAATAATTACATAGACACGATTGATTGCCTGAAGTTGTCGAGTCTGATATAGATATCGGTCCAATCAGGACAAGATGGATGTCGTAGTGTAGGAGATGTGGCAGATGCCAACAGGAAAAGAAACAAAATCCCTAGGACTATTAGCGCTGGCAGGTTTACAGCCGTACGAGCCAAAAGCTGACGAAGAGTACATGGGCGAGCCCCAAATGGAGCACTTCCGTCTATTGCTTAAAGCATGGCGCAATCAACTTCGTGAAGAAGTTGACCGTACAGTAACGCACATGAAGGATGAAGCAGCAAACTTCCCTGATCCTGTAGACCGTGCAGCTCAAGAAGAAGAGTTCAGCCTTGAGTTACGTACACGTGACCGTGAGCGTAAGCTAATAAAGAAAATTGAAAAAACGCTTAAGCGAATTGAAGAAGACGATTTCGGCTTCTGTGATCAATGTGGTATCGAAATTGGTATTCGTCGCTTAGAAGCTCGTCCTACAGCAGATTTATGTATCGACTGTAAGACCATGGCTGAAATTAAAGAAAAACAACTTCAAGGTTAAGTTACTAGCCTCGATTACGTTGATATAGAAAGCCTCATCCCGAAAAGATGGGGCTTTTTGTTAAGCCTTTATTATGCATAACCACTATGTAGGGCGCTTTGCTCCCTCTCCATCCGGCCAACTTCACTTCGGTTCGTTAGTTACCGCTGTTGCCAGCTACCTAGATGCCAAAAGCCATAACGGAAAATGGCTGCTACGTATGGAAGATATAGACGAGCCGCGCTGTATTAAAGGTGTAGATAAAGACATACTCACTACCCTAGAAGCCCACGGCCTGTATTGGGACGGCGACGTCATCTATCAAAGCCAACAACATGCCCGTTATCAAGCGGTTCTCGATGACTTACTTACACAACAAAAAGCCTATTTTTGTACCTGCACACGTAAGCAAATTAAAGCCATGGGCGGTGTTTATAACGGCTACTGTCGGACTGAGCCAGTACACTCCAACACACAGGACTGTGCAGTTCGTTTAAAAGTAGATACTCAACTTGAAGCCTTTGATGACGTGCTTATGGGCAAAGTTATGCCCTCTAATTCAAGCTCTGATTTAATAGCCGAAGACGTAGTGCTGAAACGTCGAGACGGCTTATTTTCGTATAACCTTGTCGTGATTTTAGATGACGTATTTCAGCAAGTTAACCATGTCATTAGAGGGTGTGATTTAATTGATGTCACGCCTTTACAGCGCGCCGTATATCACACGCTGGGCTATTCTACTCCTGAATACGGTCACGTGCCGGTCGCTGCCGTGGCACCAGGCAGAAAACTAAGTAAACAAAACCGTGCAGCGCCAGTTAAAAACGAATCAGCTTTAGATAATCTCGTGCGTGTGATGCACTTTTTAGGCTTTTCCTTTCCAAATGCGTCAGAATTTGGTGATATTGATTCGGCGCTTAAGACGGCTATTTCAATGTGGAATAGGAAAAAAGTAGTGAAAACACCCGAAATTATTGTTCCACAGCATGAATCCACTTATTATAGCGAACCTTTATAGTCTGCGGAGATACCATCATCATTCATCGTGTTTTTAAATCTGTTAAGCGCGCTTTTTCAAAAGAGAGTTCGTCTCCTAACGCTTTAAAGCCAAGGACTATGACCCGTGGAGAACACGGTATATCTCGCGAAGACGTAAGCGCAAATGCATTGAAAGTAATGTATCGCCTTAATGGAGCTGGCTTCGAATCCTATTTGGTAGGAGGCTGTGTACGCGACATTTTGATGGGTCACGAACCAAAAGATTTCGACGTGGTGACGAACGCCACACCTGAACAAATTAAAGGCTTGTTCAGAAATTGCCGCCTTATCGGCAGGCGCTTTCGTTTGGCCCACATTGTGTTTGGCCGTGAAATCATTGAAGTAGCCACGTTCCGCGGGCATCACCAAGAGTCAGACGAAGACGAAAACCTTCCCAAGGGCAAGGCTGTCGCAAAGCGCGACGCTCACGGTCAATTAGTACGCGATAACGTATTCGGCACCATTGAAGAAGATGCTGAACGCCGTGACTTTACCTTTAACGCCATGTATTACAGTGTAGCCGACTTTACGGTAAAAGACTTCGCTAATGGCTTAGCCGCCATAGAAAAACGAGAAGTTGAGCTTATTGGCGACCCGGAAACACGCTACCGTGAAGATCCGGTACGCATGCTACGTGCGGTACGCTTTGCCGTTAAGCTTGGTATGCGCATTGAAGCAAAAACCGCTGCACCGATTAAATCTCTGGCCAACCTTTTACAGAACATTCCACCAGCGCGCTTGTTTGAAGAAACCCTTAAACTGTTTTTATCGGGTAAGGGAGAAGAAACCTTCTTAATGCTGCACGAATACGGCTTAATCGAGCCTTTGTTCCCTCAGCTAACGCCGTTTTTGAAAGATGAAAACAGCCGTGAAATGCAGTTTGTACGTCGTGTACTTGCCAATACCGACGAGCGCATTAATAGCGACCAGCGTGTTACGCCAGCGTTCCTTTATGCCGCACTACTCTGGTATCCGGTTGAAGAAGAGTCACAACGCTTACAAAGCGAGTCTGGCTTAAATGCTCATGATGCATTTAATATTGCGTCAGGCGAGGTCATCGCACGTCAAACACAACGTATTATGATCCCTAAACGCTTCTCTACCGTGGTTCGGGACATCTGGATTTTACAGCAACGTCTACCTAAGCGCTTTGGCCGTCGCGCTTTCCAATTGCTCACGCACCCAAAATTTAGAGCAGGCTATGACTTTTTGCTTGCTCGAGGCCAAATTGAAGGTGGCGATCTATTAGAGCTAGCTCAGTGGTGGACGCACTTCCAGCACGCTGACAACGGTAAGCAGAAAGGCATGCTTAACGCCCTTCGCAAAAGCGAAGGCGGCGCAAAAGGTGCCCCGCGTAAGCGCAAGCGTAAACCAGCGAAGCGAGGTCCTGATGCATAAAGAGCACGTGTACATTGGTGTAGGTAGCAACCTCGGCGATAGCCAAGGAAAAGCCCTGCGCGCGTTTGATGCGATAGGTCAAATAGAAGACACCCGCGTACTTAAAACCTCTTCACTTTATTCCAGTAAACCGATGGGGCCGCAAGACCAACCTGACTATATTAACGCGGTGTGCTTAATTGAGACCTCGTTAAAGCCGCACGGCTTATTGAAGCAGCTGCAACGCATAGAGCTGGAAGAAGGCCGTGAGCGCAAAGGTGAGCGCTGGGGACCACGCACGTTGGATTTGGATATTTTGTTGTACGGCAGCGAAACTATCGACACCGCAGACTTAATCATTCCCCATTACGGCATGGCAGAACGCGAGTTCGTTATGGTGCCGCTGTTTGAAATTGCGCCCAATATGGTTATGCACGATGGCAAACCCATCTCGGCATGGGTCGCTAACTGCTCGCTGGATGGACTTCGTCGCCTGCGCTCTTCCAATTAGCGGCAAAATCCGTATAGTTCGCCACACGATACCAACAATATCAATCTGAGACATGTCATGAAGAAAGTAACTGTATCGGGCTTGCTTAAGAAAAAGCAGGCCGGGGAAAAGATCACCTCTTTAACCGCTTACGACGCCAGCTTCGCCAAAATGTTCGACGAACAAGGCGTTGACGCCCTTCTTATTGGCGACTCTTTAGGCATGGTCCTTCAAGGTGAAGACGACACCCTACCGGTAACCATCGATGACATTGCCTACCACACGAAAAGTGTGCGTCGCGGCACTGAACGCGCCTTCGTATTAGCCGATATGCCGTTTATGTCTTACGCCACTCCTGAGCAAACCTACGCCAATGCAGCAAAGCTTATGGCTGCAGGTGCAAGTATGGTTAAGATGGAAGGTGGAAGCTGGTTGTGCGACACCATCAAAGGCTTAAACCTGCGTGGCGTACCTGTGTGTGGCCATTTAGGCTTAACGCCTCAGTCAGTGCACGTTTTCGGTGGTTTTAAAGTACAAGGCCGCGAAGCGAGCCAAGCTGAAAAACTGCTTAGCGAAGCGAAAGCGTTGGAAGAAGCCGGTATTCAGTTATTAGTGCTTGAATGCGTGCCTTCATCGCTAGGCAAAGCGGTTAGCGAAGCCCTAACCATACCGGTAATCGGTATAGGCGCAGGCAAAGATACCGACGGTCAAATTCTGGTGATGCACGACATGTTTGGCATCAGCGCAAACTATATGCCGAAGTTCTCAAAGAACTACCTTGTAGAAACCGGCGATATGCGCAAAGCCGTATCAAAATATATTGAAGATGTGCAAAGCGGTGCGTTCCCATCGGCTGAACACAGCTTCGAGTAACGAGGTAAATTATGAAGGTGGTTGATAGTATTTCAGCATTACGCAGCACGGTAAACGCGTGGCGACGTAATGGTGAAACCGTAGGTTTTGTACCCACTATGGGCAACCTGCACGATGGTCATCTTAAACTAGTTAAAAAAGCGAAAGCGCACAACGACAAAGTGGTGGTAAGCATTTTTGTTAACCCCATGCAGTTTGGCGCGAACGAAGATTTAGACGCCTATCCACGCACTATCGAAGAAGATAAAGCTAAGCTTATTTCTGTGGGTGCAGACGCGGTGTTTTTACCTAGCGTAGCGGAAATGTATCCGGCAGGTCTGGATGCGCAGACGTTCGTTGAAGTGCCCGGCATTTCAGACTCGCATTGTGGCGCCAGTCGCCCTGGCCATTTTCGCGGCGTCGCTACCGTGGTGACCAAGCTTTTCAACATGGTACAGCCCGACGATGCGTTTTTTGGTGAAAAAGACTTCCAGCAGCTACAAGTTATTCGCGCGTTAGCTCGCGATTTATCAATGGCAGTGAAGGTTCACGGGGTTTCTACTGAACGCGAGACGTCAGGCCTAGCAATGAGCTCTAGAAATGGCTACCTGACAGACACTGAAAAAGCGACGGCGAGTGCTATTTTTGCAGAAATGCAGCGCTTAAAAGCGGGCATAGAAAGTGGTAACACCGACTTTGTTCAGCTTGAAAATGCCATGGTCAGTAACCTTGAAGCAAAAGGCTTTAAGAAAGACTACTGTCAGGTAGTTAACGCCGCCACCTTTGAACCAGCTAACGATAGCGACAAAGAATTAGTTCTGCTTGTTGCTATGTTTATGGGCAAGACACGCTTAATTGATAATATGCAAATTACGCGAGATTAAGCGTAATACCAATCCTCGCGGATAGTCTCGAACTACAAAAGAAAACGCCCGATGCATGACTCCTAAACAGAGCCTGTATCGGGCGTTTTTTTATTTGTTGCTGCTGAAGTCTTTAAGACGCAACGGTTTCTGTTTCGCGAACGAAATCCATTAGCTCTTTCCAAGCCTGAGTCTCTTTCGCAATTAAGTGTTGCTCAGCCAAAATTGCGGCCAAGTCGTTATGGCTAGTAAGCGGATTCGCTAACACTACGCGAAACACGGTAATACACTGGGAAGGGTAATCCGGCGCTTCCAGGCGAGTACGAGACACAAAAGACTTACCTGCTTCACGCTGCTGCTTTTGTACCGCAACAACAAGGGCGTCAACCTTCTCATTGATAGCGTTGCGGGTTTTAGCATTCACATGCTTCAGCTTTTCCTGCACTTCAGCGGGACAAACGCGATAGGTCAACAGTGATAGAATAGGTGTGGTCGTCAATTCAAAGTCTTGGGCTTTATCAATCATCTGCGCAAAGTCTTTGGCTTTATCAATGCTGCGATCAATTAGTAGCTCGTACCCTTTGCGACCGAATATATGCAGCGCCGAGTACACCATCATGGCCATACCGTTTCGGGAGCCTTCCAGCGTGGTAGCACCTAAGTCTTTAGAGCCTGCACGCAAAATATATTGCGCGTGATGTCTTACCGCATTGGCATTTTGTGGGTCTTTGAAAAGCGCCATTCCTGCGCCCATTGGCACGTACATTTGCTTATGCGCATCAATAGTCACTGAGTCTGCGCGTTCAATACCTTTTAGTCTGTCGCGATAGCGCGCCGAGAACAGCGTAGCGCCGCCCCAGGCTGCGTCTACATGGAACCAGCAGCCTAACTCTTTGGCTACGTCAGCAAGCTCGTCTAGCGGGTCTACATGCCCTGTTTCGGTGGTGCCGCCTACCCCAACGATAGCAAGAAGCTTATTGCCTTCCTCTTGATAACGTTTACCAATGCGAAGGGCTTTTGCTGGATCTAGGGTTTGCTTTGGCGCGGGCACAGTTAATAATTGTTCGCGACCTAACCCCAATACATCCACTGCCTTTGACAGCGAGTAATGCCCACGTTTACTGCACATCACGCCTAAATTGTTAATGTCGTAGTGACGATAGGCAGCGGCTAGACCTGCTTTTGCCACGCCAGAAAACCCTTTTTGTGGGCCAAGTAATTTGTTGCGTGCCACCCATAAGGCGGTGATATTGGCAATGGTTCCGCCAGAGCAAAATGCCCCCAAAGAATGGGCGGCACTGTGTAGATGGTTGTCGTAAAAGCTTTGAGGCTGATCGTACACAAGGTTGTGCATCATACCCAATACTTGACGCTCTAGCGGCGTGAAAGCTTTAGACGTTTCTATCTTAACCAGGTTCTGGTTAAGCCCGACCATTAACTTAGAAAGCGGCAGGTGAAAATAGGGCAACGCTGAGGTCATGTGACCAATAAAGGTAGGCGAGTAAGTATTAACTGAATGCGCAACAAGCTTATCTAACAAGCTTTCAGCATGAGTAGACACAAACTCGGGTGACTCAGGCACCTTGGAGTCTGAAAAGTCTTTTTCAATTTCTTCTAACGACGTCTTTTTTGTCACTACGTGCTGCGACAAAAAATCTAAGATATTGTCAGATAAATGCTGCTCTATTTGAGCCAGCTTTGAGTCTTTGTGTTCAGGCTTGGTAAAGACCCTAAACAGGTGCTCTAAACTAACTTGCGCTTCACCCACTCAACACACCTCATACTTAAAACAATCACACATTTCGCTTACATTTATTGGGCGAAATCAACAGGCGGTTTTGTAGGACACCGGCCTGACACTTACTTTTCCTTTTAGCCAACTAGCATTCGACACAATTACTTTGTGACTGGTGCAGCTATTTATCCAACATATCCCTTAACGGTACATCGGCTGGGCTAATGCGCGTTGACGCGGTCCATTCGTTGCCAAACCTGAAAACTTATCACAATACTTTCAGGGTGTCGCACTTTACATCAGATTGCAATGCTCGCCAAGGGTTAGCGCACGGCATTTAAGCGACTATTAACGTTTTATTACATGTAAAAAACTTATGAAGCGGTTAACTCTGCACACGTATTTAAACGAATTCCCCCGAATTTTGTACCGCAAATTTTATCAGTCTCTACTATATTTAATTTATGAATAGTACCAACACGGGTCTCTCGTATTGGTTTTCCATCTTCTAATTGCGAGCCTAAGTAGCCATTGAACTCACATTCAAGCATTCATCGCTGCGATAAAGTACTGCTTCAAAGCAAGGGGGTCTGTTTATGCCCATTCGTGAAATTTCCGAGGATTTCTCTATCGATGATATCGTGCCTTATTTTCAACCCATCGTTGACTTACAAAGCCAAGGAGTATGGCGCTACGAGTGCCTGGCACGCTTGATAACCCGAGGTGATAAGACTTTTTTACCTAGCGAATTTCTCTACCTTATAGAGCGCGAACAACACGTAAATACGCTTGCAGCGAGCATGTTTGTGCAATGTGCCAGCTATTTTCACGACGTTAATATCCCTTGGAACATCAATATAACTGCCAATGACCTTCACAATGTAGAGCTTACTAATACCCTCATCACCCATTTAGCAAGCTATCCCACGCCGGAGCGTGTAAGTATAGAAGTGAGTGCTTCTACTGCCCTATCCAATCCGAAAAGCCTTACCGCATTTATCGAAAAAAGCATGCATGTGGGGCTGGGCGTTTTCATCGATAACGTTGGATCATGCCCAGGTAACATACGAGCGCTTATGAACTTGCCGGTTCGGGGGATTAAGCTCGCTGGCGGGCTAATTAAACACTATGACGAACAAGAGGCAGTGAGGGAATATGTAGACTATCTGCTGTCGCTATGTGAACGCCATGGAGTAAGCACTATTGCGGAGCACGTAGAAGACGAGGCGCATCTAGAACGCGTAAAACGCCTGCCCATTCGTTATGCACAGGGATATGTGTTTAGTCCGCCCATGGCGAATGTGAGAAGTGCCACTGCGCGCCATTAACAAGCGAATTATACAAATTTGAATAACAAACGGGGCGAGCTTTTCATCTCACCCCACTTTTACAGCTTTCAGTATTTCTTGCTGCTATAGCAGACTCAGCCTTCTTCGCTACGGCAGTTAAGCTGCCAGCACGATTGACCGCTCCCTCGGTACTTTCGCTCAAACGGCGTCATGTGATCATCGCCAGTAACTTCAGATAAATCAGATACCATGCCGTAATGTTTAGCCGCTTGCGCAAATTCCATTAGATAAATAAGCCAGTTGCTACGCACTTCAATATTTGGAGTGATCGCCATCAGGTCCACCATGGCCGCACTACCGTGCCAGCGCTTTTGAACCTGCGTCTTTTTAGGATAGGGGTTGGGATACAGCAGAAAGTGCTGAGTCACGTTCCAACTAGACTGCTTTACTAAGCGCCAAAAGTCGTTCACATCGGCACGAATGACCCGATAGTTATCTTGCTGTGCACTGTAATACTCGTGTTTATCCACCCGCAGCGCCGACTTATCGATACCGATAACACGCGCATCGGGGTTTGCTCTTGCAATATTCGCCGTACTTTCGCCAACGCCGCAGCATGAATCTAAAATGATCTCGCCGCTAAAGCCATCAAGCCACGCGCTGACATCATCAAACGCGGCTTGTGTATGGTCGCTAATCGGTCGCTTATTTTCACTCGCTTGGTACTTTTTCACTAAGTCGTCTAACTTATCGTGAATACCTACCTGCGATGTTGTGATTTCTCTAGAATTACCGCTGGCCATTAGCTACGAATACCTTTACCCGTTTTAAGTAGGTAGTACGCCACACCAAATAGCAGTGCATTAAAGCCCACTAACAAGGCAAGCGACAAGGTTACATTTACGTCAGAGACCCCCAAGAAGCCATAACGAAACCCGTTGACCATATAGACAACAGGGTTCGCCTTACTCACCCACTGCCAGAATTCAGGCAATAGGGTAAGTGAATAAAACACACCACCTAAGTAAGTTAACGGTGTTAATACAAACGTTGGAACCACGCTAATATCATCAAAGGTCTTCGCAAATACCGCATTAATTAAACCCGCAGTCGCAAACAAGGTAGAAGTGAGTAACAACGTGAGCGCAATAATGCCCAAATTGTGTATTTGAACATCAACGAAAAACAGCGACACTAAGGTAACGATAATACCTATCAGTATGGCGCGGGCCACGCCGCCGCCCACATACCCGAGAATGATGACCGAAGTGGGTACTGGTGACACCAACAGCTCTTCAATATTGCGCTGAAATTTAGCACTAAAAAATGAAGAGGACACGTTGGCGTAGGAGTTTGTGATCACCGACATCATAATAAGGCCGGGCACAATAAACTCCATGTAAGTAAAGCCGCCCATTTCGCCAATACGGTTGCCGATGAGGCTACCGAATATCACGAAGTACAAACTCATTGTAATAGCTGGCGGCACAAGGGTTTGTACCCATATGCGCAAAAAGCGCGTGCATTCTTTTATCCAAATAGTGGTTAGCGCCACATAGTTTTGCTTAAACCAACCCACGTTTTCTTCTGTGTTCATTTGTGTACTTTCAGTTTTCATGTTTTTCACCTTTACCTGCTGTGGGTTTAGCCAGCTTGCTTCGCTGATTCAACTAAACGCACAAATAGCTCTTCAAGGCGGTTTGATTTATTGCGCATGCTCATTACTTGAATACCCTTTTCACTTAGCTGGGTGAAAACCGGGTTCAATCCTTCCGTTTTCTCAACATCAACTTCAAGGGTATGGTCGTCAATCAAACGGTGTTCAAAGCCCGTTAGTAGGTCATCTGTCGTCGTCATGCCCTCTGGAATTTTGATATCCAACACAAAGGTTTCTAGGCTTAATTTAGACAATAAAGCTTTCATGCTGGTGTTCTCGACAATGGTGCCCTTGTTAATAATGGCGATATTGCGACACAGCATTTCTGCTTCTTCAAGATAGTGGGTAGTGAGGATAATCGTGATCCCCTGACGATTAATCTCTTCTAAGAAGCCCCACATTGAGCGGCGAATTTCAATATCTACGCCCGCGGTTGGCTCATCTAAAATAAGCAATTTCGGCTCATGCATGAGTGCTCGAGCAATCATCAGTCTTCGCTTCATACCACCCGATAGCTCACGCGCGCGGGCATCGCGTTTTTCCCACAGGTCAAGCTGGGCAAGGTATTTTTTAGCACGCTCTTTCGCAATACTGCGCGGTACGCCGTAGTAACCTGCCTGATTCAATACAATTTGCAGTACAGTTTCAAATTGGTTGAAATTGAACTCTTGTGGCACCAGACCAATGCAGGCTTTGGCTTGCTCTTTTTGCGTTGTGAGGTCATAACCAAACACCGACACACTGCCATTGGTTTGGTTTACAAGTGAACTGATAATACCAATAGTGGTAGATTTACCCGCCCCATTTGGGCCAAGTAATGCAAAGAAGTCTCCTTCTTGTACTGTAAGGTCGACGCCTTTTAGTGCCTGTACGCCACCTTTGTAGGTTTTGGTTAACCCTTTAATGTCCAACGCTTTCATGATTTGCCCGTAGTGAGAGTGTGATCACTAAGACGTATTGACCTTTGATGCAAACCAAAGGTCAGCACGCCCTAATTAACTTTAGTGAGATGCAGTTATCTGTCGCTAACAACTTACAACCAACGAAGTGTAACCTAGTTCATGCTATTAAATGAATACACTCGCGTTTAGTGGTTGCTTTAAACAGTTTAAGCTTTCGTCTTCTAAATGAGAGCGAAAACGCCTTTTTTCAACCCCAATAAAAAAGCGCCGCGTACCGTTGGGGTAGTACGCAGCGCAAAGGGTAGCTTAATACCAGTCTGAATAGATAATTAAGACTTTTACGTAGAAGTTCAGCCTTACCGCTTCCACGGCACTGTTTTCCCCTCTCCTAGTCTTTGAAGAGGCTTCTACAGTGCAATCCGCCTCGCTTGCCTGGCACTTAAAAAAAGAAGTGCGCTAAACTCGACGGACAAATACTATTAAACCCGTTATTAATGGCAAAAAAAGCGCGTAATTGTGGAAATGTGGTGGTGATTTAGCTTGCCTATAGATTTAGCACGTGAAGCTGCACGCCAAGCGTTTTATTAATCCGCGCTTAGGGACGCTTGTGTGGGGCTTCCGCCAAAGATAAAGTCCACGATAAGCCCCTCAAATATGGCGTAAATGAGGCAGGCTTGAGGATTTTATGCCGAACTTAGGCAATAGCTGTCATTCATAGGTATAGTGTGCGCTCTATCAGAATTATATTTGCGGGTTAATGTATGCCAAAGACAATTGCATTAGTGGAAGATGACGCGGCCATTCGCGAAAATTACATTATGGCGCTTAAAGCGCAGGGCTATAGCGTGAATGCCTATGAGGACAGGCCTTCTGCTGCTGAAGCGTTTAACCACACCTTACCCGACTTAGCCATTATCGATATTGGTTTGAAAGATGAAATTGAAGGGGGCTTTATGCTGTGTCAGCAACTGCGAGGCCTATCACAAACCCTACCTATCATCTTTTTTACTGCACGAGATAACGATGTAGATACTATCAGCGGCCTAAGAATGGGCGCGGACGACTACCTGACTAAAGATATCAGCATGGCTCACCTGCTAGCACGCATTGCAGCCTTGTTCAGACGTACAGATTTACTTGCCGCTCCAACAGAGCAAAAAGATGAACTAAAAGTGGGCGACTTAAAAGTAGACGTGTCGAGAATGACGGTAAGCTGGCAAAACCAGCCCGTTTTGTTGACGGTAACAGAGTTTTGGATGCTGCATGCGCTCATTAAGCGCCCTGGTCATGTGAAAAGCCGCCAACAGCTAATGGATGAGTCCAGAATGGTGGTAGACGACACCACCATTACTTCGCATATCAAACGTATGCGTAAAAAGTTTGTGCAGCTTGAC
Source organism: Alteromonas sp. I10 (assembly GCF_003201515.1). Lineage (NCBI taxonomy): Bacteria > Pseudomonadati > Pseudomonadota > Gammaproteobacteria > Alteromonadales > Alteromonadaceae > Alteromonas > Alteromonas sp. I10. Next base: position 191,509 of record NZ_QJJN01000009.1, read on the forward strand.
CCTAACTTCGATCATATCGACACCGTGTACGGCATGGGATATCGCTGGCAGCTGTAGCGGGCTTTCGACTAAAACTGCGTTTCGTCTGATTAAAAGATAAGGGCAACCGACTAAAAACATGGGATTTCGCTTTTCAATACGCCTTCAGCTTATGGTGCTGTCGCTGTTCTTATTCACCATACCCTACTTAGGTTATAACTATGTGTGGGAGCTTGAGCAGTATCTGCGAAACGGTCAAGAACAAACCATGATTGGCACGGCACGAGCTGTTGCCACTGCCCTTCACGAGCGTCCCGCTTTGTTTGATAGCCAATCAGCGTATCTTCAAGACGTGCGCCCCGGAACAGATCTTTACGCGCCACCTATCCCGTCCCCCATTCGACTGGATGGCGAACTTAACGACTGGCAGCAAGTCAGCGAGTTAATGAGTGAGTATGGCAGTGGCGAAGTTATTGAGTACTACAATGGCTACGCGGGAGAACCCACTAGCTTATCGTTTAAGCATATGGTGGGGCGCTACGGTCAATTTCTGTATGCCATGTTTGAAGTCAGTGATGACGTGCTGCTGTGGCGACAACCCAATAGTTTAAGCGTGGAGACTGGCGACCACTTACTTGTGGGCATGGAAACTCCACAGGGAGAATTAGCAAGGTATGTTGTCGCCCCTTATGAAAGTGGCTGGGTAAATGCGTACAAACTGGCAGATAACACAACGACAACTCGGGCGGTAGAGAACGCGCTCTCTATTCAAGGCCGATGGCAAGAGACTGCCACGGGCTACAACATTGAACTGCGCTTTCCGCTATCTATGACCACAGGCGGCTTGGCATTTTCAATTGTCGATGTGGACGACAGGGCAAGTCGATTGAAGCAGTACGCGTTAGGTACGGCGAATACAAAAGAGCTCGCTGAATTAGGTACTGTTATCACTCCTTCCCCTGAAATTGAGCGCATTCTGGCAGGTTTAAAATATGCCGATTCACGGGTTTGGGTTGTAGATAAGCACAAGCGGGTACTCGCCCGCGCTGGTGACATTCAATCGGCCACAGGCATTGAAGTAGATGAAAAAGAAACCTCTTCAAATGCAATTTGGCACTGGGTTGAGAGTGAGTGGTTACTTCCACTTTATTATCAGATTCTTACGCGGCCACCTGCCGACTTTATTGACGAGCTAGACGATGCTTATGCATTGGTAGGGCAGGATTTAGGCACTGCGCTGAATGGCCAACCCGACTCACTATGGCGTTTGTCACCCGATAACAAAGCCATAGTACTCTCCGCTGCCTACCCAATTTTTATTGAAGGCAACGTAATGGGGGCAGTTATTGTAGAGCAAACCACCAATGGTATTCGTACGTTGCGGAACCGGGCGTTAGAACAACTCTTTCACGTGATTTTAGCAGTGATGACCATAGGTACATTAGGGTTACTGCTGTTCGCTACGCGAATTTCAAACCGCATTCGCTCCCTTCGCGATAACACCGAAGCGGTGATAGATGATAATGGCAAAATCATTGGCACCCTGCCGGTTTCAAATCAGCGTGATGAAATTGGTGATTTATCCCGTTCATTTGCGGATGTGCTTTCACGGTTACAGCAGTACAACTCCTATTTAGAAAACATGGCATCTCGCTTGTCTCACGAACTTAGAACGCCCATTGCCGTGGTAAAATCGTCGCTGGATATGCTAACTCAGGTGAATGACGCCGACCAACAAGCCGTTTTTGTTGAGAGGGCGCAATCAGGGGTGAACCGCCTAAGTACAATATTAAACAGTATGAGTGAAGCCACCCGATTAGAGCAGGCCATTCAACAAGAAGATTTAGAACCATTCGACTTAGTTAAGGTGATATCTGGGTGTATTGCTGGTTACGAACATGCCTATAGCCATCGACGCTTCAGTTTTACCCACAATGCTGATACTGCGCGCATACTTGGTTCCCCTGAACTTACGGCTCAAATGTTCGATAAAATTATCGCTAACGCCGTAGATTTCAGTGAAAAAGAAAGTGAAATCCAAGTCAGTATCACGGTTAAGGACAAGCAAGCTGAGCTAACCATTAGTAATACCGGGCCGCTTCTTCCTGAAGGAATGAGGTCTCAGTTGCTTCAGTCTATGGTGTCGGTGAGAAAAGAAAACGATGTGCAAAATGCCTCTTCACCGCACTTGGGGCTAGGGCTTTACATTGCCAACATCATAATGACCTTCCACAAAGGTCAGTTATCTTTATTCAATCGGAAGGATAGTACAGGTGTAGTCGTCAGCGCACGCTTTCCTTTGATGTAAATGAATGAAAAAAACGTCCAACTCGGTCTATAGTTAAAGTCTAATAAACTTTGCTACATAGATAGCGAAAGCCGAGCACATACCTCATACCAGTCCGCATAGGTTATTATCTATACGGATTGGTTTTGAATAGGCTATACGTAGTCATATGCTTTCGTGTCAACAAAGGACGCATAGCGCTTTGCCTTTCTGTCAAAGGCTAAAGCCATTATAAAGAATGAATTACAATGCAAAAAAACAACACGTTATTGATTAAATCCATGTCATTTGCGCTTTCTATTTTCTTTACTTCTCATCGAAGGGCGAGCACGTTCAACATAACTAGTTTTATCACAGGTACATTCACATCGAGCGCTCTCTTACTAGCCGGCGCTACCCTTTCATGGGCACATGCCGCTGATACATCCTTATCAGCAACGCCAACCATTTCGATATACGTTAGCGACGCCAATGGGGAGCCTGTGAAAGATATGGTGTTAACCCTAACGCCTAACTTTACGCTTGCATCAACGCCACAGCGTGAAGAAGAGCCCGCCATAATGAATCAAATCGATAAACAATTTGCGCCTCACGTGCTTGTTGTTCAATCAGGCACAGATATTTCGTTTCCAAACGCAGATAATCTTTTTCATCACGTGTATTCTTTTTCGCCTACAAAACAGTTTGAGCTAAAACTCTATAAAGAGTTTACCGCTGAACCGCTTCGCTTTGAGCAAGCTGGTATTGTAGATATTGGCTGCAATATTCACGACTGGATGCTGGGCTATATTGTGGTAACCGACAGTCCATTTTTCGCAAAAACCGATGAAGAAGGCGTAATGAATGTTTCACTTCCGGTAGGCGAGTACAGTGTTATGACCTGGCACCCGCAGCAACCTGATGTGAAACTATTTAACAGCGCAACATTGCATATCACCAACTCACAAGAATACAAATTTGTTCTTGATGCAGTTTTCAGTGACGATGACTTCGACGAAGGATTTGGCGATTATTAATGCGTAATGTCTTTGCCTTAACCGTCTGTTTGCTTTGCACGAGTTTAACACTTCAGGTTCACGGAGAAACCAAGGCCCTAGTAAGAACAAGCTTTGTGGCAAAAGATGATTCGCGGAGCTTTCAGCAAATGGGGGCCGGCCATCAGCGTTATGAAAGTAACGGCATACAGCTCTCTCATGCTGTAGTGATAGCTGACTTTATGTTAGCGGATAGTTGGTCGGCAGTTGGCGTCATCAATGGTTATAGCGATGGGGAACAAAAGGTTGGATTCTCCGAGCTTTATTTAAAATACCGCCCGTTAGTCGCATCCAGCATAAAGCCTGAAGTAAAAATAGGGGCATTTTTTCCCGCTCTCTCAGCGGAAAATACCGACGCGGGTTGGTTATCGCCTCATTTTCTGAGTAACTCAGCAATTAATAGTTGGGTGGGTGAAGAACTAAGAACGGGCGGAATCGAAGTAAGTCTACGACAAAATGGCAGGCAAATAAGAAGCCAATGGTCATGGAAAGTATTGGGCAGCGTGTTCAAAGGTAACGATTCCACCGGCACTCTGCTTTCTTGGCGAGGGTTTGCCCTTCACGACAGGCAGTCCGTTTATAATGATCGCATAAACTTCCTCCCCATTCCCGGCGTCGTCGATGAAGACAAGTTAAACGCACCGGCATGGACGGAACCCTTCAGGGAAATTGACAATCGGTTTGGGTACTACGTAGGAGCTCACTTAGCCTATGCTAGAAAGGCCGAGTTGCGTTATTACTATTACGACAATAATGCAGACCCGAACATTGTTGACCCAGACCGCATTTATGCCTGGCATACGCGCTTTCATTCATTAACACTGCGATATTTACCACGACCTGAGTTAACGGTGTTTTCTCAAGTGCTACTAGGTGACACTTTGATGGGAGAGCATATCGTAGACAACGATTTTTCCAGTGCGTATATCGGTGCGGCATATAACCTAAAGCAATTAGGCTGGGAAGATTTAACTTTAGCCATGCGTGGGGACTGGTATCAGGTGGTAGATAACGATGATGTTATGTATGACCCGAATGGAAGCAGAGGTAACGCCTTTACCGTTAGCGTAAGGTACGACATTACCGCTTATTTATCCGTTAGCACAGAGTGGCAATTAAATTCAGGGCATCAGGAGAATTTGCGTTTTTTCCAATCCGACGAGAACTATAGAGAGCAACTATTTCAACTGGCATTCACTGTAACTCTGTAGCGACGCGACTGTTGTTCAGTCCTACCCTTTCGCCACTTCAATTAAATCAAATTTTGTTTCGCTGTCACCTTTCACCATCACCTGACACTGTCCCCAAGAGCTTGGAATTTGCCAAACATGCGCTTCGGCAACCGTGAATTTTTCTCGATGAGTATCACAACGGACTTCAACGGTATCAAGTTCGCCTTGGATGTTGCCAAAAGCAAACTTACTTCGCACAAGAGTGTGGAACCAATTCCCATCACTTCCTATCGTTACGGGCACGGTTAAGTTTTGCTCAGATGCAATAGATTCTTCAATCTGACTAATTAGCGGCGCGATCTCGCCAATACGCGTTTCTTGCGCTTCCATGTCTTGAAGTGTGGTGTAGGATTTTAATGCTTCTGCATAGTACCCGCGCTGAGCATCGAGTATGATTTTTCTTTGAAGGGCGTATGCCACATAATCTTCATCAAACACCATGTTATTGAAGCGCTTACTACCGTTGCTGGCAAGTAATCGCGTTAGGCTTTGCGCTTCTCTCTCTACGTCGCCTTGTTTGCTCGCTATATGAGACTCCAAGTTTAGCAACCACGTATTTTCATAGCGGTTTAGCGTATCCCAAGCTAGAAGCTCTTTAAGTGCTTCATCAGCCGCGTCAACATCACCCGCATTAAAGCGCTCGTCTGCGTCTTTATAAGCTTTAATAAATTTGCGTGTGGCACCGCTTTTTCCGCTTATAGCGAAATCCATTTGGACTGCTTGATGACACTGCTGGGTAGGTTCGCCATCTTTGATCGCGGGGTTATACTGCCATTTTTTAACCGCTGACAGTGCACTGCGTTTGAAAGAAGGGCTTCCAAAGAAGTCTTCTACAACAGGGTCTTTCACTCTGCCTTCTTCGTCGATAACGTAGCTTAGCCTAACCCAACCTTCTCGGCCTTTTCTAATGGCTTGAGATGGGTATTTAGGATCGACACGTTTCAAAGGCGTCGCTGGTGTAAATGCGCTTATGCGCTCTACTTCATCAGCTTTCGATTCAGCGAGCGCTTTTTCTTTAAGATCATCACATGGGATACTCAGTTCCTGTGCAGCTGCACTTGCTGTGAAACCTGTAGCGAGCAAAGCCGCTAAAACGAGCGATGGTTGGGTTCGCTTAACAATACCTTCCTGGGCTGAATATTCTGTTCTTACTGCTTTTTTCCATAAATCCTGTTTCATATTTATCATCCTTAATAATGGCTAAACATTACGAGTGAATTAGCGCTAATTCTATTTTTTAGACGAACTCTCAAGTGACGCATCGGGTACGTTTTTGATCATCATTTGCTCTTTGCGTTTCATCATCATCTTGGCAAGTCTACGCATGCTCACCGTGGTGTCTTTTTCATCTACGATATCGACACCTAGCAAGCGTTCGAGCAGGTCTTCTAGCGTAAGCACACCTTCTAAACCGCCGTACTCGTCAACCACCAGTAACATATGCACGTGCTTATTGATGAAGTGCTCGAAGGTGACTGACAGCGGCATAGTGTTTAACACGGTAACCATATCTTTTGCGTATTCAGAAAGCGGCTTATCAGTGTTACCTCTGGCTTGTGCCACCAATAAATCAGAACGCATAACAAAGCCGGTAATGTTTTCTGAGTCGCTGTCTTCAAACACAGGGATACGAGAAAATTCTATATTGGCGTGCTTGTGGAAAAAGCCTTCTACCGTCATCGACTCCGACACTTTAAATAGCGCCGTGCGGTGGGTAATCGCATCTTTCACTTTCAGCTCGTGCAAACTTAACAAGCTTTGTAGAAACGCCGCTTCGTGATTCGCTAGCTGACCTTCTTGCCCCGACAACTCTGCCATGGCGTGAAGCTCACTACGGCTTAACCCGCGAAGTGGACTGTCTTCTTTAAAGCCTTTCGTCATTAGCTCAGACATTTTAACGAACGGCATAAGTACAATTGAAAGGTATTTAAGAAAATATGCGGTTACTGGCGCTAGTGTTCGCCAATAGGTTGCACCAAGTGTTTTAGGGATAATCTCAGAAAAAATAAGAATAAGGAGTGTAAGGACTGCTGAAATAACGCCTAGATAGGCGTCACCAAATACTGCTGCCGCTTGCGCACCTGCCCCGGCAGCCCCCATAGTATGAGCAATAGTGTTCAGCGTTAATATTGCTGATAAAGGCGTATTTATATTATCGGTTTGTTTACGTAGTAGCGCACCACTGGCTTTGCCCTCTTTCTCTAACACAGAGATATAAGCGGACGAAACACTCAGAATCACAGCCTCTGCAATGGAGCACAAAAAAGAAAAGCCCAGTGCAATGAAGACGTACACAATAAGTAAAAGCATGTAGTTATTCCAAGCGTCCTTGTAGGTTTAAACGCGTTTTAATTTTAATAAGTTGAACGACTATTATGGATAATAGAGCGGGATATACAAGCGCTCTATGAATATCATTTGAGCGCTTTATTATGAAAGGCATCCGCTGGGTTACTGTTAGCCGCAGCACGCCGAATGTTGCTCTTGGTTATGACGGTGTTGCTGCAGCTTTTTCAGACCCAGCCTTAACATTAACCCCGCCAATAAAATTGCGCATAGCCCATAAATCACCTGAACGTCTGCACCGTGCTCATGAACATGGCTTTGCGTTTTGATCATAGAGGCTAACGAAAACGAAGATACTAGGTAGTTCAGTGCGTAACCAAAACCAATACTCGCAGAGATAACACTGAAAAGGTAAAGCACTAACGTTCGCGTGCCCATTTCTTGTTTGATCATTCCCATCGTTGATACGTTAGTGGCGGGTTCCGCCCCTTAAAAAAAAAAAAAAAAACCCCGCGGGAGCCCCCCCCC
>NZ_QJJN01000009.1:198864-222724 GCF_003201515.1 Alteromonas sp. I10
TTTTTTTTTTTATTCTTCCCCATTTTTGTAGTTTGGGGGGGGGCCCCCCCCATTAAAAACACTAAAACAGCACCGGGCGATAGCCCCGCCGCAAGAAACCCAACCGCGAGTGGCGTTGATGCTGTAGCACATATGTACATAGGAATGCCGATTAGCGCCATCACTAGCATGGCGACCACGCCATCACCCCATTGCGTTAAAAAGTCGGTGGGTACCCACGTTTTAATTGCCGCGGCAAGTGCTAATCCAATTAATAACCATATCACAATGTCTTCAAGTAACTTGCCACTGGCATATGAAAGCACGCTTGTGATTTTCGAAGGCGAAGACTCGTGTTTAGGCTTGTCTGCGCTTTCGTGGTTATGAGCATGTGTTTTTTCGCTTGCACAACAGGACGTGCTGGCCTGTATTTGCGGCTCTGGTTTAGGTGCTTGCTTTGAACCACAGCACGATGACTGCGTCACGTCAGATTGTCGTTGTTGAGCCTCTTCTGCTTCTGCGAAAAAACGCACCATCAATCCAGCATAAATAGCGCTTGTAATGGCCGCGATGGGTCTAACAATGGCATACAACGGTCCAAGCAATGCGTAGGACACAGAAACACTGTCTACGCCAGTCTCGGGCGTAGACACTAAAAACGAGATAGTGGAAGATTTAGATGCACCGCTACGCCTAAGCCCAAGTGCCGCTGGGATAACGCCGCAAGAGCACAGAGGTAAAGGCGCACCAATAACCGCGGCCTTTGTAATTGAGCCAAACGATGAGCTGCCCATGTGCTTTTCCAAAAACGAAACGGGTACCAATTCGTGCATGATACCCGCCACCAGCAAACCGAGAAGTAACCAAGGCGCGGATTCAACGAAAAGTGATAGGAAATTTTGTCCAAGTAAAATGATATCTGACACAAAGCCTCACAGGTTATTTTGTTGAAAGATCACGTTGAAGAACGCGGCTTTTGACAACAAAAATAACGGTGTTTTAGAACGGTAAGTATAATAACAGATATGCTGTATGACAGAAAATCAGCAAAACTGATTAACCTGATTTATGCGAGTGCGTTTTGCTTTTAAAGGAAAGAAAAATGGCCAGTACAAATGCACTGGCCGAATGTTGACTGTCTCGAAAGTGTAATTTTAAACCACGAGGTCAACCATGAAAGTTTTTGTCGCTAGTGACTTATCCGTTGGCTTGTTCTTTTTTAAGCTTCGATTCCTTTTTGAGTTTTGACACCACAGAAAAAGCTTCAAGCATAACAAGCACAGACACAATAAGTACTACTGCGTCTAAGAACACCAATAGATAGTTTCCTTCAACGTAGTATTCTTTAAGTTTAATAAGCCCAGCAAAGAAGGCCATAATCAGTACAAACACCATTGGAATCAGCGTATATTTCGCTGGTCGACCTAATTTAATCAGCATAACCGAGATTACTAACAGGGTTAAACTGGCTAGTATCTGGTTAGTAGAACCGAATAACGGCCAAATAATCATACCGCCACTGCCTGACGCACCACCTGCACCGAAGGCCAGCAATAAACAACATCCAACAGCTACGAGCGTTGCAACCACGCCGTTCTTAAGTGCACCAATTGAATAGATATCGCCCCATTCTTGGATTATGTAGCGCTGCAGACGCACGCCCGAATCCATGGTGGTGCCAGCAAATAGAACAACCATTACTGCAAGGATCGTTGACGAGAAATCTACCGGCAACCCCCAACCCTGCTGAATTAGGTTCGCACCACCAGTGATAAATGCACCCACGCTACCCGCACCCAAATGGCTGTATACTTCGTGCCATTCTTCTGGAGAAGCTGCAAACGCAACGCCGCTCACAGCGACAATGGTAATAAGTGCCAGTGAACCTTCACCGACCGCGCCTAGGTAACCAACAAAGCGTGCATCGGTCTCTTTGTCTAGCTGCTTAGAGCTGGTACCTGAAGACACAATACCGTGGAAACCAGAAACAGCGCCACACGCTATAGTAACGAACAACAGCGGGATAAGACTTGGAGAATCGACAGCGGTTTGAGCGTTAAACGCTGGCGCCGTGATATCCGGCATAGCAAAGAACACTGCACCATAAAGCAGGAACAAGCCAACAAGTAACTGCATACCGTTAATGAAATCACGAGGCTGTAACAGCATCCAAACTGGTAACAGCGATGCAATAGCGGCGTAAATAAATAAGATAATGATCCAGTTTGCTTTATCTGCTAAACCAAACATGGTTTCCGGTAGACTTAGTGGGATATAGCTACCCGCATACACCGATGCGTAAAGCACAATAATCCCCACAATACACAAGGGTATGAGGCTGAAATTACGTTTAAGCAATTGACCTATGACTAATGCAACTGCGATTGCCATCCAAGCTGGGAATACCGCATTGGGTTGGGAGACAAAAGAGTTCGCGATAACCACGCCAAATACCGCGTTAACCATTAAGAGTACTAGGAAGATCACTATCATAAATAGTGAACGAGAGCGTTTTCCGATGACGGTCTCAGACAGCGCGCCCATTGATTTGCCTTTGTGGCGTGCGCTGGCCCATAAGGCGCCCATATCGTGCACACCGGCAAATAATATCGTACCGAACACAACCCAAAGTACCGCAGGAACCCATCCCCAGTAGACAGCAATCGCTGGGCCTACAATGGGTGCTGCCCCCGCCACGGAAGTGAAATGGTGCCCCCACAATACAACTTTATTGGTGGGAACATAGTCCACCCCATCTTTCATTGTATGGGCTGGTGTTACAAAACTATCATCCAATTTAAATATACGGCTCGCAATAAACTTCGAATATACGAACCAACCGAGCAACATTCCGATGATGCCCAGTATAACAATGGCAATAGACTGCATACTGTCGTCCTAATTTGTTTTATCGACAGGCCCTAGGGCCTATTGTTCTTTGGTGTACGAATTTTGGTTTAAACGTACAACAAAGGTCAGCAGCCCCTAGCCTGTTGATTTTCTTATTTTCAGTTCAAACATTACACCAATTATCGGTGGCGAAAGGTCATACCTGAATAAGAAAACACCTATTTAAGGTATGCCCAACGTACTGTTGCGCATATTTAAACATGCGACAAGGCAAGGGCCTGACACATTAGACTAAAGTCTAACTCAAAGTTTAGGATTTAGCTGTAAGGCTTTTGAGGTTTATTAGCGATGATTCAGCGGTGAAACAGGAAAGCGTAAAACAGACATTAGTTGCCTGCTGTTCTCCACATTAGTAAAGGTCGCGGTGATAACGTCCTTCGTCAGCTAACGCATTGTAGGCTTGCGCTTCAAGTATGGACTGCAAAGCCATGTCAACGCCTTGGCCCATTCCCTCAAAATGCCCACATACGTATACTTGTCCGGTATCGCCTAAGAAGGATTTGACCTCATCTCGCTGCTCAACAAGACGCTGTTGAACATAACCACCACCTTTCTGTCGGGAGAAAATCACTGACTTTTTAAAAATACAGTCACTATTCTGGAAAGGCGATAGCGTTTTATCAAGCACATCATCTTGCATGGGATGACGTTCGCCAAAAAATATCCAAACTGGCCCAGCGTTCTCAAGCAATGCGCGTTTTGCAAGCTGAGCTCGTACCCCCGCAATGCCGCTACCCGCAGCAATTAATAACAATGGGCACTGAGTATTAGTAATAATTGCGCTGGTATTTTTTCGAATGTAGGCCTGTACTGGCTGAGATACAGGTAAAGAACGGGTAAGTAATCCAGAACCTAGCCCAAGTTGGCCGTTGTCTTTAACCAGCTGTCGAACTACAAGCTTTACGTCGTGTTCTTGTGGTACCGACGCAATGGTGTAGCTTCGGCTTACAATCGGTGACTGCCCTTGCTGAGGAATAAGGACTTCCAACACGTCTCCCGCTTCCCATTGTTCATGTAACTCTTGTGTATGATTAGAATGGTCAACGTTCAAAGACAAGCCGAACAGGCCTGGCGACGCTGGGTTTGAAGGTTTGCCCTCAGAGTGGTCAGAGGGTTCCTTTGAAGCCTCGCCAGAAGCTAGACTTATTTCATTTAATTGAACCCGATTTTTCAGTGTGAAAGCATGGGTGGGGTGCTGTTCATCCTGTGGCAACGAACCAAGCAAAGACAAATGCTCACCTTTCCCTGAATCTAATGTCGTTAGCGGAGAAAGCGCACGTGCGCCTAGTGCACTGATATTATCAAACAACGTGACTGCGAATTGGCAAAACGCGGCGTATTGCTTATCGCCTAATCCCACCACTTCAAAAGACAGATGGGAAAGGTAATCAGATTGATTCGACGACGCTTTTTTTAGCGCTTTACTAAAGGTTCTACCCGCATCAGGGGGCTCGCCTTCACCGTAGGTACTCACAACAAAAATGACTTTCGACACACTACTTAACGTATTGAGTTTCAAAGATGCCATGGACACTACCGACGTTTGCTCTTGCTGTGATAGCGCCGCAGCCTTTGCGCGGGCAATTTTTTCAGCCGTACCGGTTTGGCTTGCGTATACGACAAGGGTCTCCTCGCCTGATACCGCATAGTTGTATTGCTTTCGATGTTTAAAAAATAACACCGCTACCCACAGCATATACAGGCCAATGCTTACTATTGCTATGAGTAGACGGTGTGTTTCTGTCATGTGCTTAACTTTTATACCGTTGTATTGAAATAGCTAGAAACTTAAGAGGCTGTTGCTCTGTGAGTATTCAAAGAACGTTTACAGCCCCTAGCTGCGCAATAACGTGCGGTTATTACAGCGGAAGTACTTCAAATGTGCCTGAGTAGCTACCGTTACGAGACGTTGCAGGCTTTTGCGCTTTATCGTCTTCATAGCCAATTTCTACAAAGTACATACCGGCTTGCGGCCATGTAATTTCAATCTGACCATTTTTGTCAGACGTGACTTTAATCGTTTCCTGATCATTTCTGTAGCGCATACCACCGCGCACAACTTCCACCTCGGCGCCAACCGCAGCCTCACCGTCAATAAGTAACTTGAACGTTGCCGTTTCGGTGGCGAATAAATCATTAGGGTGAGTCACTGGCACTAGCTCCAAACCCACGTTATCAGGCTTGAACACCTTGTTCGATGGCGCACCAAGAGTAACAAACGTTTCTACGCGGCGAGAGCTTTGCATTACGCGAAGATCTTTTGCTTTCTTAGGCACGGCTGTTGCGAACTCTTCCGGCTTATATTCTTCACCACGGCCCGGCCACATCTTGCGCTTGCCTTCTTCATCTCGCCAAAATGCGCGAATACCATTGCTGGCAGACGTCAGTTTGTATGTACCTTCTTTGTTTAATTTCAAATCGAACGTGGTTCGGTACTTACCGCGTGCCATATTTTCTACGTCTACGGCTTCACCCTCTGGCGATTGAACCACTAAGTTACTGGCGTTCATTGCGAAGTGGTCAGGGTGAAAAATAGTATTTGAAATAGCAGCATCAAACGTCACGTAAGCTTCTTCACCTGATAGTACGGTAGAGCTTGGAAGTAACCACGCGCGATGCGCACTGGCTGAAAATGACACGGCAAGTGTTGCTGCTAGCGCAATGGCTGAAGCTTTTACTGATAGTTTTTTCATAATGTCCTCTTATTGGATCTCTACTGAGTGAGCGTTGAATTAGCGCCTCAGCAGATTAGTCTTCCAGACGCAGTACTACACGCCCAAGTTCTGAATTTCCTTTCACCTCTACCGGTAGTGACGCAGCAGATAGCGGTAATGAAAATGGCAGAGACAGTACTTCTCTTCCGCCTACTTCTCGTGATGCCTCAACGCGAAGCGTGTAATCGCCCTCTGGCAGTTCTGCTAACGCTTTATTTAACTGCGAATCAAGGCTGTAATCGCCTGGGCCTTTTGTTGCACTGGTAAGTCCGTCATAAGGCAAATCAAGGCTTCGCCCACCACGACGCCACCATTGGCGCAAGTCTTTAAGCCACTCTTTCCCCTTGTCTTCACGCATTTCAACGTCGTACCATACGGCGACTTGAGTAGCCTTGCGTTTACTGTCTTCAATCCACACGGCAAGATAAGGTTTGTGATATTCAGCCACATCAAGTTGCGGTAAGGCCACGTCAAGTTTGGCTTGGCTTGCAGCGTGAATAGCGCCAGAGGCAAATGTCATACTTAATAAAGTCGATGCGATAACTGCGCCTTTTCGCATTTTCATGTAAACACTCCTTAAAATTGTGTAGGTAAGTGCCACTAGCATCGCGCTAGTGCACAAACAGTAAAATAATGACAAACGGGATGAGCACACCGAGCGTAGTAATGGGCCAAGTAGACGCGCGCGTTTTCGAGTGACGCATTAATAGTTGCAGCCCAGTTACGCTAAAAATAATGCAGGCAACAGCGAAGATATCGATAAACCAGCGCCAGGCATTTCCCGTGTTCCGCCCTTTATGCAGGTCATTGAAATAAGATATCCATCCTCTATCAACGTTTTCATAAGTCACTGTGCCAAGTTCAGCATCTACTGCTATCCAACTGTCAGCACCGGGTCCAGGCCACGCAGCATAAAATTCAATACCATCCCACTCTCCCGTCACCGATGAAGGTAGTGAAATGCCCTCTTGCGACTGCATAAACGCGACGAGTTCGCTTGGAATGGCTATGTCACCGGTGTCCAGAGAAACCAATTGTTCGACAACCAACGGTGGTAGGCTTGATTCAGCTGACGTTACAGTTCTGTTCGCTGGAATGTCTGCAGCGTGATTTAGCGTAATCCCCGTTAGGGCAAATAACATCATCCCGACCAGACAGACTGCGCCACTAATCCAGTGCCATTGGCGGATGCCGCCTAAAGAAAAACTCATAATTTCGTTGCTAACTCTCTGTACTACTCGGTGATATTGATTAATTCAACGGGCTAGATAATACAGATATTTCCACCCTTTTCAATGTAAATGAGATTTATTCTCATTATTGTATTTTTTGCTCAACAACCTTTAAGTATTGCTTCACTTTTCGCGTAAACGAGGCCCCCAAAAAGCGACAAGCAATAGGTAATTACACACCACGGTGTAAAGGGTAGGTAAATAGGTAAACGTTGCTGAAACCATCACGCTTGCAAGCTGTAAAAGCCCTATCCATACCACCACGCCAATTTCGGTCTTCCACACGTCTATGCAGTTCATGAGGCTTATTGCCATAAGCAAATACGCCAAACTATGAAGCACAATTAAAAGTAGTGGTGAAGGTGTACTGGTTAGTCGAGTGATACCGGCATGCTTCTTGTTGCCAAGCGAGAGTAGTAAGAAACTCAAATAAGTAAGCACAAATGCGAACACCACATCCAGAATGACACTCATATTAATGCCTCGCTGTTGTCACCTTGCGGCTTATTTTGGCGAGCTGTGTCTTTTCGCTTTGGTGAAGGTGCGCTGTTTACCCGTTTTGCTTTCACGGCTTTGGCTTTTGTGACGTGGTAAGCAGCATAGCCAAGTACTGCCGCAAGTGTTATGCACATAAGGTCAAAACCCACTCTCAGGCTATCACCATTTGCAACCGCGAAATCTAAGCCTGTTGCTGAGGTGAGGTGGTCAAGCAAAGGGACAAGCGCAAACAACACTGCTGCAAAGCCAAGTTGAATTACCCACCCTTTTTTGTCTCGCCAAATAAACCCTGCAACCACACACACCAGCCATATTGCGAAAAAAACCTTAATTTCCCATAAGCTTCGAGACGTTAGATCAGCAGGAAGTAGTCTATTTACCCAAAAGTAGCCACCGGTCGCACACATTAATCCTGCAATGCTGCCTATATTACTGCCTCTGACCAATTCAAAACCAAACTCTCCAAGCTGCTGCTTTGCTCGTTTCACTACCCACAAAACAGAGCCCGTTCCCACCATAATGGTACCCAGAATACCGGCAAAATATAGTAACCAGCGAGTGAGGGTATCGGCGAAGCGCGCTTGATGTAGCATATCCAAATAGTTATACGTCGCCTGGCTGGCGTTAGCGGCTACTGAGGCTGGGCGCTCGTTAATGACTTCGCCTTGTGCGTTAAATACCAGCGCACTACTTCCTCCACGCCCCGCACTTAACTGCGTTCTGTTGTTCCCACTTAGCGTAAACTGAGCGTTAGCTTTACCCGGGTGAGTAATAGATAGGCTTTCAACCGGCACCTGCCATGTGCGCTCAGCGTGAGCAATCATCGAAGAGATGGGTAAGGCCAATAAGGCATTAATGTCTGGCGAAGCTAGATTTTGCTGCTGCGCATTCTGGCGTACTTCTGTACCTTGAGGACGGTGCCGCACGCGCTCCTCGCTGTTAAAAGGCAATAGCGTGGCGCCTAATAGAATCAAACCAGAAAAGGTGATCATGATATGAAATGGGAGTGCTAATACCGCACTTATGGCGTGCCCATCTATCCAGCTCAGCAGCTTCTTCTTTGGCCTGAACATAAAGAAATCGGCAAAGATTTTTCTGTGCATGATGACGCCGCTGATAATAGCAACAAACATCATCATACTGACTACGCCTACTATCCAGCGTCCAATGGTTCTGTCGATACCGTATAACTCGAAATGAAAACGATAAAGGAAGTTGCCACCGGCCGTTTCCCTTACTTTTATCTCTTCACCCGTGGACGGGTTCAACATGACCCGTGGACCTCGACGACGCTCGTTACCTGCATTAGCGTCGCGCCACGACAAGTCGAGGGTGTTCGAGCGCGCATCTGGTAGTGAAAGCTGCCATTCACTTGCATTGGGCGCATTGATCGCAAGATAACGTAAACCGTGCTCTAGCGCCTTTTCGCTGGGTACTGCGGCGTGTTGTTCTGGCTGCATCCAATAGGTTATTTCGGTTCTAAAAAACGACAGCGTACCGGTAAAAAAAATCGCGAAGAGTAACCAACCAACAAGTATCGAGCTCCAGGTATGGAGCCACGTCATAGACCTTCTGACATTCCCTTTCATGCTAAAGCCCTGTACTGATTGAATAGAGACACAAAGCTAACGCCGAGAGCGTCGTCATTACGATGGTCGCCTTTTTGGCCGTATCGAAGATGAACGTAAAAAGAATGAAGGTGCAGTAAACACAAAAGAACAGCATTCTTACCAGCACTTCGTGTTCTCGTCCGTCAGCCCCTATAAAATTGGCAATAGCACTGCTTAGCCACGCTGAAAAAGCGTAGCCCAGTGCCACAGCAATCAGCGTTCTAAGTGCGACATCCAATCGTTCACGATTTATGGCGACGCGGTTTACCGTTTGGCTTTTCATATTGTGTTCTTCACTAGGTTTTCTAGTGACTGGATGTTGCCAAGTAAATCAGAACGGGATGGGTACGATTTATAGACTTGTCGTAAAAGCGTAAGTGCATCTTGGTACTGACGCTGATCTATGGCAATTTGCGCACGCCCGAGCATGGCGCGCTGTTTAACGTCGGCGAGTGACTCAGCTCGTAGATAGGTCATTTTGGCACGTTCGACGTTGTTCTGTTGACGATAAAGTGAAGCAAGAGACAACAGCGCCTCTCCATTGTCAGGGGCGTCAGCAATGGCTTTGGTCAAAAGGGAAATTGCCGTTTTGCTTTGCCCTTTGCCCATAGCCAACTGAGCTTTAAGTACATTAAGCGTAGCTGCTTGAGTGGTCGTGAGCTTTTTCACATTGTTGTCAGCAGCTTGCGTTAATTTACCTAAATCAGACCACTGCTCATTAGCCGCTAAGTAAGCCGCTATTTTGGAGTAAGCGTCGAAGCCTTCCCCATCTTTGTCGGTAATGAAAGTCTTCGCATGGGTAGCCAGTATGTCTGCTGCGCGCCGCGGACTGCCGTCAGATACGTGCAATTTAGCCACTGAAATCAAGTTCGACAGCGAGCGGTCACCTAAAGAAAGGGCAGTCTCTAAGCTGCTCAGCGCCTTTACCATGTCACCCTGCTTTAACGCTATTTGTCCCCGTTGGAGCCAAAGCTGCTGATTACTTTCATCATCTACCAACATTTCGCTTAGCAAGCTTTCCGCCTGTGCAAGTGCATTACTTTCAATAAGCGCGAACAATAAGCCTTGATACCATTGCTTGTTTTCAGGTTCGAGCATTAACGCATTTTGATAAGCACCAATAGCGGTGACAGGTTTGCCAAGCTGAACATTGGTATAGGCTAGCTGCCCGAAAAGTTGGGCATCTTGAATA
The DNA here is from genome assembly GCF_003201515.1 of Alteromonas sp. I10. Classification (NCBI taxonomy): domain Bacteria; kingdom Pseudomonadati; phylum Pseudomonadota; class Gammaproteobacteria; order Alteromonadales; family Alteromonadaceae; genus Alteromonas; species Alteromonas sp. I10. Next base: position 209,000 of record NZ_QJJN01000009.1, read on the forward strand.
CCTAGCTCTACGCTTTTAGTTAAATGAGTGCGTGCTTTGGCCAATTTATCTGTCATTAAATACGCCATGCTCAAACTTCTGTGCGCCGATGGAAGGTTTGGCATAGCATCGATAACGTCCAACAGCACTTTTTCGGCAAGTGAGTAGTTTTTCTCATTCAATAGCACTTGTCCGTAAAGCTCACGCAAGCGTGGACTAAATTGAGAAATATCCTGGGTTGCAAATGCGCTGGCAACGTTTGAATAATTGCCTGCTTGCAAGTCGGCCTGAATGCGCCCGATAAACTCACCTTCGTCACGGGATATACGTTCACGATGATCATCTCTATGATGCTGACGCATGACAAACTGCCAATCGGGTTCTTCCAATTCCACCGTTATTTTCGCACTTACTGGCTTAACAAAAGCCAGCGCGCTCACTACACAGCTGAGGACAGTTACGGCTGTAATCTTGTTTAACATTGTCTCAATCAACCTCTAAATTCTTTAGCTTCTATTTCGCTTTATTGCGCTAAACCAGGCCTTTAATAGGCTTCTATTAGGCCTCTATAACTACGGGCCAAATAAAACGCGCCTTCACCGCTTCATCCTCTTTGTAGGGCGATGTAAATTTGCTGGCTTTAACAAAACGCATTATTTCTTTATTGAGCTCGTGATGCGGGTTCTCGACAATATCCATCAGCTTTACGTTGCCGTGTTCGTCAATAATGACGTCGAGCTTTACAATCACCCGCTTGATACCTTGCTTTTTAAGTCGCTTGGGGAAACGTATTTTGACCGGAGTCAGCAAGGTAGGCTTTGAATCCAGTTCGCTTAGCCCAAAGGCGTCCAATTCAATATCAGGCATATCCCATTGGGTTTGGGTCACTTTGACATTTGGCATGTCGGGCTTTGGCACTTGAATATCTGGCTCAACACTTAAATCCGCCATGGTCATGGCTGCGCCACTGCCCTCTACCTGCATAACAAGTTCAGTCTCTTCCACTACATTTTGCGTTTTAGGGGGCGGCGGCGGTGGAGGTGTTACCGCAATGTCTAACTTGCGCACAACCATAGTGTCGGGCTGCAGATTAGACAAAAAGTGCCCTAGCCACATAACGCCAAGCGCACTAACGAGCACCGCACCGCTAAGTAGAGAAGGTTGAAGATTGTATTTCATTGAATTTTGCCTTGTTCGCTATGGCTTCAAAGTGGCGATATTTACCGTGTCGGCACCCGCCAGTTTGGCTTCATCTATGACTTCTACCAGTAATTCAGAGCGAACGGCTTTATCTACCTGAATGACTACTGGGCGTTGTTCTTTCATCAACAATTGCTCAACGGTAGAGCGCACACCGCTCACACCGATATTGGCACTGTCATACACCACTTCACCGGTTCGGGTAATTGCCAGCATAATGGCCATTTGATCGAGCTTTTGTGCTGATATTGCCTGTGGTTTATCTACCTCTACCCCAGTCTCTTTTACAAACACTGTTGAAACGATAAAGAAAATTAAAAGTATAAAAACCACGTCTAGTAGCGGAGACATATCAATGCCTTGCGCTTGCTGGTTTTCAAGGCGTCGCTGTAATCGACTTGCCATGTTTACGCCTCCCTTGCTACGGCGCGCTTTACCGCACCATTAACAAACATCAACAAAAGCCAGCCAGGAATAGCCAAGGTTAAGCCAAGCTGAGTGGTAAAAAGTGCATCGGCAATGCCACCAGTGACGACTTGACTATCGACACCTAACGACATCATTCCGGTGAAACTCACTTGTAGGCCTGCAATTGTTCCTAGCAGGCCCATCAAGGGAAGAGCACTAACCAGTACGGCAGGTACCATTTCTCGCTTTGTAAGCTCTTTCTCTCCATCACGCACTTGGGCTATCTCTTTGCGTGTAGTAAACAACACAAAGATTTGCTGGTAAGCAAACCATGCCACCAGCAGCATTAACCAACACAATGCATTCCCCGCTAGCTGTTCAATCATTAGCTTGCGCTCGCTTGCTTTTGACCATCACTCTTTTGGTCGCTTTTCTCAGCAACGTTAGGCTCGTCATTGCTAAGTACAAGCGCGAAACTTTCGAGCTCTTCGTAGTAATGTCGCGCTTTGCGAGAGAGTACGGCATTTAGAATTAATGCCGGTATGGCCACAACTAAGCCTAACTCTGTCGTAACCAAGGCTTTAGCGATCCCGCCAGAAATAACTTCGGGGTCGCTTGAGCCAAATGCCGTCATCATTCTAAAGGTTTCAATCATGCCGCTTACCGTACCTAGAAGACCTAGCAAGGGTGCAACGGCAGCAGTTACAGCAATCGTGCCGTTGTATTTTTCTAGCTTGATTTTGTCTTGCTGGAGTGCAGAAAACAGTTCATCGTCGCGTTCAGTTGGCGTGCTTGCACGCTTAGTTATGTCATACAGTTCGCGCTGCATGCCATCAAAGAAGCCCACACCTGAACTGCCCACCATGTTCACCAGAGCTTTGCCTGATGCTACTTGCTTAACCTTCGGTAAGCGCCATAGCTGAATAACTTTAAACAGTGCGATAAGCGTAGCGAGAAGGGCAAACAAAACGATAGGGATCACCCACACTCCGCCTTTCACAACATGTTCAATTACTCCTTCTGACGCTTGCTCGCGCGTTGCTGCGCGGCCAAGGGTAGGATCTATTTTAATGCTGCCATTGCCGCTGCTTGCCAAGCTTGCAAGGCTTTCGGTATCCGTATCTGAAAAAGTGGACGTAGAGGTAAACAGGTCTTGCTTACGCTCTGCCGTACCCGCAACGTTTTGTGCTTGCGCCAGATACCACGTCACCGGGCCAAGAGTAAGCACTTTTGCTTGGGTCACTTCGCCATTCGCCAGTACAACCTTTCCTGCACTGAAATTAGGGGTTTGTTGATTGGCAAACTCTTTCGCTTTTTCACCCACTTTCTGGACTTTGTCAGACAAGCTCATTTCGCTTAATGACAGACTGTCTACACCAGTTTGAAGCAGGAAACGGCTCAACAAATTTTGTTGGAACTCTTGTTGCTCGCTCCAGCTCGATAGGCGATTTTCTAACTGTGAAAGACTAAGGGTTCTTTCGTCCATTTTACGGCGGGCTACCGTGGTTTCATTGCGCAGTTTCATTACCTGCTGTTCAAGCGCACGCAATTCATTAGCCAGCGCTACCCGCTCTTTACTAATTTTGCTTTCGGTGCGATCCAGACGCGCTTTCGCGTCTTTAATATTGGCCAGCATGCTATCTTCAGGCGCTGCCACTGCCGGTACACAAACCACAGCAGCACACAAAGCAACACATGCTGCGATGAGAGAGGATCTCAACATTGGATTAAATGCTGTGAGAACGTGAGATAAGCATTTCATTCGCCTTCTCCTTTAGCCAGTGTAAGTGGTAAAGAAACAAAATCAGGTTCATGCTTTTTCTCAAAAATAGCGACGGCAAGGGCCACCGATTCGCTATCTACATTGTCACTGAATTGCCACTGCCACTCGCCATTTTTAACGCGACCGGCCCCCTGATATTGACCATCGGCGTTGGTAAACCACGCATAGCTGCTGCCAACAAAGAACTGCTTAACTAATACATCTTTGTCATCGGGAGCACGCATTACGGTTTCGTTTACCAGAAGTTTGCTATTGAATTGCGCAAGGGATGAAAGTTTTGCAAGGGTAACCTGAAGCTTATTTGACGTGTCGGCGTCAGCCGCTAATTCGGCTTGCTCTTTATCCCACGTCTGGCGAATAATTTCAGGCAGCGACGAGTAAAGGCTGTCTACTTGCCCTATTACTCCAGTCAATGCACGCTCTACCCCACCCTGTTGTGCTTCAAGCTCACTTTGCTCAGAAAGCAGTGCTTCTCGCTGGGCTTCTACGTCGGTGGTTGCAGCCTTACTTTCGTCAATCATACTCTGCAGCTGAGTACGTTCAGCTTTAAGCAGTTGAATACGCTGACGCAATGCAGGCTCTGATTCACGCCACTCGTTTTCTAGCTTTTGCGTCTGGCGCTCAATGCTAATCCACTTTTCAGTGAGCCCGTCGATATCGCTGGCTTTTGTTGCTGCCATCACAATACCTGATGAGGCCACGGCAAGTGATACCAGTACAAAAGAAAGCGCTGCACTTCTTTTAACTTTCATTCAAATCCCTTACATCTCTTGGCTGAATTAATGAGATTGCCGGCACGTCGATATCGCTATCGAGGCCGGCATTTTTAATGTCTTGTTACTGCTTGCTAAGTATTAGAACTGGTAAGTAGCAGACAACAAGAAGCTTCTTTCTGGTTCATTGAAAGTATTCGCCCCTGCGTTAGATGCTTGTGTACCTTCACGCTTAACGCTTTCGTTAAACAAGTTCTTAACCGACACGTTGAAGCTTAAGTTTTCGTCGAACGCGTAAATGGCGTTAATGTTGGTGATGGTATAGGCTTCGCGATCATCAGCTTCGATAACGGCGCCCGAATTAACGCTGGCCGTAGGGCTTTCTGTCTCACCGTAGTGTTGAGCGCTAAGCACAAGCTCAAGTGCATCGGTGGCTTGCCAGCTTATTAGCGAGTTCACTGTGTAGTCAGGAACGATAGATAATGGCTGGCCAGTAGATTTATCCTCTGACTCAAGCATCACGGTAAAGTTGGTCGACCACTCAATAGTGCTGGTTACAGGGAACAACAAGTTACCTTCAAGGCCAGAAATAACCGCTTCAGGAACGTTAAACCACTGGAATACCTGAACGTTGGCCTCGCCACCTTCTTCGCCAGGTAACACATACTCTGGCGGTACATTACCGGTGCCAATTTTGTCTTTATAGTCGTTGTGGAAGTAAGTAATACCCGCGTTCAAACCCTCTTCGTTGGTGTAGTTAACACCAATTTCTTTGTTTACTGAGGTTTCGTGCTCTAGGTCAGGGTTTCCTAGAATGTGACACCCGCCACCTAGGTTAGAGAAGTCAACTGGGCAACCATTACCTCGTGTGTAGTACACGTAGTTAGGGTTTAATTGATAGAGATTTGGTGCTTTAAAAGCACGGCTAATACCACCTTGAACCACAATATTAGGCGATGCCTGCCATGATGCATTCAAGCTCGGGCTAAGGTTTGTACCCGCTTTGCTGTGATCATCAAAACGCAGTCCAGGCGTAAGCGTGATTGAATCCGTTAGCATGATGTTGTCTTCAACATACACACCTACAAGCGTGGCGTCGGTTTCAGATGGACGATTTTCTGGGTCAGTCTCTACACCAGGAATAGTGCCGTCATCAACCACGTTCAGAGAAAGCTGATTGCTAACTGAATCGTCTAGGGTCTCTTTGCGGTATTCCGCACCAAACGTTGCGGTTTGATTGAAGCCGCCTAACGTTAAAGGCACATTCCACTCGGTCTTTGCCGTAATGTTCTCTAACTTGATGGTGGTCATTTCAAGGCTATTAATACGCCCTTCAGTTCCACCGGCCGCACCTTCACCTAAACGGCTGTTAGACGTGCTTTCGTATTGGATGTAGCTAAATGAGTCGCCGAAGTCATATTCGCCGTTGTGTGTTACGCCGAACGTACGACGGTGCATTACTAGTGTTTCTTCACCAATTAGGCTCTGAGCATCAGTTTCTGCCAGGTCTTCAGGTTCAGGTATGATGACGTTGCCGTTTTCATCAACGGGGTAGCTTATGCCTTGAAATGCATTGTCACCGGCATAGCGGTTGCCTTGGCGGCTATAGGCTGCTTCAAAGTCCCAGCGATTAATTTCATCTTGGTCGAATCGAACAAGAGTACGCACGTCGATGTTTTCAACACCTTCACGTCCTGCACCTACCGCTTTTGCTGTACCGCCGCGGCCCGTTGTTACGTCTGTTGCGTCTAAATTTACGCGTGGGTCGTCAGCGTCCTGTTCGTTGTAGTTAACAATAGTGCGGTGAGAGAAACGCTCAGATAAAGGCGCACTTGTTACTAGGTTAAAACGACGGTTGTCGCCTTCGTATTTATTTGAAGAAAGCTCGGTCTGAGCGGTGATAGAGGTAGAAGCTTCATCAGGAGACTTAGTGATAATATTGATAACACCACCTGATGCGCCAGAGCCATAGCGAGCCGCTGCTGGACCACGAATAACTTCAATGCTCTCAATCGCTTCAGCTGGAACCCAGTTGCTGTCGCCCTGTGTGTTTCGCTCGCCTGAACGGCCCATTTTTACAGAGTTACGCGACAACACTGGCTTGCCGTCAATTAAAATAAGCGTATTTTCTGGACCCATTCCGCGAATGTCGATTTGACGTTTGTTGCCATACTGTCCTGAGCTTGAGTTACCTGTAAGGTTGATACCCGGCATGGTTCTTACAATTTCAGCAATATCGTTAGTGACAGGACGACGTTTGAAATCTTCTTCCGTAATGATAGACACGCCTTGGGCTTGCTTCAGCTCTTCAGACGCAGATTGCACAACGGTGGTGTCGAGCGTTTCTATCTCTTCGCTTTGCGCCAGCACACCCGCTGACAACATGGGAAACAGGGTTCCTAACAAAATAATGCGCTTACCATTTACAGGCATTTGATAATCCTTAATGTGTTGAGTGTTGGCCAGCCAGTGGCTCGCCATTTCAAAATGTTGTGTCTTGTTACGCGCGGCATAACTTCATAAATGGCTCTAACGCCAAACATGAGCAAAGCACTAACTATTTGAGTTAGGGCAATTGGTGTGATTATTGTTATTCCAAGAAAGAATGCCCAAAAGTGAGACTATCCGTAGAAACTTGCATCCCCTGTCTGTCATAGGGAATTTTCATCGCTTTATTTCTCTTCTTATTTGCAAGAAGTGGCTAATCGTGCTCAAATCGCACTGCATCTTAATGACAATTATTATCATTTGCAATTTAATTAATATTGAAAGGCTTTTTACTTTCTTTACATAAAACTGACGAATATGCTTAAAACACCGCTAAATACAATTCCTAAAACCCTTGCAGCACTGTCTGATTACGAGAACCTGGCTCGGGAGCGACTAACCCCACAATCGTGGGCATATATTGCCGGTGGCTCTGCAGATGAATTGTCGATGCGAAGAAATCGAGAAAAATTAGACGACCTGTGTTTACTTCCCCGCGCTTTGAAAGATGTCAAACTGGGGGGAACTAAAACCACCTTGTTAGGGCAGCAGTTTGAACACCCTATAATTTCAGGGCCTGTTGCTTATCAAGCGTTAGCGCATCCCGATGGTGAGATTGCGACGGCGATGGCAACACAAGCTCAAGGCGGCTTATGGGTGATGAGCACACTAGCCAGTTGCTCCTTTGAAGATATATCTAATCAGGTGGAAAGCCCCCGCTGGTTTCAACTCTATGTTCAACCTACCCGTTCACAAACTCTAGAACTCATACAAAAAGCAGAGCACTTTCAGTTTTCAGCATTGGTAATCACCATCGATGCGCCAATTAACGGCTTGCGAAACCGTGAGCAGAGAGCTGAATTTTCGCTCCCTCCAAATGTGCGCGCGGTCAATATAGATACGCCTCCTCCCTTAGTGCACCCCAGAGAAGGCAAGAGCGTGGTATTTCAAGGGCTTATGGCACAGGCTCCTACATGGGACGATATTGCTTTTATCCAGCAACACACGTCATTGCCCATTGTGTTGAAAGGTATTCTTAATCCACTGGACGCTCAAAAAGCAGCGGAACTTGGCGTAGCGGGTATTGTAGTGTCGAATCACGGCGGCCGTGCTTTGGACAGCGTGCCTTCACCGGTAGAAATGCTTCCTATTATTCGCCAAACGGTTGGTGATGAAATGATGGTACTGGCCGACAGCGGTGTGCGCAGAGGCGCTGATGTGGTAAAGCTCATTGCACTGGGTGCTAACGCCGTGCTTATTGGTCGGCCTCTGATGTACGGATTAGCCACGGCGGGAGCATTGGGTGTTGCTCACACTATTCGATTGTTGAGAGACGAGCTTGAAATGACAATGGCGCTTTGCGGCGTAGGCACCATAGGAGAAATAAATGAGCACTGTTTATGGCCCAAAGATTAGATAGTTTCTTAGAAAATTTCACCGCGCAAACACGCACTACTTGCAAGTTTATAAGCTTAGGTTTCACTCCACTGTCTTAACAGATTGTGATACACACCCGAAAGCCTGACAATTTCAGCGTTATTAGGCGTCTCGGCGCTAAGTGCCTGAATACTCATATCTAAGTCGTACAGAATACGGCGTTGTTCAGCACTTCTTACTAAACTCTGCATCCAAAAAAAGGACGCGAGTCGACGGCCTTTTGTAACTGGCGTCACTCTATGTAAGCTGGTCGAGGGATACATCACCATATCGCCCGCAGCGAACTTTACACGTTGTTCTCCATAGGTATCTTGGATTACGAGTTCTCCCCCTTCATATTCTTCGGGCTCACTGAGAAAAACCGTCATTGAGATATCTGTACGAACCTTTACAGCGGTTCCTGCCACTCGCCTAATGGTATTGTCGATATGATCGCCAAACTCTCCTTCACTCTGATAGCAGTTGAACATAGGAGGGTATATCTTGTTTGGTAATCCTGCTGCAAGAATATGCTGCGACTGACCCATCAAGCTCAAAATGAAATCTCCGAGCTGACGTGCCGTGGGAGAATCTTCAGGCAACTGCAGGTTTTTCTTGGCATGTAACGCTAAATGCCCCGCTGTTACAGCGCCATCAACCCAATCGGCTTTCTCAAGAAGCGACACCGCATCGGTGACTTCTTGTTTGGTAAGGAAGTTCTCAATTCTAACCAGCATGATGTTCCCATTGTGGCAAAGCGAGTAAAATATAAAAAACCAGCCAGAGGTCTTTTTACCTAAGGCTGGTTTTATAATAACGAATACTCAATTAGAAAGTATAGTTAGCAAAGACAGCTACACTTCGAGGGTTCCCTGGACGGAAGTGCCCTTTAGCGCTGTAATCTACCACGTACTCTTCATCTGTTAAGTTATCAACGTTTAACTGGAGCTTTAGATCCTCTGTCACTTGATAAGATGCCATTAGGAAAAGCGTAGTGTAAGAATCGACCGTGAAATAAGCCGTATTTCTGCGCCAGTAGGTTTCACCAGAGTTGTAATAGATACCACCGCCCACATTCAGTTTGTTATCCATTGCAGCATAGTTAACCCAAATGTTAGCCGTATCATCTGGCGACGCTTGTAGACCGTTACCGATAGAATCCGCTGTCGTGTCCTGGGTAACTTCAGTATCTAAACTCGCATAGTTTGCAGAGATTGATAGTGAGTCCGTTAGCATACCTGTAACGCTGACTTCATAGCCTTGAGACTCTTGCTCACCCGCTAGCGAATACACTGTGACACCGTCTTCAATATTTTGTGAATCGACCACGTCTTTCGTAGTTTCAAACACAGCACCGCTAACAAGTAGCTGGTCGTTAAAGAACTGCCATTTCACACCAAGTTCAGTGGTTACTGCATTTTCAGGCCTTACCGCATTTTGCGCGGCGTTGGTTGATAGCGCTAACGCTACGCCGGGCGGCTGCTTAGAATTACTGTGACTTAGGTAAATATTACCGTTCTCTGTAGGCATATAGCTCACCGCTGCACCGTAGCTAAAGTAGCTGTCTTGAGCGTCGAGCCCATCGAAACAACCGCTACGTCGACCACACGCAGAACCGGAGATATCAAAATCGTCATAACGCGCGTTTATGTCTACTTGAAGGTGCTCACCGACTTTGATGGTATCTAGAAGATATAAGGCTACCGTGCTCGCATCACCCGAAGTGTCATTGCCGCTATGCGTTGTACCACCTGTTACAAACACGTTGTTTTGCAAGTCGAAAGGGTTAATGGTGGGAGCTTCCAACACATTGCCTTGCCCATCGACATAGGTGTAATTTGCTGTCACACCAAAACTGGTACGCTCTTCTTCTGCTACTTCTGCACCCAGCACTACTCGATGCTTCAAAGCCCCAGATTCAAGCGAAAGAATTGCGTCTAGTTGTGATACAAATAAATCAGTCTCTTCGTCCAATGCTTGCAAGCGCTCAGCATTCAATAGGTTAGCTTCTTCACCTGAATTCCACCACGGACGACCAATTACTGACTCTTTTTCGTTGCTACCAAAACGGGTTTGGCTACGAAGCGTTACCACGTCGTTTACTTTGTGATTGATAACTAAGGTGTACATTTGTGTCGACACTTCTTCGAAGTCGCGGCCCGGCACACTGTAATATTCGTCCCATAAACCCGAATCTATCGGTCCTTCGGGCTGACCTGTAGCTTCTGCAGCCGCTGAAGTTAGGAAGGGAAGACCAAGCACCGGAACGTTATCCTGCTCCATCACAAATACATCAAGGTTTATGTCTGTTGCTTCATTCACTTTATAAAGTAATGAGCCCGCCACACCAGTGGTTTGGTATTCCTCAACGCCATTGTCAAAGAAGTCACCGCCATCGCTGTATAACAGGTTTAAACGGCCCGCAACATTCTCAGAAAGCTTCTTATTGTAATCCAGTGTTACACGTGCGTTTTCGAAAGAGTCATAGCGACCTGACACTGCACCAAAATCCTCAAGTCGCGCACGCTTAGTTGCCAGGTTAACGCTACCACCACCGGTAGAGCGACCGTCTAACGAGCCGCTTCCGCCCTTGATAACTTCTACAGCTTCGTAGTTGAAAGTATCGCGGCTGTAACCAGCTATATCGCGAATACCGTCTACATAGATATTTGAGCGTGCATCAAAACCACGAATGGTGACCTTGTCGCTGGCAGACACGACACCGCCACCACCTTCACCACCACCAAACGTTGATACGCCTGCAACGTTTCGAAGCGCATCGTTTAAGTTGGTAATCCCCTGATCTTCAAGAAGGCGTTCTGAAATCACGTTGATCGAACGAGGGGTATTCGCGATGGGTTGCGTTAGCTTTACTGAAGAGGTTTCGTCAACTTTATAACCCGCTTCTTCGGTAGCTTGAACCTTAGTGGTTTCTAACTCTTGAACTGCGGTATTCTCTTGTTGAGCGAGTGCAGTTCCAAATGGTATTGCTGCGGTGACTGTCAGCGCTAGTGCGCTTTTTTTTGTATTCATTTTCTTCATGAAAAAGAAGTCCCTTTAGTGCTTTTAAGTGTGTGATTAAATGCCTAAATGTACCTAGTTGAATTTTGGCACCGAGTAAAATACAGAGAGATTGAACTAAATGCAAATTATTATTATTTGCATATGCTTTTACAAATTTACACTAAACTGACAGTCAGAACTGATAAAACGCGGGTTGATTAAGAATAAGCACAAGCTTATATGGCTTTCTTTTTCATTGGCTAAAGGTGTTTTGTAACAGTATGGTTTTGTAGAATTGAGCTAGAGATGCTGTAAGAAAAATGCCCGTAATTCATCATAAGTCATATAAGACTCTGGAGTTTCATGGGCGATGAGGTATTCCGCATGAGACAGCCCTTCCACAATCTCAAGTTGACTCGTACCGTTGAAATCGCGAATTTTCCTATGCAGACGGACTGCATCACTTAAAAATAGATCGCGTGTTCCTGCCACGATGAAAACAGGCGGAAACGAAGTAAAGTCACCATAAATAGGCGAAACACTAGAGTGTGATAAGTCGATTGTTCCAGCGTAAAGCGCTGCCGTAGATTGTAGTAGTCCTTCGTAGGTAACCAGCACACGATCAGCACCTTCATTAACTTGTCGACTATCCCCTGCCTGCGTTAAGTCTACCCATGGTGTGCCTGTATAGATAGCGCAAGGAAGGCTAATACTCTCGGCGGCCAGTGACTGTACAAGTGCAAGAACCAGCCCGGCGCCTGCGGATGTCCCTCCAACGAGTATGCGACGACTCTCAACGCTATCTAAAAGCGCTAGGTATACAGCTTTTAAATCACAAAGCGCGGCAGGTGCTGGGGAATTTGGCGGCATAGCGTAATCTACACTCAATACGGTTATTCCTAACCGTGATGCAATCAATAAGCCTTCTTCAATACTCGGTAAGCCACCAAAAAATACATATGCGCCCCCATGCACGTCTATATAAACATGGTTTTCAAAATGCGGTGACACCTCTTTCGGCGTGAGCTTACGAACTGTTACGCCGGCTATTTCCAGTAACTCCACACTGACACCTAATTGTTTGCGCATGTTCTTTATTTTTTTCTTTTGCTGCGCATTTCGTTGCTGCACGAGCTCCCGCCAACTAGCAGCATCTTGAGGTACCGTTGCCTTAACCTCTGCGATAGGTGTCGTCGGAAATTTTTCGATAGCATGCTTAAGAGCATCACTAACGGTCTGTGTTTTTGGTTCGTTAGGTTTTGACATTATTTTTGAAGTGTTAAAGTTAATAGCAGCGAGTTGGTGCCAAGAATGTATGAATCCTACCAGCCTACACCGAATATGGAGTGCATAGCGTAACGTATTAACTCGCCCGAAGCTTCAACATATAGTTTATACCAGTCCGCACAGATAATTACTCACTCAGCAGAGTTAAAATGTTCGCGACCGCGGCGTGTTACCACAGGTATATTGGTTCTACATCAAGGTGACACAACAAAGAGTAATAAAATCTGTATTGAAGATCAGTCCTTACTTGGTTGTGCATCTGATATGATTGGAAATACTAGTCGAGCGCAGTGTGTTTTGGGGGCAGACAGGAAGAATTAAGCTGCATGTAGCCAATACACTCTAAGACATCTTGGTAGAATAGTTAATAAGGATATATACAATGAAAAGAATACCCCTTCGTAAATGGGCAATGGCGGCAAGTTTCGCTATTTCGGCAACAGCCTTTGCAGGAAATGTAGAGCACGACCAGACCTCGGTTTGGAAAGTGTCGAAAGGCGATGATGCAGTTTATGTAGGTGGTACAATACATATTCTGCCAATCTCTGAATTTCCATTGCCCGCTACGTTCACTGAAACCTATGAAAAAAGTGACACATTAGTTTTTGAAGTAAAAATGCCTGCCCCAACGGATATTGAAGGTCAGCAAAAAATGATGGCTGGGCTAGCTTACAAAGACGGTAAGTCGCTTAAAGATGATGTATCAGAAGAGACCTATCAGGCTCTCAATGTTTATTTAGCCAACTTTGGCGCAACAGCCGATCAATTAGCGCAATTTAAGCCAGGCATGGTTGCATCAATGCTGGTAGCTATGGAAGCACAACGCTCTCAGTTAGCTGGACAAGGTGTAGATGCCTACTTCATGCAGTTAGCTGCTCGCGACGGAAAAGCCAGTGAATATCTGGAATCGTTAGATTTTCAAATCAGTATGCTTGCCAATATGGGAGCCGGTGAAGAAGACCGCCTCATTTCTGAAACTTTGGAAACGCTACCAGAGCTAAAAGACATGCTTAAAAGCACCATAAAAGCATGGAGAGAAGGGAATACTCAGAAAATCGATGAACTGGTGGTAGACACATTCAAACGTGAATCTCCCGCTTCGTACGACGATGTTTTTACTAAGCGCAACCAAAACTGGCTACCTCAAATCGAAGCCATGTTTGGCGACGATGACCAAGAATTTGTCTTAGTCGGTGCTGGACACCTAGTTGGCGATGACAGTGTTATCGCCTTATTAAAAGCGAAAGGCTACAAAGTCGAGCAAATGTAACCCCTTGTTGCTACCGACCTAAATATCAAAGCTAGGCATAGCCCTAGCTTTTTTATGCCTATTACAGAGGGAAATCGCAGGCAAAAAAAAAGCGCACCTAAGTGCGCTTTTTTTGGCTTGTGTTGCTAAGTCTAGATTAGTCTAGGATCTTAGATACAACACCAGCACCTACTGTACGA
>NZ_QJJN01000010.1:0-212831 GCF_003201515.1 Alteromonas sp. I10
TACCAGTTTTTCCTGGCAGCCATAGCGATACGGTACCACCTGACTCCATTCCGAACTCAGAAGTGAAACGTATTAGCGCCGATGGTAGTGTGGGGCTTCCCCATGTGAGAGTAGGACACTGCCAGGTCCCATTAAAAGAAACCCGCCTAACGGCGGGTTTTTTGCGTTTGGAAGAAAGAAAAAATGGGGTCAGAGTACATTAATCCCCATTCCCTCAGCAAAACCCAAATATTAAGATTTCAACGATCTCCGTAGTTCTCTTTCTCAGCTTTTTTAGTGTGACGTTTGATTTCACAGACGGTACAACACATCGATTCAAAATAAAGGGGTCAGAGTACTTTATTACGCTAAATACCGGAGCGTAGTCATACATTTTTCGTCCAGTACTGATAAATCAAAAAAATGTACTCTGACCCCATTTTTCTGGGATATAGAGGTCGCTCGTTTCTTAATGCCAGTAGTGTGTGTAATTACGAGTTTGGAGGTGAGCTAAAATTCTATAGTTCGCCAGCTTAGGCAAAGGTATTAAAGATGTAAAACAAGGGCGGTGTAATTAAAGTCTTAACTTCTTATGAGCTTGAAAAGTACTCTGACCCCATTTGTTAGATAAGTAAAAATGTACTCTGACCCCATTATTTTTGTGTTGTCAGTATTTGTAGACATTCTTATTCGATAAAAGCCTTAATAGATCTGACTTACTTTTAGCAAAGTGAGCGTTTTTTGGTAAACTCTGTCGAGTATTTTTCTAGTCGAAGTAAATAGGACAAACTAATGGCCGTATTCGGTACAGTATTCATGCCACAAATGGCACTTGCTACCTTTGTCAACGATAAGTGGACTGACACCGAATTTGTCAGTGCAGATAGTATTCAGCTGCACCCTGGTGCACACGTGCTTCATTACTCAAGTACATGCTTTGAAGGCTTAAAAGCATTTAAGCACGAAGATGGCAGCATCAACATTTTCAGAATGGATAAGAATATCGAGCGCTTTGCTCAAAGTAGCCGTCTACTAAACTTGCCTGAAATAGACAAAGCGCAAGTCGAAAAGATGATCATCGATATTGTTGCAAAATACGCCTCCGAGGTTCCAGAGCCTCCAGGTTCTATGTATATCCGCCCTACGCATATCGGCACAGAAGCGTCTATCGGTAAAGCGGCAGCGCCATCAGCAAGTTCTATGCTATACGTCCTGTTATCGCCGGTTGGTGATTACTTTGCTGGCGGTTTGAAGCCACTTCGCTTGTTGCTAGACGAAACAGGTATGCGCTGTGCACCGCACATGGGAATGGTAAAAAGCGGTGGTAACTACGCCAGTGCGTTGCCTCCTATTCTTAAAGCGCGTGCAGAAGTTCAGGCTGATCAAATTCTGTTTTGCCCTAATGGCGATGTACAAGAAACCGGAGCTGCTAACTTCCTGCTTATCGATGGTGATGAAATCATTACCAAAGGGTTAGATTCTAGCTTCCTACACGGTGTGACCCGAGCAACGATTCTTCAAATTGCCAAAGACCACGGCATGAAAGTGAGCGAGCGTGATATAACTGTAGACGAACTACTAGAGCGTTCAGCCAAACCGAACACTGAAGCAGCACTGTCTGGTACAGCGGCTGTACTTACGCCGGTAGGTACTTTTATTCACAATGATAAAGAGTATCAGGTGGGTAACGGTGAAGCTGGCCCCGTAACGATGAAGCTAAGACAAGCGTTAAATGATATCCAATGGGGTAAGGCCGAAGACACTCACAATTGGTTGGTGAAAGTGCCGAACTAGTCTAATCAGACACCCATAAAAAAAGCCTGCGAACGCAGGCTTTTTCGTATCTAAAAAGGCACTCGATTACTTAGCTTTGCCTTGCTTAGCGACTGCATCCATCATTGCTTTGATAGCGTCAGCATCGCCAAGATATTCTTTAGAGATTGGCTTAAGGTTTTCATCTAGTTCGTATACTAGCGGTACACCTGTAGGAATGTTTAGACCCAACACTTCTTCGTCTGACATACCATCAAGGTACTTAACAAGAGCACGAAGACTGTTGCCGTGCGCAGCAATAATTACGCGCTTGCCAGCTTGGATGTCTGGACGAATAACGTCGTGCCAGTATGGTAGTACACGTTCGATAGTTAGTTTTAGACTTTCACCACGTGGCAAGATATCAGCATCTACATTGTTGTAGCGCGGATCGTGACCTGGGAAGTGCTCGCTATCATCTTCAACGGCCGGAGGTGGGATGTCGAAGCTACGACGCCAAATTTTAACCTGTTCTTCACCATGCTTAGCGGCAGTCTCTGCTTTGTCTAGACCTGTTAACGCACCGTAGTGACGCTCGTTCAGACGCCAGTGACGCTCAACTGGAAGATAGTGCTGACCCATCTCTTCAAGTGCAATATTAAGTGTTTTAATTGCGCGAAGAAGTACAGACGTATAAGCCTGATCAAATGTAAATCCAGCATCTTTAAGAAGCTGACCTGCGGTCTTTGCTTGTGCTACACCAGTGTCGGTCAAGTCAACGTCGTGCCAGCCTGTGAAACGGTTTTCCAAGTTCCACTGACTTTCTCCATGACGAATAAGTACCAATTTATACATAGTTGGGTTACCTGCGGCGTTAGAGTGAAATAGTCTGAGATAATTCCAGAAATTGGACGTTCAGACGTATATTTAAAAATCTGCTGTTATCATCCTTGATTGGCGCTTAAAAATCCAGTTTATGCTGGTACAAAATCGCAGGTAAGACGTGTGTTTATCACTATAACTTGGGAATTATTATATAAAACGGGTAAGGTCTGGATGAGCAACTTTTATCCACTCTTGCATCGATGGCTCTTCAATAAAGCTAAAGTCTTCGAAGTCGAAGCCAGGTGCTACTGTACAACCGACAAGGGAGTAATCCCCCATCGTTGCGGCTGCCTGAAAATTCCCTGCTTTAACAACTTCTACATAGTCAGTGCTTTGCCCACCAATGCGACGTTCCCACAACTGTTGTTTTTCAAGTTGAAACAGTTGTAGTGGAGCCCCTTCGTAGTGATTCCACACTTCATCATGTAACACGCGATGAAAACGACTTACTTGTCCCTTTAGTAGAAGAAAATAAATATGAGTAAGCGCGGGACGATTAGCATTGTGCACAAAGGATTTAGTTTCGTTTTCAGAACGGAAGACTTGACGATAGAAACCTCCCTCGGGGTGAGGTGCAAGGTTGTACTTTTTAACTAGCGGGTGTGTCATGATAACTTCGTTATTATTGTTATTGCTTACTACTAATGCTTGTATATCTCAAAGCTTTCCTAAGCATGTATTAAGACATTTAATGTTTAACCTTCTTTTAAGCATACCGTTTGGTGCGTTATAAGAAAATAGAAATGTTGCATATTTGTAAACCATCTTAATCAGCAAGTACTCTGTGCATATGCGAAGTTTTCTTACCAATTAGCCTCAATATAAAGTGTGCCAAGCTTACTTACCAATAAGCGCTATCTGCCCTAGTCAGCTTTTTCCAGCTGTTATAGCGCTTTTTCATAATCCATCTGTTTAAACCAATAATGAGAAATAGCTAAAAAAGCGATGCCATTACTAATAGTAGGTGAACTTTTTTTCATGTTTAGGCCGTACAAATTGGAAAATAAGGCGACGAAAAACACGTTGCTCGTTTCTCGCGTTGGCAAAATTGAAACGTACACAATATTCACGAACAGGCAAAGAAGGATGGTGAGCGTATGACATATAAGTCTTTTTCGCAGCTTGAAGTAAACGGCAAAAACTTCAAGGCGGTTAATTTTGACGGTATAGGCAGTAAATATGCGCTCGACAGGCTTCCATTTTGTATCAAAATTCTTTTGGAAAACCTAATTCGTCATGAAGACCAAGAGTTTGTTAACAGCAACGATATTGAGCAAGTAGCAAAGTGGGACACAGATAATCACGTTGATCACGAAGTGTCTTTCGTTCCCGCACGCGTCATCCTCCAAGATTTTACGGGTGTGCCTGCTATTGTTGATTTAGCAGCCATGCGCGATGCGGTTAATCGTTTAGGTGGTGACGCTCAGGCGATTAATCCACTCAATCCAGTAGAGCTGGTTATTGACCACTCAGTAATGGTAGATCATTTTGCTGAAGACGATGCGCTTGAAAAGAATACCGACATTGAAATCCAGCGAAATAGAGAGCGTTATCAATTTCTTAAATGGGGTCAGTCTAGCTTTGACAATTTCAAAGTGGTTCCCCCTGGTCGCGGTATCGTGCATCAGGTTAACCTAGAGTATCTTGCTCGTTGCGCCTTTACTAAGGAACAGGATGGGGAAACCTTGGTTTACCCAGATACCCTAGTAGGGACAGATTCGCATACCACTATGATTAATGGCCTTGGCGTACTTGGCTGGGGTGTGGGAGGCATTGAAGCAGAAGCGGCGATGCTGGGTCAACCAGTAACAATGTTATTACCAAAAGTGGTTGGCTTCAGGCTTTCAGGTAAGTTACCTGCTGGCGTAACTGCCACCGACATGGTGCTAACTATCACACAACAACTACGTGAACATGGCGTTGTTGGAAAATTTGTAGAATTCTATGGACCGGGTCTTAAGCATCTTACTACGGCAGACCGTGCCACCATCGCAAACATGGCGCCCGAATATGGTGCTACTTGCGGTATTTTCCCTATTGATGATGTAGCGCTAGATTACCTGCGACTCACCGGCCGAGACGAAGATCAAATTGCCCTTGTTGAGGAATATGCAAAGTTCAGCCACTTATGGCACGACGACCACTCAAAAGATGCCCAGTATCATGAGACCCTTGAACTTAACTTAGATGAAGTGGTTCCTTCACTTGCTGGACCTAAGCGTCCTCAAGATAGAATTGCCCTCGATAATGCAGCAGAGGCATTTAGAGAGTGGCATCGTTCGCAAATTGACGTGAAAGTGCTTGATGAAGAAACCGATCTCATCGCGGAAGCGGGGTTAGGTACAACAGACGAGGTGGACGAAGAACACGACTCGTTCGTGGAGTTCAGAGGAAGCAAGTTCAACCTTGAAGATGGCGCTATTGTAATAGCTGCTATCACCAGCTGTACTAATACGTCAAATCCATCTGTACTCGTTGGCGCAGGCTTGCTTGCGAAGAAAGCAGCAGAAAAAGGGCTAACTCGTAAGCCGTGGGTTAAGACTTCATTAGCACCTGGTTCTCAGGTTGTTACTCAGTATCTAGAAGATGCAGGTCTGATGGATCCGCTTGAAGCACTAGGCTTTAACTTGGTTGGCTACGGCTGTACTACGTGTATTGGTAACTCTGGACCGCTACCTGATGCCATTACCGACGCCATTAGAAAAGCGAAACTTACGGTTACCTCGGTTTTATCTGGTAACCGCAACTTTGAAGGGCGTATCCATCCTGATGTGGCTGCGAACTACCTTGCATCACCACCACTGGTTGTTGCGTACGCGTTGGCTGGAAACATGAATGTAGATATCACTAAAGAGCCGTTAGGTAAGGCGAGTGATGGTTCTCCGGTATATCTAAAAGACATCTGGCCTACCGAAGACGAAATTCAGCAATATATAGCGGAAAACGTCACCGGTGATTTGTTTAAAGAAAAGTATGCAGATGTATTTAAAGGAAGCGGCGAGTGGAATGAATTGCAGGTAAGTAAAACGTCAGTCTACGACTGGCCAGAATCAACCTATATTAAGCATCCGCCTTTCTTTGAAGTAATGGGTAAAGAGCCAGAGGCTTTGACTGCAATTGAAAACGCACGATGCCTGGTTAAGGTGGGCGATTCGATTACTACTGACCATATTTCTCCAGCCGGCGCCATCGCAGAAGATAGCCCAGCCGGAGAGTATCTGCAGGCCCAAGGGGTCGAGCCTAAAGACTTTAACTCTTATGGATCGCGTCGTGGTAACCACGAGGTTATGATGAGAGGTACGTTTGCTAACGTGCGTCTTCAAAACCAATTAGCACCCGGCACAAGAGGTAGTGCTACCACACACTTCCCAAGTGGCGATGGTATGTCTATTTTCCATGCTGCTATGCGTTACAAAGATGACGGCGTACCAGCCATTGTCATTGGTGGAAAAGAGTACGGAACTGGCTCGAGTCGAGATTGGGCTGCTAAAGGTCCTTCTTTAATGGGTGTAAAAGCAGTACTAGCTGAGAGCTACGAGAGAATTCACCGCTCGAACCTCATTGGGATGGGAATTTTACCGCTCCAATTTAAGTCAGGTGACAGCGCGAGTTCTTTGGAGCTTAAAGGCAATGAGTCTTTTTCTATTAACGCTGTTGAACGTGGGCAGACCGAGGTTGAAGTTAAAGCCGAGTCGGATGAAGGGAAAACAACAACGTTTATGATGGATATCAGAATTGATACATCAAACGAGTTCACTTACTTTGAAAACGGCGGCATTCTGCATTATGTGATTAGAGAGTACTTGAAGAAGTAAGTACGATAGCCATCGAGGGCAAGGGATCAATCCCTTGCCTTTTTTTGCGAGTTAGTAGTAGCGCTTTTCGCAGATAATTTCTTTTATATTCGAACCAATTTCTTTGTAGCGAAAGCACTTAAGATCTTTGGCCTCGGCACCATACAGGCTAACGTATTCATCAACTGTTGGCTGCATAGCAGACTTAAAATCTTCGGGGAGTGCACTGTCGATCTCTCTGTAAGTTTGTTCCCATTTGCGTCGCTTTTGCTCAAGCGCCACATTAAGCCACACCCAACCTTTTTGGTAATCGGGCTCCATTCCCCACCCATACAAATACATTTGTGCTAGGTAGTACTGAGCTTCTTTATTTCCTGTATGTGCTGATTCAGTCAACTTGCTTAACGCTGTGTCGAAATCCTCATCTTTTAGGGCTCTAACACCATCTTTAACTATCGCTAAATAATCATCTTTCCACATATCTTCAATGGTTCTATCCCTTGCTTGAAGTGTTGTCGAAAACGCGCTAATTGATATCATCAAAAAAACAGCTTGTTTTAGTTTCATTGCTTCCTTTCTCTAATATTATTGAAAACGTAAATTGAAGATTAATCACCACCGATAATTTGAACTTGTGCAAGGTCGGTGTCGCCTTTAAGCACTTTGAAAATTGCGTCTTGAACGAGGGTGCGCATGCCATCAGCAGCAGCCTGAGACTTCATATCGGCGACGCTGGCTTCTTTGTACACCATGGACCGAAGCTCTGGCGTCATACCTAGTAGTTCGTGTACACCTGTTCTACCTTTGTAACCCGTGTTTCCGCATTCTTCGCAGCCTTTAGCGCGGTAAAGCTCTAGTGGCGTCTGAATATTCAGCTCCGCCATGTGCGCATGACCATACTGGCGCTCAATAAAGGCCATATCGGTTTCAGTGGCGATGTACTTTTCTTTACAGTTACTACATAGCGTTCGGATAAGACGTTGAGCCAATATACCCACGCAGGCATCTGAGAAGTTCACTGGGTCGAGACCCAAATCAAGTAAACGGGTAATCGTTTCAGGGGCTGAGTTAGTATGCAGTGTAGACAGTACTAAGTGACCGGTTAACGAGGCTTCAATACCTGCATGCGCGGTTTCTTTATCACGCATCTCACCAATAAGAATAATGTCAGGGTCAGCACGTAAGAATGCGCGCAGGGCAGCAGCAAAGTTGAAGCCAATCTTGGGGCTTACTTGTACCTGCTGTAGGCCTGGTTGCGTGATTTCCACCGGGTCCTCGGCTGTCCAAATCTTCTTTTCAGGCGTGTTTAAATATCCCAATATAGCGTGAAGCGTGGTGGTTTTACCTGAACCCGTTGGCCCAACAACGAGAAGAATGCCGTGAGGCTTCTTAATCATTTCTTCTAAACGCGCACGGTTGTTCGGTGCCAAGTTCATCTTATCAATAGGCATCGCACCGCCAGATGCCAGAATACGCATTACCACACCTTCACCGGCAACCGTAGGAATGGTGGCAACACGAACTTCAACAAGTTGACCATTCATTCTAAATGCGAGTTTGCCATCCTGAGGTACGCGTTTTTCGGCAATGTTCAAATTCGACATTATCTTTATGCGTGCAATAACCGCACTGTGATGCGAATTAGGCACTTGGTTCATGTCGCGGCACACACCGTCCACGCGCATACGTACACGGGTGGGCGCGTTTTTCTCTGGGTCTATATGAATATCTGACGCGTTGAGTCTTTTTGCATCGTGCAGAATACGGCTTACTAAGCGTACCACAGCAAGGGCGTCGTCAGAAAGTTCATCGACCTGGTCGTCGTTATCTTCAGTTGATGTACCAATCTCGTCGAGAATATCACTCATCTCGCCGGGGCCACCGCCACCGCTGTTTTCCCCCAAATATTGAAGAATTAAGCTTGGAAGGCTGACAGCAATCTCGTAGCTATCAATGCCCATGGCGCTCTCTATTTCCATAAGTAGCGCCGCATTATTAGGTTCAGCCATCAACACGATGGGCTTGTCATGGGCATCGGCAATGACAGCCACATAGTTTCTTTTTAAATAAGAAACATTCAGACGGCTTTCATTTTCGAACCTGTGATACTTATCAGGTAAATAAGGAATAAAAGGCACCTGATAGTGAATAGAAAGCGAGTTGCCAATTTCTTCTTCAGAGATGCGGTGTTCCGATACTAGTCGCTGAATAAGCGCTCTAATGTCTGGGGTCGAGTCTTGAATATCATTTAGGGTTGCTTCGTCTAACAGACTTTTATGAACCAGCAAATCGAAAGGGTTGTTCGTGCCGCCCAATTCAAATCTGAACTTGTCGCCAAGAATAAGTGCAAGGGCATTGCCTAGTTTTAAATCTTCTTCAGTAAAACCACCACTGACTTTGTTGATGATTTGGATAACACCCATCAACACGCCCGCATTCATTATAGGTACGCATAAAATGTTCTGGGTTTTAAAGTCATTGTCTTTGTCGAACTTGTCGGCGAAGCGCAGGCGAGGGTGAATGCTTTGAAGTAGTGCAGGATTATACGGGTCGTCAATAACCACAGCCTTTTGTGATAGGGCAACATAACCAGCAATCGACATTGGGCTAATTGGCACTTTTATTTCCAGTGTCTCTTTACCCGTTTTAAATCTCGCGACCAAATCTTGATGCTGACGTCGACGTTGAAAAATACTCATACGCTGGGCATCAAACAAACCGAGGATGATTGGCTCTAATAAGCCATATGCATCCAGTAATGTGGAATGGTTATTTAAAATGCGTTTTATTTGTGCAAAAGTTTGCTGGTTATTCACTACTTCCATATTCTCACTACTAATAATGTTGGCGCCTAGTCCTTTATGCATTTGGCGTTACAAGTGCCTGTTAAGCTAGGGTAACAAGATATACCTATACCACGAAAGCAACAATACTACTTATAGACAGTTACATACACTGGTATAGCGTAAAAATATGTGTATAAAAAGCAAACTGCCTCTTGCATTGCTTCTGCCTTTCTGTATAATTCGCGCCCACTGCCCAATTAGGGCACGTAATTTTTAGCCGCGACCTCACTGCTTTTAGGGTGGTTGCCGAAGTAACGGATTCATCATCACTGATTAGCCTGTTGCTGGCGTGCTAGAAAAAAGAACAGGGTTCCGATTGGGAACCATCGGTTTACGCACATCCTTTCTTTCCGGAATAAATGGAAGAGAAAGGGTGAATTTTTTTGTTCTTTCGATTGGAGCTTAATCGATGCCAAATCAAAGAATTCGCATTCGTTTGAAAGCGTTTGATCACAAGTTGATCGATCAGTCTACGGCTGAAATCGTTGAAACTGCGAAACGCACTGGTGCTCAGGTAAGTGGTCCTATTCCTCTACCTACTCGCAAAGAACGCTATACAGTTCTGATTTCTCCGCACGTTAACAAAGACGCGCGTGATCAATATGAAATCCGTACTCACAAGCGTTTGGTAGACATCATCGAGCCAACTGATAAAACAGTTGACGCGTTGATGCGTTTGGACTTGGCTGCTGGCGTTGATGTTCAAATCAGCCTGGGCTAATAAGAGAGGGTTATAACAATGGCGATTGGTCTAGTCGGTCGTAAAGTGGGTATGACTCGCATCTTCACTGAAGATGGTACGTCTATCCCTGTGACTGTTATTGAAGCGACCCCAAACCGCGTTACTCAGCTTCGTACTGAGGAAACTGACGGTTATCGCGCTCTTCAGGTTACTGCTGGAACTAAGAAAGCTAACCGCATCAACAAAGCTGAAGCAGGTCACTTTGCTAAAGCTGGTGTTGAAGCTGGACGCACTCTAGTAGAATTCCGCCTAGAAGAAAACGAAGGTGCCGATATTGAAGTAGGCAGTGAAATCACTGTTGAAATCTTTAACGACACTAAGAAAATTGATGTAACTGGTACATCAAAAGGTAAAGGTTTCCAAGGTGCTATCAAGCGCTGGAACTTCAGTTCTCAGCGTATGACACACGGTAACTCTTTGTCACACCGTGCTCCTGGTTCAATTGGTCAAAACCAATCACCAGGTAAAGTATTCAAAGGCAAGAAAATGGCTGGTCAGCTTGGTAACAAGCAAGTGACTACTCAGTCTTTGGAAGTTGTACGTGTTGACGTAGAGAACGGCCTTATCCTAGTTAAAGGTGCCGTACCTGGCGCAACTGGCAACGATGTAAT
Organism: Alteromonas sp. I10; assembly: GCF_003201515.1. Lineage (NCBI taxonomy): Bacteria > Pseudomonadati > Pseudomonadota > Gammaproteobacteria > Alteromonadales > Alteromonadaceae > Alteromonas > Alteromonas sp. I10. Next base: position 10,610 of record NZ_QJJN01000010.1, read on the forward strand.
CGTAAAGCCAGCTGTTAAAGCGTAACGTCTGGGGAGTGAACTGATGGAATTAACATTGAAAGACGCGCAAAGCGCTCTTGAAGTATCCGAAGCGACCTTTGGACGTGAATTCAACGAAGCCCTGGTACACCAGGTAGTTGTAGCTTACGGTGCAGGTGCTCGTCAGGGTACAAAAGCGCAGAAAACTCGCGCTGAAGTTCGTGGTGGCGGTAAGAAGCCATGGCGTCAAAAAGGTACTGGCCGCGCGCGTGCTGGTACAATCCGTAGCCCAATTTGGGTTGGCGGTGGCCGTGCTTTCGCAGCAAAGCCTCGTGACTTTGACCAAAAAGTTAACAAGAAAATGTATCGCGGTGCGATCAAGAGCATCCTGTCTGAACTAATCCGTCAAGACCGTTTGGTTGTTGTAGAGAAGTTCGGTGTTGACGCACCTAAGACTAAAGCTCTTATTTCTGCACTTAACGAATATGAACTAAATGACGTTCTAATCGTTACTCCTGAAGTTGATGAGAACTTGTTCCTAGCGGCGCGCAACTTGTACAAAGTTGACGTACGTGACGTAGCAGGCATCGACCCAGTGAGCTTGATTGCATTTGAAAAAGTGCTAATGACTGCTGATGCGGTTAAACAACTTGAGGAGGCGTTAGCATGAAAGAAGAACGTCTACTGAAGGTGCTAGTAGCACCTCACGTTTCAGAAAAGTCTACAATGGCTGCTGAAGCGAACAACACAGTTGTATTTAAAGTAGCTAAAGACGCGAACAAAGCCGAAATCAAAGCTGCAGTTGAAAAACTGTTTGAAGTTGAAGTTGAAGGTGTTCGTACTGTGAACGTTAAGGGTAAAACCAAGCGTCACGGCATGTCTTTCGGTAAGCGCAGCGACTGGAAAAAGGCCTACGTGGTTCTTAAAGAAGGTCAGGACATCGACTTTGTCGGTGGTGCTGAGTAAGAAGGGGATTAGAAATGCCATTATTGAAAGCTAAGCCAACTTCTGCCGGTCGTCGTCACGTTGTTCAGGTCGTAAATCCTGACCTGCACAAAGGTGCACCGTACGCACCTTTGCTTGAAAAGAACAGCAAATCTGGCGGTCGTAACAACAATGGTCGTATTACCACTCGTCACATTGGTGGTGGTCATAAGCAACACTACCGTGTAATCGACTTTAAACGCAACAAAGACGGCATTCCAGCTAAAGTTGAGCGTTTAGAATACGATCCAAACCGTTCTGCAAACATTGCACTAGTATTGTACGCAGACGGTGAACGTCGTTACATTCTGGCTCCTAAGGGTATGCAGGCAGGTGATGCAATCCAGTCTGGTTCGGACGCTCCGATCAAGTCTGGTAACACTCTACCTATGCGTAACATCCCTGTAGGTACTGTTGTACACGCAATTGAAATGAAGCCTGGCAAAGGTGCGCAAATCGCACGTTCTGCTGGTGCTTATGCTCAGATCCTAGCACGTGACGGAAACTACGTTACCCTACGTCTACGCTCTGGCGAAATGCGTAAAGTTCTATCTGATTGCCGCGCCACTATTGGTGAAGTTGGCAATGCAGAGCACATGCTTCGTTCACTAGGTAAAGCTGGTGCTACACGCTGGCGTGGTGTTCGTCCTACCGTTCGTGGTGTTGCCATGAACCCGGTTGATCACCCACACGGTGGTGGTGAAGGTCGTACATCAGGCGGTCGTCACCCAGTAACTCCTTGGGGTGTTCCTACCAAAGGTAAGAAAACCCGAAGCAACAAGCGTACTGATAAGCTTATCGTACGTCGTCGAAACAAGTAATAGCGAGGATTCACCATGCCACGTTCTCTCAAGAAAGGTCCTTTTATTGACCTTCACTTGCTGAAGAAGGTAGAGGCTGCAGTGGAAAAGAACGAACGTAAACCAATCAAAACTTGGTCTCGTCGTTCTATGATCATCCCAGATATGATTGGGTTGACCATTGCGGTCCATAACGGTCGCCAACATGTACCTGTCATTATTAGTGACGAAATGGTCGGCCACAAGTTGGGCGAATTTGCGCCAACGCGTACTTACCGCGGCCATGTCGCGGATAAGAAAGCTAAACGTTAAGGGGTAGGAAGATGGAAGCATTAGCTAAACACCGTTTTGCCCGCACGTCGGCTCAAAAGGCACGCTTGGTTGCGGATCAAATTCGCGGAATGCACGTTGAGAAAGCTCTAGAGCTTCTTGCGTACAGCCCGAAGAAAAGCGCAGCGCTAGTAAAGAAAGTATTGGAATCTGCGATTGCTAACGCAGAGCACAACGAAGGCGCAGACATCGACGAATTACGCGTGTCTAAAGTTTTCGTTGACGAAGGTCCAACTATGAAACGTATCAAGCCACGTGCTAAAGGCCGTGCTGATCGTATCTTCAAGCGCAGCAGTCACATCACTGTGGTTGTAGCGGATAACTAGGAGTAGATAATGGGACAGAAGGTACATCCTACAGGTATACGCCTGGGTATCAGCAAACCATGGACTTCTACCTGGTACGCTAATACTGCAGACTATGCAGACAACCTGTATAACGATCATCAGGTACGTCAGTATCTGACTAAGCAACTAAAGAACGCTTCACTTTCTAAAATCGTGATCGAGCGTCCTGCTAAGAGCATCCGTGTGACTATTCACACTGCTCGTCCAGGCGTTGTAATCGGTAAGAAAGGTGAAGACGTAGAGAAGTTGCGTAACTACGTATCTAAGCTAGCCGGCGTGCCAGCTCAGATCAACATCGCTGAAGTACGTAAGCCAGAGCTAGATGGCCAGCTAGTAGCTGACAGCATCTCTAGCCAGCTAGAGCGTCGTGTTATGTTCCGTCGTGCTATGAAGCGCGCAGTACAAAACGCAATGCGTCTAGGCGCGAAAGGTATCAAAGTTGAAGTTAGCGGCCGTTTGGGCGGAGCAGAGATTGCACGTTCTGAATGGTACCGTGAAGGTCGCGTTCCTCTGCACACTTTCCGTGCGGATATCGATTACGCAACCTCTGAAGCGTCAACTACTTACGGTATCATCGGCGTTAAAGTATGGATCTTCAAAGGTGAAGTTCTAGGTGGTCTACCTACAACTCAAGAGCAAGCACCAGCTGCTCAACCTAAGAAGAAAGGCCGCAACGCTAAGCGAGAGGGCTAATCATGTTACAACCAAAACGCATGAAGTTCCGTAAGATGCACAAAGGCCGCAACCGCGGCTTAGCAGCGGGTAATACTGTTGCCTTTGGTACTTACGGCCTTAAAGCAGTTGGTCGTGGTCGAATGACTGCGCGCCAAATCGAAGCAGCGCGTCGTGCTATGACTCGTCACGTTAAGCGTCAAGGTAAAATTTGGATTCGAGTTTTCCCTGACAAGCCAATTACTGAGAAGCCTCTAGAAGTGCGTCAAGGTAAAGGTAAAGGTAACGTTGAGTACTGGGTATGCCAAATTCAGCCTGGTCGTGTGCTATACGAGATGGAAGGTGTTCCTGAAAATCTTGCACGCGAAGCGTTTGAATTGGCAGCGGCTAAACTGCCATTTAAAACAACCTTTGTAACTCGGACGGTGATGTAATGAAAGCGACTGAACTGAAAGAAAAGAGCGTAGAAGAGCTGAACGCAGAGTTGATTAACCTGCTACGCGAACAGTTCAACCTACGCATGCAGCACACAACTGGTCAGCTTGAAAAAACTGATCAGTTGAGAAAAGTACGTCGTAACATCGCGCGTGTTAAAACCATTCTGACTCAAAAGGCTGATGCGTAATGACTGAGCAAAAAATTCGTACAGTACAAGGTCGTGTGGTTAGCAACAAGATGGATAAGTCTATCACTGTTGTAGTTGAACGTTTTGTTAAGCACCCAATCTACGGGAAGTTCATCAAGCGCTCTACTAAGCTTCACGCCCACGACGAAAACAACGTATGCAATAAAGGTGACGTAGTAACAGTACGTGAATGTCGCCCACTATCTAAGAGCAAATCTTGGATGCTAGTTGACGTTGTTGAGAAAGCTGGCGTTTAATCGCTAACTTTTTTCAAAGTCTTAAAAAAGCCGCTCTCGAGCGGCTTTTTTGTGTCTGCAATTTCTTACACGTGCTTCCATAGGCTTAAGCGTGTTCATTATCAGCGCCGTTGAAGACTAGCGTCTTGTATAAATCAGCGTAGGCATCGCTCATCCTTTCTATACCAAATTTACTTGTTACAAGCTTATACAAGGCCTCTCCATATTGTGCTCTTTTATCAGGGGCTTCAATTAGACTAATTAAGCTCTCCCCAATCCCGTCAATATCTCCCGGCGCTACCATAACACCTGTTTCCTTATGCTTGATAACTTCGGGTATTCCCCCTACAGGACTAGATAACACTGCACATTTATTAGCACCTGCCTGAAGTAAAATATCGCCTAAACCCTCTGAATAGGAAGGATGAACTAGAATATCTACATTAGGGAGTATTTTAGCTACCTCTTTAGTAAAACCGCAAAGCTTCACATGCTCGTCTAGCTTATGGCGTTCTATAAGTGATTGATAGCTGTCTTTTAGATTTCCCTCGCCAAACAATAAACAGGTTACATTTTCATGCTTGTTCAATACATCGTGCATAGCCAAAATGATATCCGCTTGCCCTTTTTGAGATGTGTACTGAGCGAAGTTTGCAATGACGATATGGTCTTCAGGAATAGAAAATGTACGTCGCAGCCAACCGCTATCTTTGCGTTGGGAATACTCTGTTAAGTCTACTGCTGGATATATAACGCGCTGATGTTCTACGCCTTCACAATGTAGTGAAACCACTTTCCTCACACCTTCAGATACGCTGATAACTGCATCGAATTGTTTGTACTTATAAAATGAAAAGTGAGTTTCGGGGTTATCTATTCGCCTTGTGCAAACTGTAGGGACACCTGAAATTTTGGCCAGCATGGCACCCCATACATCCGAACCCCGTTCGCTGTGCACATGAATAATATCTGGGTTAACCCCATTTACGACTTCCAGTAAACGCTTTACACATAGGAAGTCTGACTCACCGGCATACTTAATGGTATGCGTTTCACAATACCCAAAAGCCGTATGACGAATCTCACTGTCTTCAGCGCAAACCAAGTGAAGTGATATATCATCATGGTGCTCTAACGCATTGATGAGGTATGCAACTTGTTCGGCGCCACCGTGAAGATGTATGCCAAGTTCAATGTGAAGAACGCGTATACTCAAATGCCTTCCTTAAAATTTATTTAATACTCTGTATACGCTGCTTTTTTATTTAAGACCGTTTTTTTGCGGCTTTTCTTATATGGTTGTGGTTACATCTTGCTGTTTAAACATCGCTATACGCATAAAGCGAGTGATCAATATATTATTGCCTTTCTCATATACACTATTTACTTACGTATAGGGTCGCTTTGCCCTAGACGCGGGCTATTTAGCCACTACAATGTCGAAAGAATCTATCGGGAACTGCGGCACTAGATAGCTAGAATTACCTGCTTACCGCTGGGAGTGGGTGTTTCGCAGTGCCCAGCACACCGTATTTGAAAAGCATAATTCAACATCGATAGTCGATCACTTGTAGTCGTGCCGTCGAAGTATCTGTATCAAAAAGGATGTATTTATGGTTGTTGCCAATACACGTGGCTATAAACCTACTCTACTTGAAACGCTCTGCCGGTGGGGATATTCGCTTGTATTGGCGATTGCCATTCCCTTCGCATTTATTCATTTATTAATAAAAGCCACGAAAACAAGCGATGACTCACATCGAGGGAGATTTGAGCGTTTTGGCATAGTTCCAAAGCCGCTCAAGCAGAATGGCTATTTGTTTCACTGTGTTTCAGTGGGAGAAGTCGTGGCTGCTTCATGCGTAATAAAGCGAATAATGCAACACGAGCCAGACGCGCAAATAACCGTAACTACAACCACGTCTACAGGCTCTGCTCGCGTTCGAGATATATTCAAAGACACCGTTCACCATTTCTATCTGCCTTATGATTTGTCGCTGACTATGTCTTCAATGCTGAAACGCATTAAGCCCAAAGCAGTAATGATTACAGAAGTTGAACTATGGCCAAACCTTATTCACGTGTGCTGGAAGCGCAATATTCCCGTTATGGTAATAAATGCTCGCATGACTGAGCGATCGGCCAAACGTTATAAAAAAATCGGACAGCTATTTAACCCTATGTTGGCTAAGCTGTCTCACGTATGTGCTCAAGGGCAGAGAGACTATGATAATTATGCTTGGCTTGGTGTTGCGCAAGATAAGCTAACCCTCACGAATAATATTAAGTTTGATCAAGCCGCAAAGACAGCGAGCTCTTCTGCACATTTTCTTGGGTTAGCTAAGGGTGAAAGGCCAATACTAGTTGCAGGCAGCACGCACGAACCTGAAGAGAGCGTTATCGTTGAATCTGCAAAGGCTTTATGGAACGAGAACCCTCAACTACGGGTGATTATTGTCCCTCGCCATCCAGAGCGTTTTGAAGCCGTAGCAAAATTACTTGAAAGGCATAATTTGAACTTCGTCAAAAGTTCAGAGGTGGATAACGTTCCAGACGATGTGAACGTTATCCTGTTGGATGAAATGGGTAAGTTAAATCATGCTTATGCGGTAGCAACATTTGCCTTTGTTGGCGGCTCTATTGCCGATAGAGGCGGCCATAATGCCCTTGAGCCGGCAGCATTCTCGTTGCCAATAATGATGGGGCCACACACCTATAATAACCCTGTTATCTGCGACTATTTAAAAGAATGTGGCGCATTAAGCATTGTAGAAGATGCTTCTCGCGTTTCTTCAACGGTGCAAGAATGGCTTGAATCACCCAGTAAAGCTGAAAAAGCGGGAATGGCCGGTAAAAAGGTACTACAGGATAACAGCGGCGCGTTAGATTCTACTTTAGCGTGTATACATCGCAGTATTCGTTAAATGCCGTCAGTCAAAAACAGCAACTCGTTGTTATTGAACAAAAAAGGAACCCCGCATTTGTGCGTCTGATGCACCAAATTAGGCGCTGTGACAGCTAAAAGATAATGAATAGGGACTTGGTTTTTAGCTATCTATTTGATTATACAAGGATTGTCAAAGTTGGTTCGCTGCTTGCTATAAAGTGTGCGACAGCGTAACAACAGTAAAATCCAAATAAATATGCACCTTTTAAAAAGGGCACTGCGTTGCGCGTTTTCCAGGGAGAGACCTCCTGCCGGTGGGCAGGAGGTTTTCTTACTTTTGCACTTCTACTTTTTCTTCTTTTCGTTCTGGTTCAATCAAGCTAATCACACGCCATCCTGCTTTAGGCTGAATACTGTTACCGTTGATAAAAGTATAGCTCTTACCTTCAGCGTTGATCGCAATGAGAGGTGTAGCGCGCTCACCATACTGTTTTATGTACTGCTCGTAAGTAAACTCTTCAGATAAACGGGTGGTTTTCACCATTGAGTCACGGGCAATGGCCGATGCTAAATACCCATAAGTAACGCCTTCATCGAACAGAGTAAGTTTTTTCGCGTATTGTTCGCTAACTTGGTGACTTGGTCGCGTAGATTGTTCGTTATTTGTCAGCGCCCATACTTTGTCTTTGCCCATCGTGTATTCAAAGTGATAAGCAATAAGTGGGTTAAGCTGTTTATAAGGCGACATAATCAGCACGGTACCGAATGTATTCAGATCAAGATGTCGTGCTGCATGATCAGACATTGGGTTGCCAAAATATACTGGGATATCCTTCATACGCGCTTCTCTTATTGCGTCCCAGTTAGTATCTGCAATGGTAACGTCTAGCTTTTGGTTTATCATTTCCGTCGCTAAGGCGCGGTTGAATTTACTGCCACCGAAAATCAGATAGCCAGTTGGCGCAGGCGCTCTCACCTTAAGTAGCGACGCAACAGTGCGTGAAGTAAGGCTCTGTACCACTACTGTTGCAATAATCACCATAAAGACAATAGGAACGATAATACCCGCGCCTTCATAGCCAATTTCTTCAAGCTTTAAAGAGAAAAGGGCTGATACCGCCGCTGCAACAATACCTCGAGGTGCAATCCAGCTTAGCAAGGCTAATTCGTTTAACTTGAGTCCGGTACCAACGGAGGACGCCAATACGGACAAAGGCCGAGCCACAAACATAATGGCGGCAAGCACTACAACGGAGCCCCAACCTACATCCACTACCGATTGTAAGTTCAAACGCGTTGCAAGCAGAATAAATAAGCCTGAAATAAGTAAAACACTGAGGGTTTCTTTAAATTCAAGAATGTCTTCTACGTCTACGTCCTTCATATTGGCCAGTACCATACCAGATATGGTAACGGCCAAAAGGCCAGACTCGTGCGCAACATAATTAGACGCTGCAAACACACCCAGAATAACGGTTAACACTGCGGTGTTAAGCAAATAGTGCGGTATCCAGTCTTTGCGAATAGACAGGCCAAGCAGATAGCCAGAAGCGAGACCAAGTACGGAGCCAATTCCAATGGTTTTGCCAAACGCTATCAGCGTATGGGTAATGGCGGTTTCTTGCGATGCAACGATAAACTCGAAAACCAGTACGGCGAGCAGAGCGCCGATAGGGTCTATGACAATCCCTTCCCAGCGTAAGATATTGGCCAAATTCGTTTTCGGTCGCACGGTTCTGAGCATGGGCACTATAACCGTTGGGCCTGTTACGGTAACAATGGCTCCGAATAGGAAGGATAGCTGCCAAGTAAGATCAAGACTGTAGTGCGCTGCAGTGGCTGCGACAAGCCAGGTTACAACCACGCCCACAGAGCAAAGGTTGCGAACCATGTTCCCATGACCCGCGATGTCGCTGAACTTCAGCGTCAGTGACCCTTCAAAAAGAATAATGGCAACAGAGAGAGAAACGACAGGAAACAGCAAATCACCGAATAAGTCGTCCGCGTTGAGCACGCCAAAAACAGGGCCAACCACAATACCGACAATTAACAACGGTAAAATAGCAGGGAGCCTAACCTTATAGGCTAAGTATTGGCAGGTAATTGACAGCAATCCAACTGCAACGAGTGAAAGAAGCGGGTCTGACAAAGTGAGTCCTTAACGTGTTGATATTATTCCATGGTATATCAGCCTAAACATTTGTCATACAGAGACTTTAGGCCAACCTATGTTTATAGCGATATACGCTTGGGCTAAAAGTTTAGACCAATAGACCTTATTTAGCGCACTAAAATGCATGTTAGAGAGTGGGTAGGTTTGATATTATTCGTCACTTATCGTTCTTTTCGGAGCCTTTCATTGAACACTCACTTTAAATTCGCGGCTTTATCAGCATCGCTTGTACTAGCATCGGCATGCGCAGTTCAATATCCCATCCCTTCTGCACAGTTACAAATAGAAAATATCGTTGAGTTGCCGGAAGAACTTTCAGAAACATCGGGTCTATTTTGCGAAACGGACGGCATGTACTCATTAAATGACTCAGGTAATGCTCCCATCATTTATCGTATAAATTACCAGGGTGAAATTATTGAACGAACGCGCTTACCGCTCACCAATAAAGACTGGGAAGCAATAACCGCTGACGCTTCATCGTTTTACATTGCGGATGTGGGAAACAATAAAGGCAAAAGAGAGCAGGTCGAAATACATAAAGTAAACCGCTCAAATGTGAATGACATCACCTCTATTACATTGAAATACGAGGGTAATGACGCTTCGAATAACATTCCTTATGCACATGATTTTGACTCAGAGGCGATGGTTAAGAATGGCGATGACCTGCTTCTTTTTTCTAAAAGTTGGAAAACTGGTATAACCCATATCTATAAAGTGAACGAAGACGAAGCTGAGCAAACCATTAGTACGTTTGCGTCCATTGATGGACTGCCGGGCGTGGTAACTGGGGTAGACTTCGATCAGCACCAAAATAGGTTTGTTATCACCGGCTATAAATCAGATCCATTTGGAAACTTTGCTACTTTCATGGCTCAAGTATCAAGCGACTTTGCCCTTCTTGATGTATGGCCGCTTGAGCAATATAAACAAGTTGAAGGCATATGCGTGGATAATAGCGGCACATATTGGTTCAGCGAAGAAGCTACGGAAGGGCGCAAAGCATCGTTGTCTAGCGCCAGAGTAATGCCATAACAAATAGCGCCATAACAAGTAATGCCATAACAAATAGCGCCATAACAAGTAGTGCCAAAACAGGTAACGCCGTAACGAGCAACGCCATAATAAGGCGAGCTGATTGAAGTCCGGCAGCCAATCCCCCCAAGCTTATTCACGGTTGTGAATAAGCGCTCTTTCATTGTCAGCAGCTGTTCTTTTAAAGTTATCTTTTAGTCGATGTTAGTAAAATGGCTAATACCCAACTGCCTACTTTCCTGTCTATACTGAAATTGTGATCGAATAAGTTGTAGCCAACCACAATTTGAGAGGCAGCGAAAAATGAGACGTTTAAACCAGTCCTTTTTAGCAATGTGCTTTTGTCCATGTTTTTTATTGGCGGGTGCAGCTAATGCCTCTGTGGTCGAAAAGGCACAAGAATGGCTCAACAAATATTCAGACAGTGACGATACGTTTTCCCTAACTCTCACTAAGAATAAAATTAAGTTCAAAGGCTGCAAACAAAAGCAGTATCAACTTGCATTTAGCCAAAAACTGGCGCCAATGTTTAACGTTGAAGCCATTGTCCATTACAACAAAGGGTTGCTTGACTACGGTGTTATGTCTCAGCGTGTCAGAAGCCACGAATTTGAAGTGGTTAGCTGGTGGGATAGAGGTGATTATCGGTTGGGGTTAAGCCATAAAGTACGCCCCCGTCATGAGATGAGCATTCCGGTTGCCGATACAATTCGTCTGCCTACCAGTACATCAGCAGGCCTTTATATAGAAATCCCATTCAAGGAAGACAAGCACCTTCTTACTGTTGGAGCTATGAGAGAGTCGTGGGAAAGTGAAGGAGCATCAATGCAATTGCCATGGCGCTCCAGCCGTGACAATCAAGTAAAAGTAGAATACGCCATCACTTTCTAAATGATGGCGCATAAGGTTGTATTATCTCACCGCTTTGCCATTCATAAGACATAAGTAAACTTAAAGTTTAAATCTGCTCACTTCAGACGAGAGTTCTTGCGCAAGTTCATCGAGCTTGTCACTCACGCTAACCAATATCTTAGTCGCATTCAGGGTTTCTTCACTTGATGCACTAATGTCATTAATGTTTCGACTGATATCTTCAACCACAGTAGCTTGCTCTTCCGTAGCCGTCGCTACTTGCGTGTTCACATCATTAATGTGAGCAATCTCTTCGGCGATATCTTGAAGCAATTTGTCTATTTCATTGGTTGCGGTTACCACATCGGTTGTGCGTACTCGACTTGACTCCATTTGCGAAACGGCAGATTTAGAGTCTTGCTGGAACTTATCGATCTTCACCTGTATTTCATCAGTCGCTTGAGCGGCACGTTGTGCAAGTGTTCGCACCTCATCAGCAACGACTGAGAAGCCTCGGCCGTGATCGCCAGCCCGAGCTGCTTCTATAGCAGCATTTAGCGCAAGTAAATTGGTTTGCTCTGAAATACCTCGAATTGTATCGAGGATACCGCCAATAGCTGCGGTGTGTTCATCTAGCGATTGAATAACCCGAGACACATCTTGAATTTGACCCGAAAGACCGTTTATCGCGTGTACTGCACGTTGGGTAATTTCTCGACCGTGAGCGGAGTTAGTGGTTGCCATATTCGCATTTTGCGCAGCATGGGTAGCTGACTGGGCTACTTCATTTACCGTACTGCCCATTTCTGTTAGCGCGGCTGCCGCCTGTAAGGTTTGATCGCGCTGGCTCTTGGTTGAGTTTTCTGTTTGATGAGACTGCTTCGCAACATCTTGTGCTGACGCCTTTAGTGCGTGACTTGTTTTCGCCACTTGCGAAATGGTGCCGTGAAGGTGATCAATAAAGTTATTGAACCCTTCCACTAATCGGGCAATTTCCTTTTGTTCTGGCATAGGAATACGAGAGCGTAAGTCGCCTTGTCCTCTGCCAAGTTGCTGGAAAACATCGGCTAGTGATTCAAGTGGCTTGGTAAGCGTGCCTGCTAGCCAAATACCAATAAGTGCGAAAGCGCCTGCTATCACCAAAGCCCAAATAATAATTTGGCGACTGCCTGCATTTAGTGATGCGTAAAGCTCATGCTCGGGTACTTGTGCAACCACGTACCAACCGGCTTTCTCCACATAGGTACTGGCAAACAGTTGCGTGTCGCCTGCCGCGTCACTGGTGGCCATAGCAAAGCTCTGACGATTGAGTAGTTGCCCTGATGTGCTTGAATCGCTTATGGACGCTAACTTAGCCTTTCCTAATAACTCGGTATTGGGATGCGCGATAATGGTGCCGTTTCCGTCAACAAGAAAGACAAAGCCGGTTTGCGCAATTTTCACCGCATTGATGATATCTAGCAGCTCATCGACCGATTTAGCGACACCCGACATACCTCTGCCGTTTACTTGCTGGTAATTCGCAAAAAGTCGGTAACCTTGACCCGGTTCGTTGTATAGGCTTAGTGAAATTGGTTCGCCGCTATTTTTGTAAGCGAAAAACCACCCATCAAATTCATCGTTTTGTAGCACCCGCAAGAAACCATCTTGGTTCCAATATTTGTAGGTGGTTCTGTCTACAAATGAGGCTACCGTTAAATCGTTAAATTCAACGATATTACTTAAATAGCTAAGGAGACGGCGTTCGCCAGCGCTATCTGCGCCTGCCGAAGACCAGGCAAGAATGTCGGGGTTAGAAGCAATGCCGTGAGCAACGGTAAGCATTACACTTGCTTCCCTGTCCACTCGGTTACCAACCTGTTTAAGTAATGAAGGAAGCTGAAGTTCTTCCATGTTCTCTTTAACGAGATCACGGGCAATCCATTGGCTAATAGAACCTACAAGAATAGCAGCAGCGAGCACCGCCACAATAAGAGAAATAATGAGTTTTTGTTTTATACTGAAAGTCATGACTTTCGACCACGTAAGTTAATGCTGAAATTTATGATCAAGGGTGACGTGGCATTGCAGGCACAGCAACGTCTGATACTGAGTCCTAGGCGGGTCAGTACTACTCTCTGATTCTTACGCTAGTGCTATTTTTATTTTTTAAGCGCAGACAAGTTATCGACCTTTTCCCTGCAAAGTTTATACTTTTTGCTAGGGCAAAGAGATTGTGAAGCATAATTGACCAATAGGTCAATAGAAAGATGAGGCTTTACAAAAACGTCAGTTGTAAAAAAGCCCTCTGCTTTACGAAGAAAACAAGAGGGCCAATGGCGTACTTAAGCTAAATATTTAATTAGCCACAGCTAGGGCCTGTTGCTCTTTGATGTAGAGCGAATAACAACAGGACCTAGGAAGGGTAAGTGCGTTAACTTACTCTTTGCTTTCCTTAGGAATAGGGAAACCACGGTCACGCATCAATGCGTCTACCTTGGCGTCACGACCACGGAACTTGCGATATGCTTCAGCTGGATCCATTGCGTTACGTACGGCGAATAGATATTTCACTAAGCGATCGCCTACTTCTTTATCGTAGAAACCACCCGGTGCTTCCATAAAGGCTTCTGCTGCGTCAGCAGTAAGAACCTCTGCCCACATGTAGCCGTAATAGGCCGCAGCATAACCTTCACCCGAGAACACGTGACCGAAGTGAGGTGAACGGTGACGCATAACGATTTCTTCTGGCATACCAAGCTTCTTAAGCTCTTCACGCTCAAAAGTATCAGGGTCAATCTTGCTAGGATCGGTAGTATGATACTTCAGATCCATAATGGCAGAAGCCATGTACTCAGTGGTTTTGAAGCCTTCATTGAAGGTTGAGGCCTTCTTAATCTTCTCAACTATTTCTGCTGGAATTGGCTCGCCTGTTTCATGGTGAACCAGATAGTTGTTGATTACCTCATCGGTGGTCAACCAGCGCTCTAATAACTGAGACTGGAACTCAGTGTAATCGCGTACGCCAGAATGCGAAGACGGGTATTCTACGTCAGACGCTAAGAAGTGAAGAGCATGACCAAATTCATGGAAGTAGGTTTCAGCATCATCCCACGAAATAAGTGTAGCTTCGCCATCAGCACCTTTCACGAAGTTCGAGTTGTTTGAAGACAATACGGTCTTCTTGCCATCGAACGTGGTGTAAGAGCGATACGTCGTTGCCCAAGCACCAGAGCGTTTACCTTGGCGTGAGAATGGGTCAAGGTACCAAAGACCGATATGCTCACCGCTGTCTTTGTCAGTTACTTCCCATACTTTCACGTCTTCGTGGAAAACGGGTACTTTGCCCTCTTCAACAGGTGTGAAGTTGAAGTTGAACAAGCGACCTGCAACGTAAAACATCGCTTCGCGCAGCTTATCAAGCTGTAAGTACTGCTTTACTTCGTTTGAATCTAGGTCGTACTTCGCTTGGCGCACTTTTTCTGCATAGAAGCGGTAGTCCCATGGCGCAATAGTGATGTCTGCACCTTCTTCATCGGCAATGGCCTGCATGTCGGCCACTTCTTCTTCAACGCGAGCAATAGCGGCAGGCCATACTTTCATCATCAGATCCATGGCGTTTTCTGGGTTCTTCGCCATACGATCTTCTAAACGCCACTGTGCGTAATTTTCGTAACCTAACAGCTCAACGCGCTCATCTCGAAGGGTTAGGATGCGCTTGATAATGTCATTGTTATCAAACTCGTCGGCATTGTCACCGCGGTTGTAGTAAGTACGCCATACTTTTTCGCGAAGCTCTCGATTGGTTGAGTAGGTCAAGAACGGGTCCATAGACGAACGCGTATTGGTAATCGCATACTTACCTTCTTCGCCGCGAGACTCTGCTGCCGCTTTAGCTGCCTTTACAAACGAAGCGGGTAGGCCGTCAAGCTGGTCTTCAGTAATATAAGTAACGTAGTTTTCTTCGTCTGCTAGCACGTTGTTAGAAAACTTGGTGTGCAGCGTAGCAAGTTCTTGGTTAATTTCAGCATAGCGCTTTTTCGCTTCGCCATCTAACGTTGCACCGTTGCGCGCGAAGCTGTTGTAAGTCATCCACGTAATACGCTGTTCTTCTGGCGTGAGCGATTTCAGTTCATCAGACTCGTACACCGTTTTCACTCTTTCAAAGAGTTTTTCATTTTGCGTAATTTGAGTGAAGAAAGCTGACAGTTTTGGTGACATCTCGGCCTGAATTTCGCGGAATTCAGGGCTAGACTTGTTTGAGCTCCAAATGCCGTAATACGTGAATACGCGTCCAAGCTCTGCACCTGCGCGCTCCATTTCAACAATGACGTTTTCAAACGTTGGTGGCGCTTCGTTATTTGCGATGGCTTCGATCTCTTTAAGATTCAGTTCCATGGCTTTTTCTAGCGCAGGCTTCAAATCTTCCAAATTCATTTTATCGAAAGCAGGCACGCCACCGTACGGGCCTTTAAACTCTTGAAGCAGCACGTTATCAAACTGTGCTTGTTGAGATGTCGCTGTATTTTGTACATCTGTGCTGGTGGTCTCAGGTGCTTTTTGTTCTGAACATGCACCGAGAGCAACCACAACCGCCATAGCGGTGAGTGATGATTTAAATTTACCCATGAGTTTTCCTGTCTGTTTTTATCTATACGTTTTATGACAAAAACCATCTTAAGATAATGTAAAAATAAGTTAAATGCTCTTTAACGTAATTCCTTGCAGCACAGCGGTTTGAAGAGAAATCGCGCTGATATGCAATTCGTCGAAATTGGTCAAATTTTGATTGGCTTTATGCTGGTTGGAAATTACACTGCGCGCGTTCTGAATAGCTGTCTTCCGCAGCTCGTAAACCACTGACTTTTTTACTGTGATCATCATGTTTGAATTACTTCTTCACGCGTTTCCCGTTGCATTCGCTTTGGCCTCCTTTTGGTCGAACACTGAACGTAAATTACTGCTACTGAATTTAGGGTTATGTATTGCTATTGGCTCACTTTTGGTTTTCGAGCAAGCGTGGGGGGGAGCCGTAGTAATTACGGTGGCAGGGCTGAGTACCAGTTATCGTTTAATAAAACAAAAACTACTGTCTCCTGTGGCAACCTACATTACATTAATCTCTATGATGGTTATTGTGCTGACGGTGAATAACCTAACCGGTAAAACATCGTTAGTTGAAGCTATGCCGGTGTTAACTTTTATGGCATACCGGTTTGGCGAACTTCACTGCAAGGAAGCGGGTTTAAGGGTATGCATGATCATTGGCTCCATCAACTTCACTGCGTACGGAATAATTACGCAAACGTGGGGATTAGCCATTACTGAAGCCCTGTTTGCAGCCTCTAACCTGTGGTATTACATGAAGCTAAGACGTGCCATGCGCACCAGCCCTGTTTGAAGCGTAAAGTAGTTCATGTCAGACCGATAACTGCACTAACCTAATGACAAGAAAGTGGACGTATTGAAACCGTTGCTTGTATTGAAACCATAGCCGCTTTGTGATTTATTGCGTCTTTAAAGGGAATCAAACTTTCACAGGGAAGACGATGCAACGCACACCCATCGACAAGGCACTATTTCTTGGTGTTCCAGTGTTTCTACTGGCTCTTTTTATTTTAAATATCACTGCAGAAGGTGAAGTTAAACTAGCGGCTACCCTAGGTAGTGTTGGGCTATGTATAGGCTTTTTCTCTTATTTAAGAAGCAGGCGCTTTGGTAATAGATATCCCATTGAAAAATTGATAGAAAAAGATGGTGATTTTGTGGTGTTTCACTTTTTACAGGGACTTGATCGCCAGCCCCTCAGGGTGAACGCCAATACTATCTATGCGCTTAATTTTTCTCACCATTACCTTGGAGTCATTTTGGAAAGCGGCAACGGTAAAGGGTTTGACTTTCACTATCCTCATAAGGAAGCCGTAATAAAAGCGAGACTTCAAGTGGTGCTAGGTGATGATGGATTTAACAACGTAAAAAAGAATGTCTAAATAAAGCGAAAAAAGTGTAAAGCAAAAAAAGTGTAGAGCGAAAAACAGTGTAAAGAGAAGCCCGAAAGTAATGTTTACTCGCGGGCTTTTTTAATTTATCACTGTAAAGACTTACGCAAACACCACGGTCTTATTTCTGTGAATAATCACGCGGTCTTCTAAGTGGTAGCGCACGCCATGAGCTAATGCCGTTACTTCACAATCTTTACCCTTACGCACCATATCAGCTGCACTGTCGCTGTGACTAATACGCTTAACGCTTTGCTCAATAATAGGGCCTTCATCTAAATCTTTAGTTACGTAGTGACAGGTTGCGCCGATTAGCTTTACGCCGCGATCATAGGCTTGCTGGTAAGGCTTAGCACCTGCAAAGCTCGGCAAGAAGCTGTGGTGAATGTTAATGGCTTTACCTTGCAATTCTTGGCAAAGCGTATCAGGTAAAATCTGCATAAAGCGGGCAAGCACGGTCAAATCAATTTTGTATTCTTGAAGTAAAGTCGTGATTTGCGCAAAAGCGGCTTCTTTCCCTAACGCTTTAAAGTCTACCCAATGGAAAGGGACTTTGTACCAGTCTGCAAACTGTTTCATTTGCGGGTGGTTGCCAATAATAACCGGAATATCACAGTGTAGTTCGCCTGTGTGCCAGCGGTGAAGCAGGTCAACTAAACAGTGAGACTCAAGGCTGGCAAGCAGAGCGACGCGCTGTTTTTTGCTGGAGTCGCTCAGCTTCCAGTTCATCTGATATTCGTTAGCAAGCGGGGTGAATTCTTTAACAAAGCTTTGATGATCTAACTTTAGCGAGTCGGTGCTAATTTCATGGCGCATGAAAAAGCGGCCGGTTTGTAAGTCAGTGTGATGGCTTGCTTCAACGATGGTAGCGTTATGGTCGGCCAAAAATTGCGACACGCTGGCAACGAGCCCAATTTGGTCTGGGCAGTCTATTACTAATCTAAATGTTTGTTGCATTTGGGCAGTTTGAATAAAAAAACAGGCTTTCTTTTTACCTGTGCCGCCATGTGTTGTAAAGGCGACACGCTACTTTAAACCAGCTTAAATTGCTATAACTCATAATCACATGAGGTCTTAAGCTCAAAAGGTGCGAGTCAAATGGACATCAGTTTACCCAAGTCAGCACGGTATTGCGTTTGCCTTTACTCGTCGGTTATCCCTCGGCGCAGCTTTTCTCTTACCGACATATTGTGTTTTAACGGCCAAGACTGGCGGATAGGGTAGACTACCCCTTGCGGTGTAGAGACAGACTCAAAAAGGTGAAATGCCGAAACGTGAACGTCTACATTGGGGCTGTAAAGGGGAAGAGGCAAGCTCGACGTAGCCTTTCTGACAAGCGTAACGTGAGGCTTATATTCTCTGCTTTCTACCTCTATCGCCGCCTTGCGGGCTGCTTTTCGCGACAATTTGGCGAGTTCACCTAGCGCCTTTGGCGCATCTGTCGGCGAAGCGAAGAGTATCTTAGGGCCGTTCCATAATCCCGTTGCATCGAGGGTTAGAGAAAAGGGTTCGCTCACAAGCTGATCGAGTTCATACACCAACGCTTCGTGCTGCCGGTGATTTATCTCACCTAAAAAGCTAAGCGTTATGTGGAAGTTCGCCGCCGGCACTGCGTACGGTTGCGCGGGCCCTTGGCTATTGGTGTGCTCGTAGCGCGCATTGGTAGACTTTCGAGAACGGGTAGACTCGCTTTTTACCCATTGCCGAGGCATAACTTCAGGCAATGCCTGTTGGCGCCAGCTATCTAGAGCAAGTTTTTCTGTGGCGCTAAGATCTAAACCAATAAAGCTTCGCATAGCTTTCCTCCTTCTAATTTGCCCTTTAGCTTGTGCATCACGTTAATGTCCAAACAAACTTAAGCTTATCATGGCGCTACCTGCGATTTCCAAAACAAGACGCAAGTATTAAGCTATTTGCCAAATTTAAAAAAATAGCAGTGATGTTCGGGTGCATTGCTCAAATCAGGTACACTATACCCATCAACTTATAACACCTTTATGCCCTTTATGTTACAGCCGTTTTCTCACTTACCCGCTTATGAACTCGTTACGCCGCTTGAAGAAGCTGTAGCCGCTAGCAACGTCATCATAGGGGCTCCTCCGGGCGCGGGAAAGTCCACCGTACTTCCTTTGTCACTGCTGAAATCATCGCTTAAAGGAAAAATATTACTTATGCAGCCACGGCGCGTGGTGGTGAGAAACCTTGCGGACTATTTAGCTGGGCAATTAAATGAAAATGTGGGCGAAACGGTTGGCTATCGCATTAAGGGGGAGTCGAAAACATCGTCTGCCACTCGGCTTGAGATCATAACCGAAGGGGTGCTGACTCGCATGATTCAGCAAGACCCTGAGCTTGATGGAGTAGCCGCTATCGTCTTCGATGAATTTCATGAACGCAGTATTCACAGTGACTTCGGTTTGGCACTAGCGCTTGAAGTACAGTCTGGCCTTCGCGATGACTTACGATTAGTTGTAATGTCGGCTACCTTGGATGTAGCACCCCTTCAAATGTTGCTCAATGCGCATAGCGTGCCGCCAGTAGTGAACTTGAATACGCAAGGGCGCATGTTTCCCGTTGACATCCGCTACACACAAGATGTGCAGGCGCATGAGTTAGTACCCAAAACCTGCAATATCATAAAGCAGGCCGTAGGCGAACACGACGGTGATATTTTGGTTTTCCTTCCTGGGCGAGGAAGCATCAATGCTGTTGCCAAAGAAATAAAAGGGTTAGCTGAGAGTGCGGACATGGCCGTTCACATGCTCTATGGAGCGTTAAGTAAATCTGTGCAACAAGCCGCTATTACGCCAGACCCGCAAGGCAGACGAAAAGTCATATTATCTACCAATATTGCTGAAACGAGTCTTACCATTGAAGGCGTGACGGTGGTTATTGATAGCCTATGGGAAAACAGTGCTCAGTATCATCCGTCCAGTGACATAACTGCGCTTACCCAGCAGCGCATTTCGCAAGCATCCGCCATTCAAAGAGCGGGGCGCGCGGGGCGTGTAATGGCCGGAACCTGCTATCGTTTGTGTAGCAAAAGCAGCTTCGAGCGTTTGGCCAAATACAATGCGGCGCAAATTGAAAAGGAAGACTTAAGTAGCTTTTTGCTTGATACCTTAGCCTGGGGCAGTAGCCCAGATACCTTGGCATTGTTGACGAAGCCTACACAAGCGCAGCAGCAGGTCGCACAACAAAAGCTTCAGCGGGTTAATGCTATCTCACAATCCAGCATTACTCCCTATGGAAGAGCGCTGGCCCAGTTACCCTGTCAGCCCCATTTAGCCCACTTATTGCTGACCGTTAAACAAGGGATTGATGGACTTAGTGCTGATGACAACGAAGCGCTTCGCCACGCCGCACCTTTTGTTGTGGCCCTTAGCGAAAGTAATGTCAGTGTGGGCGGCGCAACAAATGTAATGGAAGCGCTGCTAAACGCTAATAGCATCACGCGCAGTCAGCTTACACAGCAAGCTTCCCGTTATGCGCGCTACGTACAAAATAATGATGGAAAAGCACAACGCTTAAAGCTTGATATTAACGAACTAGACGAGCAAGCCCTTGGGCTTGGTATCGCCATCGCATTTCCTTTGCAGGTGGGCTATAGGCGCAGTGCGTCAGATAAATCGGCAGAGAGCTCGAATACAACAAATGGTAAGCCTAAGACCGGTATAGTCGAATACAAACTGGCAAGTGGCAAAGGTGCAGAGCTCACTGCTGCTGGTAGTGCGTCCATTTTTAATGAGAGCGAAAATGGCGATGGACCATGGCTGGCAGTGCTCGACGGGCAGCTGATAAAAAGCACGGTGGCAATACGCTTGGCACAGTCAGTGCCTGAAAGCTGGTTGCGTTTAGCCTTTCCTGACGCGTTCAAAGAAAAGCGCAGCGTTATTCTTAACAGCGATACTGGGGTAATGGAAGCCAGAGTAAGTACGGGCTTTTATGAGATAACGTTAAATAGCACACCGGTTTCTGGACAGGAAAAAAGTCGTGAAAAAGCATTCTGGGATGATGCGTTATGCAACGCATGGTTCGCCTACCTTGATGCACTTCCTCTATCAAGCTGGCCGCTTTCTGACGCAGACTGGCAATGGTGGCGAAGAGTGGCAATGGCTGGGAAGCTCAATTTGCCACAAGACAAAGCCTTCGATGAACCCGAGCCGTGGCCGTCGTCATTGAACGCTCTCGTGCACGAGGCCAAAGACAGTTTAGCACCTGTCTTAAAAAACTGTAAAAACATCAAAAACCTTAAGCAGTTACCGTGGAAAACAGCCTTGAATAATGGTCTTTCTTGGCCTCAGCAAGATGCATTAGCCACACTCTTGCCAACTCACGTGACTATTCCAACCGGCAGAGAGGCTAGCCTGGATTATCGCGATAATGGAGATGTGGTGCTGTCGGTCAAAATGCCAGAGTTATATTCTCAAGGCACGCCATTAACGATAGCGGGTGGGCGAATTACCGTTGTATGTGAGCTGCTGTCGCCAGCAGGTAGGCCATTACAAACCACCAGTGATTTAGCCGCCTTTTGGCATGGCAGTTATAAGGAAATACAAAAAGAAATGAAGGGGCGCTATCCAAAGCACTTTTGGCCAGATGACCCCGCAAATGCATCGCCGACCAGCAAAACAAAAAAGCATATGTAGCGCGCTGATACGGCTACACAAACCATCGTTTTCAGGTGATTTTTATTTATTTTAAACAAGAGAAGTATCTATACGCCATTTTCCTATATGCCAGTTTCGTACACAGTATGTTTTTTACGACAGTGGTCGTGCGCTGAAACTTGCGCTAAGTTGGAGTATGAAACCTCACTCTTATTTACAGGTTAAACTACGCAATGAAACTATCTTGTATTGCCACTGCTGCTTTTTTATTTGCTACTTCAATTAACGTTCAAGCTCACGATTTTTGGCTAGAACCCACAGCATATCGTTCTCAAGAACCGAATTCGCTGGCATTGCAGTTTAAAGTGGGTCATAAGGAAGATACCTCTCATTGGAACCTTGCATGGGATAGAATAGTCGCGTTGCGCACCTACTCTTTTGACGGTGTAACTGATATGGCTGCCAGTGTTGTACCTAAAACCTCAATGCTGCCGGGCATGGCAAAAACAACCAAGCTCCCATCCGGTACTCACGTCATAGGGTTTGAAAGCTATCACGCCACAAGCACATTAAAAGCGAAGAAGTTTAATCAGTATGCAAAAGAAGAAGGCTTAACTGAGGTATTGGCGCACCGCGAGGCAAGGGGACAAAACGATATCGCCGGCAAAGAGCTGTACTCTAGAAAGGCGAAAACCATTGTGCAAGTTGGCGATGCGGTAACGAACAACGTATTAAAACCCATTGGCCACACATTGGAAATAGTGCCTCTTGAGCATCCTTACAAGCTTGCAGGAAACACGCTATCTGTTCAGGTATTATTTAAAGGTAAGCCTTTGAGTAACGCGCTTATTGATGCGTATTCCTTGGTTGATCACAGCGCTAAAGAGCAAGCGGTTAAAACGGATAGTGAGGGCAAGGCGACATTTAAATTTGACGTCGAAGGTCCTGTAATTCTGAATACAGTTTGGGGAGTCCCACTTACAAATAGCTCGGCAGCAGATTTCGAAACCTATTTTTCAAGCCTAACGTTTGAGTACTTTCAGTAACCAATAAGCTGAGCGGTTTTTACCTTACCGATTACTGAAAATACCAAATGATTAATGCGCCCCTGAAAGGGCGCTGTTTTAATCAAGATTAAGAGTTAGCTTTGCTTGCCAGGTCAATATTAAGTGCAGCCATCACTTCAAGTCCTGGGAACCCATCCGCAATCATGTTGTTACTAATTTGGTAATTGCGAATGCCTTCACGGGTAGCGGGGCCAATAATGCCGTCAGGCTTACCCACATCAAAGCCCAAATCATTCAGCTTGCTTTGAAGGGCAATAATATCTTTGCGATTGTACGCAGGTAAATCAGGTAACGTGGCTTTAATGCCAGAAGCGCCAGCAATACGGTCGGCCAATACACCCACGGCAATGGCATAAAACTCTGAGTTGTTCCAGCGCATAATAACGCGGAAGTTTTTGTAGGCGATAAAGGCGGGGCCGTTATGACCAGCAGGCACAATAACATAGGCGGTAGTGTCGCCTTCGCCCAGCTCAGAACCATCAGCTTTTTTCACGCCTTGGGCATTCCATTCACTGAGAGATTTTCTATTTTTATAGCCTGACTCTTGATAGTCAAAGTTCTCAGGCAGTTGCACTTCACGACCCCAGCGGAAGCTGCGCTCCCAACCCAAGTTGGCAAGAAAGTTTGCCGCAGAAGACAACGCATCTTCTTCACTTGCCCACAAGTTTATTTGTCCGTCGCCATCGCCATCAATAGCGTAGTGGGTATAGGCCGAAGGCATAAATTGGGTGTGCCCCATGGCACCGGCCCACGAGCCAATCATGTCTTCTTTTTGCAGCTTCTCTCGCTCCATCAATTTCACAGCAACAAGAAACTCTTGGGTGAAGTAGGTGCTTCGTCGCTTATCACAAGCCAAAGTGGCAAGCGAGTCGAGTACCGGCATTTTGCCTTTATAAGAGCCAAAGTTTGTTTCTAGTCCCCAAAAAGCGAGCAGATAATGAGGAGGCACGCCGTATTTTTCACTTAGCTTATGCAAAAGTTTGTCGTGCTTTGCATACATCTCTTTACCTTTTTCGGTACGCCAGTCGGTAACGCGCTTGCTGAAATACCCCGGAAACGTTTGTACAAATTCTGGTTGGCTTCGGTCTAGCTCAATCACACGGTCTTGGTGAACAAGACGAGGAAACACATCATCGATAGTCTGCTGGCTAACCCCTTCCTGCTTGGCTTTATCAGCAAGCGCTGCGGTGCAGCTAGCGAATTGTTCATTGGCTAGCGCTGAATTCATTGTCGCACCCGCGAGAAGCAGCGCCATAGACGTGCGAAGTGACGGTCGAAGAAATGAGGCGTAAGACTTGGCCCCTTTAGGCGAACGAGTAGAGAAAAAAGAAGACTTAAATGAAGCTAAGCGCATAGTACGGTTCCTGTGTTACTTGCCAGCATGCTATCGCATTGTGACCGTGAAACGCGAGTAAAATTCATTTTTGTCCTTCAACATATTAGCGCCATGGGACGTTTCAGAAGTATACAAATTCGGAGTGTGCATATTTGGAAACAGTTGTTGAGAGGCGGCCCGAATGGTAATGTTGATACTAATAAAACTAACGTTTTAAAGGCGTTCGTTAAATCCATATCGCAATATGTGCGATGTCATCCTCAATGATCTTCATGGCGTTTTCACGTGGCAAAAAGACAGACAAAAGACAATCCATCTTCAAAAAGTAAAGCATCAAGCAATGGCAAAGGCTCGGCCAAGCGCTCGTGGTTTTTCAAACTGTTTTGGCGAGTCACTCTTATTGGTTTGGTTGTGCTTGGGGCGTATGCCTTCTACCTTGACGCCCAAATTAAGCATGCGTTCTCTGGAAATAAATGGGAAGTTCCCGCGCAGATCTTCGCCCGTCCGTTGGAAATCAGCAAAGGTGAAGAGATAACGCCCCAAGAAGTCATTGATGAGCTCAATTTGCTGGGCTACCGCAAGGTAACCTTTGCCGACAGTAGCGGTGAATATAGCTATCAAAATAAGGTGCTGACTGTGCAGCGCCGTGCGTTTCAGTTTCCAGAAGGCGCAGAGCCTCTGCGTCATTTAGTGATCACGTGGGAAGGTGCACGTATTGGGGAAATTTATGACAAGTCGCAAGGCCGCCCGTATGGTTCTGCAAAGCTAGAACCCTGGTTAGTAACGCGCATGACAAGCGGGTCTCAAGAAGACCGTATGCTGGTAACGTTAGACACCATTCCTGAAATGTTGCCAAAAGCGCTAACCCTGGTGGAAGACCGCAATTTTTATAATCACCATGGCGTTGCGCCGCTTTCAATATTGCGGGCTCTAATGGCAAATATTGCAGCCGGTAGAACGGTTCAAGGCGGGAGTACGCTAACGCAGCAGCTGGTTAAAAACATGTTTTTAACCCGTGAGCGTTCCATTGTACGTAAGGCAAAAGAAGCCATTATGGCGGTGATCATTGATGCCCGTTACAGCAAATCAGAAATTATTGAAGCGTACTTAAACGAAGTGTTTTTGGGGCAAAATGGCGATATGGCCGTACATGGTTTTGGACTTGCTAGCTATTTCTATTTTGACCGACCAGCTAACGAGCTAAGTACGCCCGAAATAGCCACGTTGGTTGCTATTATTAAAGGCCCATCTTATTACAACCCACGCAAATATGCTGAGCGCACTAAAGAGCGTCGTGATTTAGTGTTGCGCATGCTGTTTGATGAAAATGAAATTAGTCGTCAAGACTACGAACGTTTTGTGAATATGCCGTTAGGGCTCGCCAGTGGGGCTAGCTTGGCAAGCGGTAAACACCCTGCTTTCATGGAGCAGGTTCGTCGGGAACTCAATGAAATTCTGGCTGAGCCTAGCTTAAGAGATTCGGGCGTAAAAGTGTTTACAACACTTGATATCGTAGCCCAGCGCCGCGCTGAAAGTGCATTGTCGGGTACGCTAGACGGTTTGCAAAAAGACAGGAAAGTGCCATTACAGGGCGCAATGGTAGTCACAGATAGTGCAAGTGGTGAAGTACGCGCTATCGTTGGCGGAAAAGACTTTGCGTTTAAAGGCTTTAACCGAGCACTAGACGCAAAACGCCCAATAGGCTCGTTGATTAAACCTGCGGTTTACTTAACCGCACTAGAAGATCCAACACAATTTAACTTGGCAACGCCGCTTAAAGACGAGCCCATTACACTTGAAAGTCGAAATGGAAAAACCTGGTCCCCGCAAAACTACGATAAAGAGTTCAGAGGGCAGGTGCCATTACTTCAAGGGCTAGTCGAGTCTTTAAATATACCTACGGTTAATTTAGGCATGCAGATAGGGCTTGATGCGCTAGCCGATACGATAGAGCGATTAGGGGTAACCACCCCCGTAGATAAAGTACCGTCGTTGACCCTTGGCGCTTTTGAATTGACCCCTTTTAGTACCAATCAAATGTATCAAACCCTATCAAATGATGGACGTTATATACCTCTTCATACGGTGACGTCTGTAGTTACGGCTGATAATGCACTGCTTTGGAAAAAGGCTGAATTTTTCGCTCAGCGCACCGATGAAGCGGCAACCTATCTGCTTAACTACGCCTTATACAAGGTAACCACAGAAGGTACTGCAAAGCGCATTGGCTGGAATTTTGGCAATGTGAATATGGCCGGCAAAACGGGCACCACAGATGATTATCGCGACAGCTGGTTTAGTGGCTTTGATAGAAATAACGTTGTTACAGTGTGGGTGGGTAACGACGATAACCAGCCGGTTAATTTAACCGGGGCAGGTGGAGCCTTACCCGTCTTCATAAACTACATGAAATCTCAGTCACCCAAGTCATTATCAAGGCGTTTCCCAAAAGGCTTAGGCATTGCACATTTTGACGCCAAGACCGGCGCGGTTGTGGTTGCAGGATGTGCTGGGAGTTTAAGCGTACCGGCTATTTTGGATGTGCTTCCTCCACCTCAACAAGATTGTTCAGGCCGTCCTGTAGACAAAGACAGCGACAAGGATGATAAAAGCTGGTGGGAACGGATATTCGGATAAAAAAACTCCAGTAAGAAGATAGAAAACACAATCACTTGGCTGGGATACAGTCCGTGCTTTCTATCTCCCTCTGGAGTAAAAGGCCCAGGGAAGGCAAATCTTTTAGCGGTAGTCGGTTAGGTTCCTATTTGTTTTTATTGCGTTTTCAGTGACCTTTCTGAAGGAATAGGCGCGCTGTTGAAAACACCAGCGCACTGACTACAAACGCAATAACCGGTCCGAGTACCACCATAAATAGGGTTGCGGCGGTTAACATGTGCATTCTCCTTATGCGTCGTTATCGTCTGAGCTGATAGGCTCAATCGGCGTAATAGTGATGTCAGCAACCAATGCATTTGCTTCTTCTACTTCTGGCTCAAACGTATGGCTTGCAGTTAACACGTCATAAGTCACGCCTAGGTCCAAGTTCTGCTTTACGTCATGCATGGCGCTTTCAACGATAAAATCTGTATGCGAAACAATGTTGTTCTGAGTGTCGTCAGCGAACGCTGATGCGCCCAATACGCTAGTTGCTAAAGTTAGTGCAGTGAAAGTTTTGCGACCGATAAACATAGTAATCTCCAAAAATTAAGTTAGACACTGCACTTGAACATACTGCGTGGCAGCTATCATGTTGCTAAAGGTTTCGATAATAAGTCGTTATCAATTAACAATTAGTTTATAGCGAGGGATGTGCCAACTCGTAAAAATAAGGTAAGTATATGAATTTAATGAATTTTAACTTTTAGTAAAAAATAAAGGTGGAATTGAGGAATTAAAGAAATACTAAAATTTAGCGAATTTAATGTAGAGGTGGTCAAAATGACTAACGCAAATTTTTTAACACTTGCGCAGCGACACTGGTGACCATGAGAAAGGTCAGAAATAGGGGCGCTAGTCTATAAAGAAGAGCAGCGCCGCCAATGTATAAAAGAGTGAATAGGTCTAGGACGCTTTACTTCTAAATTGTGAAACCATTGTCATTACTAGCGCAATGATCACACCAGCAGCAATACCAACAACACCATCAGCAAGTATAGACATAACCAGCGATGCGTCTGGGATAAGTGCGGTAAACCAGTCGGTAATAACGTGCAAAAAGCCAATGCTGTGTGTGAGGATGCCACCACCGACTAAAAACATAGCAACAGTGCCTACAACCGCAAGGGTTTTCATTAATGCGGGGGCGGCAACTAATAACGCTCTGCCAATAAATCGTTGAAGGGTGTTCATTGAACCTGTTAACGACTTGCGAAGCATGTAAAGCCCAACATCGTCCATTTTAACTAGTGCCGCTACCAGCCCATAAACGCCAAGGGTAATCGCTAAGCTTAGTGCTACTAGTACACCAATTTGCGTAGTAAGTGTTGCATCGGTCACTGTGCCTAATGCAATTACAATAATTTCAGCAGACAGTATAAAGTCTGTGCGTATAGCGCCTTTTATTTTATCTTTCTCAAAAGCTACCATATCCACATCTTCGTGGGTAAGCGCTTCTATTCTGGCTTCTCGTGTTTTTTCTTCATCTTCGTGGGGAAGATATTTGTGCAGTAGTTTTTCTGCACCTTCAAAACATAAATATAACCCGCCCAGTACCAAAAGGACGGTTATAAGTGAGGGCACAAAAGCACTGATGGCTAATGCCGCAGGAACCAATATTGCTTTATTAATAAGTGAGCCTTTTGCTACTGCCCATACAACAGGTAGCTCTCGGTCTGCTTTAACGCCTTGGACCTGGTCGGCGTTTACCGCTAAATCGTCGCCCAAAACGCCCGCTGTTTTTTGCGCAGCGACTTTCGACATGGTTGCGATGTCGTCCATTAACGTTGCTATATCATCAAGTAGGGCAAGTAAGTTAGCTGCGGCCACGTCGAATATCCTTTGTTATGTATTACAGTTAGAGTAATCCCCAGTAAATAGCAGCTTAGCGTACTTAAAACATGGGTGATATACAATCAGGAATAATGCCGATAAATCACAATTCGTTTTAGGCAATTTTCAGGGCTATCACCAACAGAAAAGGCGAACTCAGAGGAAGTGTGAGTTGAGAAGAGCACGCTCGTGCTCTTCTCATGTTGAAGTTAATTACCCCAAATGTTGTTTACCAGTTCTGGATGATCAACAAAAGGGTTTCGATTGTTCTGGAAATTGAAGGCAGCGTCATTCCTATCGATTTCTTTTTGGCTTACAGGGTCTTGAGAATGCCAGCTTAAAAGCAGAGTTAAGAACCAGCTTTCAAATACTTGATCACTCGTACCATTCAACACTGCGTCGCCATAGGTGCTATTCGTTTCCCAATTTGCAATGACGTTTTCATAACGTGTCGCCATGTAGAAATACGCTCTAGCGAAGTCACCTTTGAACTCGTCGATGGGCTCAAAAACTGTGCCTGTATAACCAGAAGCAGAAGAGCCAGCGCCCAGTTTGGAACCATTCGATGACGTATAAGTAGCACTTGCGACATCACCGTACGGATAGCTACTTCGGCGACCGTTAACGTAGCCGTCGGTTGCAAAAACGTGATGAACATCAGTATTCATTGGCGAGACTGCACCGCCAAACCAGCTGCGCGGGAAGGCGTGTTCGCGGTTATAGCAACTGCCTTCTCCACTATAGCTGCCACACTGGTCAGAACCAGCCGTGTAGCTGTAAGCGTCACTACCATTTGGGTTTTCTGAATACATGTCCAAAATGGAGCCGTCATTTTCATAGTAGCTGTCGCTTGTGTATGAAATATAGAATGTCCAAAGGTCGCCATAGCTTTGTGTATTATGATTTTTGATAATGTTGTAAAGCTCGGTTTTTAACGCATAGCCTGATAGACCGTTGGCACTTGCATAGTAACCAGTGAGTTCTGATGAACCACCACCACTGCCGCCGCCACTCGTTGTACCAACGCTAAAGCTGATGCTTTCACTCGCGCCGAAAGAGCCGCCATTAGCAACAGACACGCCCTCTATTAGCAAGTTATAGCTGCCAGAGCCATAGGAGCAGCAGATTCCATCGCCATAGGCATCACTAATGGTAAAGGTATATTCTCCATCAGTAAGGCAAACCGCTTCAGTATAACTTTGGTTGCTAGCGTAGCTGCTGCCAGAGGCTTCAACTTGGTTGTTTGCGTTAGTTATTTGCCAACTGGTTTCACTGCCGTAATTGTCGGTAGTTAAGTTCAAAACGCCTGAATGGCTTGCACACGAACTTCCACCACCGTTATTGCCACCTGACCCAAGCGTAGTCGGCTCGAATGCGTCTACATAGACGGTTTCTGACCCATCAAAGCCAGTCTGATCATAAAAGCGTAACCCCACCTCAATCTCTTTTGACGCTGTAGCGGAATAAGAGAAAGTAAGCTGTTGCCAGTTTCCGGTTAAGCTGTTGTCAGAATAACCTTGATAACCGTCTACATATAAGCGTGCTTTTACAGCACCTTCAGTGTGATATAGCCTCACTGAAAATTCATAATTTTGACCGGCGGTTACATTGATTGTCTGACGGAAGTCAGTTGAACCTTGCGTTGTCGTATTGACGGTAACTGCAGCAGACTTGCTTCCCGAGAATGAGTAGACCGAGTTTTCAGCTACACTAATGCCGGAGTCGATAGTTGACCATGAATTAGGTGCGCCAGACGTCCATGTTTCAAAGTCTCCATTGGAGACCTGACCCATGGCGATAGCGGGTAACAACGCACCTGCCAAGCCGACTATTTGACGTAAGTTTATATTCATTTATTTTCCGTTATTGTCTTTATTTTAAATGTATATTTATTCCTTAAACGTAGTGTTCGACGCCTTCCTAGGCGTATCAAATATTGCACGTATTTGTGACAAAATGAATAAAAGTGCTTAATCTAACGGCAGAGAGTACTGAGTTAACGGCAAGGAAATAGATGCAAATAAACGGTGAGTTAGGCAAAAGAACAGTACTACCTATTATGGACTGTTGGGAGCAATAAAATGACTGACAGCCCAATTCCATCGCTATCCGTACGCTCATATACGAAGCAAACGTGCCGCCATAAACACAACTACTTTCAGTTAGTGCTGCCCATCAACGGACATATCTTGATAGAAATCGATAATTTTAGCGGGCGAGTAGGCGTAGGCGAAGGCGTATGCATAGCGCCGAATGAGGTCCATTATTTTAGTGCTAACGAACTGTCAAAATTTATTGTGGCGGACTTGGAGTATGTGCCAGTTAATTTAAATGACAGGTTGCACCCGATATTTCAGGTAACGTCAGCATTACAGGCGTTTTTATCGTTCGTAGAGATTCAAATTAGCCAGTTTGCTGACCAAGGCCATGAAGAAATACTGGCGCTATTTTTAACCTTGCTAGAAACATCCTTGAAAGGATGCAGCATGGATAAGCGAATGACTCCTGTATTAAGCCATATTCATCGCGACCTTGCCCGAGGCTTTACACAGGTGGAGTTAGCACGGATAGCCTGCATGGGAACAACGCAATTCAAAACACGCTTTAAAGAAGCCACCGGGCATAGTTTACGAGATTACCTTGTAAAAGTGAGGATGGAAAAGGCCAAAGCACTACTTAGAAATACCGATACACCAATGTTGGGTATAGCTCAGCTAACAGGGTATGAAGATGTTGCAGCATTCAGTCGCCGGTTCAAAGCGTATTTCGGGCGACCCCCTAAGTTTTTCAAAAGAAAGTGACTGTGATAAGGGCTTACCTCACATGACGGTAAATCGTTGATAGAGAGGGCTAGTTAATCTCTTCGTCTTTAGGAAGTTTATTGACTCTGGCTTCTATAAAACGTTTGTGGTCGTCCATTTTGGTGCATTCTAAGGTTCCACCAGCAATTCCACTCAATATCGCCAAAGTTTTATTGGTCGTACTGCTACAGTTTACGCGTTTTGAAGGGCGTCGATTTTCATTAGCTTGTATTTGCTGTGTGCTTGGCCCGCTAAGAACAGGACTATTTTTACGCTCTTGAAATGCTTTTGCTGCTTGTTCTGCGTCTTCAGCGACTTTGTCACTGTGATACTTTTCAAAATAGAGGGCGGCGCCATCTTTTACCGACAGATTCAACGAGCCTGCGCGCCGATTTGCGTCTTTTGATAAAGTGGGCGACGGCAGTGTACTAGTCGGCTTACTTTCAATGGGTACCTGCTGTGTATCGGGCTCAGCATTTTTCTGCTGCTTGGGCGCAGGGCTTTCTACAATTTCATTCTTACTATCAAGTGCTTCAGTCGCTTTGGTTGCGTCAGGCTTCAACTCAATTTCTTGCCTTTTAGGGGAAACATCGATTGGTTTAGTTTCTTGTGGTTTAGCTTGGGCAGAAGGGCGTGGAACGGGGGGATAGTACAGTCTGGCGCTTATCTCCGGCGTTCGCTCCAAAACACTTACTCGTGCTTTTTGGTTGTTGATGCCCATTTGAGAAAGTATGACCACTACGATGACCCCAAACACATGTGCACAGCCCGAAATTAATAGTGGGCGCCACGCCATTTTCTTTGCAACGGAATGGTGTTCAATGCTGCGCTCAGGCGCAAAGAAAGATGGGGTGATAGTCGTCATAGTAAACAACAGACCATGGGCCCTATCGAATAGTTCCATCCTAATTTCATCGCACTTTTTAGTCCTCTCACCTTACCGCAACCTCATACCGCTTCAAAATTGGGCAAATTTTTAACAGTGCACCATTAGTGTGCATTATTTTTGTGCGTTCATGAAGCGTTTGCTTGTATGTATTTGATTTATTTGGCTAATCATTTGTGGCATGGCTCTTGGTTTATCTTCCCATAGTTGGAAACACGACCATAAATCACAGAATAACCAAAACAAACTGGGAGCAACTCATGAAACTAGTCACAGCGATCATCAAGCCGTTCAAGCTAGATGATGTTCGTGAAGCCATTTCAGAAATCGGTATCGACGGTTTGACCGTGACCGAAGTGAAGGGCTTTGGACGTCAAAAAGGACACACTGAACTTTACCGCGGAGCGGAATATCAGGTGGATTTTCTACCTAAAGTCAAACTGGAAATTGCTGTTCAGGATGATCAAGTAGAGCGCCTGGTAGAAGCCATCGTTGGCGCTGCCAAAACAGGCAAAATTGGAGACGGCAAGGTGTTTGTTTACGACCTTGAACATGCCGTTCGTATTCGAACTGGTGAGTCGGATAGCGACGCGCTGTAAGCCACAACGATATATTTGCGGAGAAAACCATAATGGAAATCACTTTTGAACTTGGGTATGCGCTAGATACCTTTTATTTTCTAATCTGCGGTGCACTGGTTATGTGGATGGCTGCAGGTTTTGCGATGCTTGAAGCAGGTCTTGTTCGAGCGAAAAACACCACAGAAATTCTAACTAAAAACGTGGCGCTATTCGCTATCGCTTGCACTATGTACATGATTTGCGGTTACGGCATTATGTACGGTGGCGGCGACTGGGGTCCATTCCTAAGCGGTATCATGGCTGATGGCGCAACAGGTGTCGCTGAAGAGCCAGCAACATATGCACCTTCTGCTGACTTCTTCTTCCAAGTAGTATTTGTTGCAACAGCAATGTCTATCGTATCTGGTGCGGTAGCTGAGCGTATGAAGCTTTGGGCATTCCTAGCGTTCGCAGTTGTTATGACGGGCTTCATCTACCCAATGGAAGGTGCTTGGACATGGGGCGGCGAAGCAGTATTCGGTATGTATACGCTTGGCGACCTTGGTTTCTCTGACTTTGCAGGTTCAGGTATTGTTCACATGGCTGGTGCAGCTGCTGCTCTTGCTGGTGTTCTTGTGCTTGGTGCTCGTAAGGGTAAATACACCGCTGACGGTAAAGTAAACGCGATTCCAGGTGCAAACTTACCGCTTGCAACTTTAGGTACATTTATCCTGTGGATGGGTTGGTTTGGCTTCAACGGCGGTTCAGTACTGGCTACTGCAACTGTTGAAAGTGCAAACTCAGTAGCGATTGTATTTATGAACACAAATGCTGCAG
Organism: Alteromonas sp. I10; assembly: GCF_003201515.1. Taxonomy (NCBI): domain Bacteria; kingdom Pseudomonadati; phylum Pseudomonadota; class Gammaproteobacteria; order Alteromonadales; family Alteromonadaceae; genus Alteromonas; species Alteromonas sp. I10. The sequence goes on from NZ_QJJN01000010.1 coordinate 44,096, forward strand.
CTGCTGGTGGTGCAATTGCTGCACTTATCGTAGCACGCATTCTATTCGGTAAAGCTGACCTAACTATGGTACTTAACGGTGCACTAGCCGGTCTTGTGGCTATTACAGCAGAGCCTTCAACACCTACACCATTACAAGCTACTTTGTTCGGCGGCCTTGGTGGTATTTTAGTAGTGCTTAGCATTGTTGCACTAGACAAGCTTAAGATTGACGATCCAGTGGGCGCAATTTCAGTTCACGGCGTGGTAGGTCTTCTAGGTCTTATCCTTGTACCTTTCACTAACGATGGTTCAAGCATCTCTGGTCAGCTAATTGGTGCAGCGACTATCTTTGTATGGGTATTCGTAGTGAGCCTAGTGGTATGGCTAGTGATTAAAGCGGTTATGGGTGTACGTGTGAGCGAAGAAGAAGAATTCGACGGCGTAGACATGAGCGAATGTGGTCTGGAAGCATACCCAGACTTCACAAGCAGCCGTTCGTAAGAGAGTCTCGATTAGGCAACGAAACAACAATAACAATAATGCCTTATTACTTCGTTTAAGCCCCGCTAATGCGGGGCTTTTTTCGTTTCATGCAATGTGTTTTAAGACCATTATTGAGCTTAGGAAAAGAGCCTAGGCGTAATGTGACAATAACGCTACACTATGAATCGATAAACTAACGCTAGATTTATTATCGGCAACGTTTTAGTAAAAGGACGGTTATGACTGCAAGTGTGCGACTTCTACCTTTGATACTGGCTTTCTTTAGTATCAGCTGTTTGGGCTATGACAGAATAACGGGGCAACCCTTTGCAAGTCGCTCAGAAGTTATTGCAAAGAACGGCATGGCAGCAACAAGCCAACCATTAGCTACGCAAGTGGCATTGGATATTTTAAAACAAGGCGGCAGTGCAGTTGATGCAGCTATTGCAGCCAATGCCATGTTAGGTTTAGTTGAGCCTACAGGCAGCGGTATTGGCGGCGACCTATTTGCCATTGTGTGGGATGCAAAAGAAGAAAAGCTAGTCGGCTTAAACGCTTCTGGCCGTTCACCCAGACAGTTAACCAAAGCGGTGTTTGCCGAGCGTGGCTTGCATCAAATTCCAAAATTTGGTCCGCTACCCGTTTCTGTCCCTGGCGCTGTAGATGGCTGGTTTGCACTACACGAAAAATTTGGCAAGCTGCCCATGTCTGCGCTGCTTACCCCATCTATCAAATATGCCCGTGAGGGGTTTCCTGTTTCAGAAGTCATTGCCTATTACTGGCAGATGAATCAAGAGCGAATAGGTCATTATGACGGCTTCGCAGAGACTTTTCTTATCGACGGGAAAGTACCGCAAAAAGGCGATGTTTTTAAAAACCCTGGCTTAGCCGTGACCTATGAAAAGATTGCAACAGGCGGGCGAGATGCTTTTTATAAGGGCGATATCGCACGCACTATCGATGCTTACATGAAGTCTCAAGGCGGCTTTTTGTCATACCAGGATTTGTCATCGCATACCTCGGAGTGGGTAGAGCCCGTTTCTGCTAATTATCGCGGTTATGATGTGTGGGAACTTCCGCCCAACGGACAAGGCATAGCGGCCCTACAGATTCTTAATGTGCTTGAGCACTATGATATCGAAGGAATGGGGTTTAACTCAGCAGACTACATCCATACCTTTGTTGAAGCCAAGAAGCTCGCCTTCGAAGATCGCGCTAAGTTCTATGCGGATCCAGACTTCAACGATATTCCAGTCGACTGGCTAATTTCGAAAGAGTATGCCGCTAAGCGCCAGAAGCTCATAGATAATGAACGCGCAGCGAATCGCGTTGATGCGGGTATTTATGAAGGGGATACCATTTATCTGACCGTTGCTGATAAAGAGGGCAATATGGTGTCCTTAATTCAAAGTAACTACCGCGGAATGGGCTCAGGCATGACACCTCCAGGGCTAGGTTTTATTCTTCAAAATAGAGGTGAGATGTTTACCCTTGAAGAAGGGCACTTTAATGAATATCGCCCGGGAAAGCGTCCATTTCACACCATTATCCCGGCTTTTGTAACAAGAAACGGTAAGCCAGTGATGAGCTTTGGCGTGATGGGCGGTGGAACTCAGCCTCAAATGCATGCGCAAATTATTGTAAACATTCTCGACTTCGGAATGAATTTGCAGGAAGCGGGGGATGCTCCACGCATACTGCACAGTGGGTCGAGTAGCCCAACGGGCGCGTTGATGACTGATGGTGGCTATGTGAGCTTAGAATCGGGGGTCAGTGAAACCGTTCAGCGAGAACTCATGGAGCGGGGGCATAAGCTTCAACGCGTGGTAGGCGCGTTCGGTGGCTATCAGGCCATCGCTTGGGACGAGCAGAAAGGTGTCTATTTTGGCGCTTCAGAAACGCGAAAAGATGGACAAGCCGCGGGCTATTAAGCACACTAGTGTAAATAATAGGCGGCGGAGTTAATTTGTTCCCCCGTTTGCTGCTTCGCTTTAAAGGGTTTCAAAGTTTGAAGCAGCCGCTACACTTTACGATAAGGTTCGCACAACAAAGCGCGGCGAATGATCGCCAGCAGCGAAACGTCAGAACAAGGCGTTAATAACAACAAGAGCGGCAATGACACAACCACAAAAAGGCCTCTGCGCTGAGCCAAATTTACATGCACAGTATTTACTACTGAACGTCATTGATGACGATAGCCAAGCCGTACGCGCCAAACTATCTCGCGTGCTGGATATATTCGAGCATTTTGAGAATGAGCACTACGAAGCCATGGTAACCGGGGTTGTCGCTATTGGCACCGGTTACTGGGCTGAGGTATACCCCGGTTTGATACCTGTTGAGCTTGCCCCTTTTCCTGATATGCAGTGTGACGATAGAAGTGCCCCCACCATGCCTTGCGATCTCTTCATTCAAATTCGCGCTGATAGGCTGGATATTTGCCATGCGGTTGGCATTGAAGTGATGGATTTGTTGCGTATTCATGTAGAACTGGTGGAGCAGATAAGAGGGTTTAGGTACTTAGATGGCCGTGACCTCAATGGTTTTCTTTATGGCGCAGATAATCCACGTGGAATGAAGCGCAGACAAGTCGGGATTATTGGCGAAGATGACCCTGACTTTAGCGGTGGCAGCTATGTTCACATACAACGCTATCGCCATGATTTAAGGCGTTGGAATAGTCTTTCAAGCCGTCAGCAAGAACAAGTGATGGGCACCACGCAAGAGCACAATTTGGTAAGTAGCGAACAGTCTGAATCTTCGCACTGTGTTAGGGCAAGCACTGTTGCGCCCGATGGCGACGAACCAAGGCTAATTAAGCAAGGCATGCCATACGGTGATATGGCCTCTCAAGGCTTATTCTTTGTAAGCTGTAGTGCCAGTGCGCGGCCATTTAAACAGATGCTCCACAGCCAAATATACGGCAACGGTGAAGGCGATTATGACAGATGGCTGGACTTTACCAGTGCTGAAACAGGTGCTGCGTTTTTCGCGCCATCCATTAATTTTATTCGCCAGCAGGCTAAGTTATCTGAGTCCTAAATTTAACCGTCGCTTATGGCCATTGGGATTAGTAGACTAGCGCACCATCCCAATCCTCCTTAAAATCGACGCTTCTGTAAATTCGACAAACATCTATGTGATGATGCGCTAGCGAATCGTTTGGGCTCATAGCGACAGCGGTCTCAAAAAAAGAAATGGCCTCGTCCCACTGCTGATTTATACGGCATGCGATACCTGCGGCAATCTTGGTCTGAACCGCCAACTTCTTTTCCTGCTCACTCTCTGAAAGGTGGCTTAACACCTCGTATATTTCAATTGGCGCTTTTCGTCCTTTCACTCTTACCCAGTCAAGCAAGCGGGTTTTAATTGGGAAGCCAGACCCTATGGTCTGAAGAACTTGGGCACTTACGATAATATCCGCCTCGTATTTGGGTGTTAAAGCTTCTAAGCGAGAAGCAATGTTTACGCTATCGCCAATGACGGTGGTATCCATCCTATCTTCTGAACCTACCGTACCCATAATAACAGGGCCAAAGTGGATACCTATTCCCATATTAATTGGTTCGTAGTTACTGTTCTTTCTATGGCCGTTATATATTGTCAGCGCTTTGCGTAAGTCGAGCGCAGCATTAACCGCATCCATAGCTTTTTGTTGTGAAGATCCTTCGCGATGATCGAACAGCGCCATAATGGCGTCGCCCATGAACTTATCAATAAAACCGTGGTTTTGATGAATAGGATCGTTCATTCTGGTGAAATAAGAATTAAGAAAGTTCATCAACTCTTGTGGCGTAATACGTTCAGAAAAACCGGTAAAGCCTCTGATATCGCAAAACATAATCGCAACGTCGTTTTCAGCCGCATAGCCAAGACCCAGCGCGTCTACGTCAGAATTCGACATGTGCTCCACAAACTGCTTTGGAATGAATTTTTGAAAGGTTTGTGTAAGCCTTTGGGCCTCATCGGCAGCTGTGTGAAAGTGCGTTTCATCGTCGTTTTTTGCGACAGTGGTGGAGACATGACGCCGACGTTTAAATTGGCTAGCTCTGTATGCAAACCGACGGCTGCGCCTTACGTGCAAAGTTGTGATAGCGACACTGTAGAGAAAAAGTGCGCAAATAGCGCCAAACTGCCAATCCATTGATAACACCACACCTATAAACTGCTTTTAAATGAAGGCTAATAATCTAGCCCGCGAGGAATTCAAGCGTTACGTATGAGAGAAGCAATGAAGAAGAGGCACTAATACGCCACGGTGGGCGTATTAGTGCAAAAATTACCAGAAAGGAATTAACTTAAAGCGTTGAGAACACTTTATCTGCTGCAGCAAGGGTTTGCTCAATGACTGCAGCGTCATGCGCTTTAGAAACAAAGCCCGCTTCATAAGATGCAGGTGCTAAGTAAACGCCTTGCTCTAGCATACCGTGATAGAATTTATTGAATTGCTCGGTATTACAGTTAATTGCTTGCTTGTAGTTCGTAACTTTCTCTACGTCAGTAAAGAATATCCCAAACATACTGCCGGCAATATTAGTAGTTAGACTAATATTGTGTTTGTCAGCAAGGGCTTGGAAACCATCCACTAGCGTTTGCGTATTTTCGAAAATTGAATCGTAAAGTCCAGGCTGCTTTATTTGCGTTAAAGCAGCAAGACCTGCAGCCATTGCTACTGGGTTACCAGAAAGCGTACCCGCTTGGTAAATTGGCCCTGTCGGTGCTATGTGAGTAATAATGTCACGACGGCCACCAAAACAGCCCACTGGCATGCCGCCGCCAATGACTTTACCCAAGCAAGTCAGGTCTGGTTTGATGTTATAACGCTCTTGCGCCCCGCCGCGAGATACGCGGAAGCCTGTCATTACTTCATCAAAAATCAATACACTGCCATATTGGTCACAAATAGCGCGAAGTCCTTCAAGGAAGCCTTCCACAGGAGGGATACAGTTCATGTTACCTGCGACAGGTTCAACGATAATGCACGCAATATCATCGCCATGGGCTTCGAAGATTTCTTTTACGCTGTCTAGGTTATTGTATTCAACGGTAAGCGTATGCTCAGCAACATTTGCTGGAACACCTGGTGAACTTGGTACACCAAGGGTTAGCGCCCCTGAGCCCGCTTTAACTAGCAGAGAGTCGGCGTGCCCGTGGTAGCAGCCTTCAAACTTAACAATTTTGTTTCTGCTCGTGTAGCCGCGAGCCAGGCGAATAGCTGACATGGTAGCTTCTGTACCCGAGTTCACCATGCGTACCATTTCCATAGATGGAACCAGTTCGCTAACCAACTCAGCCATGATCACTTCAGCTTCGGTAGGTGCACCGAAAGACAGGCCGTTATATGACGCTTCAATAACCGCTTCGCGAATTTGAGCGTTATTGTGACCTAGAACCATAGGGCCCCAAGACTGAATATAGTCAATATATTGTTTGCCATCCGCATCCCACATGTAAGCGCCATCAGCTTTCGTGATGAAGCGAGGTGTACCGCCTACCGCTTTAAAAGCGCGAACGGGTGAATTTACGCCACCAGGAATGGTTTTTTGGGCGCGGGTAAATAGGGCTTCAGATTTTTGCATGTAATTACTTACTCTTATTGCTGTACCAAACAACGTCACGCTCGTACTTAGTGAGAAGGTTTTCTACACCCAGAGTAAGCGCAAACAATGCCATTCTGACAAGTACACCATTGTCGGTTTGTCTAAAAATGGCGAGGTTTGGATTGAGGTTTAGATCGTTATCTAATTCGTTGGCTTCCATACGTGAATCTCGTGGAAGTGGATGCATGATAACGGTCTTCGACTGAAAGTGTTTCGTGTAAATCGACTGATTAAGGCGGAACTTACCTCGGTATTTGTTGGCTTCTTCTTGAGAAGGAAAGCGCTCTTCCTGAATGCGTGTTTGATAGCATATGTCCGCATCCATATTCCCTTCAAGGGTATCGGTAATCGTAAGCTGGTGCCCCGCATTTTCGATGGCGTCTATGATGGGCTGAGGCATGGCCAGCTCTTTTGGCGAAATGAGCGTAAAGCGAATGTTTTTAAACAAACATAACAAGCGAGATAAAGAGTGTACTGTTCGGCCGTAACGCAAATCACCAATCATGGCGATGTGTAAGCCGTCAATGCCGTGGCCATTGTATTCCAGTTCACGTTTAATCGTGAACAAGTCCAACAGTGCTTGGGTTGGGTGTTCGTTTGCACCATCACCACCGTTGATAACAGGTACACGACTACCTTCGGCAAATTCTGCCACTGAACCCGCCGCAGGATGTCGCATTGCAATAATGTCGGAATAGCCGCTCAGCACACGGGCTGTGTCGTACAATGACTCACCTTTAGCCAGCGCAGAGCTCGACATGCCGGTGGTTTCTCTAACTTCACCACCTAAAAGGTTGAATGCGGTACCAAAGCTAACTCGCGTACGGGTACTTGGCTCAAAGAAAAGGTTACCGAGAATGGCGCCATCTAGCACGGTTGTGCGCTTTTGTCGTTTGGCATAGGGTTGCATGGAATTGGCAACTGAGAACACTTTCTCAATGGCCTCGCGATCGAATTGATTAACCGAAAGAATGTGGTTACCGGTAAAGTCAGACATGCGCTTCTCAATCATCAACGAAAACGGCGCTAGTTTATAATACCGCTGGGGCTAAGTCATTAGCGCAACGTTAATCTTGCCTTACGTTTTTCTCAGTTTGGCGTTTTATTGAAAAGGGCTTTCCACAAATCAAAACACAAGTGTGCATGTGCGCATATGTCGACTAATTGTGTTGCTGAGTATAGTGGGTAAAGAGTAAAAGGATTTTTTCAGCTGCGCTATTTACGTGGGCTGTAATCGCTTCGTCTTGAAGCGGAGACTGTATGCCGCACAGCATCATGGTGTGATATTCCCCCTTAAGCAGGGCGCAATAATCTACTGCCAGCTGTTGGGCGATATCACGGCTTAAGCTACCTTCTCCGAACTTCTCTATGACATCACTCAATGTAGATAGGGAAGCTTCTGGGCCAGCCTGATAAAAAAGTGTTGCCACATGAGGGCTATTTACCGCTTCAGCTATAATTACTCGAAAGATAGCAATGGCTTCAGGATCTTGTAAAAGTCGCACAAACTGACAGCCAACTTTTCGTAAACATTCTAATAGTGAGAGTGAACCTGAAGTGGCGTCGATAAGTTGCTGGGTGTCGAGTTGGTATGATCTGCATTTCGATGAGATTGCCGCTTTAAAGAGAGCATCTTTTCCTTCGAAATGAGAATAGACCGTTTGTTTAGACACACCAGAGGCTTTAGCCACAGTGTCCATAGATGTGTTGGCAAAGCCCTCTTTTAAGAACAGGCAAGACGCTGCATGCAATATAAGATGGTATTTCTCTTCGCTTTTAGGTCGGCCTTGCTTTCGAGTGGTAGCCACGTTCGTTCTCACTTTATTGACGAATATTTAAATATCAAACTGGACGGTCTAGTATTTATATACTAGCATAGCACAATAAGTATGCAAATATAGCCCAGAGCAAACGCTAAACTGGTTAAAGGAAATGTTATGACTGCTGCAACGACGCCTTCTAAAAGTGGCAAACTCTCACTTATTATCGCTATTGCCGTTTTTACTGCAGCGTTGGTCATTCTTTTGATGACAGCAGGTCTTGGCAATGCGACACAAACGCCAGAGGCAAGAGTTCCCGTTGCAGTGTCCACTGGAACAGTCAAAATTCAATCGGGCTTTGAAACTCCAATCAATGTTTTTGGGCTTATCGAATCCCCACGGGCCACTTCGCTTTCATTCGATATGGCAGGGCAAGTCAATACATTACTTGTTGAAGAGGGCGATGTAGTAAGCAAGGGAGATGTTCTAGCCCGTCAAGATGTTCAGCGTCTCAATGCCAGAAAACGTGAGCTTCAAGCCTCACTTGAGCGTGCAAACGCCGACCTTGAACTTGCTAGAGTAAACAGCGAAAGAACCACGTCGTTGGTTGAGAAAAAGCTAGAATCAGCGCAGCGACTAGACGAAACCAAGGCAAGTCTCAATGTCGCTAAGGCCCAAGTTAGTGAAATGCAGGCCGCCCTTGAATCACTGAAGGTAGAAATAGAAAAAGCGACCCTTATTTCTCCCTTCGATGGCGTAGTCAATCGACGATTTTTTGATGAAGGCAGTGTAGTTAGCGCTGGAACCCCCGTGTTTGGAATTACGGGCATAGAGAATTATCAGGCACGTTTCGCGGTAACTGCCGATGTTGTGGATCAGTTTGACCTTAATGAGCCGGTGCTGGTTAGCGTCGGGGATATTGATGTGGCGGGTACTGTTACGCAACGCTTACCTGTTCGCAACGTGCAAACGCGAACCATTGATATTTTAGTGACATTAAATAGTAATGAGCGGGTACGCCCCGGTGACATGGCCATTTTGTCTGGCTTTCGTTCTCACTCTGAGACCGGAAGTTGGCTGCCGGTTAACGCGCTAAGCAACGGCTTGCGCGGTTTGTGGCGCGTATTTGTTTTATCAAACGAGCAAACCGCCACCCTTGAAGCCCGTGTAGTGGAAGTTGTATATACCGACGGAAACAGCGCGTTTGTGCGCGGAGCGCTTAAAGATGGAGAGGTTTACGTAAGCGAAGGTACACACAAACTCGCACCTGGCCAAATGGTATCAATCCCCAGTCAACATCAAGCTGGGGCACGCTAATGAAGTCATTTAACTTCGGCTCAGATAAATCTTATCCATGGTATACCTTATTTTACCGACGAGGGCATTTACTCATACTGAGTCTTCTGGTGCTAGTCACAGCAGGGTTGTCAGCATTAGGCTCTCTGCCGCGTATTGAGGACCCGCGAATAGATACGCGAAACGCACTGATCATTACTCAATACCCTGGCGCATCGGCGGAACGGGTAGAGGCTTTGGTTAGTGATGTGCTTGAAGACAGGCTTAGAGAAATATTTGAAATAAAGGAAGTGAAGTCCACGTCGCGTGCTGGTATCTCCATCATTCTCATAGAGACGCAAGACTGGATAAATAATTCAAGTAACGAACAATTATTCAGTGAAATTCGCGACGCCATTGGCGCTGCCGCCGAGTCATTCCCTGAAGGTGCAATGGCGCCAGTTTTCGATGAAAAGCGCGGCGCGACAGCGTTCACTTTATTGCTATCTGTGCGAGCAGACCACTTTGAAAATACCCCTATTACACTCACCGCGCGTTTGGCTCAAGAACTTACAGACAGGCTGCGAAACGTTAACGGCACTGAGCTAGTGCGTGTATACGGCGCACCGCAGGAAGAGATTAGCGTCAATATCGACCCGATTAAGCTTGCCGCAACGGGTCTTACCTTACAGCAAGTAAGCAATTTAATAAGCCGCGCCGACCCCAAATTACCTGCCGGTATGCTTAACTCCCAGCAAAGCAATTTGCGCTTTACAGTGGGAGAGGGCTTAAATGGCGTGAACATGATTGCTTCAATTCCCTTAGTTAACGAGCAAGGTCGCTACTTACGGGTAGAAGACGTCGCTACAGTGGAGCGCAGTTTTACTACCCCTCGCAACGAAGTGGCATTTCTAAATGGTGAAGAGTCTATCTTTGTGGCAGCGCGTATGCAGCCGTCACTACGTTCTGATGTATGGACAGAAAATGCATTAGCAGTAGTGGAGCAGTTCAATAAAGACTTCAGCGGAACCTTAACCGCTACCGTCGCATTTGAGCAAAACGAATATACCGCTACTCGCCTTGCTGACTTATCGATGAACCTGCTTATGGGGTGCGCCGTGGTCATGATGGTTATTCTACTTTTCATGGGGTTTCGTGCTGCGTGGATTGTGGGCCTGGCACTTCCCTTATGCGCCGCTTTTGCCTTGTTCTCTTTAAGTTTTTACGACGAGCAAATTCACCAAATGTCTATCTTTGGCATGATCATCGCCATTGGTTTACTAATCGATAATGCCATTGTTATTACCGATGAAATTCGCATTAATTTACAAGATCCTAATTTAACGCGAGTAGGTGCTATGGCCAAAAGCGTTTCACATCTATTTGTACCGCTTTTGGCTTCAACGCTTACGACCATTTTAGGCTTTATGCCCATCTTTCTTTTAGATGGAAACATTGGTGACTTTGTTGGCCCGATTGCCATTAGCGTGGTGATGGCACTTATTGGCTCGCTGTTTATTTCTCTTACTATCATTGCAGCCCTCGCTGCCCGATTTTTGCCAAAGCACGACAATAGTTCGCAACGTGAAATAGCATCGAAGGCGTGGTGGAAAGTGGGACTACAAGCGCCAGAGCTCAGTCTCGCTTTTAAAAAGCAATTGGGTAGATGGGTTAAACAGCCAATTTTGGTGTTACCGGTTATTGCTTTGCTTTGTTTATCTGGCTTTGTACTGTCTAAAAGCTTAGCCAATGTGTTTTTCCCAAGTGCAGACAGAGATCAGTTCGAAGTGTACCTGTGGACCAAAGAAGGGAGCAGCATCGACAACACAACGAGCTATGTTAAAAAAATAGATGGTGCTATTCGCAGTGAGCAAGGCGTGAAACAAGTTAGTTGGTTAGTCGGGGGCTCTGCCCCATCGGTGTACTACAACCAGATGATGACGCGTGACAACATGCCTTATTTCGCAAATGCTGTGGTGTCGACAGATACAGTGGATGACGCTGTTGCGCTAGTGGGCAAACTACAACAAGAGCTTGATAGCGCGTATCCAGTGGTACAAATTGTAGTGCGAGCCTTTGGGCAGGGTCCGCCTATTGCGGCGCCTGTTGAGGTAGAGATTTTCGGCCCTGATCTGAATGTGTTGAACGACCTAGGCGACAAAGTACGCATGTTAATGTCTGAAGTCGACGGCATTTCTCAGTCTATAACCAGCGTTTCAATGGGAGAACCCGAGCTTAAAATAAACGCGGACAGCGATAACCTGTCTTACTTGGGGCTTACGCTTTCCGAGCTTGCCAATCAAATGCAGATAAACTTTTCAGGTATTACCGGTGGTTCTGTTTTGGAAAGCACAGAAGAAATTCCTGTACGCGTAAGGCTAGACGAGGCGTATAGACAAAATGTAACGGGCGTAGACGCCATGCCAATTCCGGTTGCAGGAGACAATGCTATTTCTTGGTCGCCACTTGCTGCTGTAACAAACTTAACGCTTCAGCCTGCAACCAGCAGTATCACGCGCCTTGATGGCGAAAGGTTAAATCGTATTCAGGCGTTTTTGCTTCCTGGTGTCCCGGCCATTGATGCAAGTAACCATTTGCGAGATCTGCTCGAAAGTCGATTAATTCTTCCCGAAGGATATCGTATTCATTTAGCGGGAGACGCTGATGAACAGCAGCAAGCATTAGGTAAATTAGCGACCTATGCGCCGGTGCTGTTGGTTCTTATGGTAACAACGCTCATTCTGACTTTTACCAGCTTGCGGATGGCGGGTGTAATCGGATTAGTGGCAATACTTTCTGTAGGGCTGGGTATGTTCAGTCTTTGGATATCTGGATTGCCGGTTGGGTTTAATCCGCTGCTAGGTTGTGCTGGCCTTATTGGCGTAGCAATCAACGGATCGATAGTGGTCATTGCCGCTATCAACGCGAACCCCAAAGCAAAGCAGGGAGACACGAAAGCCATTGTTGAAGAAACCATGAGCTGCAGCCGCCATATTTTATCGACTACTTTCACGACGGTAGGTGGATTGATTCCCTTGCTATTGTTCAGTGAAGGTAGCTTTTGGCCGCCGTTGGCCGTGGTGCTGGCTGGTGGAGTAGGGTTCTCGGTAATCTTGTCGTTAGTCTTTACGCCAACTATAGTGGCTGCTTTTCAACGATACCGTTATAGAAATCACACATTGGCATAATTTTACGGTTAAACTATCCCTTTTTAACCCACGTATAAATTTGGCTTACTTAGCGTATGCGAAAATCAAATCCTCTTTTGCGTTGGTGGCAAACCGACTGCGTTAAGTGTAAACGCATGAGACTTTATATCGTTTGGGCCGTAATCATGTTGGTGGTGTATTTTTATGTCTGGTACTAGTGTCGAACCAATCTATATCCGAGCTGCCTCGAAAAGTAACGGTATTACTAGCCTGGTGCTGGGCTGTATCGGTTTGTGTATTGCGGCACTGTGGTTAGCCTTTCTTCCCGATTGGCTGTTCTTAGCGGGGATTTTTATCACCAGTGCCGCGTTAGTGTGCTTGCTCGTAGGGTACTTCAAAATTCGTGAGCCCGACTATAGTTTGGAAATAGCCAAAGACTATATTACTTATCGCCACCGTCTGGGCAGTTGGCGTATTCACTGGGACAACCTGCTGCGCGCAGATTGCCCCCGTGTTCGCCATGGGCTGGAGCATATTCCCCTTGAAACCATCGGTTTCAAAATCAAAAGTTACACGGATTTCCTCAATACGATTTCACCACGGCTTGCAACGCACTTGTTAATGGAGCAGCGGCCATTGCTAATGCAGAACACAGATGAGAATTGCGCCTCTGGAAGCTGTTATGAGCAATCTATGTTTGACGATAAGCAGTACGTTATGGAAGACGGGACCATCATTAAAGGCATTAAAGCTATGCTGGCACATCGTATGGTAGAGCTAAGAAAGCGCCTTGGGTATGATATTTTTATCGCGAGTTCAGAGCTAGATAGGGATGCCAGCGAGTTTGCAGGACTTATTGCTCAGTGCCAGAAAGCTAGGCAGTCTTCTGAAGCCAGCTAAGCTCATCGTAGCAATTAGACTTTATTCGCCTAGCTGCGGCTGTCCTTCAATTTACTCTCGTTAAGCACTTTCTTGGCTTCGGCAATAAGGGCTGGTAAGTTTTCCTCGACTAACTTGTGCTGACCAAGTTTAAGTGAGCTCTCTGTTTCGTTGGCTAAATGCTGCATGCGCGGCAGACCTGTATAGCAACACGCACCGTGTAGTTTGTGAACTTCGGTCTTAAGCCCATTGTAATCTTGATCGTCCCAAAGCGCCGAAAGTGTCTCGATAGTTTCGGGCAGTAACGCAATAAAACTGTCTAACATTTCTTTTGCTGTATCTTGATTTTGATTCGCTCGTTTAAGTGCTAGCTGCCAGTCGATAGAGGGAAAGACGATTTCACCGGGCTCAACATTGTGGCACCACGAATTGATAAGCGTAATAAGTAGCTCAACCTCAATAGGCTTAGGTAAGTAATCGTCCATGCCAGAGGCAAGCAATCTTTCTTGCTCTTCTTTAAACGCGTGGGCTGTCACTGCCACTATTGGGGTACCCATATTCAACGGTGATTTACGAATTTCTCGGGTGGCCTGCAGTCCGTCCATGCCTGGCATCTGCACGTCCATGAGAATTAAGTCAAACTCTTGAGTCTGGCACTGATTGACGGCGTCTTGTCCACTGATCGTTGTGGTTAGCTCGACAGGAGAATGATCGAGCCACGTATGCAGCAGTTTAAGATTCATTTCCATGTCATCAACAGCAAGAATTTTAGCTTTTGGTAGCGTGCCTATTTTCTCTTGCATCGCATTTTTAGCTGGCGTTGTATGGTGGTGCACCAGGCTATCTAACTTGGTAAGCGTCATCGGCATACGCGCTTGTGAATGGAAATGTTGCGACAGGCTTGGGTATTGGGCAAAAGGTTCAGGGCCGGAATACCAAAGTATGCGCTTTTGCGCAGGGAACTGTACAAAACGACTTAAATAGGTATCCCGCAATCCCATCTTACTTACCGGCACAGTTGCCATGAAAAAGTCGTACTGGCCTTTAAGTGACATCAAATAATCTAGTGATTCAACAGAGGTAACCTGTGCACCCAAAATCGATAACATGCTTGCACTTGAGCGACGTGTTGCAGGTACCGGGTCGAAAATAACCACGTTCTTACCTTTCCAGTCTTCACTACTAGTTAACGCATATTTCTGGCTTAACTGGTTCATACGTAGTGATACGTTAAACGTAGAGCCTTGGCCTAATACACTTTTTAGCGTTAGATCACCGTTCATTAAGCGAACCAGCTCTCGACTTATCACGAGACCTAATCCAGTGCCTTGGTAATTACGGTTAAGGGCGTCGTCTACTTGCGAGAAAGCGTTAAATAGCTTTTTTCTGTCTTGTCGGCTTATTCCGATACCTGTGTCTTCAACGGTAATATTTACTTCGTGAATACCATGAGGAAGCGAGCGTCCGCTCACCGAAAACGTAATGGTGCCGCTGGACGTGAATTTAAGTGCATTACTTAACAAGTTATTGAGCACTTGCTTAATACGAAACACATCGCCAATGAGCTTTTCAGGGAGCGGGTGCAAATCAAATACAAATTCGATGCGCTTGCTGTGGGAAGATTTAGCCATGATAGTGACCATTTCTTCGAGCAGCTTATTGGGCGAGAAAGGCTGATTATTAATTTGCAGTTTACCGGCCTCAATCTTAGAAAAATCGAGGATATCGTTAACGATTGTTAGCAGGTTATCCGCGGCCGTGTTTACAATTCTGACTTGCTCTTGCTGGTCAGTGGGCAGCGACGCATTGTTCAACTCTTTGCTGAACCCCAAGATAGCATTAAGAGGTGTGCGAATTTCATGACTCATGTTGGCCAGAAATTGAGATTTAACGTTACTGGCTTTTATCGCATCTTTGCGCGCGATATCTAAACGGGCATTCTGCTCTTCAATGAGCTCCATATTGTTGCGCAAATCATTTGTTGCTTGCTCAACTTCGCTTTCCAGCTGGCCTCTGCTTTTCTCCATTAATGCAAAGGAAAAGAGCCCTGCTTCTAAGAAAACACCCACCTGAAAACAATAGGTGGTGAAGTCGTTGGAAGGTAAAATTCCGATAAGGCTTAACATGCCAATAATCGCACCGGTGGCGAGCATACTCCATGCAAAAATGAAGTAACGCGCGGGCTTAAACTTATTGAAAAATGCTTCGAACCCGGCGTAGATATAACTCAATATCGCCACAAGACCCACGCCGTATACTAGGTTGTTCTTCCAAATAGAAGGAAGCAGATCGACGAAGCACACCAGCCCTGTTAACGCTTGGCAAACCAACAATAAGTTAATGACGGGATGTGCCGTGGGAGAGTGCTTTTCCGTTTCCAAAAACGTCTTGGTAAAAAAGCCTGAGCTTATACCAATAATTACGAATATCAGCTCGGAATGCCCAACCAGCCAAGAGGGGATCCCCTGACTAAACAGCAAGTGCGTATGGCCGCCCCACACAAACTGCCACAAAATAACCGCAGCGATATAGCCAACATAGGCAATCAGACTTTTTTCCCGCACGCCAAAAAATAGAGCAAGGTTATAAATAGCGAGAATAAGCAATCCGCCGTAGAAAAAGCCCCAGAGCAAGCTGTCCATTTGGAAGTAGCTGCTATGTAGCGGTTCGGCTTGAATTCGAAGTGGTGCAATTAGGCTAGACGAGTGACTTTCAATGCGTATGTAAAGGTCGACAGGATCGCTATCAGGCAGCTCAACACGAAAGGTTGGAACACGAAAACGCTGTTCTTTTTGAGCTTTCCCCTGATGGCTTTGCTTTATTACCTTGCCGTTTTGCACCAAATAAAAATCAACACTGTCGAGCTGGCTGAAATTTATTGAGAACACCCAGTGTTTATCGTTTGAAACATTGGCAACAGAAGTGAGTAGCCACATGCCATTATTACGAAACCCAAAGTTAGGGTTGTCATGGGGATGCATAAGGAAGTCATTGCGTCTTCGTGATACATCGCTGATAGTAAGCTGATAATCGGTTTCAAATAAAAAATACAGAGAGTCTGATAAATCTAGCGTACTTTCTTCATCGAAGAGCTGCTCGATATGCTGCGCGCTGGCATTCGAAGGCAGGTAACTGCCTACAACAAGAAATAAAAAAAAGAATACGCGAAAGATAGCCATGATTATCTGTACTTACGTTACCGTTTGATTAGGGGCTTTATTATTTTTTAGTTTTACTCGTAAGAGTGAAAATTGAACGGCAAATTTCACCCAATGCTATTTAACCACTCTCTTTGAAGAATAACAAAACAAACCCTCACCCCATACAATGAGTAAGACCCAAAAGTCGCGACAATTGGTTTCAAGGATTGCACACAAATGCGGTTTACCCCACAATAGCCTTTAACGCTCGGGAGCTTTCACTAAGTGGTGCGCTAAATTGTCCACAATCGACAGCCTAACTAGCACGAGCGCATTGGTATTAATAACAAAACGAAAAAACTATCATGAGTGACGAGATCATCATTAATCGCGATGGGGTAGAGCAACTTCCTCTTCGACGTTTCACCGAAGACGCTTATCTAAACTATTCCATGTACGTCATCATGGATCGTGCACTTCCACATATTTCGGATGGCTTAAAGCCTGTTCAGCGACGCATCATTTATGCGATGTCAGACCTAGGGTTAAATGCAAACGCCAAATATAAAAAATCGGCGAGAACCGTAGGTGATGTGCTGGGTAAGTTTCACCCTCACGGCGATTCTGCCTGTTATGAGGCGATGGTGCTCATGGCTCAGCCTTTCTCTTATCGCTACCCTTTAGTAGATGGTCAAGGTAACTGGGGTGCGCCGGATGATCCGAAATCGTTTGCTGCCATGCGTTATACGGAAGCTAAGCTCTCGCGCTTCTCTGAGGTGCTGCTGAATGAACTTGGACAAGGTACGGTAGATTGGGTACCTAATTTTGACGGTACGCTAAACGAGCCTAGCGTGCTTCCAGCTCGCTTGCCACATATCCTATTAAATGGCGTGACAGGGATTGCCGTTGGCATGGCGACGGATATTCCTCCTCACAACGTGAGAGAGTTGGCCAACGCGTGTGCCATGTTGTTAGACAACAGCAAAGCCGAGCTTAGCGATGTGCTAGAACACGTTAATGGACCTGACTATCCTACCGAAGCTGAAATTATTACGCCAAAGTCTGATATTCAAAAGCTGTACGAGACTGGGCGTGGTTCTATAAAAATGCGCGCGGTGTATATGGAAGAAAACGGTGATGTTGTCATTACCGCTCTACCTCACCAAGCGTCTGGTGCCAAGATACTAGAGCAAATTGCCGCGCAAATGCAGGCGAAAAAGTTACCGATGGTAAGCGATCTTCGAGACGAATCGGATCATGAAAATCCAACCCGTTTGGTGATTACGCCTCGCTCAAATCGCATTGATGTAACTCAGCTGATGCAGCATTTATTTGCAACTACCGACCTAGAGAAAAACTACCGGGTCAACTTGAATATGATTGGCCTAGACGGTCGCCCTCAGGTGAAAGATTTACGTACGATTTTGTCTGAATGGTTGCAGTACCGAAAAGATACCGTGACGCGCCGCTTGCAATACCGTTTAGATAAAGTGTTAGCGCGTTTGCATATTTTAGAAGGTTTATTAATTGCGTTTTTGAATATCGATGAAGTTATCGAAATTATTCGCACGTACGACAAACCAAAACCAGAATTAATGGCGCGATTCGGTTTAAGTGACACACAAGCGGAAGCAATTCTGGAATTGAAGCTTCGTCACTTAGCCAAGTTAGAAGAAATGAAGATTAAAGGCGAGCAAGATGAACTTGCAGAAGAGCGCGACAAGCTCCAGCAGCTTCTAGGCTCAGATCGCCGTCTTAAAACCCTAATTAAGAAAGAAATCCTTGCAGACGCTGAAAAGTACGGTGACGACAGACGCTCACCTATTGTTGAGCGTGGTGAAGCTAAAGCGCTGTCTGAAAAAGAGCTGGTACCTGCTGAGTCTGTAACCGTTGTGCTGTCAGAAAAGGGCTGGGCACGCTGTGCAAAAGGTCACGATATCGATGCGGAAGGTTTAAGCTACAAAGCTGGTGATGCCTATTTATCCAGCGCCGAAGGCAAGAGTAATCAGCCTGCCGTGTTTATGGACAGTTCAGGTCGTACTTTCTCTTGTGACGCTCACGGGTTGCCGTCTGCACGAAGTCAGGGGGAGCCGCTAACCGGGCGCTTCAGCATAGTGGGTGGCGAGTCATTCCAACACGTCATTATGGCGCAAGACGAAAGCAAATTCTTAGTAGGTTCTGATGCAGGTTACGGCTTCGTCGGCACATTTAAAGATATGGTGAGTAAGAACAAGGCGGGTAAAGCCTACTTATCATTGCCTACTGCGGCGAAAGTCATGAAACCAACACCGGTTACAAATCCAGACTCCGACTGGTGCCTAAGTATTTCTAATGAAGGTCGCATGCTCATGTTCCCACTACGCGACTTACCAAGTTTAGGTAAAGGGAAGGGGAACAAGCTTATCAATATTCCTTCTGCAAAATCGCAATCTCGAGAAGAGTACGTGAAGGTGCTTGCTGTTGTACCTGATGGCGCCGCAATTAAAGTGGGAGCCGGTAAGCGCAACATGACACTGACGGCTGACGACCTTACCCACTATCAGGGAGAAAGAGGTCGAAGAGGGAATAAATTACCGCGAGGACTACAGCGGGTTGATACGGTTGAAGTTGTCTTACCCAGCAAGGACGAAACATCTGAAGATTTGTCATAAAGTTTAAGTTGTTCTTATGCTTAGGTGAACTACACTCAAAAAGGGATTAGATGAGGAATTTACATGCTAGGCATAGTTTTTACATCGTTAATCGATATGCTCGAGGAGAAAGTTTCTCCTGAGTTTGCTGACGATGTCATCATGGAAGCTGGGTTAGAAAACGACGGCGCTTATACCGCAGTGGGCTATTACCCGTTTGAACAAATGCAACGCCTGTTAGGTGTGCTGGTGGAGAAAACGGGTAAGTCAGCTAACGAGCTACTCTACGATTTCGGCTATTACTTATTTGGTAAGTTAGGTGCAGTGCATGGCGACGTGCTGGCCAATACAGAAGGCATGTTGGATATGCTGGAGCACTTGGACGGCGACATTCATGTTCAGGTTAAGAAGCTCTACCCAGACGCCGACCTACCCCGATTTACGGTGATATCCAGAACCGATAACACCATGCGCTTACAGTATTATTCTGAAAGAGAATTATATCCTTTAGCAGAAGGCTTGATGGACGCAGCCGCAGCTCATTACAACTGCACCCTGGAAAGGGAAACCCATCAACTAGATACGCCTCATACCTACGAATTTAGTATATCTCTCGTTTAACGGAGGCATGTTATGTCAGATGGAACAACGCATAGCACGCCTTCTGGTAGCGACCGTGCTGCGTTACTTGAAAGGCGTTTAAAGCGAGAGCGAAATGCGAGAGAGCAAGCCGAAGCTTTGCTGAGAGAAAAGACGCAAAGTTTGTATGCTACGCTTCAAAAAAGCCAAAGTGCACAGAAAGATTTGGAACTTGCACTATGGGCGTCGCAGGAGTCTTTTTGGAATTGGGAGGCAGAGAATGACATTATGGAATTTCGCTCATTCTCACTACATTCTGAAAGTGTATCTACCTGGTCAGGCACCTTAATTGAGCTTCTAGAGCGGGTACATGAGGACGATTTAGACGGTCTGCAGTTTCACTGGAGCATGGCGCTACACGGCAATCGTGACCGTATAGAGTTTTCTTTTCGCTTAAAGCTCGACAGCGATTTTCAGTGGGTAAGGCTGCGCGGGCGCGTGCTAAAGCGTGGAAAAGCGGGTGAAGCGCTTCAAATTGTTGGTACCACAAAAGACATTACTCAACAGCGCAAAGCTGAACAATCGTTTCACTTAATGGCCTCTGCTTTTGCGAGCTCACGTGAGCCCATGTTAGTACTCTCACCTGATCTTGTTATCACAGAATGTAACGATGCATATATTCAGCTGATTGCTGCGCCTTTCAAAGAGCAATGCATTGGTTTGGATTTCAACCAAATATTCATTGCTGAGAAAGTCGATAAAGTGCAGTTGGCGCTTGATAAACAAATTCGCTTCGAGTCAAAAGTGAAGACGCAAAACGGTGAAATTAAGGTTGTCGATATCTCGGTGGCTTTGTTTGAGACCTACCAGCAAACGTCATCTTATTTGATTGCCACAATGCGCGACATCAGCGATAGAAAACGAAACGAAGCCAAACTACGTCAACTGGCATTGCACGATGAGTTAACCGGCCTTTCCAATCGCAATTCGCTGCGTGAGTCCATCTCCGGGTTAGTACAAAAAGAACAGCACTTTGTTTTGGTCTTTATTGATCTGGACGGGTTCAAAGCAATTAACGACAACGCAGGGCATGAAAGAGGGGATATTGAGCTTCAGCGCGTAGGAGCGCTCCTTACTGCCATATTCGGCCCAATAGGGGAAGTCGGCAGGTGGGGTGGTGATGAGTTTATTGCCGTATTGCCTAATCAGAATGTTGAGGAAATTGCTGAACGCTCTGAGCGGCTTATCAGCCAGATAGAAGAAGACGCCATAACCGTAAAAACGTCGGAGCTTAGGCTGTCTGCCAGTATTGGCATTGCTGAATTTCCAGAACATAGTGACAACCTAGAAAGCTTGGTGCAGTGCGCCGACGCCGCAATGTACCGTGCGAAAGAGCTGGGTAAAGGGCAGGCGTTTATTTACGAGTCAGGTCTCTATGAGAGCATGACCCAGCAGGTCAGTATGGTGAATGACTTGCGCAGAACAGTAGAGAACCACCTTCTCGATTTCTATATTCAGGGTAAATATGATCTAAACGGTGAGTTAAAAGGCGGTGAAGTACTGTGTCGCTGGATTTCAGGCTTACACGGTGTTGTATCGCCGGCAGTGTTTATTCCCATAGCAGAAGAGCACAAGCTGGACAGTGCTATTGGTCTTCAAGCACTGGAAGCGGCATGTGATTACATTTCAATAATGGAGTCGCAGCAGGGTGATGCCATTCCTTTGTCTGTGAATATCAGTGCTAATCAGATGCTTGACCCAGAATTTCCAAATCAGGCAATGTCTATCTGTATGGATAATGATGTGTCTCCCGAATTTATTGAGCTAGAGCTCACTGAGTCGGTCTTTATTCGCGATGAAAAATCAGCACTTAGAGCATTAAACACGTTGAGAGATCATGGGTTTAGACTGTCTCTGGATGATTTTGGCAGTGGCTTTTCATCTCTTAGCTACTTGCGAAGTTTCCAGTTTGAAGTGGTTAAGGTGGATAAAAGCTTAATTCAGGGTATTCACCAAGATAGCAAAGCCAATGCGCTATTTAATGGTTTGATAGCGATGTTAAAGAGTTTGCAAATAGATGTGGTGGCTGAAGGCGTAGAGTTGGAGTCTTATTTGCCTTTTATGGAGCAGGCCGACATTCAGCTGATGCAGGGGTTTTACTTTGATAAACCAATGCCTTACGACCAGTTCTTGGCAAGGCATACTACAGAGCCTAATCGGTAATGTCTTCAGCTAAGCATAAACAAAAAAAGCCCTATCGGGCTTTTTTTAATGACTAAGCAAGCTCGTTACTTAGCATTGGTGCTTTCAAAGATTTTATCTGCCGATGCGGCAACAAAGCCTTTGTAAAGCTTACCATCACGCATTTCATAACGCTGTGCAAATTCGTAGAAGCAGCTTGGAATTGCCACAGTTTCGTCGCTAAACGCTACGTCAGCACGGTCAGCCATCGTTGAAGATTGCGCTAAAAATACGTCTGGACCACCTTTAATTTCGCCGCCAGAGGTGTTTAGCACAAAGCCTGCTTCTTTAAGCAATGTGTTTACGTCGGTAAGCTCGTCAGTACGGGTTAAGTGATTAACACTTACTGTAAAGTGGTTAGCACGGAAGCCCCATGCCGCCATCCACGCCGCGTATTCTGATTCGCTAAGCAGTGTGTCGTATTCTGCTTTAGTAACGTCCCAATGCTTACCCGAGTACAAGAAGTTATCTGCATCCACTACAGACTCAGGCATTTGATCAACCATCTTCTTGATAATTGCTTGAGCAGTTTCAGAAAGCTCATTTACACGAAGCTCACTAATAAATACTTTTGGTTTAGTATCGTCAGGGTGCTCGAAATGCTTTGCAGTAAGCTTTTTCGCTTCAAAGTCATAGTCGCCTTTAGCTTCATAACCCAATGCTAAGAAGTGCGCAGCAAGCTTGTCTAAGCGGGTTTTATCAAGAGCAAAAGTTCGAAAAGCTACATGGTCGTTAACGATGTCGTTCGTGTTTTCTTCACCCGCCAAAAGTGCATGAATTTTATGCGCTGAGGGAGTGATGGTAACGTAATCGTCCCACATGTTGCTAAACAACGTATCGATGTTGCTATGCATGGTGGTAGGGTCCTTTCTGTCGTTGACTATTTTTAAACGAATAGTTCGTATAGGGTTGGTACTAAACTGGCCGACACAAAAATCATGTCGGCCTTTTTGTAACGTGAAAAGCTTGGGTTACATCGACAAGCCTGGGCTTAATTTGCCCGGCATAGTAACTTTATCAAGCTCAACTGAAGCAACTGGGTACGCACAGTAGTCGGCTGCATAAAACGCACTTGCTCTGTGGTTACCGCTGTCGCCCACGCCACCAAATGGCGCTGCGCTGCTTGCACCTGTAATAGGTCTATTCCAGTTTACGATGCCCGCGCGAATGCGTGCGAAGAAGTAGCGATAATCTTCTTCGTTGTCGCCTAGAAGACCTGCTGATAAGCCAAAGCTGGTGTTATTCGCTTCTGCGATAGCTGCGTCAAAATCGCTGTAACGAATCACTTTAAGTAGTGGACCAAAGTGTTCTTCGTCAGGCAGTGAAGCAAGCATGTCAGTCACATCAATGATGCCAGGAGTAGCAAAACCTTTGTTCTCGTCTTTTTGTTCAAGGCGAACCAGTACTTTACCACCAAGGTTTTCAAGCTCTTGCTGTGCTTTTACCATCAGTGCAGCGGCATTGCTTGAGATCATTGCGCCCATAAATGGTTGATCTTCAGCGTCATAATCACCCACCTTAATATTCTTGGTCACTTCGATTAAGCGAGCAAGGATTGCATCACCCTGTGCATCGGCTGGTAAGAATAGGCGACGTGCACACGTACAGCGCTGACCGGACGTAATGAAAGCAGATTGAACGATGTCATGTACAGCAGCATCAACATCAGCCACATCTTTAACAATGAGTGGGTTGTTACCACCCATTTCAAGAGCCAAAATTTTACCTGGGTGACCTGCGAACTGCTCGTGCAAGATTTTTCCTGTGCGTGAGCTACCCGTAAAGAAAAGACCATCGATATCGTTATGCGACGCCAATGCCTTACCTGTTTCAACTTCACCTTGTACTAGGTTGAGTACACCCGCTGGCAGGCCAGCAGCATCCCATAGCTTCACCATTTCTTGTGCAACCATAGGCGTCAAATCGCTTGGTTTAAACACAACTGTGTTACCTGCAATAAGGGCTGGAACAATGTGTCCGTTTGGCAGGTGGCCAGGGAAGTTGTATGGGCCAAATACAGCAACAACGCCGTGAGGCTTGTGTCGAATGAAGGCTTTACCTACAGGCATTGGGTTTTCAACGTTACCCGTGCGTTCGAAATAGGCTTTTTCAGAAATACCAATTTTGCCCATCATGGCACCAACTTCAGTGGCAGTTTCCCACTCTGGCTTGCCCGTTTCTTTAGCCATAACTTTGGCAAGGTGCGCTTTAGCTTCTTCTAGCTTAGTGCCATAAACCTTAATAATTTCAAGACGCTCTTCAACGGTTTTCATGCTCCATGCTGGAAGTGCAGCACGAGCAGCGTTAATTGCGTCATCAATTTGAGAGGCTGTCGCAGACTTACCTTCCCAAATCACTTCGTTTTTTGCAGGGTCAATTGACGCTAAGTCATGACCTTGTCCGGCAACCCATTCACCGTTGATAAAATGTGTATGTAGCATAGTGGGTGTCCTTTTAATCTCTGAATGTAACGGGGGCGAAGCGTACGTGCTCTCCCTCTTTGACATTCAATGCAGCAGCGGCTTGGCGAGATAGCACGGCAACTTGCTTTTCTTCGCTTACCGTCATCTCGGTTGCAACTGCACGAAAATCAGATACTGATGTATTAATGATGTAGTGCGTTTGCCCTTGGGCAGCAGCGCTATCGTCAATCACTACAGGCAGTTTTAAACTCGACTGAGCCGTGCGGATGTGGCTTAAGTTTGCTTCTACCGTCGGGCCTGCGTCGAAAATGTCTACGTAGCCGCGGCAAGAAAAGCCTTCTTCTTCAAGAAGCTGAAGAGCAGGGCGTGTTTTGTCATGGACTTCGCCAATGACTTCTTGCGCTTCTTTGCTAAGCAGATTTACGTATATCGGGTACTTCGGCATAAGCTCAGCAATAAACACTTTATTACCAATGCCAGTTAAGTAGTCGGCAGTAGGAAAATCCATAGAGAAGAAATGGGTTTCCAACCACTCCCAAAACGGTGAGCGTCCTTCTTCGTCACTCACACCGCGCATTTCAGCAATAACTGTCTCTGAGAAGCGTTCACGGTGCTCCATCATGAACAAGAATCGAACCTTTGAAAGGAAGCGGCCGTTTATGCCGCCACGGGCTTGTTCGCGAAGAAACAGCGTACATATTTCAGTAACACCGGTGTAGTCATTACAAAACGTTAGAATGTCTACCGTGTTGTGAATGTTAAGCTCGCGCGAGGCGTGCACTACTTTACTTAGGTGGTAATGATAGAACGCATCGTCTATACCAACAGCCGCTTCAATACCTGTTGTTCCCACTACCTGTCCGGTAGTGGTATCTTCCATTACAAACAAGTATGACTCATCGCCAGGTTCGGTTACGTTTGGTTTGTTAAACGCAGTTTCTGCACGATCAATTTTACGCTGCAGCAACTCGTCGTTGACAGGTAAAGACGTAAAGCCAATACCTGATTCAACGGCGATCTCTTTAAGCGCGTTATAGTCGGCCTTCGTGATAGGGCGAATGATATTCATGTTCGCTACTCGTGTTGTAATTATTCGGCGTTTACAACGGCAGCAACGGCGCGTTCAAAACGTGCAAGACCTTCTTTGATGTCTTCATCAGGAATAACCAGTGAAGGTGCAAAACGAATAACGTTCATGCCAGCAACAAGACACATAAGGTTCTCTTTCGTTGCAGCCATCATGAAGTCACGTGCACGGCCTTGGTATTTCTCATTTAACGCACAACCTAACAGCATGCCTTGACCACGTACTTCTTCAAATACGTTGTACTTTTCATTGATAGCACCTAGTAGTTCACGGAATAGGGCTTCTTTCTTAAGTACACCTTCAAGCACTTCTGGCTGGTTCACGATATCTAACGCTTTTTCCGCAACAGCACAGGCTAGTGGGTTACCACCGTAAGTACTACCGTGGGTACCTGGCTTAAGGTGTGCAGCGATGTCTGCTGTGGTAAGCATGGCACCAATTGGAAAGCCGCCACCAAGAGATTTTGCGGTCGTTAGGATATCAGGTGTTACGCCAAGACCCATGTAGGCATAAAGGTGACCAGTACGACCAACACCCGACTGAACTTCGTCAAAAATAAGTAATGCGTTGTGCTTGTCACAAAGTTCGCGAACGCCTTTTACGAAATCTACATCAGGTGGAATAATACCGCCTTCACCCTGAAGCGGTTCCATCATTACCGCGCAGGTTTTGTCAGAAATTAGCGCTTCAAAGGCAGCTAAATCGTTGTAGTCACAGTGGTCAACAGCGCCTGGCTTAGGACCAAAACCGTCAGAGTAAGCAGCTTGACCACCTACTGTTACGGTAAAGAAGGTACGGCCGTGGAAACCTTTGTTGAAAGCGATGATTTGGTTTTTGTCTTCACCGTGCTTGTCCAGCGCCCAGCGACGAGCTAGCTTCAATGCTGCTTCGTTCGCTTCTGCGCCTGAGTTTGCGAAGTAAACTCTATCTGAAAACGTTGCGTCATTTAGCTTTTTAGCTAAACGAAGGGCTGGCTCGTTAGTGAAAACGTTGCTTAAGTGCCAAAGCTTGCTGCCTTGTTCATTAAGAGCTTTCACAAGCTCTGGGTGACAGTGACCTAAAACGTTAACTGCAATACCGCCTGCAAAGTCGATGTACTCAGCTCCATCTTGATCCCATATGCGTGAACCTTCACCTCGAACAGGTACCATACCTGCTGGGTTATAGTTAGGAACCATTACATCATCAAATGTAGCGCGAGTTACGTTCATCTTTGTTACCTCTGCGTTGGGCGCCAATCACACTGTGTGATTTTGCTTGTCGAATCAATGAGCACATTTTAGTACTACTTTGGTCGATAAGCGTTAATTGGGCGCGTAAAAACTAATCGGATTTGTTCAACAGTATGCCATTTTTTTTAACATTTGTCTTCTATGCAAAGGGCTGCAGCCCTTTATTTATAAGGACTGTGGCTTAATTTGCAGGAAAAGTGAATAACTATTAACTACTGGGCTATATCAATTAGTAATAATCAATTTTTGCGCTGAGAAAAGGGCTGCATACGGGTTTTAATGCACTGTGAAGCAATAAGAAAGGGGAGATAGGACTGGAAGCCTTACCTGTTTAATGTCGCTAAAAACGGGCAAGGCATTGAGCAACCGTCAATAATTTGGGGCATCATGCACATGAAATGAAAAAGGTGCATAACGAGTGCATGAATATCCACTAAAAAATTAATGATTCTCTTCGTTTTTCACCAAAGGAAGGGTGAAAATATCAATAGTTTTGAGTTTTTCGAGTGCACCTGCAGGGTAGCGTTGCTCCATGAAAAGCGGCTTTACTTCTTTCATTTCAACAAGCTTTAACTGATGTAACATCCGAATTTGTGTGTAGGTTCGGGCTTGATGAAGTACCTTACTGAGTGTTTTAGGCTGTGCGGGTACTTTATCGGCACACGCTCGCATAGGTTCTGCAATAGGCAAGCGCATTAAATGCATCCACTCCAGAATATCCGCGCTGACTGCATCTGCGAATTCTTGCTGTAGAGCAATAAGGTGGTTGGCTGAAGGAGCCACTTTGAGTAGCGCTTCATGTCGCTTTTGCTCTTTGTCTTTCTGGCATTCTTGCAACAGATGTAGCTGAATTTTATCGAACAGTTTGAAGTAAAGTCTTGTTACGACACAACGCCCCAAATTACTAAGCATCGCAAGGGTATAAGCCTGGTTTTTGTTTAGATCCGTAAGCGCTGCAAGGCGTTTCGCCGTTATGGCAACGCCAGTCGTATAAGGCGTAAGCTTTTGTTTAATTAGCGGGTAAGGGTCGGTAATCTGAGGCATAGCACGCTTTAAGATGAGCGACGGTATCAATGTGCGTAGGTTTTCAATACCCAAAAAGCTCAATGCTGTGCGCAGTGTCTCTACAACAATGATACGCCCACGGGAGTCTTTGCGTCTAAATTGTGGAGTATTCACCACAACGATCAGTTCATCATAAAGCCATGGCATGGTTGCGGCAATTGGCTCTAGTTTCGAAACAGAGCAAGCTTTCACGGAAAGTGCATCAAGAAGCTCGCCGATATTTTCGGGCAAGTTAAGTACGTTTTGAACGAGCTCGTCGGTATAGCTTAGCTGCTCTGTTAATTCACCTAGAAGGATCTCGTGAAGATGGTGACTCACTGATTCAAGGTATGACGCTTCGGTTTTCTCTTGAAGGCGCTTGTTTTCAATCGCCACTTTTTCAACGTGCAGTAGCAGCCTGCGCGCATCACCTTGCTCCGATTGCTCGAAGCTTACCTCTCCCACCTTGCGTCTTCCTAGCATTTCCAGCACTCGCTCTGGCGATATGATCATATTTTCAAAACGATCATCTATCGTGGGCGGTGTGGTTGCCCCCATTGTCATATTAAAAGCACTCCTGCTCATAACTTTTTGGTGAACGGCAATATTATCGTACATCAGGGGCCTTTATTACTTTCGCTACGGTAATGATGAAAATGGTAGCTACTGCTTGAAAGCAAGCCTTATTTACCCTGCAACTGTTGATATTGCGTGTGCGATGCTTCGTATAATCTTTATTCAGCGCATTGGCTAAAACGAATTATGAAAAGTTAAACGAAAAATCAGTGAATTGCGAGTAATTCTGGCCTTCAAGCGTAACCTTTTACGCTATAAAAGCGTATCGGCATCAAACTCGTATACTTAAATTGATTTAAACTGAAGAAATGCATCCAGTACGCTATGACCGTGTTCGGTAAGCAGTGACTCGGGGTGGTACTGCACGCCCCAAATAGGGTGATGATTATGGGAAATTGCCATGATTTCCTTTGTGCCCTTTGCGGTTTCACACCATGCATCAACACTCAGTGAGGCAGGTAGCGATGCGGGATCTAAAACCAATGAGTGGTAGCGCGTCACGTTAAACGGGTTAGGTAAGCCTTTGAACAGGCCACTGTTGCGGTGTGTTAGGGGTGAAATTTTTCCATGCTTAATCTCTTGTGCACCTACTACCTTGGCACCAAACACTTGACCTATAGCTTGATGACCCAGGCATACACCTAAAATAGGAATCTTGCCTGCAAAATGTTCAATCGCAGATAAGCTGATGCCCGCTTCGTTAGGCGTGCATGGTCCCGGTGAAATAACTAACTGTGAAGGCGCTAAGCGAGATATGTCGTCTAAGGTCAGTGCGTTATTTCGCACCACTTCAACGTCGACGCTGAGCTCAGTGAAATACCGAGCGAGGTTATGAGTGAACGAATCGAAGTTATCAATTAACAGCAACACAGCAGTGCTAGTCCTTGGTATTTCTAAGTTGCGAAGGTTTTAGCCATGAAGGATTAAATGAACCCTTCATGGCCTGTAGCAAGATGTTGGAATTCGGCTGTTATGGCTTTGGAATAAAGCCGACTGCTTTGTATACTTTAGCCAAAGTTTCAGCCGCTCGCGCTGACGCTTTCTCAGCACCCTGACGCATTACGTCGTCAAGATATGCTCTGTCTGCGCGAATTTCAGCATAGCGGGCCTGAATAGGTTCAAGTAGAGCAACCACAGCGTCTGCAACATCACCTTTAAGGTGGCCATACATTTTGTCGGTATATTCAGGCTCAAGCTCTTTAATTGATTTACCCGTCGCAAGCGAAAGTAGAGTCAGTAAGTTAGACACGCCTGGTTTTTCAGTTGGGTTAAAGTAGATATTAGCTTGCTCGTCAGAGTCGGTCACGGCACGTTTGATTTTCTTGGCTAACTTCTTAGGATCTTCTAATAAGCCGATGAAGTTATTCGGGTTGTTGTCAGACTTAGACATCTTCTTTTCAGGCTCTTGAAGGCTCATGATGCGAGCGCCAAAGTCTGGGATATACGGGTCAGGTAGACGAAATACATCGCCGTATAGATTGTTAACACGTGTAGCAATGTCACGAGTCAATTCAAGGTGCTGCTTCTGATCTTCACCTACCGGTACTTTATCTGCTTGGTATAGCAAAATATCTGCTGCTTGGAGTACAGGGTAGCTGTATAAGCCTACATTAATGTTATTTTCGTTCTTCGCAGACTTATCTTTGAATTGAGTCATGCGATTAAGCTCACCCATTTGGGCGTAACAATTCAATACCCAAGATAGCTGTGCATGTTCAGGCACATGGGATTGCAAAAACAGAGTACTTTTTTGTGGATCAATACCGCAAGCAAGGTAAAGAGAAAGGCCGTCTAGACAAGCTTCAGCAAGCTGCTTAGGGTCTTGTCGTACAGTAATAGCATGCAAATCCACTATCATATATAAGCAGTCGTGGTCGTCTTGCATGGAAACCCACTGTTTAAGTGCACCCATGTAATTGCCAAGGGTAAGTTGTCCTGAAGGCTGACAGCCACTTAATACAACGGGTTTATTACTCATTTCTTTTTACCTGTAATACGTTAAATACTGTGAAAATAAAGCTTGGGAAAATAAAGCTTCAAAAATTATGCTTTAGACAGTGACGCTAGTTCATTGCGCATTTGCTCAATGACATCGCTGTAGTCGGGTTGAGAAAAAATAGCCGAACCAGCCACAAACATATCCGCGCCCGCTTCCGCTATTTCGCGAATGTTATCGACTTTTACGCCACCGTCAATTTCAATTCGAATATCGTAGCCGCTTTCTAATACACGCTGTTTCACCGCGCGCACTTTATCTAAGGTGCTAGGAATAAACTTTTGACCACCAAACCCTGGGTTAACCGACATAATAAGAATGTGGTGCAGTTTGTCCATGACGTGGTCAAGGTAATGTAGTGGCGTTGCTGGGTTAAATACGAGCCCCGGCTTGCAACCTGCATCGATAATAAGCTGTAGAGAGCGGTCTATGTGCTCAGACGCTTCTGGGTGAAAACTAATATAGCTGGCCCCTGCATTCGCGAATTTTTCAATTAAGTCATCGACGGGCTTCACCATTAAGTGCACATCAATGGGAGCGGTAATGCCGTAGTTTCTTAACGCCTCGCAAATCATTGGCCCAAACGTAAGATTGGGTACATAGTGGTTATCCATTACATCGAAATGCACCACATCAGCGCCAGCCTCTAATACCTTTTCTACGTCTTCGCCAAGTCGAGCGAAATCGGCCGATAGTATTGATGGAGCAATTAGGAATGGTTTCATTGCATGTCCTTTCATTCTAAAAACAACAAGGTGCGTTGCCACTTACGTTTCACCTTTGCGAAAGTTTACCCAAATCCGTGCTTCTTTACTATGCAAAGGGTTAATCAGCGTTAATTTCGCGGAAATTTAAGATAAACGGACTTTGTCAGAACACTGCCCAATTTTGGTGAGTGCGCGTTATGTTGGTGCATTTTTATGCAGCGTTTTTTTATTTCGGTTACAGCGGATGAATTTTTTAAATGAAATAATGTTTTTAATTTCAATTGGTTAATTTGTTTTTTGTGAGTTTTTTTGATGAACCATAAATGGGCATCAACTTTGCGTTATCCAGTCCAAAAAAGAAAACACAGACAGAAAAAACGAATTACAACAAGTTTGAATTTGACTGGAGAACACACATGAAAACATCTACAAAAAGAACAATACTTGCCGCTGCTATTTCTTCAGCGTGTCTGTTAACAGCCATGCCTAGCTATGCAGAAGGTTCATTCACTGCTAACGCTAGTGCAACCAGTAACTACATCTGGCGTGGTCTAACACAAACAACTAACGAAGCCGCAGTACAGGGTGGTATCGATTACGCGCATGAAAGTGGTTTTTATGCGGGTACGTGGGCGTCTAACGTGAACTACGGTGCAGGTGACGTATATTCATATGAGCACGATATGTACTTCGGTTTCTCAGGTGAGTCTGACGGTATTGCGTACGACTTTGGCTACCTCTACTACAACTACGATGACGAAGCGAACTTCGACTTTGCAGAAGTTTATGGGTCTGTAGGTATGGGTGGGTTAAGCCTTACGGTATACCTTTTAGCGCACACTGAAGCTGACGAAGGCGAAGATCAGGACTTTGGTTTTGCTCAAGCGTCTTATACGTCTCTTGGTTACACTACAGAAATCCTGAATGGCACTGAGCTGGGTTTCCATGTCGGTTATCACGAGGGTGACTTCGCTGAAGCGTTTAATGGCGTTGAAGGTTATATGGACTATGGTATTTCAATAGCAAAAGACGGCTTTAGCTTCGCCATCACCGGTACCGACCTTGACGACATGGGCGGTGACGACGAGTTTGATAACGACGCCGTTAAATTTACCGTAGCGTATTCAGTAGACTTCGAGCTATAAACTACTTTGTAGCGGCCATTGGATGGCCTTTATCAAAACGTTGAGTACTAAAAGCCTAATGTGTTTCCGTTAGGCTTTTCATTTTTTAAAAGCAACGCATTTTTAACTTGTTCGTAACCTGCTTTTGATTATAATGAGATTAATTTTTAAACGAGTGTAAGGAGTATTCAGGATGAAGGTTCTTCCATTTTTTGCGATTTGTGGAGCGGTAGCGCTTGTTAGCGTTGCGGTTACAAGTACGCCAAATTCACACTCGTCAGTATGCGAATTCCAACCCGTTACGGAGTTCAACCCCAAGTTGCCCGCAAGCCATATTCAAAACCAATGTGCCCGTCATCAAGAGGGTGTTGAGGAAGTCAGTTGGCTGTCATGGATAGCGGGGAAATCATCCTCTTTTCAATTCCACTTTTTAGACCTACTTGAGTTGATGCACAGCGACGAAGGTAATCGAGATTTCACCTCACCTGCTAACGACACTTAGGGGAAAATTATGCAGTCTGGTACTGGTTTTTGGTCAGTTCTAGGTAGTGTAGTTGCTAGTCTATTTGGTGTTCAGAGCCATAAAAACTACGAACGTGACTTTACTAAAGGCACTTTTATCAGTTTCGCCGTCATTGGTGTAATCTTGGTTGTGCTGTTTGTTGTTACACTTTTTATGTTCGTTAAATGGTATACGGGCTATAGCGCATAGCAATTGCGTGAATACACATTAAAATCGTATGCGGGTAAGGCGGTCGATGCGCTACCTATAAGACGTTTTTTCGGCACCACACACTAAACTGAAGGGCGGTGAAACGTCTTCTTTTTTCGAGCGTTTCGCTTTGGTGCGACGTTAGCTGGAGGGAAATAAGCCAAAATTTCATCCACAGGCTGTCGCTTTGCACCGTTTTGACTTATCGAACGCTTAACTGACAGCATACTGAAATCTGCCCCGTGATAAAGCGACCGAGTTAGCGGTAAATCGTGATTTGAGATGAGGACGGGTATGCCTCGCTTTTTTGACGCGCGGGTGGCGAGCTCAGCCAGCTTCTCTTGAGATTCTTGTCCGAAGCTTCGCGCGGCATAGCTGGTAAACGCTGCAGTCTTGCTGATAGGAGCATACGGTGGGTCACAATAAATAACATTGCCACGCCTAGCTCTAGAAAAAACCTTTTCAAAAGGAAGACAAGTAAACGTCGCTTTTTGCGACTTTTCCGAAAACACAAACATCTCGTCTTCTGGAAAGTAAGGTTTTTTATAGCGGCCAAAAGGTACGTTAAAACGCCCTTGAAGGCTGTAACGACATAATCCGTTGTAACCGTGACGGTTCAAATACAAAAAGAGAATGGCGCGATAATATTCATCTTGTGTGGCGTTAAACTCTTCTCGTAAAGCGTAATACATTTTTTCTTCGTTGCGTTTTCCGTCGAAAAATGAGCGTGCATCGTTAATCAGTGCATCGGGCTGCGCTTTAAGGAAATTGTATAAGTTGATGAGATCAGGATTGATGTCATTAAGCAGGTAGCGTTTGTATTGCGTATTCAGAAATACAGATCCGGCACCAACAAACGGTTCAATGAGTTTATTGGCTTGCGGTAATCTGGCCTGAATATGCTCAACCAAGCTGTATTTGCCACCGGCCCATTTTAAAAAAGCCCGGTTTTTTTTCTGCATCATGCTTAAACGTTACTACCTAGACGGAATGAAGACGGTGGTTTTTCCGTGCGCCGCCGTTCCAAGGGAAAGGGTCGTCTTTATACTTTTATGCTGATCAGTATCAGATATCACCACACTAAAGGTAGATTGTAACTTTCATCAGTAAAACGGACAACCAACAAGTGTCGCAAGAACGGAATTTTGCTCATTTACTGGAAATATTATGGCCACCCGGTTGTGAAATGACTTAATTTTGCGCTTTGCTCATCTCTGAGAGGATTTGGTTTCCTCGCTTTATAAACGCATTTTGTTTACCTGGATATTCGGGTAAATTTGTTCGTGCTTGTTGCGCTTGAGATAACGACGTGTAGATTTGCTTGTTAACTACTACAAACCAGTCGCCACCATAGCGCGTCGTTTTATAAATTCGCGTTTGCTCAGTTAGATTGTTTTCTCGTAGGAACTCACTGAGAACAGACTCACTTTTCATCGCTAACAACTGTATAGCGTAGTCATTTTCCCCAATCCAGCCTTCTTGACTCGATTCACTGGCCACAGTGGTTGGCGTTACATTATCGTTGACGCCGTCCGAGTTTGATTTGGCACCTTGAGCAGATTGTTGATCACTTAGCGCACCACTGCTAACCACCTCTGAACCATTGGAATCAGTGGTATTACCTTCAATCGGGGCATTCTCAAACTGGTTACTGTCTGCCTGTTCTGAAGATGGCGTAACTTCAGGTAAGGATGAAACCGCATTTTCCCAATTGGTAATCAACGGACCGTTATCTGACGATTCATCAATTAACGAGCCACCAACGTCTGCACTATCATCATTGGGCG
This sequence comes from Alteromonas sp. I10, assembly GCF_003201515.1. NCBI lineage: Bacteria > Pseudomonadati > Pseudomonadota > Gammaproteobacteria > Alteromonadales > Alteromonadaceae > Alteromonas > Alteromonas sp. I10. The sequence continues at coordinate 78,501 of NZ_QJJN01000010.1, forward strand.
CGGAAACAAGCTCTACGTTGCCTATTTGGTTGGTTGCTTGAGTTGCTGAGTTTGATGCTGTTGTTTCGCTTTCATCGGTTTCACCATTGCCTATAAGCTTGTTATAAGCAGAGCCGGGCTCAACCTGCGTTCTTTCAGGTTCTGGCGAAGATTGACTAATAGGCGCAAAAATCGATGCTAATTTATCACCGTATTGCCAGTAAATAAGGCCAGAAAACGTAGCAAGGAACACGCATATAACAGCGATATAAAACCACTTAGACTTTAATGGGTTGATAAAAGTTTGCGTATTTTCACGCTGTCTATTTTCTAAATGAGCCTGAAAAGCCTCGCGACGTGAAGCAATCATTTTGTCGAGCTCTGACTCGAAGCTAGGCTGTTCGCTAATGACTGACTGGCTGCTAATTATTAGTGGGGTTTCTGTATTTTTTGCAGGAAGCCACTGCTTGGCGCGCTCAGCCCATTCGTTATTCGCGAACAAAAGCACATTTAAATGCTGTTTGTTACCAGCAAACCGACTTTGCAACACCAAGTCCCATAGTTCTTGCAATAGTGCATCAGGAAGATTGTGGGCTTGGGTGATGGCTATAAGAATTGGACCTTCGTGACTATTTAGGTCGGAAAGTAGTTCGTTTAGAGGCCTAACGAAGCTACCCACCACTTGACCAAGAAGCTGCCGACAAAGTTGTCGACGGTAGTCAGAGGGCTCCATATTTTCTTGCGCAGTTAAATACGCAATCTCGGTATCATCGTGCTGCTGGAAGACAAAGGCTTCAAGGGTCTTTTGTTGTTGAGCAATAGACTCACCACTGACAAAAATCAGCTGAGAAGAGTAATTGACCAAATATTCCAAACGTTCATGCAGTTCACTTTGCATGGGAGTTTGCCCTTATTCACCGTTGCTTTAAAAACTGTCCTGCAACGCATTTCTTCATGATTCCAACTAACGTAGGGAAGTCAAGATAGACGCGTTGCCAGGTTGTCGCGAGGGCTAATGACTAAGAAAGGATGTCAGTAAGAATGGCGTCCGTGACGTCCTTGGTAACAACCGCTTTGCCTATGCCTTGAGGAAGTACAAATCGAATACTGCCAGCTTCCACTTTTTTATCGCGTTTCATATGCTTAACGTAGTCATTCTTTGTCATACTATTTGGGCCTGCAACCGGTAAAGCAAATGCTTCAAATAGCGACGATACGCGTCGTGTTTCTGACGCTTCAAACCACGTTAATGCTTCAGCAGCTTTACAAGCAATTATAGTACCAGCGGCTACCGCTTCACCATGCAGCCAGTTACCGTAGCCTTGCTCGGCTTCAATAGCGTGACCGAACGTGTGGCCTAAGTTAAGAATGGCGCGTAAACCACCTTCACGTTCATCTTTTGCTACCACGTCTGCTTTGATTTCGCAGCAGCGAGAAATAGCTTGGGTAAGAATTTCAGTATCAAGCGACGTAAGCGCATCTACATTACTTTCAAGCCATTCAAAAAACGGTGCGTCGTAAATGATACCGTATTTGATGACCTCTGCCATGCCAGCAGCAAACTCTCTCGCGGGTAATGTAGCGAGGGTATCAGTATCAATGGCCACATAAACCGGTTGGTAAAAAGCGCCAATCATGTTTTTGCCGAGAGGATGATTTACCGCGGTTTTTCCACCTACTGATGAGTCGACTTGAGAAAGCAAAGTTGTAGGAACTTGAATGAAGGGCACACCGCGTTGGTAAGTTGCCGCAACAAAGCCAGTAAGATCACCAATTACACCACCGCCAAGTGCGATAAGTGTCGTATCTCTTGCAGCGTTTAGCTCAAGAAGGCGTGTCATAACCACTTCGAATTGGGCAAGATTTTTGTGTTGCTCGCCGTCCGGCAAAATAATGGTTTCAACCTGAACATTACCACACGCCGCTTTAGCGGTTTCTAAATACAGTGGGGCAACAGTTTCGTTGGTAACAATGACGGCAAGTGGGCCTTTTATATAGGCACTAAAAAGGCCAGGTTGCGAAAGCAACCCAGCCTCTATCTGTATAGGATAGCTACGTTCTCCAAGTTCCACAGTTAAGGTTGACATTGGCGTAGCACCTCCTATTACATATTTAATTTATAAACCAATTTTACTGATAATCTGATTCGCTACAGCACGCGCACTTTGGTCGTCTGTATCAACAATGTAATCAGCAACTTCTTCGTAAAGCGGGTTGCGCATTTCTGCAAGATCGCGAAGTACTTGTTCTGGATCTTCGTTTTGTAGCAAAGGACGACGTTTGTCACGTTGTGTACGGGCAACTTGCTTATCGATTGTCGTTTGTAGGTAAACAACGATGCCGCGGGCAGATAAACGATTACGCACAGCTTTAGTTACAATAGAACCGCCGCCAGTAGCAAGTACAATACCTTGCTTATCTGTCAAATCGTTAATGACGTTTTCTTCGCGTTTACGGAAACCGTCTTCGCCTTCAAGGTCGAAGATCCAGGCAATGTCTGCACCCGTGCGGCGCTCAATTTCCTGATCCGAATCAAAAAAGTCTAGGTGAAGTTCGTCTGCCAGATGTCTACCGATGGTACTTTTGCCAGCACCCATTGGGCCAACCAAAAAGATATTACGTTTTTCAGCCATATTTGCTTATATCACAACTTAATCATGTTAGGGGCAGTGCACTGTTGCCTTACCAGCCTACCCATTGACTCGTGCCTATTTAGTGTCCAATAAGCACCACTCCTTAAACCTCGCTTAAATTTCGAGGCGGGGATTATCTCAGTTTCATGCAAGGCGTTGCAAGTTTTGTTACTAACAAAAAGCGTATACCTGTAAATTTAGTTACAAAAAAAGGCTGAAAACCAAAAAAGCGCACAAAAATGCGCTTTTTTGAAGGCTAAAAATGAGGATTATGGTCTTTCAGTGACTATCTTGGGTGTCACAAAGATAAGTAGTTCTCGTTTTTGCTGAAGTTGTGACGAGTTTCTGAAAAGGGCACCAACGACAGGCAAATCACCAAACAAAGGCACTTTCGACACGCCATCAGAACTGGTTTGTTGGAATATGCCACCTAATACGATGGTTTCGCCGTTTTCTACCAATACCTGCGTTTTAATTTCTTGGGTATCGATGGCTACGGCCTCACCAGTAGACGTAGAAACGGTTTCGCCACGGGTATCTTGCGTAACAACTAAATCCAAAATAATGCGATTATCAGGCGTAATATGTGGCGTAACTTTCAGTGACAAAACGGCTTTTTTGAACTCTACTGAAGTCGCACCGCTAGACGTTGCTTGTACGTAAGGTATTTCCGTACCTTGTTCAATGTAAGCTTCATGCTGGTTAGCAACCGTAATACGAGGACTCGCAATAATTTCGCCTTTGTTTTCAGATTCTAGTGCGGAAAGCTCAAGGTCTAATATGGTGCCATCAACCAAGCTCGCAATTTGAAAGCCAATGCTACCCGCGGCGCTGGTCACAGGCAGGTTCACATTAAGGCGATTATCAATGCTAGGCACTATGCCGCCGGCAATGGTGTCTGCGCCCTCAAGGCTTCCCGACACACCATTATCGTCTTGACGGTCGCTGAAACCCCAACGAACGCCAAGCTGCTCGTCTACATCGTCAAGCACAGTAACCATACGGCTTTCAATCAGCACTTGCTTCACTGGAATATCTAACGCATTGATGGTTTTTCTTGCTTCATCAATAGAGGCTAACGTGTCGCGAATAAGTAAAGTGTTGGTTCGTTCGTCTACTGTAACACCCCCTCGCTCAGATAAGATCCCGCCCTCTGTCGACTTTAAGATCGTGGCCAGGGCAGCAGCTTTTGCATAGTTAACAGGAATATTAACCGTATGAAGAGGCGCTAAGTCTGAAACTTGCTTTTTAGATTGAAGGGCTTGGGTTTCACGAGCCGATAGTTCTTCAGCCGGTGCAATTAATAAAATGTTGCCCTCTAAGCGTTTATCCAGACCTTTAACACGCAAAATCATGTCGAGAGCTTGATCCCACGGAACGCCCGACAAGCTTATCGTTACGTTTCCTGTTACGGTGTCGGTGGTCACTAAGTTAAACCCATTAACCTGCGCAATAATTTGTAAAACTTGTCTCACAGGAACATCTTGAAAATCGAGCGAAATGGGGTCGCCTGTGTATTTCTTTTCCGCTTCCAAGGCGTCTTGCTGCGCGCTGTCCATTGGCGTTATCGCCATACGAATTACGCCGTCTTTTACCGTATTTTTAACCGTAACTGGGCCCGAATAATTAACCTCAATTCGCGCGCCATCTTTATCTTCGAATGTCTCGATGGTAGAAACCAAGGTACCGAAATCAGCCACATTAAGTTCTACCAATTGGTCTTCGCCTAACTTGGTGTTTGGTAATGTAAGGGATACTTTTCCTTGTGACTCAATAAGCTGAAGCTTTGGCGCTTGGCCCTCAAAACTCACCAGTGTTACAGCGGTATTGTTAGCTGCTTGAGTAAAGTCGATGTTTGTGACCGTGGTGGTAACGGTTGATGCATTTCGTTTAGTATCAGGGTCGACTAACAAAGGCTCTTGGGCTTTTACTGGCGAAACAAATACGGTTAATGAAAATATTGCAGCCACAGCGAAAGCCAGCCAATACCATCTAGGCACTCTACGATTCAGAGATTTGTTGAATATGTATCGTTCGGCCATGCTTACTCTCCCGCCTTCGATGCTGTAGTCATTGTTGTTGTTTTCCTTTGCCAGCAGCCCGCACCATCAGGTAATAACTGTTCAATAGTAATTGAGTCGGTGCTAATTTGCGTAATTTTGCCATAAAACAAGCCGATACGACTCCCTACTTTAGCTTTATGTAATATGCCATCGTTACTTTTCAATAATGCCCACTGCACTCCCTTAACGGCAAAGTTGCCAGTCAGTGCGAGGGCGTCCACGCCATAGGCTTCCAATGCTTCTTTAGGGCGCTGGAAGTTTGGCTGCAAACAGTTTTCTACCCGTGCTTTTGCTACTGGAGCGGCGTTGTTCTTAGGGCGATCGAACGGGCTTCTTAAGGCGCTTGCCGAATAGCTAAAAGGTGGGTGAGTCTTGAATTCTGGATACGGTTCAATTTGTGGCTGAGCACGCTCTTTAACACTCTGTGTATAGGCATGCAGATCGTCGAGTTTAGGTGAACAGCCTGTTACTAACAATATGATTAAAAGAGATAAAAACGAACGAATCATTGTTCATCTCCTTCAATGTCTGTCGAGTTTTCCGAACGATAAGTTTTCGCCTGCAGCTTCAGCGACAGACCATTTGCTTCACGCTTTATGTCAAAATCGTGAAGCGTAACGATACGAGGTAAATCCGCAACTTTGGAAACGAATTCGCCAAAGTTGTGATAGCCACCGCTTACTTCCATTTCGATAGGTAGTTCGGTGTAAAACTCTTTTGGTACTTCTTGTTGCCAATTAAGCAACTCAAACGTGAGGCCCGATGCGGTACCAACGTAAGTGATATCGTCAAGCAAACCCGGTGTTTCGTTGCTGGTTGGAAGACTTTTCAGCATAGACGAGAAGTCTTCTTTAATTTGCGCGAGTTGGGCTTGGTAAGCTTCTAAATTAGCCGCAATGCGGTACTTTGCTTCGAACTGTAACTTTAGTTCTTGTTCTTTTAATTCAGCCGCATCTTTAATCGGTAATTTGGGGCTTATTAGCATGTAGTAGCTCAACGCACCTACCAATATTGCGACAAACGCCGCCACAACAACGCGAACTTCGTTTGGCCAAATAGCGATTTGTTCAAAGTCGAGTTCGTTAAGTTCTTTTAGTTTTGAAACATCAAACTTCATGGTTATTGCGCCTCACTACTTTCTATTTCTAGGGGAGCAACATTGGGGTTTATCGAAAACGTAAGCGTAAAGTTGCTAATCGCTCTCGCTGCACTGCTGTCAGATTTAATGGTAGAAAGCTCTGCGGCAACGAACACATTCGAGTTGTCCAGCGCGCGCATAAAGTCGGAAAGACGATTATTCGAATCACTAGTCCCTTCAATCTCAATACGGTTATTGCTTCTGGTCATAGACTCAAAGGCCACACCGGGAGGAACGAGTTTAGCAAGTTCATCAAATACTATAGGAGCCACATTGCGACTTGCTTGCAGTTGCTCAATTAATGCCATGCGCTGCTCAATGGCATTTTTACTGTCTTTAACCTTTTTTATCTCTGCAATTTGCGCATCTAAAACCGCGATTTCCCGTTCAAGGTATTGATTACGCGAGTTTTGATTACTGATTTGCTGGTCGATAGCTTGACCAATGAACCAAAAAATCAATCCTACAATGGCGGCAACGGCAAGTAGCCCTGCCAAGTATTGTTGTTTTTGATGTTGGCGCTGCTTCTCTCGCCAAGGTAGTAAATTTACATGTGCCATGGCGTAAAGCTCCGGCTCGCTAGACCTGCTGCAATCGCAAGCTGTGGTGCAATTTTGCTAAGTCTCGTGGCATCAAGTTTAGGGTTTATCGACATGTTGCTAAACGGATTGAAGCAATCAACCTCTAGGCCTAAGTCTTGTTTTAAAATGTCGACTAACGGTTCAATAGTAGCGGCACCGCCGCTAAACAGTATTTTGGTGGGGCGCTCTGCATGTAGCGTGCTCATATACATTTGTAATGCACGGTTGATATTTTGCTGTAGGTTAGCGGCAAATATAGGAAGCGTATCTTCCACCCAATTTCCAGACAGCGTGCCATCAAGTAGTTGACGCTCTGCGGTTTCACGCTCAACCATATGAATGGCGCTAATATCGTTAATTAGCTGATTTAAGCCAAAGGCGTGCTCTTTGGTGTAGATGACGTCGCCGTTTTTTATTACGCATATTTGAAGTAGCGAGGCGCCCACATTAATACAGCAAAGTGGCATGTCTTCGGTATGAGGCGTATGGAAAAAGTCCATGGCATTGCCGATGGCATAATTTTCCATATCAACAATCTTAGGTTCAAAGTTAGCTTCTCTTGCAAGCAGCAAGCGACTGTCTACCAAATCTTTATGCGCAGCGGTAAGCAATACATTTACTTTTCCAGTGTGCGTTGTGCTTGGCCCCATTTCTTCAAAATCCAAATATACTTCTTCAAGCGGATAGGGAATGAGACTGTCGGCTTCGATCTCAATTTGATTTTCTAAATCGTAATCGCTTTGCTCTGGGTCCATATAGACGATTTTACTGATCACTGACGTACCAGCTACAGCAACATTTGCCAGCTTTAATTTTGTTTTTAGCGACTTTCGAATTTTCTTGAGAGCAATGCTTACTGACTCATAATCTTTAATATCACGCTCAGAGAAAGCGATTTTGTTAATTGGCTCACAGGCATACCCTTGAAGGACGAACCCGTCTTTCGATTGCTCTAACCACACCGCTTTTATTTGACGCGTGCCTATATCTAAGCCCACAATGGGCGGCAGCTTTTTCTTAAACAGCGATTTCATGTGCAAGTGTCCAGTTTCAAAGGTAGTTGCTCTAAAGTACAATGTTACTCTAATAGTCTTATGCGTATGGTTCTAGAGATAACACATACGTATAAAATATACGTCATTTCAACAAAATGTCTTGGTATCCGTTACAGTGAAGTACATCAAACCACTTATTTTATTTAGTTTTCTATCAGGCCTTCTTGGTTTTGCAGCACTGGTAGGTATTTACTTTTATATCAAACCTGACCTACCAAGTGTTACTGTACTTAAGGATGTACGCCTGCAAACACCCATGCAGATATACACCAAAGACGGAAAACTTATTTCACAGTATGGAGTTAAACGGCGGATCCCCGTAAAACTTGAGGAAGTCCCGCAAGAATTAATTAACGCCATACTCGCTACCGAAGACAGTCGCTTCTACGAACACCACGGTATTGACCCCATTGGTATAATGCGTGCTGCAGTAAGTTTAGTCCTTACTGGCGAAAAGCGTCAGGGAGCAAGTACGTTAACCATGCAGCTAGCACGAGGGTTTTTCCTTAGTCGGGAGAAAACCTATATCAGAAAGATCAAAGAGATCTTTATAGCACTGCACATGGAGCAAGAGCTTTCTAAGCAGGAAATTCTTGAGCTGTACCTCAACAAAATCGAATTAGGCCATAGAGCGTTTGGTTTTGGGGCGGCCGCCCAAGTGTACTATGGCAAACCGCTTAACGAACTCTCTTTAGCTCAAATTGCTACTATTGCAGGTCTTCCCAAGGCGCCATCAGTGCTTAACCCTATCAGCGGGCCGCAACGTTCTGTCGAACGCAGACGCGTGGTCTTACTTCGTATGCTTGACGAAGAGTACATCACTAAAGCGCAGTTCGATGAAGCTGCCAATGCGCCAGTTTCAGCGAAGAAGCACGGTGCTGAAATTGAAGTGGATGCGCCTTATTTGGCCGACACCATTTATAACGAAATGGTAGAGATTTATGGAAAAGAAGAGGCAGAAACCGGCGGATACCAAGTTTTTGCGACTGCAACGTCAGATCTTCAATTAGCTGCTCAGCGTGCGGTGGTTCGAAATCTTCATGACTATGATGAGCGTCATGGCTATAAAGGCGCCCTTGGCTACTTATGGAATATTCCTAAGCCAGAAGGAAAGGATGACGCGATTCCACAACTTTCATTGAGCTATGACATAAGTGATAAGACAACACGAGAAGAGTGGGATAACGAATCAATCATGCGCGTGCTTGAAGAGATTCCTCACATTAAACCTCTTTTGCCATCGGTTGTTACGAAAGTAAATGAGCAGTCGATAGAAGTGTTGTCTGTAGATGGCAAAGCAATAACGGTAGAGTGGGATGGACTAGATTGGGCCCGACGCTACATTACAGACTTTAGGCAGGGTAGTGACCCCAAAAGCGCTTCAGATGTGACTCAAGAAGGGGCGGTCATTTATATCAGACAGCAAGAAGGGCAGTGGCGCATTTCGCAAATCCCTGAGGTGAGCGGAGCGTTTATCGCACTTAATCCGAAAAACGGTGCGGTTGAAGCGGTTGTTGGTGGCTACAGCTTTTATCAAAGCCAGTTTAACCGAGCGACACAGGCCAAGCGCCAAGTGGGCTCGAACATCAAGCCTTTCGTTTATTCTGCTGCATTAGACAGTGGCTATACCCTTGCATCCATCATCAATGACGCTCCCATTAACCAATGGAATGCGGCGACGGGTGTAGCTTGGCGACCGCAAAACTCGCCAGCTGAGTACGACGGCCCAATTAGAATGCGTAAAGCCCTTGGTAAATCGAAAAACGTGGTATCGGTTCGACTATTGCGTGGTGTTGGTCTTAGAGAAACGGCCGATTACTTAACACGCTTTGGTTTTAATAAAGACGATATCCCACTTGATGAAACCGTATCCCTTGGGTCGAGTTCACATACGCCGCTTGAAGTAGTAAGAGGTATGTCGGTGATTGCGAACGGTGGCTACTTAGTAAACCCTCATTTTATCAGCAAAGTGCTTGATGAAAACGGCGATGAGCTTTGGAAAGCAAACCCAGTTTGGGCGTGCAATCGTTGTGAAAATCAAAGCGATCCAGAAATACTACCTGAAGACGAAGAAGCCGATATTGAAGCCTTACTTGCCGCTGAACTAAATCAAGATATTTTACTTGGCGACGTCGATGATGACGAAGCTGCAGAAAAAGTGATTGCGCCTCAGGTTATTACTGCTCAAAACGCTTTCTTAGTGGCAGAAATGATGCGAACGGCTGTGAGAGCAAACGGAAATTGGAGCAAGAAAACCTATTGGTTAGGCACCGGCTGGCGTGCTCGTAATATTCTTCAGCGTACTGACATAGCTGGGAAAACGGGTACAACGAATGACTCGCGAGACACGTGGTTCAGTGGTTTCCACAAAGATTTGGTGGCCACCACATGGGTAGGCTTCGACAACATGGGGCGTCAGTTAGGGCGAGCTACGCGAAACCAAAACCTTATTAATAAGAATGCTGAGAAATTCAACTGGATAGGCAACGCCATGATCGGCATTGAAGATGGAGCTAAAGCTGCTGAGCCAGCGTGGATCAGATTTATGCAACATGCTCTAGAAAATAAACCACATACGCCAATGCCCGTACCAGAGAATATAGTGCGTGTTCGCATTGATCGTACCAGTGGAAAGTTGACCAGACGAACAGACCATACGACACTATTCGAATATTTCCTGCAGGGAACCGAGCCAACGACTTATGTTCGCGATGACGAAGTGTTGGATCCGGCCACGCAGGATACGACTACTGCGCCTGAGCCAGAAGAAATATTCTAATTACTAAGAGGCACGTTGCACGCGTGCCGCTTCAGGCTTAGGTGATGTATTTGCCTGAACACATTATCGGAAAACCAATGTCAGAAGATTCACAGCGATATCTTTATATTCCTCATGCCGGCCCTTCATTGCTGGAAACCCCCCTACTGAATAAAGGCAGTGCCTTCACTGCACGGGAACGTGCGGCGTTTAACCTGACGGGTCTAGTGCCACCAAGGTACGAAACCATCGAAGAGCAGGTTGAACGTGCTTACATGCAATACAGCAGTTTTGACGAAGCACTAAACAAGCATATTTATCTGCGCGCAATTCAAGACAATAACGAAACCTTGTTTTACCGCCTAATTCAAAAGCACATCGATGAGATGATGCCCATCATCTACACCCCTACTGTAGGTGATGCATGTGAGCAGTTTTCAGATATCTATCGCAGTTCGCGTGGCTTGTTTGTGTCGTATGAAGAACGTCACCAGCTTGATGACATTGTTCGCAATGCTACGAAGCGCAAAGTGAAAGTGATTGTTGTGACTGACGGTGAACGCATCTTAGGCTTGGGAGACCAAGGTATTGGCGGAATGGGCATTCCTATCGGTAAACTTTCGCTTTACACAGCGTGTGGTGGAATTAGTCCAGCATACACATTGCCCGTAATGTTAGATGTAGGTACTAACAACGAAAAGCTGCTAGCCGACCCAATGTATATGGGGGCGCGCCATCCGCGTATTGAACAGGAAGAATACGACGAATTTGTTGATATGTTCATTAACGCTGTGAAGCGACGCTGGCCTGATGTAATGATTCAGTTTGAAGATTTTGCGCAGCCAAATGCTATGCCGTTATTAAACCGCTATCGCAACGACGTGTGTTGTTTTAACGACGATATACAAGGCACTGCTGCCGTTACCCTTGGTACTATTTTGGCGGCATGTAAAACCAAGCAGCAAAAGCTACGCGACATGAAGGTGGTGTTCGTGGGCGCGGGTTCGGCAGGCTGTGGTATTGCTGAAATGCTCATTCAACAAATGGTATTTGAAGGCCTGACTGACGAGCAAGCACGTAAGCAAGTGTTCATGATTGACCGTTTTGGTTTGGTAACCGAAGGCATGGAAGGTCTACGCGACTTCCAACAAAAGCTTCAGCAGAAAAATGCTGACTTGGCTGATTGGACGTTCAGTGGAGATTATGCGTCACTACTTGATGTTATGCACTGCGCGCAGCCAGACGTACTTATTGGTGTTTCAGGTCAGCCAGGCTTGTTCACTGAACAAGTTATCCGTGCCATGAAGCAAGGCTGTGAGCTGCCAATTATCTTCCCGTTAAGTAACCCCTCACGACAAGTTGAAGCGCGTCCTGAGCAAGTGATTGAATGGACAGAAGGTGAAGTGATTATTGCTACAGGTAGTCCGTTCAAGCCTGTAGAGTACGATGGCAAAATATTCCCTATCGCTCAATGCAACAACTCTTACATCTTCCCAGGCATTGGCCTTGGTGTTGTTGCATCTAAAGCGAAGCTTATTAGTGACGAAATGCTGATGGCTGCAAGTAACGCACTTGCTTCAGCGTCGCCATTAGTCAACACGGGTCAGGGTTCACTATTGCCACCCCTTGCTGCCATTGCAGAAATTAGCAGAGAGATTGCTTTTGAGGTGGGTAGAGTAGCGATGGAGCAGGGACTTGCTCTTGAAATGTCTGACGACGCATTGCGCGCCAGCATTGAGCGTAACTTCTGGAAAGCAGAGTACCGCCCTTACAAGCGGGTAAGCATCTAGTATCCGTTAACGTTATAAAAAAGCAGGCTTAGCCTGCTTTTTTTGTACTTGTGAGCAACGCTTTCACCATGACTTACAACCCAAAAGCTGAAGTAAGCCACCGTCTCACTGCTCGAACTTCATCCATTTCACGGCCGAACTCTAATCAAATGTAATATGGTGTTGCCTATGCGCAACATTTCCTATGTGTTGCTCATATGTATTCTCGTTAATAAGCTCCTAACCTGCTGTTATTAAATGATTAATTCTTGTTGGCACAATGATTGATACACCTCTTTATAGTTACAACAAGGAGCAAGGGGTGTTATTGATGACCACGTTAAAAAACAAGGTAAGTCCTTTCTACGCGCGAATTATTAGGCGCTCATTCTCTACGTCATTAGTTATGGCCGCTCTTGCAACACTCTCAGCTTGCGACGCACCTAATGTTGATGTTGCAGCACAAGATGAAAAGGCTGCTAAAACGGCTGCTAGTACAGTTTCAGAAAGCCCAGTAGATGAGCAAAGTGAAATGTTTGCTTATCTGGATGAATCCGACTTAATTGATGCCTACTACGAGGTTAAGTAATTCGCGACTAATCCTTTTTACACGCTATCGATTCTGCCTCGGTTATCGCTGGCATAAAGCTTTATAGCAACTATCGATAGTTCCAGTTTGCGGGCAACGGACTGCTCGCCTTTTATTCATAAAGCCGCGCTCTGGATAAAGCTAAAGCGCGGCTTTTTTATGTCAATAAACGTATATCGCCGTTTATTAGTCGACACCGTTGAGCTATAAGTCTTTAAAAGCTGTTCTTAGTAGCTATGTATTGTACTAACCTTAACGATAAAGTCATTTAAAGGAATTGCTATGTCGACAGAAAGTAACTACACACCACCAGAAGTTTGGACTCAGGCTGAGGATGATGGCAACAAGTGGGCCAGCATTAATCGTCCTGTGTCAGGCGCTACCCATGAGAAGGCTCGTCCTAATGGTGAACATGGTTTGCAGCTATACTCGTTAGCTACGCCTAATGGTCAGAAAGTTACCATCATGCTTGAAGAGTTGTTGGCAGCTGGCGTGAGCGAAGCAGAATACGACGCTTGGCTGATTAACATTGGTGAGGGCGATCAGTTTTCTTCTGGGTTTGTTGACGTTAATCCGAATAGTAAAATTCCTGCTATGGTCGACACGACAACGTCACCAGAAACCAAGCTATTCGAGTCTGGGTCAATCTTAGTTTACTTGGCGGAAAAATTCGGTAAGTTCATTCCGCAAGACGCCCATGCAAAGGCAGAATGTTTCAACTGGCTGTTCTGGCAGGTGGGGTCAGCGCCTTACTTAGGCGGTGGTTTCGGGCACTTCTACAGCTATGCGCCATATCCAATGGAATATCCTATCAACCGCTTTACCATGGAAACTAAGCGTCAGTTAGATGTGCTAGACAAGCACTTAGCAAACAATGAGTTCATGGCAGGTAGCGAGTACAGTATCGCTGACATGGCTATATGGCCGTGGTACGGCAATTTAGTGCTCGGAAATCTGTACGATGCAGCCACTTTCCTTCAGGTGCACGAGTACACCAATTTAGTCCGCTGGGCTAAGCAACTAGAGCAGCGAGAAGGCGTTAAACGTGGCCGTATTGTCAATAAGACCTGGGGTGACGATGGTCAGTTAGAAAACCGCCACAGCGCAAAAGATATCGACGACGCACTCACCAAAGCCTAAATAATGGGGTCAGAGTACATTACTTTGGTTAATCGCCTTTTTAGCATCAGAATGGCTAACGAAAGGCATCAACATAAAACGGGGTCAGAACTTACTCTGGCCCGATAGCTTAAAAAAGTACTCTGACCCCAATTTTCAGATGAGCTCTGCAACACTCTTCAAATAGGCTTTTTGAAGTGGTGTGAAATCCCACTCATTCAAAGCTTCATTAAATTCAAAATTGCCCACACGACCTCTCCAGCGTTCGGTGGGTACTGCCGGCCAGTTTTTCATGTACACCAGCTTTCCATGAAGGCAGTGCAACACTTCAATTTGTGGTGATTTGGTATCGGCGTAAGTTACTTTCTCAGAGACAATAGCGCCTTCTTCACAATCTTGGTCGAAAAACACAAAGCCGCGATAGCTGCCGTTTTCTGTAATGGTAATGAGCGATGCATATTCTTTGCTCTTAGATACTTTTCTCAGCGCAGGCAAATAGCCATCGACTCGTTTTATTTGAAGCCCCTGAGATTTGTTGTGCCATTGCCATCCTGAGCTGCCCATAAAAGAAAGCTCGTTATTTTTATCGTTGAAATGGCTTAATGTTTCAAAGGTTTTCCAAGACGCAAAAGTAATCAAGCACAGCATTAAAAAACCAGTAATGAAGATGAGTGGCTTTGTCATGTCTCAAGCCCTTAGCATTAGACAAACTTTTGTCTCTTTAGTTACGGACAGAGGCCAAAGCTAGACTTACATTGCATAAAAGTAATACGCAGAGAGACAAATGTGCTGTGGCCTTAAAGCGTCCTTGTGCTGGCTTAATAACAGGCGAGACGCCGCTTAACGCTTACCTGACATTAAATACAGCGACATAAAAAGCCTCGCGTATTTGCTGTCTCGATAACACCACATCAATGCATTCTAAGCATGAAACCAATTTTGGACAATGATTCAGTAATTACGATTATAACTATCTATTTTGTTTGTTTTAATTGTTTTATTAAATCAGCGACTATCTGTTTAAACGAAAAGCGTGATTAACACCATTTCTTTAATCACACACTGACACCCAATTTTAGTAAGACTAAAAATCGGTGAGAAATAAACAGAAGGAATTCGCAATGAGTAAGTGTCCATTTTCAGGTGCAGCTATAAAACCTACTACGCTAACGTCTAGCAATGGTGCGCCCGTTGCCAATGATAATCAGAGTCGAACAGCGGGGCCACGCGGGCCGGTTACGTTCGACAACCATTATTTGTTTGAGAAGCTTGCGCACTTCAACCGCGAGCGAATTCCAGAGCGTGTAGTTCACGCAAGGGGCAGTGCTGCATATGGCACCTTTACGCTAACTAAGAGCTTATCTGACTACACTATTGCAGACTTTCTGCAAAAAGAGGGGCAAAAAACCGACGTGTTTTTGCGCTTTTCTACCGTAGGTGGTGGTCAGGATTCAAGTGACTATGCCCGTGATCCTCGTGGTTTCTCAGTGAAGTTTTATACCGAACAGGGAAACTGGGACATGGTAGGAAATAATACTCCGGTATTCTTCTTACGAGATGGCATCAAGTTTCCTGACTTCATTCACAGTCAAAAGAAAAACCCGCGTACGAATTTGCCGGACCCGCAGGCCGTGTATGAGTTTTGGGCGAACAACCCTCAGTCATTACACCAATCGACAATCTTGATGTCTGATCGCGGTATTCCACTTTCATATCGTCATGTGAATGGCTATAGCTCTCATACGTTGAGTTTCTGGAATAACGCAGGCGAACGCTATTGGGTGAAATGGCACTTTAAAACTAACCAAGGTATTAAAACGCTAACTAGCGAAGAAGCGGCAAAGATGCCTGCTTATGGCGCTCAGCAAGACTTGGTCGAAAGCATTGATAACGGCGAATTTCCATCGTGGACCGTGAATGTGCAGATTATGAATGAAGAGGAAGCGCGTAATTACCACATTAATCCGTTTGACCTAACGAAGGTGTGGCCACACAGCGACTTTCCATTAATTGAAGTAGGTCAGTTGGAGTTAAACCGTAATGTTGATAACTACTTTGCAGAAACTGAGCAAGCAGCGTTCGCGCCGAGCAATTTGGTACCGGGTATTGGTGCGTCACCAGACAGAATGCTTCAAGCGCGACTAATTGGATATCAAGATGCGCACAGATACCGTATTGGTGCAAACTACAACCAAATACCGGTAAACGCGCCGCGTTGTCCAGTGCACAATTATCAACGAGATGGAGCCTTTGCGGGAATTAACCCAGCACTTGCAGGAAGTGGAGCCAACTTCTATCCAAATAATCGCGCGCGAGTTGGTGAGCCGGCTGAAGCACCAGAGGTTCAAGAGCCGCCTATGCCGCTAGAGCAAGACGCATGGTTAGATATTTACGATAACCGTGACGAAGATAACTACTCACAGGCCGGTGACCTTTACCGCATAATGAGTGAAGATCAAAAACAACAGCTGGTTAACAACATTGCTGACGGCTTAAGCCAGGCAACGAAGGACGTTCAAGAAGCCATGTTTGTGCAATACGATCTAGCTGATAGCGACTATGGCGAACGGGTAAGAAAGGCTGTAGCCAGCAAATAGAGTAAATGGGGTCAGAGTACTTTATAAAAATGTACTCTGACCCCTTTTTTACTGGGTAGCGACTAGGGCGTAAACGTGCAAGCGAATGGCCTGAAGTGCGCGCTCTTTCCAATTGTTCCAAGTAATACGGTTGCTAATTTCGTGCTGATTCAACGTAATATAACCATGATTTAGTGCCCATACTTGCATAGCTACATCTTGCTTTTCTTCAACAGACAGATCTTTTTTAATTAACGCAGCGGTAAGCTTAGTTAGCGTGATAAAGGCTTTTTCACCTGCCTCGATAGCTTCATCTGATGGCGTATAGTCTTTCAAATTAGAAGCAAAAATTAGTCGATAATGGGCCGCATGAGTTTCTGAAAACGTTAAAATACGCTCGCATCCATTAATCACTTTTTCTGCCGCAGTATTGCCATCGGCTGCCAACATTTCACGCTCAACTAATTCGAAACCTTCAATGTAGAGCGCATCTAAAATACCCTGCTTACCTTTAAAATGGCTATAGATGCCAATCGTTGACATACCCGCACCGTCAGCAATGGCGCGCACGCTAAGTGCATTCGTTCCGCCTTTCAAAAACAGTGCTGAGGCAGCGTCTAAGATCTTTTGTCGCGTATCTTTTTTCATTTACACATCATTTACATGTTGCGCAATATAACACCGTTATGTAAAGTGGTTTTATAACGCCGTTATATCTCTTGGTTTAACACTTAACCTGCCTGCCCGCAGGTTGTTCATAAGGACACTATATATGAAAACTGAGCAATTAACCTGCGATTATTTAATTGTTGGTGCTGGCGCGGTAGGGATGGCTTTTGCTGATGTACTACTTCACGAAACTAACGCTAACATTTTGATTATAGATAAAAATGCGAAGCCCGGAGGGCATTGGAACTATGCTTATCCCTTTGTCACCCTTCACCAGCCTTCTGCTTTTTACGGCGTGTGTTCAAAAGAGTTAAATCGTGGCGTTATTAATAAAACAGGATTGAATGAAGGCCTAATGGGATTAGCTTCAGGCCAAGAAGTGAGTGCGTATTTCGATGCGGTAATGAACGAAACCTTTTTGCCTTCAAACCGAGTGCAGTATTACCCGCTTTGCGAATACAAGGGCAATAACCAGTTTGTTTCTATGTTAAATAGCAAGCACTATAACGTTACGGTTAACAAGAAAATTGTTGATGCCACTTATCTAAACACTAATATTCCGCTTACTCATACACCTAGCTTTACCCGCGAAGACGACGTTGCATTTACGCCGGTTAATACCGTGGTTCAAATGATTGAAGGCTTTGACAACTATGTGGTTGTTGGTGGGGGTAAAACGGGTATTGATACCTGCCTATGGCTACTTGAAAATCACGTCGCCCCGCATAATATCCACTGGGTAGTATCGCGAGATGCATGGTTACTGAACCGGAAAAATACCCAGCCTTTAGATGAATTCTTCTTTGACTCTATTGGGGCACAAGCAAACCAAATGGAAGCTATCGCTGCGTCAAGTTCCATCGAGGATATGTTCGACAAACTAGAAGAGCGGGGCGTTTTACTGCGTATTGATAAGAAAGTAAGACCCAGTATGTTTCACGGCGCAACGGTGAGCGAATTAGAGCTTAAAGCCTTACAAACTCTACCATCTGTCGTTAGACAAGGTCGGGTTAAACATATCAGCCGCGATAAGCTCAGATTTGAAGATACAACGTGGAGTATGCCAGATAACGCGTTGGTTATTGACTGCTCAGCTTCTGCACTTACTAATTTAGAGATGAAAGCGGTGTTTGATGGCGACACCATCACCCCTCAAACAGTGCGTGCCTATCAACCTGTTTTTAGTGCGGCGCTTATTGCTCACGTTGAGGCGGCCTACAGCGATGAACAACAAAAGCAGATGCTGACACAAGTGGTCCCGCTGCCTAATCGCGACATCGATTGGTTACCAATGACTGCAGCAATGTTACGAAACATGCAAATTTGGGGTGAAGACCCAGCGCTTAAAGCGTGGATCTACCATTGTCGACTAGATGGCTTTTCAAAAATAGTACACGGCGTGGCAAAAGACGATATGCAAAAAATGCAGGTGTTAGGGCGATTGAAGCAAGCAGCGGCACCGGCCATGCAAAAGCTGATGACTTACATACACAGCTTAAAAGCGAGCGGACAGCTTTAAAAGGTTATAAATATCGATGAAACAGTTTCAAATAGACAAAACGAACCCAAATCGCTTTCGGATAATACAAACAGTTGATAGCCCTGATAACGCGCAGACAGAGGGTGCTGGAAAGGCAAAAAACGTAGTAATCAAAATTGAAAGGTTCGCGTTTACTGCCAATAACTTGACCTATTATATGGTGGGTGACAAGCTTGGTTATTGGCAGTTTTTTCCACCCATTAATACAAGTAGTAACGAAAACTGGGGGGTTATTCCGGTATGGGGCGTGGGTCAAGTAATTAGCTCTGACAACGATGCGGTAGAAGTAGGAAGTCGTTTCCTTGGTTATTTCCCGCCCGCTGAATATTTGGTTATGGCTAACACTACGGTGACAAACAACAATTTAATAGACTGTAGCCCTCATCGTTTGAAGTTGCCCCAAGGGTATAATGTCTACCGACCACTTCCTTCACTAACGGCCCACGCTAACGCTGAAATAAGCACTAAGCAGCACGAGCAAGAAAACTTTCAGATGTTGCTGTGGCCGCTTTACGCAACATCCTTTTGTTTATCAGAAGTGGTCGATGCTATACCTGGGGCACAAAGAGAGCAGTTATTAGTATTAAGTGCTTCAAGCAAAACCAGTTTAGGGCTTGCTTTTGCGTTTAAAGAAGCCGGTATTAACGCAATAGGTGTAACCTCTGAAAAGCGTGTTGCATCACTAGAAGCATTGGGTGTATATAGCGCCGTTATTGGTTATGAACAGCTGGACATGTTGCAACTGAAAAGCACTGTTGTGGTCGACATGTCAGGTAATGCTCAGGTCAAAGCATCCATCAAACATAAACTTGGTGAACACCTAACAAGATACATCAGCGTAGGGCTTACTCACTGGCAGGACATTAAGCCGTCAAGCGATGAGGAGTTCTTCTTTGCTCCTGCTCATATACAGCAGCGTATGTCTGAGATTGGGGTTGCTGAGTACCAGAAGTTAAGTAGCGGGTTTGTATCAAAAGCCATTGTGTGGAGCGCCGGTTGGTTAAACGTTAAAGAGCGTGAAGGGTTGAGCGCGCTACAAGATGACTTTAGCGAACATCAGCAAGGCCTCATTCCTTCAAATGAAGGAAGAATATACACACTTGCTTAGCGCGTAACCAGAGCGCCCATATTGAGTTCGAGCGCTTTGATAAAAAGCGCTCGCTCGAGGGTAATATCACACATACTGATTAAAATAATTGGTGACCTTAGGCCATAAATGCTGACATTTACGGGAGAAAAACTTCATGTGACCTATTTCTTTTACGTTGTAGGCCTGTGGATCTAGCTCCTCAACTTCTGCTTCCATATTGGGGAAAACGCTAATCATATCGTGAACGTTATGAATATTAGCAATATCGTCGTCGTTGGCGAGCAGCCATTTAGAGGGTATCTGAATGGTGTCGTAGTGATGCTCGTTAACATCACTGCCAAAGCCTGTTTTTACGTAGCCTTTACCGTTACACCATTTTTGCCACTGACGGGCCACTTTTTTAGGTAGTGGCTCTCCCATGCCGACCCACTGAGATTTAGTATGGCCGAACAGTAAATTACTCACGGGAATGTAGAAATTCATGAAGAAATGGGCTTTTAGCAAATAGCTTTTACGCATGTTTCTCAGACTGCCCGAAGAGCTACCAAAATTACAAAAGGCAGTAAGGTCGTGCACATTATGCATCAAACCCAGCAGCTGACCACCTGCACTATGACCAACAAGAAAGTAGGGGACGTTAGGGAAATGAATTTTCAATGTCTCTAGCACCGCTGGCATATCTTGCTCGCCCCATGTTACCAACGACGCATCGCTTTGTTTAACGCTGCTTTTTACCGAACCGCCAATACCTCTGTTATCGAAGGTGATAACACCAAAGCCTTGTTCACATAAATAGGCGGCAAAAGCGCTGTAGAATTGCCGTTTTATACCCGTTGCAGGGCCAATCATAACTGCAGCTTTAGCGGGGGAATGTGGAGTGAAAAGTGAAGCTGCTAGATGAGTACCATCTTCACAGGTTACTTGAATGTCCTTTGTCATCGTCTTGCTCACAAGGCATACTTTAGTTTTCGTTACGCTTCTGGTCATACCAGTAAAGCGCCGATTGTTAAGATTTGCAATAGTACGACTATTTCAATTTCTGATAATTACACATGTTGAACGCAAGTCGCGATTTTCATGTTTTTATGCGCGTGCTTTTGCCGTCTTAATCCAATGCTCAATAGGAGCCGGTTTTCCAAATAAATACCCTTGGAAAATATTGAAACCCATGTCTTTAAGTACACGCAGCTGCGCCTGTGTTTCTACCCCTTCGGCAATGGTCTGCATGTCTAGACTCTTAGCGAGGTCTAGAGTCATCTTAACAATCTTGCGGTGTCGTTCAGACGTTTCTACTCTTTCTACAAACTCTCTATCTACCTTTATAACGCTAGCAGACATATCAATAAGCTGGGAAAGTGATGCGTGACCAGTGCCGAAGTCGTCAATAATAATGGTTGCTCCCACATTGGCTAACGACGTTAAGCGTCGCTTAGTCTCGTAATGGCTGGCTAATACAGACGTCTCTGTTAGCTCTAATTTAAGGCGTTCTCCGAGCTCAGGGCTCTCTGAGAAGCGACGTAATAGCTTTTCATAAAAGAGGTCGCTAAGTAGTTCTGGCCCCGATAAGTTAATCGCTAGGGGGACCTTGGGTAGGTTGCTAGGCCACTTGTCTAAAAGTGCCAAGGTGCCATCGATAATTTTTTGTGTGAACAGTACTTCCCATTTGTTTTCTTCCACCAAAGGCAGAAACTGAAATGGTTGAAGAACGGTACCAGACTTTGGCTCTTTCAATCTTGCCAGCACTTCGTAGCCCACCGTAACGCCATGGAGCGACACCTGAGGCTGCAAATACAAAGCAAGACACCCATTATCAAGAAGGGCCTTTACCTTATCTTTTTGTTGCGTATTTTCTCGAATAGTTTTCACCGTATTGATACTAAAGGAGATGTACGGCGCGAATTCATCGCTTTGGCTTAGCGCTATTGCGCAGCACTCGGCGGCCGCATCTAAACTAATTTCACGACTGGCATGATAATGCCCCGCTCGCCATTTCAGCATATGTTCTACAGTGCCTCGCGCTGAGTTGATAACCATGCTGGTGGGCAATCGACGCTCAAGATAATGTTCTATACTTTGTGTTGAAAGATGTTTGCCGTTTACGGTAAATAAGAATTTAGCGCCAGGGAATTGATATACCGAGACATCATTTGTAAATTCGCTTTGTAAAAGTGTCGCTACGCTTAAAAGCAGCTGATCACCTTGACTGTAACCGTATTGCAGGTTTACTTCTCTGAGGTTAGCCAGTTTCAGCAGGACAATATGTCGATTTAAAATACTCTCGCTCGACTCCGCTATTTTCCAAAAGTGATGGTTTTTCAGTCCCGTTAGTTCATTAAAATAGTGCTTCTCATACTGCTGCTTCTTGAATGCATCAAACTCCATCAAGCTTTTTTTATTGGCGGATATGTCATGGCAGTGGATAAGTTGTTTTTTGTGATGCTCAAGGCTAGCAGGTTGAAGCTTAAATTCTCGTTCGGGTGCATTAAAAATGGAAGCGTGTTGGTTTACGCCCTTTGTAATGGGGTGAGATAAAGAGAAGAGATCTTGAATATATTCACTCTCTGGCCGGTACTTTTTGACTAGCGCTCTTGCAGCCTTGTTAGCCTGAATTATGCGTCCTTGTTCGTCACAAAAGAAAGACGGTGTACCACCATTGTTAAAAATTTCCTGATAACGGCTAACAAGTTTATTAAGCTTTTTGCTTTGTAATAAATTGTGCTCAGACTGTTTTTCTAATGACGACATGACCCGCAGTACAGCCATTGGAATGCAGAAATTGAAAAACAGGAAAATTAACGAAGCTAAATACGTATGGGTATCCGGCAATGTAATATCAATGCCGAACAAAGGAGATACTTGCGTATTGTTCAGCAGTAAATAATACGGAATGAGATTGAATAGCATGGTCGCAATGGATGCTTTCACCCCATACAAAACTCGAACAATAATAGGCAGCGTAAACAGCAAAAGTAAGCCATAACGCGCCGATTCTAAGTCTATTGTGAAGAAGAGTATGCACAGGGAAGCTCCAACTACCGCTAAAACTAAGCACGCAGAAGCGATCTTTATATGCTTCAAGCCTATCGAAAGTGTGGCGAAGAGAAAAGCAGTGAAGCCCAGCGTTAAGTACATAACATAATAAAGTTCCTGTACATACGCAGTATATGAAGAGTGCGCCACGATGGCCGAGGTAAGGACAACGCCAATGAGCAGAATAGTGCGCAGCACACTGAGGCGCCACACGTCAGCATCGGTGGTTCTTAGGTTATCTTCATCAAGTAAAAGATAGTGTTTTAAAATTCTTATTGTTCGAGAAATCACTAGTAAACCGCTGACGTTTAAATAAGTTCAATACTAGAGTGTTGCAAATAATTCACCGGAGTGAATGGTTTAATATAACCCTTTGCTAATGTGAGTGGTAGCAATAAACATAGTCATAACGCTAATATATTCAATATGATATAAAAAGGAGAGGGAAGTTTCCTTACTAATTAACAATAAGGAAACGTCTAAATTGATTGGGCTTAGTGCGTAGGGCCTTATACCGATAAAGTGAATACTTTAGAATTACGCTGGAAGTTATACAGCTCTTTCTTCACGGCAGGTAGCGCACTTATGTCAGCAGGTTCAAACCCTTGCTCTAAAAACCAGTGTGCGGTAACTGTGGTCAGTACAAAAATGCTGTTAATACCGGCTTCTTTAGCACGGGCGCGCACTTCATCTAAAATCCGTTCGCCACGGTTTTTGCCTCGATAGTCTTGATGGGTTGCCACGCAGGCTAACTCGGCACAGCCGTCTTCAGGGTATAAATACAAAGCTGCGCAGGCGATGATCATGCCGTCGCGCACTATCACTATAAACTGGTTAATTTCGTTCTCTAAACGCTCACGAGAGCGCTTCACTAACACGCCGCTTTCTTCTAGCGGTTTTATCAGCTTTAAGATACCGCCCACATCTTCGATGGTCGCTGCACGCAGCTGTTCGTAATGATGTTCCATTACTAGCGAGCCTGTACCGTCACGAGTAAACAGTTCTTGTAGCAATGCGCCATCCTTTTCAAAGCTGATGCAGTGAGCGCGAGGCACGCCGGCAGCAACGCTGGTGGTAAGGGCACTTAACACCGTATCTTCGGTGGTAATGTCGCCTGCCATGATCAACTGCTCTAGTTGAGGGCGTTCAATGGTGCGAAGTAAACGACCTTCGCGGTTGTATACACCATCAAAATTCGAAAATACGATAAGTTTGTCAGCTTTAAGGGCTATAGCCGCCTGCGTAGCTACATCTTCGTGTGACAAGTTAAACACTTCTCCCGTTGATGAATAGCCCATAGGCGATAGCAACACAATCGAGCCATCGTTTAAATGATCGTTAATGCCGGTGGTATCAATACGACGCACTAAACCGGTGTTTTCAAAATCAACGCCGCCTCGCACGCCCATTGGCTTGGCAACGACCAAGTTGCCAGAGCACACGCGTATTTGCGAGCCGTGCATGGGTGAGTTTGGTAGCCCCATAGTCAGTAGGGCTTCTACCTGAGAGCGTACCGAGCCGGCGGCATCTTTAACGCACTCAAGGGTTTGTTTGTCGGTAATGCGTACACCGCTTTCAAAGCGACCTTCGATGTTGCGAAGGGCTACGCGCTGATCAATCTGCGGGCGGGCACCGTGCACTACGACCACGCGCACGCCCAAGCTGTTAAGCAGCGCAATGTCGTGAATAATATTAGGGAAATTAGGATGTTCGATGGCTTCGCCACCGAACATCAATACGAAGGTCTTTCCCTGGTGAGCATTAATATAGGGCAGTGAACTGCGAAACAGTTTTATGCCGTCATGATGCGCTAATACCATCTAAGCAGTTCCTTGTCGCTACCCTTGCTTATCCAGGTCTTCCAGCTCTTGATACAGTGCTTTCGTCACGGTTTCTTTGCTGGTGCCGCCCAAGATATTGCGTTGATTCACGCCGTACTCTAGCTGTAGTACCGGGTATACATCGTCTTCAATTTTATCGCAAATAGCCTGCATGTCGCTTAGTGGTAAATCTTCAATGGCACAGCCTTTGTCGATGGCCTGAAGCACAACGCGTCCTGCAATATCGTGACCTGTTCTAAACGGTACACCTTTACCTACCAGATAATCGGCAAGTTCAGTTGCGTTAGAGAACCCTTGGGTCGCCGCAACACGACAGCGCTCTTCGTTTAACTGCAGTGAATCAAGCACTTCGCTGGCAATGCATAAACAAATATGCCACTGATTTACAGTATCGATAGCGCCTTCTTTGTCTTCTTGCATGTCTTTGTTGTACGCAAGAGGAAGGCCTTTCATGGTAACCAATAGTGCCTGCAAAGAACCAAACACACGGCCACATTTGCCGCGCATTAACTCTAGTGCATCTGGGTTTTTCTTCTGCGGCATAAGCGATGAACCGGAGGTTACGCTATCGCCAAGCTGTAAGAATCCTGCTTCGCCAGAGTTATAGAAAATCATGTCTTCGGCAAGACGTGACAAGTGCATCATGCTGGTGCTGGCTACAAATAAAAGCTCTAGCACAAAGTCTCTGTCCGACACAGCGTCTAGGCTGTTAAGGCATGGAGAGTCAAAGCCCAGTTCTTCAGCAATGGCATGACGGTCTACAGGGAAAGTAGTACCTGCCAATGCGCCAGAGCCTAAAGGGCACTGATTCATGCGTACTTTCAAGTCGTCTAAACGGCTTAAGTCACGCTTTAGCATTTCAACGTAAGCTAAGCACCAGTGTGCAAAGTGAATAGGCTGTGCACGCTGTAAGTGGGTGTAACCTGGGATGATCGCTTCTTGATGACGGCTGGCGGCATTAAGAAGCGACTTTATTACACCTAAAACATCAGCGCGAAGTGAGGCAATATGTTCACGTACCCACAGACGAAAGTCGGTGGCAACCTGATCGTTTCGGCTACGCCCGGTATGAAGCTTACGGCCAATGTCACCAAGCTTCTCTATAAGCGCAGCTTCAACAAAGCTGTGAATGTCTTCTTCGCTAGATGCGTTAAAGTCTAGTTCACCTGCATCAGCTTTCGCTTTTAACTCGCTCAGTGCGGACTCAAGCTGGGCTTGTTCGTCAACGGTCAATACACCCGCTTTTTGCAGCGCACGCGACCAACTGATAGAGCCTTGAATATCTTGGCTTGCCATAACTTGGTCAAACGGCAGCGAGTCGTTAACCTGTTTAAACATACTACTTGCACCGGATTCAAACCGGCCACCCCACAACGCCATGTGATGCTCCTTAAATGCTGTTCTGACTTAAGCTTTACTTTTGTAGGTAAAGCTTACTGTTCACCTTGTTTTTTCAGTGCTTCGATACGACTTGAAAGGCTGAACAGGCGGATAAAGCCTTCAGCGTGCTTCTGGTCGTAAACATCGTCAGCACCAAAGGTGGCAAAGTCTTCAGAGTAAAGGCTGTTTGGCGATTTGCGCTGGGTAACCGTGGCTTGGCCTTTATAAAGCTTAACCACGATATCGCCTGTTACTTTCTTAGCAAAAGACGCAGCGCCAGCAAGCAGTGCATCGTTAAGGGCAGTGAACCAACGGCCGTCGTACATCACGTGTGAGAACTCAAGACCAATTTGCTCACGGTATTTCAGCGCAGCTTTATCTAGCACCATAGTTTCTAGGGCTTTATACGCTTTAAGCAGTACGGTGCCTCCTGGTGTTTCATAACAGCCGCGTGACTTCATACCTACAAGGCGGTTCTCAACAATGTCGATACGTCCAACACCATGCGCCGCAGCTACAGTATTAAGTTTAACTAGCGCTTGATAAGGCGATAGTGCCTCACCATCAACATGAGTCAGTTTGCCTTCGTCAAAAGACAGAGTTACGCGCTCAGGTGTGTCTGGTGCATCTTCAGGATCAACGGTCATGGTCCACACTTGCTTGGTAGGCTCTTGCCATGGATCTTCAAGCTCGCCGCCTTCGTGTGAAATGTGCCATGCGTTTGCATCGCGGCTGTAAATTTTTGTTGCTGACGCCGTGGTTGGAATATTGCGCTCAGCTAGATAAGCCAATAGATCTTCACGGCTTACCATGTCCCATTCGCGCCATGGCGCGATTACCGTAAGGTCTGGGGCTAGGGCAGCAAAGGTACTTTCAAAGCGCACCTGGTCGTTACCTTTACCCGTACAGCCGTGGCATAGTGCGTCGGCACCTACTTTGCGCGCAATCTCAACTTGCGCTTTGGCGATGACCGGGCGTGCCATTGACGTACCCAGTAGGTATTCACCTTCGTAAACTGCACCTGTAGTAATAGTTGGGAAGATATATTCGCTTACGAACTCTTCTTTCAAATCAACAATGTGGCATTCGCTTGCGCCAGATGCGATAGCTTTTTCATGAAGCCCTTCTAGTTCTTCATCACCTTGACCCACATCTGCTGCAAATGCGACAACTTCACAGCCATAGTTTTCTTTAAGCCATGGAATGATGGCTGATGTATCAAGCCCGCCTGAATAGGCCAGCACGATTTTTTTAACGTTTTGCATCTAAATAATCCTTCTAAGCGTCTTTTAGGCGTCTTTTTAAGCGTTAAGTAATTGAGTAAGAATGGCGTTTTGGCCATGCATTCTATTTTCGGCTTGCTGCATTAATAGCGATTTATCGCTATCAATCAACGAGCCCGTAATTTCTAAATCGCGATGGGCAGGTTGGCAGTGCATAACGTAGCTAGCACCGGTTGCTTCCATCAACGCTTCGTTCACCTGATAAGGCATGAACTTTTCTTTGATCACTTCAAGTGGCGTCTCGTCACCCATTGAAAGCCATGTATCTGCATAGATAACGTCTGCACCGTTAGCAGCACTAAGCTCTGTGCTTTCAACAATCGATACACCCGTTTTCTCGGCAATAGCTTTGGCTTGCGCCACAATTTCAGGTGCCGCTTCGTGCCCCTCTGGCGTGACTACAACTTGGTTGCAACCTAGAAGCGCCCCAACAATTAACAGAGAATGGGTTACATTGTTGCCGTCGCCCACATAGGCCATGGTAAGACCTTCGGTTTTGCCGAAGCGTTCAAACATTGTGAGGTAGTCGGCAAGGCCTTGGCATGGGTGGTACTTATCGCACAGCGCATTGATAACCGGCACGTTTGCCGCCTTAGAAAAGGTTTCTAGCGTATCGTGAGAAAATACGCGAGCAACAATGGCGTCAGCCCAGCACGCAAGGTTAGCGGCGGTGTCTACTGCGTCTTCACGGCCGGCTAATTTGCCAGACTGCACATCTAAATACACCATGTGGCCGCCAAGCTTGTTAATACCAATATCGAAGCTTACGCGGGTTCGCAAAGATGGCTTTTCAAACAGGGCAACAATTGACTTCCCCGCTAGCACGTTGCTGTAACTTGCTGGGGCTTGTTTAATTTCTACAGCCAATTGCAGCAAGTTTTTCATTGCGTCGGGTGTCCAGTCTGCAAAGGTTAGTAGGTCCTGTTTCATTGTACTTCTCCGGCATTGCCTTTCGTAAAGTCGGTGTGGGGTAAATCAGCGTTTTTTGACGGTGTATTTGTCAGTGCTGAGGGCAGTATTTGCGTGCCCGTTTTCTTATTTAAAATGTCGTTGATGTCGGCGGCCCAACTCGCGATGTAAACCGCGCGGCCTAAATTCTCTGCAGACGCGAGTGCCGCATCCACTTTTACCTTCATCCCGTCGGTGATAACGCCTTCATCTGCGTACTTCGATATGCTTGCAGCGTTAAGTTCGCTAATTAGCAATTTGTTACCGTCAAGTACACCGTCAACATTGGAAAGAAGTAAAAGCTCTGCGTTAAGCAATTCGGCGATGACCGTAGCCGCTTGGTCGGCATTGACATTTAGCAGGCGACCTTGTGGGCTTGAGCCAATAGAACTGATTACCGGTAGTGTTGACTGGGCTAATACGCTTTTTAGAAATGATGCGTCTGCTGTTGACGGTACGCCCACGGCGCCGTATTGGTCAGCTAGTGGCTCACACACCACCATATTGCCGTCTAACAACGACAAACCAACAGGGGTTAAGCCTGAAGCCAAAGCCGCTGCGCATAGTTGCTTGTTGGCAGAACCTGCGAGAGCTCCGCAGATATAAGGCATATGTTCATCGGGCGTAACCCGAAGGCCATCAATTTTTGTGCTTTGAAGGCCAAGGCTCGCCATTAAAGTTTCCACTAACGGGCCGCCCCCATGTACTACCACAACCGGGCGTGTCGCTTGAACGTCTTTTACGCTTAGAAATAAGCGAGTCATTGCCGCCGCATCATCAAGTAATGCACCGCCAACTTTAATTACAATTGGTGAAACACTCATAGTACTAACCCTGTCTCTACTGGTTGTTTCGTCATTATGTTAAGGCACTGTATTGCCTGAGAGGCAGCACCTTTCATTACGTTGTCGATTGCAGCGGTAATCACTGCGTATCCAGATGCTTCATCTAACTTCCAGTGCAGATCAACAAATGGGGTATGAGCAACGTCATCAATTTTTGGAAAACTCTTGCGCAAACGCACAATGGGTTTATCAGCATAGGCGTCAGTGTACGCTTGTTCAAGTTGTGCGCTGGTGGTACCAGCTTTAACCTTAACGGTTACGGTCGCCAAAATTCCTCTTTTAAAATTACCTAAGTGCGGCGTAAAGATAACGGGGGTACCTAAGTAAGCTTCAATTTCAGGGGTATGACGGTGACCTAGCACGCCATATGCCTGCAGGCTAACTTCAAAAAAGCTTGTGGTTAGGCTGGCTTTCCTACCTGCACCCGATACGCCGGAAACAGCGTTAATTACTGGGCGTACGCTTTCATCTAGTAAATTATTGTGAGCAAGAGGTTTAAGTGCACTAAGGCTCGCAGTGGGATAGCAACCCGGCACAGCGATAACGTCGGCAGAGGCAATTTGCGCTTCGTGCCACTCGGCAAGGCCGTAAACAGCTTGAGCCAAGCTTTGCTCTTGCGTATGTGGAAAGCCGTAGAACTGTTCGAAGACATTCGTGTCTTTTAGCCTGAATGCACCCGACAAATCGAGCACTTTGGCTTTGTCTGAAGATAAGACAGGCATCCAGTCGTGGCTCGCCTCGTGCGGTGTGGCAAGAAAGATAAAATCGACACCGTCAGCCATTTCTTCTAATGCCGCATCCGAAATTGGCGTAAGTGTAGAGTTTACGTGAGCCAAGTTACCGTGAAGCTCTGCAATGTTCTTACCCGCGTCTCTACTATTCTCAGACACGTAAGTGCCCGCCAATACTAGTTTTGGGTGTTGAATAACCAACTGAACGAGTTGTGCCCCTGTGTAACCACTGGCACCAATAATTGAAACGCTGTACATAATTAAAAATTCAATAAAAGGAGAAAAAAATCACTTTTTACCTTTGTAAACTGGTTGGGCGTTATTCGTTGCCTAACCGCGACCACATCACAAAGGTAAAAAGTGTGCTACCGCAAAAGCATAGAAAGGCGCACGCATCGTCGTACGCTATGCATCGTGTAGCCAGCCAGGGGAGAGGTAAACTCTTTATCGTTGCCAGTGGTTGAACCAACAAAGCGAGTTGGTTGTGTCATCATCAATTCCTATCAAGTCGCAACTCAAAATTGTGAGTTGGATGCTTTAACCGTCGACTAGTGTATCTAATTTGAATGTTTATGCAATAAAAATGTATAAATATTTTATTGGGTGGTTACGGCGACTACGCCACAAAAAATATAACTAATAATATATTTATTGTTGTTACAGTAAGTTGACAAGTTGCCCGTTAGAACTGAATATTTATACTCACTTCGACATACGGTGCATTAACAGTCTTCGTTATCGATGAACATTGCTTTTAATAATGCGCGGGGAAAACGCTAGCAGTAGCTTTTAACAGAACTCAGATGGGACGTTAATGGCTGTCGTCAGTGGGCTTAAGCATTGGTTGTTGGGATTAACTCGGAAAATAAAATGGGCAAACTTACCTTGGCGCTTGTTGCGCACGATCATAAAAAGCCTGAGCTACTTGCTTGGGTTAAGCAGCACATTGATGTGCTCAAACAGTGTAATTTAGTGGGAACAGGCACAACAGGCGGTTTAATTGCCAATGAAACGGGGCTAGAAGTTACGCGCTACAAAAGTGGCCCGCTTGGTGGCGACCAGCAGATAGGAGCACTCATCGCTGAGAACAAGCTAGATGCACTTTTCTTTTTCTGGGATCCGCTAAACCCAGCGCCTCACGACCCTGACGTTAAAGCGCTGCTACGACTGTGTTCGGTATGGAATGTACCAGTTGCCTGCACACCCGCCACAGCTGACCTAGTAATAACGTCGCCGCTTTTTCTGTCACCCGACTACAAGCCAGTTAAACCGAATTTTTAATATTGGTTAAATCAACGGCCTTGTAGTTTGGTGGGCAGAAGCTGGTCTTTAGGTTAATTGAAACCTCGTTGAACGAACTGGTAGGCAGCATCTGCTGCCTTGTTGGTTATTCCGGCGGTTATATCATCGGTCTGAATAGATGCGGTGGCATCACTCGCCTGCGTTTGTGGCGCACCTGAAATGTTAGCATTTACCTTACTGTCGATGCTTGGATTGCTAAAAACTGACGCGAGTAAAGACTGCCCCATAGACCACATATTGTTTGAGATGCTTTGTCCTGTCACATTCTCTACGGTCAAATCGATAGCGTTATACATTAATCCGCCTATTCCGCCATATAAAAAACTTCCCGCCAAGCTTGCTGCCGCGGCCGTGTGATTTGACGTGGTTGCTTCATAAATATCCGAAACTATGGGTAGGTGATTTGCAATATTTAACGCATCAAATCCGTCTTTAAGATCAAGCCCATCGTCTCCGAAAGCGCCGGAATACAAATTATCGAAGAGTGTTGGAGTAGTATCACTTTGATTATTGGCAGCCGCGTTGCTATCACCATTTCCCAGAACGCTAGTAGTAGCATTTACGGACGTATCATTGTTGGTAACTAGCGATTGAAATACATTGTTTTGCAATGCATTTAACAGCGTGCCTTGCATGGTGGCAATTGCATCATCCGATAAAACCCCATTGACGCTACTCGTACCAGAAAGCAAAGATAATGCGTCTTGAGCATCGCTTGCCGTATCGGTAAGTATATAAGGCTGTGTTGAGAGATTAGCTTCGCCTGATATTTTGCTGTCGAATGCATCAGCTTCATTCGGTTGATTCTCTATTGCGAGTAGCGATGCGAACAAAGACGGCAAAGACTGGCCGCTGGTTGCCGCTTCATTGGCTACTTCTGTTGAATTTGCCGATTTATTTTCAATGTCAGCAGTATGTAAACCAAATTTTGAAAGTAGTGCGCTGACGCCATTTTCAGCAGTGTTAGTTGTTGTGTTTTCTAAGGCCAAAACATCCCCTTACCCGCAGGCATATATTTGATTTGTAAAGGTTTTGCAAATAAGTTAAGCGAACGAGATTTCTTTTAATTTGTTCGTTTACACTTGCTCCTGTTAGGTCATGGATGGCACTTAATTTACACACTGCATAAAAACTAATACTGAGCAATGTCATGAAAGTTCGATGCCATATACACACACTAATCGCAATCTTTACACTTGGTGGTTGTGCCCAAACACTCACTGACGAAGAACAGGTTGTTCAAAGTAGCCCTACCAACCCAAATGTGTCGCAACGAGCTGTAAAGCCTGTTGAGGAAGAGCCGTCGCCTGGCGATCCCCGTTACTCACCCCCTAGGATGGAGCCAACGTCGACCTTGCATGTACCCACGGGGTCGCTATTTAATCCTGAGTACTCTGTAGGGCTTTATGAACGCCACGCAAGCTTCAAAGTGGGTGATATGATTCTAGTTAAGCTTGAAGAACAGACGCAGTCGGAGAAGTCGCTCGATTTTAATACAGACAAAAACACATCCTTTGATTTATCTCCCGTCACACTAAAAGTGGGGGGAATTCGAATTGACGAAGATGACGTTGAGGTGGAGCACGAACAGGACAGTGAGTTCGCCAGCTCTGCTAAAACTAAGCAGTCAAATTCGATGAGTGGCAGTATTACCGTGTATGTTACGGGAATAACGCCGGCAGGGAATTTACTGGTAACGGGTGAAAAGTGGATAACGATGAACAGAGGAAAAGAATACATTCGCTTTTCAGGAGAGGTCAGAAAAAAAGATGTGGATGAAAGTAATACCGTATTGTCTTCAAAAGTCGGCAACGCGTTAATTGAGTATAGCGGTACGGGTGAGCTGCAAGATAATCAGCAGCGAACGGTGATTGGCAAGCTGTTTTCAATATTTGGATAAGCGCGATGAAAGGCACTATTTTGCCAAGCTTACGCATCAGTCTTACTGCTTTGCTGGTACTACTTCCTTCTTTGGTTACTCAGCACGCATGGGCTCAATGGGTACAGGGTGAAGCTACAATGGCACTCGCTGGCGCAGAACTTAGCGACGTGAGAACCAGCGCCATACAAAATGCCATTGCTGACGCGGCTTTTCGCAGTGGCAGTACCATTTCCGCGCAGGATATCACGGTAGACGGGCTACTCCTTTCCAGCAAAGCCGAAATTCGTTCTCAGGGCAGAGTTCAAAGAGTAGAGATCATAAGCGAAACACTCAAAGACGACGCGCTTACAGTGGTGGTGAATGTAAACATTACGCCTCTGTTCAATTGCACTAACAACGGACTTGCCCATCGCATTTTAGTGACAGAATTTCCTTTAACATCACCCCAACAGGCCGCGACTGGCATGCTCTATTCATTTGGCAGTCACGTGTCTCAACGATTTGCTCAGCAACTCAACGGTCTTTATCAAAGTGGAGATGTAAGCCAGATTCCTGTTTCTCTTATTAACGCTAACACCTGGTTAACCTCCAGTCTGTCAGACATTGATTTAACGGCTATGTCGACCATTCTGCGAAGTGAATATGGGCAGCAGTTCGTGGTATTCGGGTTTGTAAAGGACATTTCTCTTTTCGAACAGGTGTCGCAGGCTACCTCGGTATTTGAAACTGATGGTGTCGCGCTTCGCCGGAATTTTACCGTTCAGGTTTACGTGCTCGACACTTTCAAAGCCAAGGTGATTTTTAATGATAGCTATCACAGCGAGGCCGATTGGCCCTTTTCTCAACATTATTCGGTGGATATGAGCAACAGTTTGTTGTGGCGCAGTGATTTTGGGCGCATGGTCCTCAACACGGTACACGCTGCTATTACTGACATTCACGCGGCACTTCAGTGCGAAACGACTTATGCGCAGGTCATTGATATCTCGCCTGACTACATTGCTATAGATCTGGGTAAAAATAGTGGGTTAGCCGTGGGCGATGAGTTTTCATTGGTTAAGCAACGGGCGCTGCCTGCATTGGGCTTATCAAGAAAGCAGGGACTGTTTTCAACGAAGACTTTGACTTTGCAGGTGTACGAAGTTTCTGATGACGTCAGTTTACTCAAAGCGGAGTCAGGTAGTGATAGCGTACATATTGGTGATTTTGTCACGCCTTTAACTCTCTCGGCGAAACGTAGTTTAAAAGAAAGTCAGCAGGTTGAAAGCCAGCCATAAAAAGGCTGGCCAGGGCCAGCACTTTTTACGGTGGGTTAGGGTGTTACTGAATACTAAGAACGCAGTAAGTCACGTAGCTTTCGACCTTCTTCGCGCTGCGCTTTTAACTCAGCTTGCTGTTCAGGCGTTAGTACTGCAAACATGGCCTGGCGCTGTTTGGCCTTTTCAACACCAGCACTGACAAGGTCGTCTTTGTACTGGTCAACAAGCGCATTCCAAGAGTCTTGTGAGAAAGACGAGCTTCTAATCAGGTCGCGCTGGGCTTCCTTGAAGCTTCGCAACGTTTCTCTATTCGCTTTGGATGTATCCTTGAATGATTCACGAAGTTCAGCAATATTTGTTAGCTGCTCATCGGTCAGGTCAATGCCTTTAAACGGCGTGTCATCCCGCTGGTGATCTCTGTCGCCTCTTTCACCTTTACCGTGACCACGGAATTTTTTGCCTTTGCCTTCATCATCCATACGTTTTGCAAATTGTGACTTTTGCTCGTCAGACGCGTTGCGTCGCTTATCGCCTCTCGCCGCTCTTTTTTGATCTCTACTTTCTTCGCGTGCCAAGACTTTCGCTTGCTGCTCTTCACTTAGCACGTTAAAAATACTGTGGCGTAGTTGCGCAAGCGCAAAGTGTTTCGACTCACGCTCTTCAAGCTGAGTTTGTATAAAGGTGCTGATTTGTGCCTCAGAAGCAGTTTCAAAATCGAAACTTGGCTTTTCACTATCGTGATTTTCAGGTCGAGGGTTAGCGTCTTTAAATGCGCTTATGAGTGTTTTTATCTCTTCGCGTTGTGCGTCACTTAAGCTTAAACCGCGAAGGTGTTTAACAATTTCTTTAACCGGTTCGTGGTGACGCATACCAGGGCCTGCTGGCTGAGCCAACGCAAGTCCACCTAAGCTAATCGCCGCTACAGTTGCACTAGCAATTAATAACTTTTTCATTGTCGTCTCCTTTTTGTTCGGACACGTTAATCCTAGCGTGATAAATACAAAAAGCAGTCAACACACTGTAAAGCTTCTGTAAAGGTGATGCCGTTTTGTAATTGTAAAGGTCTGAAAAGATATAGTATGCGTTTGTCAGTGTTTTTCGTTTAATTTAGACAAGACTCACCACAAGCGCAGGTTGAAGTTTATAAAAATTACAGGCACTTTCATGAATCAAAGGTCAGCAGTTCCAACCGTTAAAGAGTTTAATACCATGAGTTCAGATTTTCATTTGCAGTCTATCCTTGTTATTGATGATGACCTTGAGCTAACTGAAATGCTCTCCACGTACCTGTCGAGTATGGGTTATCAAGTGCAAGTGCGTAACGACGGCGAAGAAGGGTTATCTGAAGCTGTGTCTGGACGACATTACGATCTTATTTTATTGGATGTGATGATGCCAAAGATGGATGGCTTCGATGTGTTGAAAAAACTTCGTGTCAGCCATAGCACGCCTGTACTTATGTTGACAGCAAGAGGCGATGATTACGACCGCATTTTAGGTCTGGAAATGGGCGCCGATGATTATTTACCGAAACCGTTTAACCATCGAGAGCTGGTGGCACGAATAAAAGCGATTGTGCGTCGTCATAATCTTTCCTCAACGGGAGGAGCGGTTGAACAAGATTTATTTGTGAATGGCATCTTTTTAAGCCCAAGTAGCCAGCTCGCTAAAGTAGACGATGTGGAATTAACGCTAACCACAACTGAATTTTTAATTTTGCGTTTACTAATGCTAAATGCCGCTCAGCGGGTAACGAAAGAAGAAATAAGCTTAAAGATACTCGGCAAGCCACTGCAAGCTTTTGACAGAAGCATTGATATGCATGTTAGCAACCTGCGAAAGAAAATCAGTGCAGTAGCCGTAGATGAAAAAATCAAAACCATCCGCGGAGTAGGGTACATGTTAATTGTTGGAAGCCATTAATGGTAAAACTGTTACGCAGCATCAGCCCAACGCGGGCCATCATGGGCCGCTTGTTTCTGTGGTTTTGGGCAACGTTCATTGTTACATCGCTTTTGGCAATTTGGGGAAGTCGCCTCTTTTTTGAAGACCTTCAAGTTGTGCAAATAAAGCCTCGCGAAGTAGAAGATTTAAATCAAGCCATTGAGCGGATGCAGCGTGGGCGCTTTCAGGACCTACCGTTACATGAGACGCTAGATCGCAATTCACGTGGCGTGAGAGGTCGACTGGTTGCGGTAGATATTCGCGACAACCGCCTTATTTCAGGTGGAGGCCCTCCGCTTCGTGACAACGATAAAGAAGATTTACTGCGTTTGGTAAATCAAACCTCCCCGATTGCAGTAAAGCGCGGCGCATTCAAAATTCTCGGCCCGGTTTTCTTCGAGCGAGACAATTCACGCTTTGCGCTTTTTGCAGTAAAGCTTGATATGCCCGAAAAGCAAACTCCTCCGGTTCTGCTGTTTTTGGCGATTGCACTTATTACTACCACGCTTTTGAGCTGGCTATTCGCCAAAACGCTGACCAACCCTATTTTGCACATTCAGGGGTCAGCAAAACGTTTAGCAAGCGGCGACTGGCAAACGCGGGTGGGCAAGGCTGCCAAGCGTCAGGATGAGTTAGGTCAGTTGGCGCGCGATTTCAATAAAATGGCTGAACAGCTCGAATCAATGTGGGGCGCACAGAAGCGATTATTGGCTGATGTGTCTCACGAACTTCGTTCACCCCTAGCGCGACTGCAAATGGCGCTAGGTCTTGCTCATCAGCAAAATGTAGACCCTGCCACGTTATCTCGTGTTGAGCGGGAGGCTGATCGTATGGAAGCGCTGGTAAGCCAATTACTTACTCTTAGTCGTGCTGAAGCTGGCGAAGCTAACATGCAAAAACACGCTTTGTCTTTAGTGCTCAACGATGTGCTGACCGACGCTAACTTTGAAGTGGCAAACAAAAACAAGCAGTTAGAAATTGACGATATACCCAAAAAGACGGTAGTCATTGACAGCATGATGTTTTGTCGCGCCGTCGAGAATGTTCTTCGCAATGCCATACGTCATAGCAAACTCGTCACGCATATTACGTTTAGCGAAGATGCGCAGCATTGGTGTATTCACATTACAGATGACGGCGACGGGTTAACCATTGAGGAATGTGAGCGTATATTTTCACCGTTTTACAGGGCAACTCTTGCCAGAGAGCGCGAGTCAGGAGGCGTAGGCTTGGGCTTATCCATTGCAAAAGCGGCAGTTGAGTTGCATCATGGACGCATAATCGCTGAACCTGCTGAGCGCGGTGGGCTACGAGTTACTATGTCATTTCCCAAGTTATGATTGGGAACGTAGATAGCACTCCGTAGCCTAACAAAGAGCGCAATTTGACTGTAATAGGGTATTTATGAACTGGACGTTCACGTCTGAAAATAACTTAGCCAGCACTTTTGCCACGTATATCAATCCCTTCTGGCAAAACAGTGTTACTCAGGGCCACTTCCTTGGGAAAGACAATATCAAGGTACGCTTTGCGCACTGTATCCCAGAATCGCCGCGAGCTACCATTGTAATATGCTCTGGTCGAATCGAATCTTATTTAAAGTACAAAGAGTTCATTTACGATCTCTATCAAAATGGTTTCGCCGTATTCATCTTAGATCACAGAGGCCAAGGTTTGTCAGACAGGATGACCCGTGACCCTCAGCATGGTTATGTTGCCGATTTTGACGACTACGTTGATGACTTCGTTATGTTCGTAGAAACTATTGTAAAGCCACTGCAGCAAGGCCCGTTACAGCTGGTATGCCATTCGATGGGGGGCGCCATTGGTGCACTCACGCTGCTGCGTCTTCCGAATTTGTTTTCAAAAGCCGTTTTAGCTTCACCCATGTTTGGCATTAAACCGGCTCTGCCCAATTGGTTGGCGAATGGCTTAATTCGCACAGGCCTTGCGGTAAACAGGATGAAAAAGAAAGATGCGGGGTACTTTTTTGGTCAAACCCCGTATATCGCGTTTCCTTTTTCACTTAATAAGCTCACCCACAGCAAAACCCGCTATGCCCTATTTCGTGAACTGTATGACGAAGAGCAGGATATTCAGCTTGGTGGCGTGACTACAGAGTGGTTGGCCGCGGCACATCAGGCTATGAACAAAATTGAAAGTAGCGCACGCGCTATTACAACGCCCTCGCTTGTATTAAGTGCAGACGATGACGCGATTATTGATAATAACCGTCAGCGCCGCGTGGCGCAGCTTATGCCAAATGCAAAACTTGAAATAGTGCCCCGCGCTTACCATGAGCTATTCACCGAGTCTGACGACATTCGCGAGCGCTCTGTGGCGCGTATTCTCGACTTTTTGACAGAAGACCCGTCTACATAAGTGCAGCCGCAGCTAACATTTAGTTAGGTAATCATACTTAAGAGCAGCGCTTTCTATTTCACATGTAATAAAAGTGTGTGCAAGGGTGATGAAGAATGGCGTTTCGGTATAAAATAAACGAGTTGTTAACTGTGAAGGTAATTTAAAAAAGCATGCTCGATATCGTACTCTATCAGCCAGAGATCCCGCCAAATACGGGAAACATCATCCGCTTATGCGCAAACAGTGGCTTTACGTTGCACTTAATCGAGCCCTTGGGTTTTGAATGGGACGATAAACGCGTTCGACGCGCAGGTTTAGATTATCACGAGTTTGCTCACGTAAAGCGCCACGCCAATTTAGACGCTTACCTGAATGATGCTAAGCCAAAACGGGTATTCGCTTGCACAACGAAAGGCAAAGCATTTCACAGCGATGTGTCTTATCAAAAAGGCGATGCGTTAATTTTCGGACCGGAAACCCGAGGTTTACCAGACGACTATATTCAATCGCTTCCCCCAGAGCAGCGTGTTCGCATCCCTATGTTGCCAGACAGTCGTAGTATGAACTTGTCTAATGCAGTATCGGTATTTGTGTATGAAAGCTGGCGTCAGTTTGGTTACGAGGGTGCTCGTTAGTACTTTCTTTAACGCTTACTGTTTTGCTAAAAACTCTTTTAACCATTTAAATCAAAAGCTTATTCAGCCTTTAAAAATGTCTGTAAAGATAGCGTAAATGTAAAGATTGTCTCTCGTGGCGAATCTTTACATTCGCTATATTGCATTCAGTTTTTTTTATGGATCGAATGCTTTGAAACTCCCTCTACCCATTAAAGTACTGCTCATTGCAATTATTGTGTTTGTGCCTGCTTATGCTGTTTATGCATGGCTATACTCACCTCAGACAAATACCGAATATCTCTTTCAAGATGCAAAGATACGAGACATCGAATTAAATTTGGTGTCTACAGGTCAGCTTGAGCCCAAGCGCTACGTAGAGGTAGGCGCGCAGGTTTCAGGTCAGGTAGACAATATTCACGTAGAAGAGGGGGATATTGTTAAAGAAGGCGATTTGCTGGTAGAGATCGATGCCCGTGTATTTGAAACACAAGTACAGAACTCTCAAGCGGCGCTGGACAGCAAAAAAGCACAGCTGGCTCAGCTGCGGGCAGAGCGAGAACTTGCCGAAGTGAGAGCGCAACGCAATCAAAATTTGTTTAAGCAAAATGCAGTCAGCCAAGATGTAGTCGTAAGCAGCGATACAAACCTTAAAGTTATCGATACCAAGATCACGGCGAGCATCGCACAGATTAAAGCCGACGAAGCCTCGCTGGAAGGGGATATTACTAAGCTCGGGTTTGCAAAGATATTCGCGCCAATATCCGGAACTGTAGCCACCTTACCGGTGCGTGAGGGGCAAACCTTGAATGCTAATCAAAACGCCCCCGTGTTGCTTCAAATTTCCGATTTATCAGTAATGACCCTACGCGCAGAAGTGTCTGAAGCCGATGTGCAGAAAATAAAGCGCGGCATGCCAGTCTATTTCTCTACCTTGGGTGATAACAAAACCTTCTACCACTCTACCGTTCGTCAAGTGCTACCTACACCCACCGTACTCAACGACGTGGTGCTATACCAAGTGCTAATCGATGTTGAGAATCCTGATCGCACGTTAATGGACGCCATGACTACCCAAGTGTTCTTTGTGCAAGAGCAGGTGAAAGGCGCGCTTTCTGTGCCGTTAGCGGCAGTAAAAGGACGAGCTCGCAATCAATTCGTGATGCTTAAACAGGGCGATGAGGTGGTTCGCACGCCAGTAAAAGTAGGCATAAAAAATAGAACCCATATTCAAATTATAGAAGGCCTATCAGAAGGTGATGAAGTGGTTGTGGGTCTAGCAGACGGCACCGCAATGCCGGCCGCGGGCATGCGCAGAGTTCCGGGTGGGCAGCCGCCATCAGGCCCACCGCGCCGCCGTGACGGATTCTAATATGTCGTTAATACAGCTTAATGGCGTATCACGTCGCTACAAAACAGAAGGGTTTGAAGTCACCGCATTGGATAACGTTTCGTTATCAATCGATAAGGGGGAATTTGTCGCCATAATGGGGCAGTCGGGGTCGGGTAAGTCGACCTTGATGAATATCCTAGGGTGTTTAGACACCCCTTCAGAAGGGGAGTACCGTATTCACGGGCAGTCAGTGTCTTCGTTAAACCCAGACCAGCTTTCAGCTCTTCGCTTGAAAACGTTCGGGTTTGTTTTCCAACGCTATCAGCTACTGTCGTCGCTAAATGCGACTGAAAACGTGGCACTGCCAGCAATATACAGCGGTACGTCTAGCGAAGATCGCACTCAAAAAGCGCAACAGCTGCTTGATAAACTTGGCCTTTCAAGCAGAAAAGAGCACAAACCCGGAGAGCTTTCAGGTGGCCAACAACAGCGTGTCTCGGTAGCGCGAGCCTTAATTAATGGTGCAGAAGTAATACTAGCCGACGAACCCACCGGGGCGCTTGACTCGGCCAGCGGAGAGCAGTTACTGGCATTGCTTCGAGAGCTTCACGCAGAAGGGGTGACTATTATTCTTATCACCCACGATAGTGCGGTCGCTGAACATGCCGACAGGCAAATACACTTGCTCGATGGGAAAATTGTAACTGATACCAAAAGCGCTCCACGTAGCCAAGGTGAATCAGTTGAGAAGAATGCGGCTTCAGTGCAGCACGCACATGCTCAAGAGCGCAATTCAGAGCCGGCAATTAAACCTTTTCCAAGTATCTCACTTTTTTCAGCCCTATCTATGGCGTTCACTGCCCTTAGAATGAATTGGTTTAGAACCTTGCTCACACTCTTGGGGATTATTATTGGTGTAGCGGCAGTGGTGACCATGATGGCCATCGGTGAGGGAGGTAAACAGCAGGTACTAGAGCGCATTGAAACCATTGGCACGAACCTGATTTCGATTAGGCCGGGTGGGCGAAACATGCGCTCATCCGGTGATATTGCATCGCTGACATTAGCTGATGCCACTGCATTGAAAAGTGTTCCGGGTGTGGCTTATGTCGCGCCGGAAAGAAGTGCAAGGGCAACCATCCGATACAGCGAAAATGATTTTTCAGGACGTATTACAGGCACGACGCCTGACTACTTTCATGCCAAAGACTGGGAAATGGCGCAGGGCGTGTTTTTCAGTGATGAAGACGTAACAAATTATGCGCCTGTGGTGGTAATTGGAGATACGGTAGCTGAGACCCTGTTTGAAGATAAATATCGGGCAGTAGGCGAGTACATCTTGATGCAAAATGCCTTTTATCAGGTCGTAGGTGTACTTCATTCTAAGGGCGCCAGTGCAGGTGGTAACGATATGGATGACGAAGTGCTCATTCCGGTTACAACTGGTCGTTTGAAGGTATTTGGTCGGGATTACTTAAGCAGCATTACCATAAAGGCAGAAAGTACCGAAGTAGCCACTCAGGTAAAAGACGATGTGCTGGCACTGTTGGTAGAACGTCACGGACAAGAAGACGTGATGGTGCGTACCACAGAGTCACTGGTAGAGGCGGTCACGGAAACGCAAGACACGTTAACTTGGCTCTTGGCGTCTGTTGCTGCCATATCTTTGTTTGTTGGCGGTATCGGTGTAATGAATATCATGCTGGTCAACGTATCTGAGCGTAAGAGGGAGATTGGACTACGCATCGCCACAGGCGCAAAACCTCGCGATATCTTGCGCCAGTTCAATATCGAGGCATGGGTAGTGTGTATCTTGGGTGGTATATTCGGCATTCTTCTGGGCTATTTTGTTGTCCTTATCGTTGCTTCATTCAGTGTGCCTGTCGCCTACACGCTAATGCCGCCCGTTTTGGCTTTTGTCACATCTCTCGCTGTAGGGCTCATTTTTGGTTATGCCCCTGCTCAAAAAGCATCAAAGCTTAATCCTATTGACGCGTTGGCAGAGGAGTAACGCCATGCATTCTTTTCGTTTTTCTGTGTCTCTTGCCGCTCGTTCATTACTGTGCGCGTTCTCTTGTATCGTGCTGACCGCAAGCTGCGCTTATTCACCTTCTACAACGTTGCCCGAAACTGACACGCAGGCGCTACAAAAAGCGAAGTCTGTGGACGCGACTAGTCAAATAACAACATCATGGTGGAAGGTGTTCGAGGTGGCTGAACTTGCGCCCGTAATGAAGACGCTTGAAAGCCAAAATTTAACCCTTAATCAAGCCGAGCAGAGGGTGAAACGAGCGCAATTTCTGTTAGCACAAGTTAACGCAGGTGACGTTCCGACTATAACGGCGAGGACATCTGGACGCAGTGGAAGAGACCTAGATAGTGGCCGTTCAAGCCACTCTACCTCAGGTGGACTGGGGTTGAGTTATGACGCGGATATATGGGGCACACGCGACGCGCAGCAGCGCAGCCGTCAGTTAGGTATTGAAACTGCACAGTATCAGTTTACCGATGCGCTGTTAGACACTCAGGCGTTGTTTATAAATACCCTGCTTGAGCAGATTTCACTGCAGTCGCGGCTGTCTATTGCGATGCAAAACGTAGAGATTAGCGAAGCGCTGCTAAACCTAGTTCAAATTCGCTTTGAAGAGGGGGATACCTCA
Source organism: Alteromonas sp. I10 (assembly GCF_003201515.1). Taxonomy (NCBI): domain Bacteria; kingdom Pseudomonadati; phylum Pseudomonadota; class Gammaproteobacteria; order Alteromonadales; family Alteromonadaceae; genus Alteromonas; species Alteromonas sp. I10. The sequence goes on from NZ_QJJN01000010.1 coordinate 121,476, forward strand.
GGTATTGAGGTTTCCCAGCAGCGCAATACCTTGATCAGTGCTCAGTCGGAGGTGCTGCGACTGAGCAATAGTTTAACGCTTAATGAGCGGGCATTAGCGGTATTGTTAGGTAATGAATCTATGCAATTTAATACGCCTGAACAAAAAGCGCTGCTTTCCCTTTCGCTAACCGATTTTTCACTGCCCGAAGTGGCACCTGTATTAAGCGCTGAGGTATTGAAGCAGCGTCCAGATGTTCAGTTAGCTATAGCGCAATTTAAGCAGGCTGATTTAGCGTTTTACGAAGCATCAGTGGCAGGTCTTCCAGGCATGAGCTTAAGTGCAGATATTGGTGTGAGTGATCTTTTAGATTTAGCGCAAGGGTGGACCTTAGGCGCAGCAGTAAGCTCAGCAGCAACCCTGTTCGACGGGGGACGGTTAGAAGCTGCAGAGAAGGCGGCAAAAACGGATGTTGATTTGGCGATTTTACAGTATCAGCAGACGGTGCTTAGCGCGATAGAAGCGTTGTTAAATAGCCAAACTAACTTGGTATTCAATCAACAAAACTACCGCTACGCGTTAGCCTCGCTCGAGAACAATCAGCAGCTTTATCGTCTTGCGGATATTCGCTACAAAGCCGGTGACACTGACTTTCTGAATTTGCTTAATGCTCAACGTAGCTTTTTCTCGGCTAGGCAATCTGTAATCAGTAGCTATCAAGCCGTACTCTCTTCTGTCATTGCCACCTACAGAGAAAGCGCAGGCGCCGACATCACTTCGTCATAGCTTTTTAGATTTTCTCAAGCAGCAATACGAAAGCCCTGTGAACAGGGCTTTTTTGTGCGTTTTGTAAGGATTGGTATAAAGCCTGTCTGAGTCAGGTTTCGTTCAGCTTCACTCATTAATATAGCCTGTGAACATGCACGAATGAGTTAGGAGAAGCATTATGAAACGTATCACACTGAGTATTATCACCGGCGTTTGCTTAATGATTGCGGGGCAAGCAAGCGCCCATTCAGGTCATCATTCTCACTCGAATAGAGGGGCGAATGAAAGGGTCACTATTATTACGCAACCTGCTCGTCCGATTATTGACGTAGCCATAAGCGTTCCTGAAATTGGCCTGTACGTTAACGTCTTGCCAGGTGCGCATAGGGTAGAGGTTATCGACAATCATCGTTATTACGTTGCTAATAATCATTACTATCGCAAGCATGGGAATCGCTATTTGGTTGTCGATTCACCCTACAAAAAGTTGAAAAAAGTGAAACACCACAAGCGCAGTCACGCTAGATATCACGACAACACTAAAGTGATCGTGGTAAGAGAAGGCCGCTAAGTTCAGGTTGATAAGCTGGAAAAGATAGGAATAGTGGGGCGTTAAGAGGCTGATGGTTTTTGCTACTAAGCAAAAACCATCAAGTATTCACTAGGCTTCTTTTTTGAGGTCTCGACCAAGCAGAGCTAAGGCCGCCTCTTTAGGGGATTTTCCGTGATAAAGCACAGCATAAATTTGTTCACAAATAGGCATTTCTACGCCTACTTTCTTAGATAAAATGTGCACTTCTTCAGTGTTGCGATATCCCTCAACCACTTGTCCGATTTCGTCAATAGCAACATCGACACTCTTGCCTTGACCCAAAGCCAGCCCAAAGCGACGATTGCGCGATTGATTGTCGGTGCAAGTCAAAACTAAATCGCCAAGGCCTGCCATGCCCATGAAGGTCTCTGGGTTGGCTCCTAACTTCACGCCCAAACGGGTAAGCTCTGCTAAACCTCGGGTGATCAGCGCCGTTCGCGCGTTTGCACCAAAGCCAAGGCCATCGGCTAAGCCCGCGCCTATAGCGATAACGTTTTTAACCGCACCACCAAGCTGAACGCCAGTAAAGTCTGAGTTTTTGTATACTCTGAACGACTTTGCGCAATGCAGCTTTGCTGCAAATTCGTCACTCAGCGTATCGTCAGTGGAAGACAGCGAAATTGCAGTAGGTAAGCCTGCTACCATTTCTTTAGCAAAAGTAGGGCCTGATAACACGGCTAGGGGATAGTCGGTACCCAGTATTTCCTCTGCCACATCACGAAGCAGACGGCCCGTTTTTGGCTCAAGTCCTTTGGTCGCCCAAATAATGCGTTGATGCGGTTTAAGCAATGGCTTTAAGCTTTGAAGCATAGCCGCAAATGCATGGCTAGGTACAACCACTAAAATATCTTGGCTGGCGGCTACCACTTCTTCTAAGTTGGCATTTACCACTAGGGCATCTGGAAATGTTGCGCCTGGAAGATAACGAGCATTCTCTCGGTTCGCTTCCATTTCGGCAATGTGCTTTTCATCACGGCCCCAAAGCAGTGTGGGGTTGCCATTTCTGGCAAGACAAAAAGCAAGGGCGGTGCCGTAAGACCCCGCCCCTAATACTGAAACAGACTTTGAAACCGAATGCGACTTCATGTCCACGCCTTTCATGTTCACCTAATTAGGCGTCCATTTTTGGCGCTTCGCCCTGCGCTTGCTGTGCACGTTTTTGCACGTAAGCGGCAAAGATAGCGTCGAAGTTTACAGGCGCTAGGTTAAGTGGAGGGAATGTTCCACGGTTAACCAAGTTAGAAATGGTTTCACGCGCATATGGGAAAAGCATGTTCGGGCAGAACGAGCCCAGCGTGTGCGCTTTGTTTTGATCTGGCATTTCGCCAATAGCGAAGATACCTGCTTGTTGCACTTCACAAAGGAATGCTGTTTCTTCACCAAGTGTTGCCGTAACGGTAACTGAAAGTACAACTTCAAATACATTTTCTTCTAGCTTGTTAGTGCTAGTGTCGATGTCTAGTTTAATTTCAGGCTTCCACTCTTTAGTGAAAATAGCTGGCGCGTTTGGAGACTCAAAAGAAATGTCTTTTGTGTAGATACGCTGAATATTGAACTGAGCACTCTGTTGCGCTTGTGCGCCCGCTGCTTCGCCGTTATTTGTCTGATTTTCGTCAGCCATGGTATTTCCTATTTAATTGTCGTTTTAATTTAATGTAGTGCGTTGCTGTATGCGCTGACGCTTTACGCCAAACCCAACATTGGATTTAGTTTGCTTTGTGCTTCCAAAGCCATCATATCGTCACAGCCACCAACGTGCTGATCGTCAATGAAAATTTGCGGAACAGTCCAGCCGCCGTTTGCGCGTTCAATCATCTCGTCGCGCAGTTCAGGCTTAACATCTATTGGGTATTCAATAAATTCTACACCTTTTTGCGTTAGCAATGCTTTTGCACGGTGGCAGTAAGGACAGTGGCCCTTGGTGTAAAGTTCTACTTTGCTCATAAAGGTTACCTGTTATTTAGAAACGGGAAGGCTGGCACTTTGCCACGCGTTCATTCCGCCTTTTAATACACTCACATTCGCGAAGCCGTCTTTAAGCATCGCATTTGCTGTACCACGAGCCTGATTACCCATAGCGCATACTACGATAATGGGTTTGTCTTTACTGTTTTCAAGTTTCTTGAAGTTTTTCTCACGCAACTCTTCAGGTTTAATTTGTCTGGCACCCAAAATATGGCCAGCTTTAAACTCTTTCGCAGGGCGCGTATCTAGCACTATCGCATCGTCTTTATTCATCAAAACCGTTGCTTCGTGCGTGCTTAATTCTTTTACTGAAGATGTCCATGCACTGATATAGCTAAATATCAACATGGCAATCAGCGCAACCCAAATACCAGCAAGAATAAAGTTGTTGCTAGCAAATTCAATTAGTTGATCCATTACCTCTAACCCTGTCTACAGACCATGAAAAGAGTGCAAAGTATATAGAAAAATGGGCGAGAAACCAGCTTACCTTTCAGTATGATGAATGTCAGTCATAGCGGGTTTGCGCTAAATACTTTAGATGATTGATATTACGAACAAATTGCACTGGGCATATGGAGGAGCGTCAGATACACTGGAAAACGTTGTTAACAGCAACGATGAAACACATTAAGTCATCAATGAAAAAGTTAAGGTTCTAGGCGCACGTATGTCAGTACGATTATTTCTTTCAATCATTGGGTGCATAGTTGCCCTTGCAATTATGCCGATTGGAAGTAGTGCTATTGCACAAGAAGGCGGTGCGAATAGTCAAAAAGAAAAATTAGCTGAGTTACAGGCCGAATTGCGCGCTCGACAGCAAGTATTAGAGAACAATAGAGCCAGTGCACAGGAATTGGAAAATGTGCTGAAGGCCTCTGAACTCGAAATCGCTAAAGTGGCGAAAGCACTATCCAGCACCCGACAGTTACTCAAAAACATTGAGCAAGAACAAGCGAAGCTCGAAGAAGAACAAGAAGGGCTTAAAACGGCTATCCGTAAACAGCAGTCACTTTTATCGAGCCAGCTTAAAAGTGCATTTATGGCGGGGCATTACGACTACGCGAAAATGCTGTTTTACCAAGACGACGCGCGAACCTTCGAGCGTGTCATCACCTATTATCAATACGTGGCAAAAGCGCGCCAAAAAGAGATTGAGAGCTTTAGGGGAAATGTTGCTAGGCTTGAAGAAGTTAACGCAGAGCTTAGCGAAAAAGCCTTGTCACTTGCCGCTTTGAAAGATGAGCAAGAAGGTCAGCGAGCAGTACTTATAACCCGTCAGGATGATAGAAAAGCAACGCTTAAGAAAATAAACAAAACCATAGCCTCTGAAAACCAGCGTATTGCGTCGCTACAAGCTGATGAAAAAGCGCTGAAAGACGCTATTGAAGCGGCCCGGATTGCCGCAGAACGGGCTGCCCGTGAAGCCGAAGTGAGTATGGATGGACTTGCCAAATTAAAAGGTAAGCTGGCAGCGCCTGTAAAAGGCAGAATACGAAACTTATTCGGTAGTCGCCGCCAAGGGCAAGTGTCTTGGAAAGGCATTGTGATAGATGGTGCCGAGGGCGACCCTGTAAACAGCATTGCGCCTGGAAAAGTGTTGTACGCCGATTGGTTGCGCGGATTTGGTCTGGTCGCTATTGTCGATCATGGCGAAGGGTATATGAGTGTTTACGGTCACAACCAAGCGTTACTCAAGCAAGCTGGCGATGATGTCAGGCAAGGTGAACGCATAGCCCTTGTGGGCCGAAGTGGTGGTCAGGAATATCCTAACCTTTACTTTGAAATTCGTCATAAAGGCAAGGCACTAAATCCAAGCTCTTGGCTAGACTAGGCAGGTTAATTTTAGATTTTCAGAAACTAAGTTGAAACTGAATCAGTTGTTGGTATTCTAGAAAAAACACAGCATTGTGTAGTGTGCGCTTAATAATAATGATGAAAAACGGATGTGACTTAGATGCTTTTGCGTCTGCTAATGCCTTGTATAATCTTTGTTTTATGCGGGCTAACTAGCCTTCAAGTAAAAGCAAAGTCAGACATAATTATAATATTAGATGACCTGGGATACAGGCCGTCCGATGTCGCTGCTTTTTCTCTCCCTAAAGAAATTACCTTTTCTATACTTCCGCAAACGCCGCTGGCTTCTGAAATTGCGCTCCGCGCTGAGCAAGAAGGCAGGGCCGTTATGCTGCATATGCCTATGCAGGCGCAAAGTGGAAAGAACATGGGGCCCCTTGGGTTAACCACTGACATGTTCGCAGGTGCCATTACTTACAATTTGCGAAAGGCAATGAAGAGCGTGCCGAACGCGGTTGGTGTGAATAATCATATGGGAAGTGCGTTCACGGGGCAGCAAAAAGGAATGGAAGCGCTCTTAAAAGAGGTGAAGCGGCAAGGCTTATTTTTTGTGGATAGCCGAACCACGGTACTCACAAAAGGTGAAGAAATTGCGCAACGGTTAGGTGTGCCTAGCGCAAGCAGACAGGTGTTTCTGGACCATAAGCTTGAGCCTGCATTCTTACTTAAGCAGTTCAACCACATGAAACGTATTGCTAAAAAGAATGGTCACGTTGTGGTGATTGGTCATCCCCACCCAGAAACCGTCGATTTCTTGAAAACTCATATACCCTCACTTGAAAAAGAAGGTTTAACCCTTACCTCAGTAACCGACTATTTTTCACATGCGCCGAAAGTGGCCAAGCAGTTTGGTAAAGAGCGCGATCAAACGGCTTCGTTCAATAACGCCGATGTGAAGGATAGCGTAAGCATGACCGAAGAAAATGCTTTACACAGCAGTGGGCTAATGCACAGCTCCGCAGAAAAAGGCGTTGCTGAGCGCTTAGGCACAGCGCCAAACGAATAGCTTTTTTGCCCCATTTTATACGTAGTTAGTTCATTTTCATCTCGTTAAGATCAAAATTTAATGTGGGAACGTTTCTCATTTCTGTGAGTCTGTTATAATATAACGTCTCTGGCGAATAGTTCGCGAACTCATTTTTTCACGGTGGTAATTAGGGTAATGACTCCAATTGACGAGAATCCAACAAAACTAGACAAACTTGGCATCTGGGTGTCGAGCTTGTGTGCGTTGCATTGCCTCGCGCTACCTGTTTTGGTGCCTCTGCTGCCGCTGATCGGTTCTAGCTTTTTTGCACAAGTGTGGTTTGAGAGAACGATATTAACCTTTTCGTTAATTGTAGGTGCAGTTGCCTTGGTTAGCGGTGCAATTCGCTATCATGGCAAATACTACCCGCTTGCATTGCTGTTTACGGGTGGCGCTATTTATTGGCACAAAGATATTTTTGGGCATCACTACGAACCCTTTACCATCGCGATAGGTGCAGCGCTAATTGTAGCCGGCCACTGGGTGAATATGCGATTGTGTAGACAATGTAAGTGCTGCAAGAATACGGTGTTTTCAGACCACCTTTCAACTGAATTTAAGTAGTCAACTAAGCTGCAATTCAAGTAAAGCATTCCAAAAAAAACGAGCCAATGGCTCGTTTTTTTTATAGTGTGAGTCTGTATCAGATACGCGCTCTACAGACTTTTCGCACTGAAAAAGTAGGGTTTAATGCGACAACACACTAAGCGCTACATCGGGCACGTTAGTGAATATTCCCGTCACTCCCCACTCTTTAAGCATAAGCATGTCTCTCGGCTCATCTACGGTATAAACGAATACGTCAAATCCGTCTTGCTGTGCCGTTTGCACAAACTGCTTATCAACGGCGTCTAAAGCAATGTTTACGGAATAAGCGTTCAGAGCCCGGGCGCTTGCCGTACAGTCAAGCTCGTAGCTTGCAGATAAGGCGCCGATCTTCACTTCGGGCCACTTAAGCGCAATAGCTTGAAGCCAGTGATGGTTAAATGAAGAGATAAGTAGCTTGTCAGCATTAATACCGCTTTGCAGTACCGCCGCTTTAACGTCTTTAACCCAGCTGTCTACGTCGCGTAAGTGTTTTATCTCAATATTGCACCACTTGTCTTTTGGAACACAATTCAGTGTTTCGGTCAGGGTCGGTATGCGCTCTCCATCCCCAATGTCCATTTCTGTAAGGGATTGCCACGGTACGTCAAGTAAATAGCCGGATTCCCGTGCTCTGCGCGTAAGTGTTCTATCGTGAAAAACAATAATGCCGCTTTCGTGCTGATAGGTATCAAACTCAATGCCATCGGCACGTTGTTCGAAAGCCAGTTTAAATGCCTTTACTGTGTTTTCTGGGGCGGCTTTACTGGCACCTCGGTGAGCAAAAATGAGCATAGACATTTCTTCCTTAAAGATCACAACACGGCTTAATCATCTTTTGCATTATGCAACTTATGCGTGTTGAGTGTTTCATAAACTGATGCTGACGTAATAAGAATTCCACCTAACAACGCACTTAAACCAGGTTTTTCGTTAAGCAGAATAATAGCAAGGAAAACGCCATAAAGAGGCTGCATGCAGGCTATGAGCGAAAACGTTTTTGCCCTAAGGTGACGTAGGCTCGCAGCAATAAGTGCATGAGGAAGCGCAGTAAATACGGTACCTAAAAGCAATAGCATTAGCCAAGAACTGGCAGACGCTGAGGTTATTGCTGCACTGCCTACCGGCAACATTAGAATGCTGATAACCAAGGTCTGCCACGCCATGGCTTGCGCACCGCTGTAGTGCTTAAAGTGCTTACGATGAATAAGGTTTCTAAACGAATACAAGATGGCGGAAGCAATACCGATAAGAACGCCAAGGGTAATGTCATTTTCCAGTGATGTCTCTGGCACTATTAAATAAACGCCAACGACCACCGTAACGGTAGATACGATATCCTGCCAGACCAGCCTTACCCGCTCAAAGAAAGGCTCGATAAGTACCGTGATTACAGGAAAGGTAAAAAGGGCAATCATGCCAACAGACACCCCAGCATATTGCATGGCGGCAAAATAGGTGACCCAGTGCAGTGCCATAAGCACGCCTAAACCAAGGGCAACGCCGTAGTCTTTTTTTGAATTCAGCTTTATTTTGTTCTTCGCCAATTTCAAAAAGGCAAACAACGCTATGCAGGCAAATACTGAACGAACAAGAGTGATATCACTGGCGCTAAGTGGTACGAGCCGAGAGAAAAGGGCTGTACCACCAAGTAAAATTACCGTGAAATGAAGTGAGATCAGGCTTTTTTTAACAGCATCCATAAATTAGCTGTCAGCGCCCTCTGACGAAGCCTCGTTCTTTTCGTCACTGGCTGTTTCATCGCTAACGTGCGTATCTTTAGCCGTAGCCTGTGCGGTTGATTTAAGCGCCATAGGCTCACCAAGGCGTGTAACCATACCAGGGGCGAGGTCTTCAAAATCAATCATGTCTTTTTCGAAACACACCACAATGGTCGAACCTAGCTTAAAGCGGCCTAGCTCAGCACCTTTTTCAAGGAAAACTGCTGCTTCACTGTCTTTTTCATATGACCAGTGCTGAACATTTTTACCCGCAGGTGGCGTAACCGTGCCAGCCCAAACTGTCTCAATACTTGCCACTATGGTAGCGCCCACGAGCACCATCGCCATTTTGCCTACAGGCGTGTCGAACAGCGCGACAACGCGTTCATTTCGTGCAAACAGACCTGGAATATTTTGTGCTGTAAGAGGATTTACCGAAAAAAGTTCGCCCGGCACATACAACATATCAGTAAGCGTGCCCTCAACAGGCATGTGAATTCTGTGATAATCACGAGGGGCAAGGTAAATGGTAGCAAACTTACCATTTTTAAATGGCGCAGCTACATCAGGCTTGCCACCTAATAATGTAGTTAGGCTAAAGTCATGGCCTTTCGCCTGAAAAATACTGTCGCTATGGATATCGCCAAACTGACTTACCGTACCGTCAACAGCATGGATAAGTACGTCATCGTTTTCGTCAATGGTGCGGGCTTCAGGTTTAAGCGGGCGGGTGAAGAACTTATTAAAGCTTCTATAATGCTCTGGTTCCTCATGCAGCGCTTCTGACATATCAACGTTGTATTGCTTAATAAACGCCTTGATGAAAAATGTCGTAACACTACCCATTTCTGCTTCTGCAAGTTTGCCTACAAGGCGTGAAAGCAGGTGCTTTGGTGTAACGTATTGTAAATTAACTTTAAGCCAATCTAACACAAAATATCTCCGTTTCTTTTATGCAAGCAATAACGCATTGCATAGATAGCGTTATTGTATCGTAAGTCGTGGTATTAAGAGCAACTTTAGGGTTATGAGTGCTTACACAAAAGCATAAGCACGTGGTTCACACCAAAAGAATAAATCGCCGACTAAGAGACAGCTATTACACGTAAGCAGTGCGTGTACTTCTTCGGTCGCTCCAACGAGTTTAGCGCTCCAGTGAGGTTGAAACCTAGTGGCAGTTGTTATGCCCCGGGAGGCTGGCTGTGACTAGGGCGCTGCTCTTCCATGGTGGTTAAAATTCTATGGTAGCTGTCGAAGCGTTCTGCGCTAATTTTTCCTTCTTCTACAGCTTCTCTTAGTAAGCACCCCGGATCATTTAAGTGCTTGCAGTCTCTGAATTTGCAGCCGCCCAAATAATCTCTGAACTCAATAAAGCCCCATGTAATACGTTCGGTAGGAATGTGCCACAAGCCAAATTCACGTACTCCTGGGGAATCAATCAAATCACCGCCGGCTGGCAAGTGAAGCAATTTGGCCGCCGTCGTTGTATGTTGACCTAGTCCCGAGTTATCTGAAATATCGCCGGTTAATTCATCGGCGTCTGGCAGAACTTGGTTTATAAGGCTCGATTTACCTACGCCGGACTGCCCTACGAAAACGCTGATGTTATCGTTAAGGTATTCATTGAGTTTGCTAATGCCTTCACCGGTTTTGCAACTGGTGAAAAGCACTTCGTAGCCTAAGTTTTCGTACGTCTTAAGTTGCTCTGTAACGGTTGTGCGTTCCTCTTCACTGAGCAATTCTACTTTATTAAGGACAATCAGCGGCGTAATACCAATGTCTTCACAGGCAACGAGGTAACGGTCGATAATATTTAGCGAAAGGGTAGGTAATATAGCGCTAACCACAATAATGCGGTCAATATTCGCGGCGATGGGCTTAATACCGTCGTAATAATCTGGGCGAGTCAGGACAGAGTGCCTGTCTTTTACAATTTCAATAACCCCACTTACACCTGACTCAGCGTCATCCCCTTTACTGAAAAACACCTTGTCACCACACACTACAGAGTCTACCGTGCGGCGAATGTGGCAGCGAGATACTGCGCCGTTTGCGTCTTCAACGTCGGCGTGTTTACCAAAGCGACCAATCACAGTACCGCTTTCTAGCGTGCTTTCATCAAGGTTCGCCGCGCCCTTTGACGCGTGCTTTTCACGCAAGCGCTTGCTTCTATTTGCTGCAACTTGTCGTTTCTGTCGTTGTGTAAGTTTTGGTTTTTTCGCCACGATTCTTTTCTAGTTTCACGTATACTATGTCAATAATACCGTTTGTAGGGCATGGTTGCCATGTCTGTAGCGCAAAGAGGAAAGTAATGAGTAAACACGACAGTAACCTTGTTTGGATAGACATGGAAATGACAGGGTTAGATCCTGAAACCTGTGTAGTAATGGAAATCGCGACCATTGTTACCGACGCACAGCTGAATATATTGGCGGAAGGCCCTGTAATAGCGGTACATCAAAGTGATGACGTGTTAAACAATATGGACGAGTGGTGTACACGAGTTCACGGTGAAAGTGGATTAACTGCACGTTGCCGAGAAAGTAAAATAAGCGTTGAAGAAGCATCAGCGCAAACTATTGCCTTTTTAGAGCAATGGGTAGATGCAGGCAAGTCACCGCTATGTGGAAACACCATAGGGCAAGACAGACGCTTCATGGTTAAGTACATGCCCGAGCTTGAAGCTTACTTCCATTATAGAAATATTGATGTAAGTACAATAAAAGAACTAACGCGCCGCTGGAAGCCTGAAATTTTAGACGGTTTCGAAAAGAAAGGCGTACACCTAGCGCTTGATGATATTCGCGAGTCTATTGAAGAAATGCGCTATTATCGTGAGAAAGTGTTTACGATTTAGGCATTCAAACATTGAGGTGCAAAAAAAGTAGAATTAAAGGTTGCGTTACCCCAAAATTTTTGTAAAATGCGCACCACTTCAAACGAAGTACCTCTTTTGTTGCGGGAATAGCTCAGTTGGTAGAGCACGACCTTGCCAAGGTCGGGGTCGCGAGTTCGAATCTCGTTTCCCGCTCCAAATTTTAATCTAGGTCTCTAGATTGCCTATAAGATGCACAGCATCGACTCTATGCGGGAATAGCTCAGTTGGTAGAGCACGACCTTGCCAAGGTCGGGGTCGCGAGTTCGAATCTCGTTTCCCGCTCCAAATTTTCAAACATCACGAAAATCTAAACATTAGCAGATGTATTGATGCGACCCCTTAAAGGGCCCGCGACCGAGTGTCGGCCAGTTGGCAAATCTGTTTCCCGCTCCAAATTTTCATACCTTATTTTTTATATTTGATAATCAACGTTAATTTCTACGTTACAGTTATCTGAACTTTCTGTTTGTTTAATGCTCAATTGCTACGTGCTTATATGGACGGATGCATTAATGATAGAGCCAAGGATTGATAGATATGAATTTAAGAGGCGCTGTTTTACTCAAATAAGCCTGCCAAGCGCCACTACTTTTCGTGCACTCCTACTTTCACTTGGTATCAATGGGGGATTGTTACTTGTGTTCGCATTCACCACAGATAAAAAACCTGTCAGTCAGCCACATTTCAACCCACTTTTGATAAAAGCAGTATTAGTACAACCTACGGCTGCACTGCGAAAGGCTCAAAGCAAGCCAAAATTAGCGTTTGAGACAAATTCCGGTATAGCACATAGCGTTGACATTGATGACGTAAAGCAGGATGAGATCGCTGCGAGTGCTTCCAATGAGACAAGTGAATCTGAAGAACCACAAACACCTTTGGTAAAAGAACCTTCAGCACAACTTAATACAGAAAAAAAAGATGTCAGGCTGAGTATTAGGGAAGCGACACAAGATTATATCAATCGCTTGAACGGACAGCGTTTGCAGGACATCGCCGATCAATCGTCTTCCAACACAACTCGTTCAAACGCAGTAAAAAATACCAAACTTTCTAAACGCTACAATACTGAAGACGAAGAGCTTCGTGAAAGCATTGAAATTGTAGTGGACTGCAATACGGTAAAAGGAAAAGTATTCAGCCTTCTAAGTAAAAATAAGGGGGTAACGATTGAGGATCGTGACTTTCCTTCTCTGTCAGACTCTATCGCTGTACAAGGAACAGTTAAGTGTAGGGATAATAGTCGCTTTAATGATTATATTAATCGACGAATAAATAAATGACGACAAATCTCTAAGCTTTCCTTTTCCACAATACCCTGCACTGATTCTGGGTATAAATTCGATTTCCTACGCACCAAAGTCGTGCGGCTTTGATATGGTTATATGTATATATGCATAACGTTATGATATTTAAGTTAAAAGTATTTATTTCATAAGTTCTCATAAAGTGCGACCGCCCCAATGTGTAACGTGCTGTGGGATTATTTGCACTTTAAATGAATAAATATCCTGTTTTGCTCTGGCTTTTGGCGTTTTTTATATTAGAATGCGCGCAAATTCCGGCACGTATTCTGCTGAGTCTTAGGCTCTAGGCCCTTTTAGTGGATAGCAAACAAAAATAATAAGAAGCTACCTAGAACGAGCCGGTACGCATATTTACCTAATTCACGCTAGAAACGCTTAATCAGAAGGACTCTGTTTTTCCTATGGAACGGGCTAGTGATTTTTAGTAATGCCCATTTTAAGAGAGAGAACATGCATAGTAAGAGTGCTCCTTTCCATATTTCCGCTGTAGCAGGCGCCGTGTTAGCCGCTTGCTCAAGCCCAAGCGTATATGCCCAAGCGGTTACAGTAGACGAAAAACAAATTGAAAAAGTAGAAGTAACCGCAACGCGCAGAAGCGGCACCCTACAAGAAGTGCCTATTAATATCTCAGCGCTAACCTCTGACGTTTTAGACCAACAGAATATTGAAGATCTTGACGGAGTAGCGCGTTGGGTACCTGGTCTTACGGTGACAGATCAAGGTGGACGAAACGACTCTCCAATTATCGTACGTGGTTTGAATACTAATTCATCAGGCCCAGGTTCAAATGGGGGCACGGTAGCCACTTATTTTGGTGATATCCCTCTTTTCCTGAATATGCGTCTTGTTGACGTAGATCGCGTTGAAGTTCTTATTGGCCCACAGGGTACGCTTTACGGGGCTGGAACTTTAGGCGGTGCTATTCGTTACCTTCCAAAGAAAGTCGATTTAGAGTTTATGTCTGGGGAAGTAACGGGTGACGTGTTCAGTATTAGCGAGAGCGACTCACTAGGCGGAGAAAGCAGTATTGTCTTCAACGCACCTATTATTGATGGTGAATTAGCGGTACGCGCGTCATTGAACTATTTCAATAACCCAGGCTTCCTTGACTACAACTATGTGGTAAAAGAGGGCGGTGTGTCACTGCCAGACCCAGACTGGTCTAATCAAGAAGAGGTGAATAGCAACCTACGTCGTGTTGAAGATGCTAACGGTGAAGATACGCTAACAGGCCGTATTGCAGTACGCTGGGCGCCGAACGACTGGTTTGACAGCACATTGACTTACTTTTACCAAAAGCAGGACGTTGAAGGTCGCTCTATCACACATTACGACGCGCTTTCGGACGAAAATCCTTTAAGCGATGTTATCGGCAAGTACGAGTCAGCCTATCGCTACGAAGAGCCGCGTGAAAAAGAAGACGAGCTATTAAGCTTAGAAGTAAGTGCTGACCTGGGCTTTGCAGAATTAGTATCTGCAACCGGTCTATCTAACTTTGACGCGAACGGCCAACGTGACCAAACTGATCTTTTAATTCGTTTAGACTACAGCTATGAAGAATTTCCAGCATTCTCGGCTTACACGGAAGAAGTGGAAGAACGGGAAGTGTTCACGCAAGAACTGCGCTTAGTTTCTCAAACCAGTGGGCCTTTATCATGGATCATTGGCGGCTTTTATTACGACTTAGACAGTGAAGGCAGCAGTAAAGAATTTACACCTAACTTCGATGTTTATGCCATTGACGTGTGGGGTGTAGACGGTAACTATCGTCCAGATGCACTTGAATACTTCTCAGTTGACGAAAGCGAGGTTACTGAAAAAGCATTATTCGGAGAACTTACTTACGAACTAACAAGCGACTGGGACGTTACCTTAGGTTTGCGCGCGTACCAATATGATGTCTATTCGCGTTCGGCTGTAGATTTACCGCTGTATAACTCTGTATTTGAAGGCAGAGCGTCTGATTCTATCGTACTAGATTATGGTGAGACAGAAGCTGACGATAGCGGCACGTTATTCAAATTTAACACTAGCTATCAGTTTACGAACAGCACAATGGGTTATTTGACCATCAGTGAAGGCTTCAGAATTGGTGGCGCGAATAGCGTTGGAGCTTGCCCAGATAACGTCGATGATCTGAATAACCAAATTGTTTGCGCTACTCCCGAAGAACAGCTCTTTGAGGCTGACACCACCACTAACTACGAGTTAGGCGTTAAAACCAGTTTCTTTAGAAACAAACTTCAGCTTAATACGGCGCTATTCTATGTTGACTGGCAAGACCCTCAGGTATCAGGTGCTACCATTAATGGCCAGCAGCCGATTATCGTTAATGCTGAAGGTGCGGAGTCGAAGGGGGCCGAATTCTCGGTTCGCGGCATTATTGGCGACAATATCACGACTTATGCAACGTATGCCTACACACAGGCAGAGTTAACTGCAGACGCACCATTCTTATTTGGTGTGTTCGATGAGCAAGGCACTGAGCTTCAAGACTTTTACGATGGTAAAGATGGTGACCGTTTACCGGGAACTGCAGAGCATCAGTTCTCATTCGGTATCACATACAGCCAAGAAGTATTTGACGATAAAATGTTGAATGTGAACTACGGTATCACTGCGCAAAGCGATGTGTATACCACGGTTGGTCTTCGTCAAGATGGTGAAGCGCTACCTGGCTATGCAGTAAGTAATTTGAACGCGACAATTTCAGATGAAGATTGGTCGGTAACCCTATACATCGATAACTTATTCGATAAGTATGCGTTTACTTCAACTCGTCGTAACGTAGGCGATATTGGTTTAGGTCAGTTTAACGACACCCTAGAGCCAAATGGCATCGAGTTGCAGCGAAACTATGGCCATTATGTGCTAACACCGCGTACTGTGGGATTGATGTTTAAGTATCAATTCGGCATGTAGTATAGTTATCGATATACGATACAATAAAAAGGCGCTTACGCTTAACGTGTAAGCGCCTTTTTCGTATTAAAACGGTTTTAAAAAAAGCTAAAAATGAATACAAGTCACACTCGCTTAGACGACGCCGTAAGGTTTTTATCACAACGTGATTATCAGCAAGCGCACCGCTGTTGTGTAGAAGTGATTCAACAATTCGGACCGCACGCTCACGCCTATTTTTTACTTGGCATTATTCATATTGAAATCGGACAGATAGAAAAGGCAATCGCCTTGTTAACGAAGTCTAACGAGATCGAAAACCGTCCTATTACCTTTGCCTATCTAGCCAAGTGCTTTGCGTTAAAAGGCGATATGCAGCAAGCGCTAGACTGTGTGGCTCGTTCGCCAGTAAAGAGCCTTACCCGTGCTCTCGACTTAGATACGGTTGGCGTTTCATTATCGAGAGTAGGCCTACATGAGGATGCTATCGCCTATTTTGAAAAGGCCCTTGCTTTGGCGCCATCAAATCCGCAATACCACTATAACTATGCAGTCAGCTGCAAGTTTGCGGGAAAATTTGAGCTAGCCAGAAAGCATTTTGAACAAGCCATCGATAGCGAGCCTAATTTCTTTCAGGCGCATTTTGCCCTGTCTGATCTCGGCGGCATTTCGCGTGAAAATAATCATTTAGCGCGACTTGAGCCCTTAGTTGAAAAAGTAAAGGCAAACCCCGATGCACGACTTCACATAGGGCATGCTCTCGCAAAAGAGTATGAAGCACTAGGTGACTACACCGGTGCTTTTGAATCCCTGCAACACGCGAAAGCGCCCCAGAAGGCACGTAGCGAAAATGCGCTCAAAGATTATCAGGCAATATTTAATACTCTTCATGCCAATTTGCAATCACAGGTTAGCTCGGACGCTTTTTCCACTAATGTTTCTCAAAGCGACGCCCCCATTTTTGTAGTGGGCATGCCGCGCAGCGGCACAACACTGGTTGAGCGTATTTTAAGTCATCATTCGTTAGTTGCCTCTGGAGGAGAGCTACAAGACTTTGGCGTTGCCGTTAAGCAGGTAACCCAAACTAGCAGCCAACTGGTGCTTGATACGCCTACCATTGAAAGTGCGTATAAAAGTGACTTAGCCAAAGTTGGAGAGCTTTATCTTCAGCGTACGGCTTTCTTGCGACAAGATGCAAAGCACTTAGTCGACAAACTGCCATTCAATTTTTTCTATATCGACCTAATTCGACAGGCACTACCTAATGCAAAAATTGTTTGTTTGCTGCGTAACCCAATGGATACCTGCGTAGGTAACTTCAGACAGTTGTTTTCTATCCACAGCCCTTACTACGCTTACGCCTACGACATCGATGCGATTGGACAGCTTTATCAAAGCTTCGAACAGTGGGTGAGAAAATTTGCTGACACTTATCCACATGCAATTCGGCTGCAATCATACGAGCAACTTGCTCAGCATCCGGATACCGAAGTAAAAGAGCTATTGGCATTCTGTAACTTGCCTTGGGAAGAGCAGTGCCTACAGGTCGAAAACAACAAGCTTCCCGTATCAACAGCAAGTAAGGTTCAGGTAAGAGAACCAATAAATACTCGCTCAATAGGTCGCTGGAAACGCTACGAGTTGCAAACCGAAGCTTTGCAGAAGTCATTAGGTATTATTTAACTGAAAAAATACAGATTCGTTTGCAACCTTTAAACGTAACGATTATGTTAACGCTACACTTACTGGTCTAACCAGATTGCGCAAGAGACGGTGTATCAACACCGCTCTCCTGCGTTCGCACTTTTTATAAAATCAGCGTGAACAACTATGTCAAAGAATTACGTACTAAATACATATAACAAATTTATGAAGCTGCCCTTTGGCAAGAAGCTATTTAGCTGGTACTCAGCGCGCAGGGCACCTTATTTTTCTACCGTTTCGCCACTTATCTCAGACATTAAACCAAACTACTGTGAAGTGCTTATTAGTAAACGTAAAGCGGTAGAAAATCACATTGGAACGGTTCACGTTATTGCTATTTGCAATGGTCTGGAAATGGCCATGGGGTTTATGTGTGAAGCATCCATACCTAAAAACCTCAGGTGGATCCCAAAAGGTATGGAAGTAAAGTATCCGGCGAAAGCAGACTCAGATATTCGTTGTGTAGCAGAAGTGCCAGCTGACGCATGGAAGCCAGGTGATTTACCTATTTCTGTTAAGGCGTATAACGCTGAAGGCACCGTGGTCGTCGACGGAACCATTACGGTTTGGGTAAGCGAAAAACGCTGATATCCCACTTATAATAAAAGGCCGCGCTTGCGGCCTTTTTTATGCTCTTTTAAAACATTCAATATTAAGTTTTTACTACAGCTACTTTTCTGTTTGACAGAAAATAAAAATCCAACTAAGAATAACCTTGAAAGCGATTAAGGCGCTATATCAGTAGTCTATTTCATTCAACAGTTGGTGTTGCAATTTTGTCTGTGTTTACAACGCAGGTATTAGCGGTGGAAGAGGTTAAGATGTCTGTAATCACAAAAGAGCAAGTCGCAAGAAAACCCTTTATAGATAAGAAAAATTACCCGTACGGCTTTGCCCGTTCAGGTGATTTTTCAATTAATGAAAGTAAGCTTCTTCAGGCTCATGGTAGTTTGTTCGCTGCACTGGTGGACGGGAAAATTACGCCAGAGAATGATGAAGAACAAGCCTATTTGGAATCGGCTCTTGGTCATCGTGACCCTGCAACACCGCAAGAGAAAGCGTGGTTGAAATACCAAGCCAGAATAAACCGTCCAAAAACAGCAAGTATTTATGGCTCTAAGCGTGCTGCTGAACAAGATGTTGACGATGACGACGATATGAGCGATAACAGTGATCTTGATATCGATCTCGATGATTAAGCTTATGCCGTTATGCATCTTAAACGTGTAAAGGCGCCTCTCTTAAAGCAATCATGATTATTGTTTGCACTGTTAAAACTGTGTAAATAAATATCCTATTTTCTGTCAAAATTACACTTAAGTCGAAATATTTATCCTAATTATTGCGAATATTGGGATATATATCTCACTTTTACGCAATTTGGTGTTTTATCTTCCTATTACCTTAGATATAGTCGGGGCATCGTCAACGTACGCTGACAAACCCCCCAACCCATTACAGGAGAAAGCACTGTGAAAATGATGTCGGGCGCAGCCATGGTGGTTGAAGCGCTAAAAGATGTAGGAGTGACACACGTGTTCGGTTACCCAGGTGGTGCCGTATTAGACATTTATGATGCGTTATTTGCGCAAGATGATGTCAAACACGTCCTCGTACGTCATGAACAGGCAGCCGCCCACATGGCGGATGGTTATGCACGTTCAACTGGCAAAACCGGCACAGTGCTCGTCACATCAGGTCCAGGCGCTACGAATACTATTACAGGTATTGCTACTGCATATATGGACTCTATTCCGATGGTTATTTTATCGGGACAGGTGCCGTCGAAGCATATTGGTGAAGACGCATTCCAAGAAACTGACATGGTGGGGTGCTCACGCCCTATCGTTAAGCACAGCTTTTTGGTAAAGCGCGCGGTTGATATCCCAGAAGCGATTGCTAAAGCTTATTATATTGCCAACACAGGTCGTCCTGGCCCGGTGGTAGTAGATTTGCCAAAAGATATTGTGAACGTAGCAGAAGAACACCCGTACGTGTTCCCAACTGACGTGACCATGCGTTCTTACAACCCAACTGAAAAAGGCCATCCTAAACAGGTCAAAAAGGCAGTTGAGTCGCTACTTAAAGCAGAACGTCCCGTACTGTATGTAGGTGGTGGAGCTGTAGCTTGCGATGCGTCTGCAAAGGTTATTGAGTTAGCCGAGAAGCTTAATGCACCGGTAACTTGTACGCTAATGGGTCTTGGTGCTATGCCGGGTACACACAAGCAATTTATCGGCATGCTAGGTATGCACGGTACGCTTGAAGCGAACAAGACCATGCATAATGCCGATTGCATCATTGCACTAGGTGCACGTTTTGATGACCGTGTTACCAACAACGTTGATAAGTTCTGCCCACATGCGGATATTATTCACGTTGATATTGACCCAGCATCGATTTCTAAAACCGTAAATGCGCATATTCCTGTGGTAGGTTCGGTAGATAAAGTACTTGATCAAATCTTAAGTCAGGTAAATAAGAAAGACTTATCAGGTCAAAGCGAAAAGCTGGCCGATTGGTGGCAACAAATTGAAACCTGGCGCGCTCGTCAGTGCTTAAACTACGCACAGGGCGAAGAGGTAATTAAGCCTCAGCGCGTTATCGAAGCCTTGTACAAACACACAGACGGTAAAGCCTACGTAAGTTCTGATGTAGGTCAGCACCAAATGTTTGCTGCGCTTTATTACCCTTATGATAAACCGCGTCAGTGGATCAACTCAGGTGGTCTTGGCACCATGGGCTTTGGTTTACCGGCTGCAATGGGTGTGCAGTTTGCGCACCCAGGTTCAACCTCTGTGGTAGTAACGGGTGACGGCAGTATTCAAATGAATATTCAAGAGCTATCTACTTGTTTGCAGTACAACCTGCCTATAAAGATTATCTCATTGAATAACCGTGCTCTTGGAATGGTTCGTCAGTGGCAGGATATGATTTATAAAGGACGTCACTCACACTCTTACATGGATTCAATGCCTGACTTTGTGAAGTTGGCAGAAGCTTACGGGCATGTGGGCATTAAAGTAGACAAGCTTGACGAGCTAGACGCAGCAATGGAGAAATGTTTCAGTTACACAGATCGCTTAGTGTTTATGGACATAGCAGTAGACCAAAACGAACACGTATATCCAATGCAAATTAAGTTTGGCGCAATGGATGACATGCGCTTAAGCAAGACGGAGCGAACCTGATGAAACGTATTATCTCTGTATTAATGGAAAACGCCCCTGGCGCACTATCTCGTATCGTTGGTGTATTCTCACAACGTGGTTACAACGTCGACTCGCTGTGTGTGGCACCAACCGACGACGCGAGCCTTTCGCGTCTAACGATTATCACGCACGGCGACGACAAAGTCATAGAGCAAATTACCAAGCAAGTGAATAAGCTTATTGATGTGCTCAAAGTAGTAGACTTGACTGAAGGCGCGCACATTGAACGCGAACTTATGCTGATTAAAGTCGCGACTCGCACTGAGTCGGTACGTGCTGAAGTGAAGCGGAACTCTGATATCTTCCGTGCGCGTATTGTAGATGTGAACGTAAACAACTACACCATTGAAATTACGGGCACCACAGATAAGCTAGATGCATTTGCCACGACTATGGGGCAGTGTGCTGAAATTATCGAATCATCGCGCACCGGTGTGTGTGGGCTTGCTCGAGGTGATAGGGCGCTTCGTCCTTAAGTTTTTTCTGAGTTTTCGCGCAAAGCGTTTTTTCGAAAGGCTGTCATTAGACAGCCTTTTTTCATTCTAGGGAATTACTCTAAGTATCGCGCCCATAATAGGCTTCTACGCGCAGGGCTACGCCGTATGAGGTTTTAAAATCCTCTTCACGTAGCCATAAAACGAAAGGCTCTACCTCAAAGAATAGCCAATCGCGCAGCATGTTGTTACGCCACCTAAACCCGCCGTAGACTTCTTCTACGCGAAAGTTGGGTTGGCTAAGCCCTTCCACCATAAAGTGAGGAATAACGGCGTTATGTTGATCTACCGAAAACAAATGGTGGACCTCGTGACGCCATAGCCAGTCGTTGGTATCGTCGCGGTAGTAGTAGCGATTATTTTGTCGAACCAGGTGCTTTTTATTGATTTCGTATTGAAAAGCGACGCCCACCTCCGCACCCAAACGGTCACGGGTGTAATAGTAAAGTTCGGCGTCGTATAGCATGGCCCATTGTTTAGAAAAGGCAAAAGCATCTCTGTATCGGGTCATCGCATAGAGTTGGTCGCGGCGACCAGCGCCAATTCTAAATGAGTAGTGAGAGTCTTGCTCAGGACGAAAGCGAAGCGCGATGGTCGTTCGATCGCGGTTGTTATTGCCGGTATCCCTCGCAGCTCGTATTGTGTTGTTCTGTGTCTCGTCTTCGTTATCACTTAATAGTAAATCAACGCGTTCTTTTAAAGCCGGTAGGCGAACTCTTACCCTGAAGCGCAAATCCGTATCCGAGAGCATGCCACTTCTTGGCTCCCAGGCAAGTTGAACACGACCTTCGGCTCTGGCTTCCTTCTGTCCTGAAGCACCTATTTCATCTGAACTTTCAAACAAACCATCAAGCTGTTTTACGGTGAAGTCCATGGTGTCGGTGAAGCTACGCTGCCAAATATCAAACCATTGCTCATTAGGTATTGAAGGAGGCAAGGAGTGTGTACTTTCTTGTGTCGAAGTAGCGCTGTTAGTAAGCGTATTTTCTGGTCGAGCAATATCCCGATAGGTTATACCTACACTGGTCGCATTTACGGGGGAGTTCAACGTGTCAGCAGCTGAGTCAGGTGCAACAGGTAAAGCGAGCAATAAATGGCAATAGACCACAGTAAGGCATAGCATTGCTCACTAACTCCTTGTAAAAATTAGCATAGTTGAATGTTTCGACCATTCGCATTGGGGATATACAGAGCATGGATTGTCCCAACCAAAACGTCAATCTTTATTCATTGAAGTAAATATTCAGGTGAAAGCATCAGCAGGCAATGGCATACTGTGCTAATCGATGTAAGGGAGATTATTTTTATGGGTGGTATTAGTATTTGGCAGTTGCTGATCATACTGGTTATTGTGGTGCTTTTATTTGGTACGAAGCGCCTTAAAGGTATAGGTACTGATTTAGGCGGCGCAATCAAAGGCTTCAAAAAAGCAGTCAGCGAAGAAGAGAAAGACGCAGACTTCGAACAAAAGAAGCAAGTTGAAGAAAAGTCAGCAGCAGAGCCTGTTTCAACTAAGACGCAGAGCGACGTTAAAGAAAAATCCTAATGTTCGATATCGGCTTTTGGGAGCTATTGGTTATCGGTGTACTGGCACTGCTTATTTTAGGGCCAGAAAGACTGCCGGGTGCCATGCGCTCAACTATAAATACAATTCGTAGCGTGCGTAATGTAGCAACGGGCTTTAAGCAAGAAGTTGAGCATCAGTTGCGTGTGCACGAATTGCATGAAAATTTGAAAAAAGCAGAGCAGCAAGGGCTTAAAGATCTTTCACCTGAACTTGAACAAAGCGTCGATGAGCTAAAAAAAGCTGCAGAGTCGGTTCAAGAACCTTATAAAAAGCAATAGATGTCTGACGCTAATAACCTTATTTCTCATTTAATTGAATTGCGTAGCCGTATTCTCAAAGCCCTTTTGAGCGTACTTATCGTCTTCATTTGTCTTGCGGCGTTTGCGCAAGACCTTTATAAGCTATTGGCGATGCCATTGCTTGAAGCCTTACCTGAAAATGCGAGCATGATTGCAACCGACGTTGCATCACCTTTCTTTGCTCCGTTTAAACTTACACTGGTGTTATCGTTTTTTATTGCTATTCCCTATGTGCTCTATCAAGTATGGGGGTTTGTGGCTCCGGGTTTGTACAGAAATGAAAAGCGCCTGGTAGCGCCTTTACTACTTTCCAGTACGCTGCTGTTTTACGCAGGTATGGCGTTTGCCTACTTTGTGGTATTTCCAATAGCGTTCGCGTTTTTTACAAGCGTAGCACCTGAAGGTGTAACGGTAAGTACAGATATATCCAGTTATTTGAACTTCGTCTTGAAACTGTTCTTTGCATTTGGGGTCTCATTCGAGATACCGATAGCCATTATCTTAATGTGCTGGACTGGAGTAACCGACGCTAAATCGCTCAGAGCCAAGCGCCCTTATGTGGTTGTTGGCGCGTTCGTGGTTGGCATGTTGCTAACACCACCCGATGTTATCTCTCAGACATTATTAGCTATTCCAATGTGGTTGCTGTTTGAAGTAGGGGTTATTGTTGGAGGCTTTTACGCCGGTAAAACGCCAAAAGATGATGCATCCACTCAAACAACGGATAACACATAGAAGTTAAAAAAAGAAAGGAATAAAAATGAAAACTCGACTGATATCTCTTGCCACATTATTGTGTGCTTTTGGGGCGTTCAACGCTCACGCTGAAACTGTAGCCGATGCTATGGAAAAATGCCGTAACACAGACAATAGCTTAAAGCGCTTAATCTGTTACGACAATATTGCGAAATCACTGAATCAGTACGACGGCGCAAGCGCACAAGTTAGCCAATTACAGGCGTATCGATCTGAAGCCGCCACTCAACCAAGACCTCAAGTCGAAGCGAGCAGGCAGCCTGTTGTGAATAGACCGGCTGAAGCTTCAGAGCCGAAAAATGACTTTGGTTTAGAGCATAGACGTGATTTATCAGCCGAGGCTTCAGAAGTTTCATTGACTATTGCGTCATTTAAAGATTCCCTTCGAGGTAAAAAGATTATTACCTTTAGCGATGGCTCGGTATGGCAGCAGAGCGATAGTGCTTATTTGAAGATTGAAGAAGGTCAGCAAGTATCCATTGAAAGAGGTCTCTTAGGTTCTTTTTATCTAAGCGTAGAAGGCGTTAACAAGCGTATGAAAGTAAAACGCGTAAAATAAATGCCTTGGTTTGATGCTGGCGTCAACTTGCTTGATAAGCGATTTGACGCCGATGAAGTTATACAACGAGCACAAGATGCAGGGGTAGAAAAACTCTGCATTATCACCACGCATCCCAGTGAATGGGACGCCGCAGTAGCGCTATATAATAAGTATCCAACCCAATGCTGTTACACTATCGGTGTCCATCCTCACAATGCGAAAGATGTCACACCAAGTGATTACAAGCGGTTACGCGAACTTGCACAACAGAAAGGGTGTGTTGCAATTGGTGAATGCGGTTTAGACTTTAATCGCAACTTCTCACCACAGCCCGTTCAGTTGGCAGTGTTCGAAGCCCAGTTAGACATTGCGGCTGCATTAGACTTACCCGTGTATTTACATGAAAGGGATGCGTTTGACGAACAAGTCGCGTTATTAACCGAGTATATGCCTCGTATAAAAGGTGGTATTGCCCACTGTTTTACTGGGAATGCAGAGCAGGTTCAGCACTACCTTGCGCTGGGGCTTTATATTGGTATTACTGGCTGGGTATGTGATGAGAAGCGAGGCGAAGCACTACGCGAAGCCGTGAAGTCTATACCTTTAAACCGTCTTATTCTTGAAACTGATGCGCCTTATCTGTTTCCCAAAACCCTTCGACCGAGAAAACGTAATAACGAACCTGCTTTTCTACCCCATATCGCTAAACAATTAGGCGAATATCTGCAAGTTGAGACTGATAAATTACGTATTAGCAGTTATGCTAATAGCTGTGAGTTGTTTTCTCTCAGCTAAACATAGGTTTATATGCAGACAAATCTGAAAGCGATGCGCAAGTATGATGCGGGTCTTATTCTTATCACCCTAGTGGCCGTCGTTGCATTTGTGTCTGTGTTGTTTAGTTTGTCTCCTAACACCAGTGCAACACCACGATTCTCGCAGCTTACTTATCTCAATGTAGATAATGGCAATGCGCTCGATTTTACTACCATTACTCAAACGCCGCTTACCGACTGGACACCAATATCTTCACCCATTAACTTGGGTATGAACACAAACGTACATTGGTTTTCAATGGTCATTGCGCCAACGCAAAGCAATGAAAGTCGATTTCTATTGCACATCGACTATCCCCTTTTAGATAGTTTAGATGTTGCGATTTACAGCCAAATAGGCAGCACGCCTATTGCTACTTATTCAGGTGGCGATGGTCTGCACTTTGACAACCGGCCTGTTTCTCATGTGAAGCCACTATTCCCCCTACCAGTAAGCGCTCAGTCGCAGCGGGTGATTATTCGAGTACAAACCTCTGGCAGCGTCCGCCTTCCTATCCGTATATGGGAAGAAACAGAGTTTATTGCCTATACATCAAGCCGTAACCTGGCATTGGGGATATTTTTTGGCATCTTGGTAGCAATGGGCGTGAGTAACGCATTTTTAACGGTAACGACAAGTAACGTGTCGTTCCTTTATTACTCTGGCTATGTAATGAGTTTGGCGCTTATATTGGCGACGTTACACGGCTACGGCTTCTCCTATATGTGGCCGGGAAGCACATGGTTTCAAGGTAAAGCAATTCTTGTGTTTGCTAACGCGACTATTATGTTTGCGGCGATGTTTACGCGAAGCCTACTACCTATTAGAGCCCACAGCGTAAAGCTAGATAAAATCACACAGGCAATCAGTTGGGTGTGCGGGTTAAGTATAATCCTCGGCCTTATCTTGCCTTACTCGTTCATGATAAAGGCGTTCCTGTTACTGCTTAGCCTCATCGTTATTTTTACTCTTGGGTTAGGTATTTGGCTAACGCTCAAAGGGGTGGTCGTAGCACGTTATTTTACCATTGCTTGGGGTTTTCTATTAATTAGTGGGCTAAGTGCGAGCCTTGATAACGTTAATATTATTCAATTGCCTATTTCGTCAAATAACCTGCTGATCATTGGTGGCGCGGTTGAAACGCTCATCTTGGCACTTATCCTAGCGATTAATTATAGCCACAGTCGCGATGATCTCATTGAGGCGC
This sequence comes from Alteromonas sp. I10, assembly GCF_003201515.1. NCBI lineage: Bacteria > Pseudomonadati > Pseudomonadota > Gammaproteobacteria > Alteromonadales > Alteromonadaceae > Alteromonas > Alteromonas sp. I10. The sequence goes on from NZ_QJJN01000010.1 coordinate 147,652, forward strand.
AGCAGTTCGCGCTAGAGCAGGAAAAACAGGCAAATACGGCCAAAGAGAATTTACTTGAAGTGCAAAAGCGTTATCAAGATGACCTGGAGTATAAAGTACAAGAACGCACGTTAGAGCTAGAAATTACGTTACGCGAATTGTCTGAAGTAAACCAAGAACTGGAAAGGTTAAATGCAATAGATCCGCTCACGGGAGCGCACAACCGTCGACATTTCGATAAGCGTCTGCGTTCTGAAGGGCGACGCAGTAGACGTGAGCAAACACCATTATCTCTCATCATTGTTGACGTGGATCACTTTAAGCAAATTAATGATCAACACGGACATGATGGTGGTGACGCGTGCTTAATTCACGTCACCAATGTCTTTCAGAAGCACATCCATCGCCCTACAGATGACTTGTGTCGCATAGGTGGTGAAGAGTTTGCCATTATATTGCCTAATACCGATCTTGAAGGCGCTTTTCACGTTGCCGAAAATATGCGAGATAGCCTTGCGTCGACCCCACTTGATTACGAAGGGGAAACCATTAAGCTAACTGCAAGCGCGGGCGTTTCTACAACCATTATTATTGATGAAGAGCACGCGCAAAATCTTTTCAAGTTCGCCGACGAATGCCTTTACGAAGCCAAGGCTGCGGGCCGCAATACAGTAATACATAAACATTTACAGGAAAAACTATGACATCTTCACCTTTCCCTCAAAGAAGAATGCGCAGACTACGCGCCAAAGATGCTTTAAGAGGGCTTGTGGCAGAGCACCGTTTAACCACTGACGATCTCATTTACCCTGTTTTTGTACTACCCGGTGAGAACGCACGAGAAGCCGTACCTTCTATGCCTGGTGTGGAAAGACTTTCTATCGATTTGCTAGTGCAAGAAACGGCGAAATGGGTAGAGCTGGGCATTAGAACGATTGCGCTTTTCCCTGTGACACCTATGTCTCTTAAAACCGAGTGTGCAAGTGAAGCGTTCAATCCTGAAGGGCTTGCTCAGCAAGCTATGAGAGCGCTTAAAAAGGCGTTTCCTGAAGTAATGCTGATGTCTGATATCGCATTAGATCCATTTACGTCTCATGGTCAAGATGGCCTCTTAGACGAAACTGGTTATGTGATGAACGACGAAACAGTCGAGGTGCTCATTAAGCAAGCGTTATCGCATGCTGAAGCTGGCGCTGATATTGTTGCGCCTTCTGACATGATGGATGGGCGCATTGGCAGTATCCGAAAAGCACTTGAAGAAGCAGGTCACATCAATACGTGTATTATGGCTTATTCTGCTAAGTACGCGTCTGCGTACTACGGTCCATTTCGTGATGCCGTCGGCTCCGCTGCAAATATAAAGGGCGGCAACAAGAAAACCTATCAAATGGATCCTGCCAACACCGATGAAGCACTCCACGAAATTGCGCTTGATATAGAAGAGGGCGCTGACATGGTAATGGTGAAGCCAGGTATGCCGTATTTAGATGTTGTGCGTCGTTGTAAAGATGAATTTAAAGTACCGACATTCGCCTATCAAGTAAGTGGCGAGTACGCTATGCATCAAGCTGCTTTTGCTAATGGTTGGCTAAATGAAGACGCGGTGATCCTAGAATCGTTATTAGCGTTTAAGCGCGCTGGCGCCGACGGGATTCTGACTTATTTCGCTCCGCAAGCTGCTGCGCTTTTAGCGAAGCAAAACGACAAGTAATACCAACAACCAAAGGTTCGACAATAAAAAAGCCGTGCAATGCACGGCTTTTTTTATGTTTCTTTTCTATTTATCGCAATACATTTAACGCATCCTATCTGTTTGTAAGTGGTTACTTACAAACGAGCTCGCAGCCAGCTTTATGCTGAAGCCAGCATTCATTTGCTAGCTCTGCGTTGATCAAAGGATGCGATTTCAACCAGCCTTCAGGGAAAGTAAGTGTCCACTTACTTTCTTCGCACTGCAAAGTTACCTCTGGTATATGTTTATTCTGACGACGCAGACATAACACCACTGCGATACGTAAAATTCGCAATAAGCCTTTTAGCATTGGACGGTAGTCTTCGTGGTACTTTTCAAATACGTCTGGCTTTATGTTTAACCTATGCTGAGCAACTAAATCGCGGATGGCGGCGCGCTGAAGGCGCGTGAAGCCGGGCAAATCAATGTGACTTAATATGTATTCACCATGCTCATGATGGCGCTTATATTCAATGTGAAGACCTATTTCATGAAGCTGTGCGGCTGCACCTAAAATGGTTTCGGTATCTAAATGACAAATGTTCTGTTGTGCGCAAAGTTGATGGCATAAAGTAAGCGCTACGTGACTAACCGAGTTCGCGTGACTGGCATCTACATGATAACGATGTTTTGCCTGATTAAGGGTCTGCTGGCGACGATCATTTTCGGTAACGTTATCTAACATTCCGTAGATAAGTCCTTCTCGAAGCGCACCACCAGAAATATTCATGTGCTTGATATTTAGCGCTTCAAATAAGCTGATGAGGATCGCTAAACCAGACGGGAAAATAGCTTTTCTGTTATCTTCCAATCCGTCGATATCAAGGGTTTTAATGCTGCCGCATTCAATACATTGCTTTTCTAAATGATACAAATAGTCTAAGCGGATAGCATCACTAATGCCCTGTGCTACAAGAATCTCAGTAATGGCTTGCGGCGTGCCAGATGCACCTAAACAATTCTCCCAATCAAAACACAAAAACGCGCTAGACACATCGGCAATAAGCGCGTGTGCGGCTTGTTTGGCATTGTCGAAATTGTCTTCGGTGATAGTGCCGCCGGTGAAATAGCGTTCCATAAACGTTACACAGCCCATATCCAAACTCTTAAGATGGATAGGCTGCATGTCGTTGCCGATAATGATTTCTGTGCTGGCGCCGCCAATATCTATGACTAAGCTATTGCCTTGGTTGGCGGATGTGTAGGCTACGCCAAGATAAATTTGTCGCGCTTCTTCTTCACCGCTAATCACTTCAAGTTTGTGATTGAGAATCTCTTCTGCCTTGCGAATGAATACATGCGCATTGGTTGCCAGTCGCAATGTGGCGGTCGCTACAATTTTAATATTAGAAGGGGGGATATCCTGCAGGCGTTCCGAGAATACTTGCAGGCATTGCCAGCCGCGTTCCATGCTTACGTCATCAAGTGCTAGCTCATCATCTAAACCTGCTGCTAGGCGCACTTTCTGTTTAATTTTCCCTATTATTTGCACACTGCCATTAACAACGTGAACAATCACCATGTGAAAGCTGTTAGAGCCTAAATCTACGGCGGCGTAATACTCGCCGTAGGTTTGTGCGTCGTGCTGGAGTTCTGCCTGCATAAAACCTCGATTCTTATTGAGTACCTTTACGCCTCACTGTTGCGCTCTGTTGTTTCGGTTTTGAGGCTTTCCACGGCCTCTTCCGTTTCCACGACGTGAAGAATTGCGGTTGTTAGGCGTACGTCTTCTACGTGGTTTTGGAGGCGTTACATCATCAAGTAGAGCACTGCGGTCGTAATCGGTAACCGGTATTGCCTTTTGAATGTATTGCTCAATAGCAGGTAAGTTTAGTGCGTATTTTTCGCACGCGAAACTAATTGCAACACCACTTTGTCCTGCACGGCCAGTACGACCAATACGGTGTACATAGTCTTCGGCGTCGTCAGGTAAGTCGTAGTTGAATACGTGCGTTACCGCGTCGATATGAAGACCGCGCGCTGCAACGTCGGTTGCGACTAAAATATCAAGATTGCCTTTGGTGAAATCTTCTAAGATCCCAAGGCGTTTCTTCTGTGGTACATCGCCGCTAAGCAAGCCAACGCGATGGCCATCTGCGGTAAGCCAGTCGGTAACTTTCTCACAACTATTTTTAGTGTTGGCAAAAACAATTGCCTTTTCTGGCCATTCTTCTTCAAGCAGCGTAAGAAGAAGCAGCATCTTGTCGTCATCAGACGGATAAAATAGCTCTTGAGAAACGCGAGTTGCAGTTGTTTGTTCTGGCGCTACCTGTACGTGGGTAGGGTTGTTCATGTGCTCGTAAGCAAGCTCTTGCACGCGGTAGCTAAGTGTAGCTGAAAATAGCATGCTCAAACGTTCGCTTGCCGGTGGCATGCGGCGGAATAAAAAGCGGATATCTTTTATAAAGCCTAAATCGAACATGCGGTCGGCTTCATCAAGTACGGCAACCTGAATATTCTTCAGTGTGAACACATTCTGTTTGTAGTAATCCAGTATGCGTCCTGTCGTACCAATTATAATATCTACCCCTTCTTCCAAAGTTTCACGTTGACTTTGGTAACCTTCGCCCCCATAAATCAAACCAAGCGACAATCCAGTATGCTCACTAAGCAGTTTGGCGTCGTTATAAATTTGAACGGCGAGCTCTCTGGTCGGCGCCATAATAATTGCGCGAGGGCCATTTGATTTGCTGTTATCTGCATTTTCTGCTTTGCTTAGCAAATAGTGAAATGTAGCTACCAAAAAGGCAATGGTTTTACCGGTTCCGGTTTGAGCCTGACCTGCAATGTCGTGACCTTCCAATAAAGGAGGCAGTGCAAGTGCTTGAATTGGTGTACAATGTGAAAAATTAGCTGCCGCCAAGGCGTCAACAACCTTGCCGTTAATCGGCAGGTCAGAAAAGTGAGTATCAGTTAAGTGAGTAGGCATAGCTTATAGCTTATCAGTGCTTGCATTAAAAAACAGTTTCTATATAACACTTATGGTCAGGCTGAGACAAATCAGCGACAGACCAATAATGGAGAAAAGAATGAGCGACAAAATTATCCAGTTATCTGACGATAAATTCGAAGCAGATGTTATCAATGCTGAAGGTCCTGTACTGGTTGACTTCTGGGCCGAATGGTGTGGCCCGTGTAAAATGATCGCACCAATCTTGGAAGAAGTTGCGACCGAGTTTGATGGCAAGTTAACAGTTGGCAAGTTGAATGTCGATGAAAATAACGAAACTCCACCTAAATATGGTATTCGTGGTATTCCTACATTGCTACTTTTCAAAAACGGTAACGTTGCTGCAACTAAAGTAGGCGCGCTATCTAAAGCTCAATTAACAGAGTTTCTTAACGAAAACCTTTAATTGATTTCAAATTGAAAACCGGTGCTAACGAAGCACCGGTTTTTATTTACGCCACAGGGACTAACGTTTCATTCTAGAAGAGCAAGCCACAAATTATTTAACATTTCGGCGGTAAAACGCTGGACGTTGATTAAATATAGTGCTAACTTTTCTTCAGCGCTCATCCGAGCAGCGTTCTGCTTACGCCCACATCAGGGTGATATCAAATCTAAACTAGAACAGAGTGACTTTAAGTCCTGTAAGCGAAGTTCAAGCACAAAGACCCACCAGTATGAATTTAACTGAATTAAAGAACAAACCAATAAGCGAGTTGGTTAACCTGGCCGAGGAGATGGGCCTGGAAAACATGGCGCGCGCCAGAAAACAAGACATCATTTTCTCAATCCTAAAGACACACGCAAAAAGCGGTGAAGACATCTTTGGTGATGGGGTACTAGAAATTTTACAGGACGGTTTCGGCTTCTTACGCTCAGCTGACTCTTCGTATCTTGCAGGACCAGACGATATTTATGTATCGCCAAGCCAAATTCGACGCTTTAACTTGCGTACCGGTGATACGATTGCCGGGAAAATTCGTCCACCGAAAGACAGTGAACGATACTTCGCCCTGCTAAAAATCCGCGAAGTTAACTTCGACAAGCCTGAAAACTCACGTAATAAAATCCTTTTTGAAAACCTTACACCGCTTCACGCAGCAGATCGCTTGCGCATGGAACGTGGTAATGGCTCAACAGAAGACATTACGGCTCGAGTACTGGATTTGGCGTCGCCAATCGGTAAAGGGCAGCGTGGTCTTATCGTAGCGCCACCTAAGGCCGGTAAAACGCTTCTTCTTCAGAATATTGCTCAGTCAATTGCTGCTAACCACCCAGATTGTGAGTTAATGGTACTGCTTATTGATGAGCGTCCGGAAGAAGTAACCGAGATGCATCGTCTTGTTCAAGGTGAAGTCGTTGCTTCAACCTTCGATGAGCCAGCAAGTCGTCACGTACAAGTTGCTGAAATGGTTATCGAGAAAGCCAAGCGTCTTGTTGAACACAAAAAAGACGTGGTTATCCTGCTTGACTCGATTACTCGTCTTGCTCGCGCTTACAACACGGTTATCCCATCATCAGGTAAAGTACTTACCGGTGGTGTTGATGCGAATGCTCTTCACAAGCCTAAGCGCTTCTTTGGTGCTGCCCGTAATGTTGAAGAAGGCGGAAGCTTAACGATTATCGCAACAGCGCTTATCGATACCGGCTCTAAGATGGACGAAGTTATCTACGAAGAGTTTAAAGGTACAGGTAACATGGAATTACACCTTAATCGCAAAATCGCGGAAAAGCGTGTATTCCCGGCTATCGACTTCAACCGCTCTGGTACCCGTCGTGAAGAACTGCTTACAGCGCAAGATGAACTACAGAAAATGTGGATCCTTCGCAAAATCGTTCACGAAATGTCAGAAATTGACGCAATGGACTTCCTTATCAGTAAGTTGTCGATGACCAAGACAAACGATGAGTTCTTTGACGCAATGCGTAGACAAAAGAGTTAATAGAAACTTAGTAATAAGTTGATATTTAAAGAAAAGGCGCCACTCGGCGCCTTTTTTATTCCCTGCATCGATAAAGCACTTTTCTTATACTTCCGTCTAATACCCTCAGTCTAGTGAATGGGGTATTTTCATTGGCTCAATGATTTTTAACAGCAATCGTTAGTTCAGTGGTGTGTTCTCCCTTGAGATGATTTACTCTGTCTAAAAAACACCAAAGGAAATAATAGTTATGTACCAGAAATTGCTGTCACTTGCGTTTGCAGGGCTGGCCTCTGTGTCTGCTGCTTATGCTACTCAAATCAATGTTGATGAATTAGCCAATAAAGTAGAACCTGATGTAATTAAATGGCGCCATCACTTTCATGAATTTCCCGAATTATCGAATCGCGAGTTTAAAACCGCTGAATATGTTGCTGACTACCTTGAAAGCCTGGGTTTAGATGTGCAAACCGGTGTGGCAAAAACGGGTGTGGTAGCTATTCTAGACTCGGGCAAACCAGGTCCTGTGGTTGCATTACGTGCAGACATGGACGGTCTCCCTGTAAAAGAGCAAAACAATTTGTCCTACCGCTCAAAGCAGGTGGGCGAATATAACGGAAAAGAAGTACCGGTTATGCACGCCTGTGGTCACGATACTCACATGGCGATGCTCATGGGCGCGGCAAAAATTCTCACCGAAATTAAAGGCGACCTGAAAGGTAAAGTGAAGTTTATTTTTCAGCCTGCAGAAGAGGGCGCACCCGCTGGAGAAAAAGGCGGTGCGGAAGTTATGGTCGCTGAAGGTGTACTTAAAAACCCTGATGTAGACGCTATTTTTGGCCTGCATATCAATGCTAATACTGATGTAGGTAAAGTACGTTATAACGCGGGTGGTACCATGGCCGCGGTAGACCCATTTAAAATTGTTATTCACGGTAAGCAAGCCCACGGCGCTTATCCTTGGAAGAGTGTTGATCCAGTGGTTACCGCTGCGCAAATGATCATGTCAATTCAGACTATCGTTAGTCGTGAGTTGAAATTGATTGACGATGCAGCAGTGGTGTCTATTGGCTCTATTCACGGCGGCAACCGTTCAAATATCATTCCAAATGAAGTAGAAATGGTTGGCACAATTCGTACACTCAATGAAGCCGCTCGCGATCACATTTACGAATCGCTTCCGCGCAAAGTTAAGGCTATAGCTGAGAGTATGGGCGCAGAAGCAGAACTTACGTTACCGCTAGATTACTATTACCCCATTACGTACAACGACCCAGAGCTTACAAAAGCTATGCTGCCTACTATGCAGCGTACCGCTGGCGTTGAAAACACGCTGCTTTCTAAGCCGGTCACGGGTGCGGAAGACTTTTCATTTTTCCAAGAACAAATTCCAGGTTTGTATGTTTGGGTAGGCGGTAAGCCATTGGACGTGTCTGAAGAAGATAGCCCAGCTCATCACACTCCGGAATTTTATGTTGATGATGAAGGCATGAAACTAGGCGTGAAGCTTCTCACAAACTTTACTCTAGATTACATGGCTCAACACTAAATGTGATGGCCGGAGACATGCGTTGAAAATAGGCAGTATTTCATTTTCTTTTTCATGGTCTCTGGCCCTTCAAGCACTGCTTGTATGTGTGTTAGGTGCGGGTCTTAATGCTCTCAACCCACCCTTTGATAGCACAGGGATAGCTACATTTGGTATAGGTGCGGCAGTCTACGCTTCACTTCGGTTTTCTCCTTTTATTTCCATTCCTATTGCGCTTATTGTTAGCCTTCCCTTGTGGCTTAACGACGGAAGCATTGTTGGAAAGGAAAGCCTTACTCTGCTGCCTGTCGTACTTAGCTTTTTTGGCTATAACAAGTCGCTTAAACAGGTGATAAAAGTAGGCGCAGGTTTTTGGTCTATTGTCTTTCTGCCCATTCTCGTTTTAGAGCATTCTCTTTATGATGGCGATAACGCAAACATGCTGTTTTCGGGCGTGCTGGTTACCTGGGTAAGCGGTGTATTTGGTCTTGTAACCGGACACTTTTCGTATTTGGCAGTCCACGGGCTTAAGCGACAAACATCAAGCAAGTCCGAGCGGGTTACGCTGCACTTTCTTTTTGGATACTTCTTTTCCGGTTGTTTTTTCGTTGCTTCTATGGCGGTAATTTATTTGTCGGTGAGCCTGTTTCAACAACAGCAAGAAAGACAAATTTACAGTTACATGGCGCAGCGCGTGAATGTGCTGGAGTTCCAGCTTTCAAATTTTATTCAGCAACATCAAAGTGCCATTATTAGCGCAGCGCAAGTGTTATCTAGCGAGGTATCAAACAGCGATTTCGATAATGCAGCGATGACAAATTTGCGGGTGTTGGCATCGAATAACCCTGAATTTCTGACCTTCCTTATTGCGGGTAACAATGGCGATATTATTCACGCTTACCCGCCTACCTTGTTGGATAAAGCAAGGCAAAGCGGTATACCAAACGTGGCTTACAGGCCGTATTTCTTTGAAGTCATGCAGACAGGTAAACCATTCCTTTCAAATGTATTTCAAGGCCGAGGTTTTGGTAACGATCCAATTGTAGCCTTGTCAGCCCCCATCACAGACGCAGATGGCACTCCAAAAGGTATTGTAGAGGGGTCTTTATCGTTAAAGAGCTTTTCTGCTATTGATAACCTAAGCTTGGGTGGTTTTTTGATGCTCATTGAGGATCAAAAAGGCGAAGTTATCTATGCATCTAAAGGCTTGAAGATGAAGCCACTCACTAAAGCACCTTTTTATATTTGTGAACCTGATTGTGCTGTTGAGGTTAAGAACGGGCCTCAGGGAAAAACATGGTTGAGGTTAGCGAAAGATATGCCTTTTGCTAGCTGGAAAGTCAGCTATTACTTCGACAAACGACTGTTAATGGCATCAATGAGTAATTATTTACTCAAAGACTTACTGCTGCTATTGGCATTATCTGCATTTGGAACATTCACCGGGTACGTAGTTGCAAAAATGGTCGGCGCGCCTATTCGTCGCCTTGTTCGCTATATTTCCGAATTCGACCCTACACAAAAAGAAGGTGTTAAAGCTCCACAAAGGGCACTGCACATTCAAGAGCTCTCGTCGCTAAGCGATGAGTTCGTGAGTTTAGAAGCCCGATTGCTCGATGCATTTGAAGAGTTAGAGGTAGCAAGAGAAGTAGAGCAAAGCCTGAATGTCGAGCTAGGGGAATTGAATCAGTCTTTGGAAAAGCGCATAGAAGAGAAAACTGAGCACCTTGCGTTAGCGCTTAAAGAAGCGGAAGCCGCTAATGTGGCCAAAACGCAGTTTCTCGCCAACATGAGTCACGAGATCAGAACGCCAATGAATGGCATTATTGGCTCATGTGAATTGATGCTCGAGAACGAGTTGCCGGAAATTGTTTCGGCTAGAGCCAAAACAATTTCACGCTCTGCTAGCAATTTACTTATCATCTTGGACAGTATCTTAGATTGGTCGAAGATTGAATCGGGTAAAATGCTTACCGATGTTCAAAGCTGTGCCATTCGCGAGTTACTTGAAGCTTCTTGTGATCTTTATCGCCACGCTGCGCAAGTAAAAGGGTACGATATTGCTTTGCATATTAATCAGGGCGTACCTAACGCACTGAACATTGATGCAGGGAAGGTGAGCCAAATCATCAATAACTTACTTAGTAACGCGTTTAAGTTCACCAGCGATGGTGTCGTGACGGTTAACGTCAGCTATGCCCACCAAGGACTTAAAATTTCGGTAACCGATACGGGAATAGGCATTGCTTCCAACAAACTACGCCTTATTTTTGATAAGTTTGAGCAAGCCGATCCGTCCACTACTAGAAATTTTGGTGGCACAGGATTAGGTTTGGCCATTTCTAAAGGTTTGGTTGAGCTTCTTGGTGGAGAGCTTTATGTTGAAAGTGAACTGGGTAAAGGAACAAGCTTCACCTTCCACATTCCTGCCACAGTAAGTGAAGAAAAAGAGCATGCAGAAAATGAGGTGATTCCGTCACTACCTGATGGATTACGGGTTTTATTGGCCGAAGACAACGACATTAATGCAGAAATCGTCATGGACATGCTCAAATCGTCCAACATCAAATGTATTAGAACGAAAAACGGGCAAGATGCTGTTAAGGCCGAGAAGAGGCACGATTTCGACGTAATTTTAATGGATTGCCAAATGCCGATCATGGATGGTCATACAGCATCGAAACTTATTCGAAGTGAAGGCAGGAATAAGGACTCGATCAGGATCATCGCCTTAACCGCCAATGCGTTTATCGAAGACAAAAATGCCTGCTTAGAAGCAGGCATGAATGCGCATTTAAGTAAGCCTATTCGCAAGCAGGTTCTATTTGACTGTATTGCCCGTGAACTTGCTCGCGTTTGAGGCTACATCAGTGTTATCGCTCGGCGCTTCGCTAACGAATCGCAGTACAATATACCCTAAGCACGCCGAGACGAGAGAGCCGGTTAAAATGCCCACACGCTCGTCAAAAATTTGATTGATACCTGTCTGTGCAAAGGCCAGTCCCCCAATAAATAAGCTCATTGTAAAGCCAACGCCGCAAAGTAGCGCACAGCCATAGATATGCTTGAAGTTAAGATCCTCTGGTAACTTAGCCAGCTTTAACTTCACCATTAAGTAGCAAAAACCGAATACGCCAATTTGTTTACCCACAACCAAGCCAAGAAAGATCCCAAAGGTAACAGGATGGAAAATACCCTCCGGACTGATGTTACCAAAACTTATGCCGGCGTTAGCGAAGGCGAATAAAGGTAGGATTGCGAAACTCACCGAGCCATTCAAACCGTGCTCTAGTCGCGTTACCGGAGAATAAGATTCGTCTTTCTCATCCCGCATAGGAATAAAGCCAGCAAGTACGACACCTGCCAGTGTGGCGTGAACGCCTGACTTCAACATGGCTACCCACAGAATGATTCCCACAAAAACATAAGGCGGAATATCTACCACATTGCGTTTATTCATTTGCCACAACAGCAATAAACAACCTGCAGCAATATACAGCGCACCCGCGGTAATGTGCTCGGTGTAAAACAGGGCAATAATTACGATAGCACCGATATCGTCAATAATAGCTAGGGTGACTAAGAAAACTTTCAGGCTCGTAGGTACTCGACTACCTAGTAGCGCCAAAATACCTAGCGCAAACGCGATGTCAGTAGCGGCGGGAATTGCCCACCCTGCAATGGCTACGGGGTTGTCCCAGTTGATGCCTACATATATCAAGGCGGGTAGTGCCATACCACCTACAGCACCCGCTGCGGGTAAAATAATATCTTTGGGATTGGCCAATTCACCTTCGCAGATTTCCCGCTTCAGTTCCAGACCCACGTGAAAAAAGAACACCGCCATTAACCCGTCGTTAATCCACAGCAATAATGGCTTATCGATAGCCCACGTACCGGCTGATATTTGTACCGGCATACTGATTAAATGATCGTAAAGCGTATCTAGGGGAGAATTAGCAATAATGAGCGCAAGAATCGTTGCACCCATTAACAATATGCCGGGAGCGGCTTCGCGATTTAAGAAGTCAGAGACCACGTCTTGTACTTCTTCTATCACCTCATCAAGTACGTCGGGTTCGTGTTTATCTGTCATCAATAACCTCTAACGCCCGTTCATGGTCAACGTCGCAAAATGTGGAAATAAAAGCGTTCGTTAATCCGTGTAGTCAGGCAACTTTTCTACATAAATTAATTATAGTTAATACGACTGACAGCGAAGAGATAGATCACCCTTATAAGAGAGTAGCCTCAACAACCCTTAAGCGAGTGGCGCTATAATTGACGCCATTTACGGTGGGATTTTGAACGGTTTTACGCTACAATCGCGGCCTTTCCAAGGTTGTCCACTTTACCTACCCCGAGGATCTCTAGATGGCAAAAGTCGCGATTGTAATGGGTTCAACTTCAGACTGGCCTACTATGCAGCAGGCCGCAAAAATGCTGAAGTCGTTTGGTGTTGAATTTGAAGCGAAGGTGGTGTCGGCGCACCGTACACCCAACTTGCTAGTAGAGTTTGCAGAAAGCGCTGCAGATGAAGGTTTTAGCGCAATCATTGCTGGCGCAGGCGGCGCAGCTCACTTACCGGGTATGATTGCTGCACACACGCATTTACCTGTGTTTGGCTGCCCGGTTAAATCAAAAGCGCTCAACGGATTAGACTCACTGCTTTCTATCGTTCAAATGCCGAAAGGTGTTGCGGTAGGTACACTGGCAATAGGTGAGGCTGGTGCAGCAAATGCGGGTCTTCTCGCGGCACAAGTTGTTGCGCTGCAAGACGAAAGCGTACGCAATGCCGTTATCGCTTTTAGAAAATCGCAAACTGATACGGTACTTGCTTCAAGCAATACGTTGGAGCTAGATGAATGAGAGTAGTCGTTTACGGCGCAGGCCAACTTGCTCAAATGATGTACCTGGCGGGAAGCCCGTTAGGTATTGACGTTCAAGCTGTGGACGTAAACAACGATACCGTTGTACATCCAGTTAGCAAAACCCCTCTTGAAATCTCACTTGCTCAAGCATTAGAAGGTGCAGATGCTCTTACCGTAGAATTTGAGCATGTACCTGAAAGGCTTCTTGAAGACGCGGCGAAAACAAACAAGTTGATGCCGAATATCGACAGCATTCTTGTTGGCGCCGATCGCGTACGTGAGAAAAAGCTGCTTGAAAGCATGCAGGTGGCAAATTGTGAGCACCAAATAGTTACCGACCTTGCCCAGTTAGACGATTGCGTAAAGCAGCTGGGTAGCAAACTCATTCTTAAGGCTAGCCGCGATGGCTATGACGGATATGGTCAATGGCGTTTAAGTGATGAGGCTGACTTACCTGAACTAAAAAATGCACTTCAGGGATTAGATTTGCAGACTGTGCCTTTAGTGGTTGAAAAAATGGTGGCTTTCGACAGAGAGTTGTCATTAATCGGTGTACGCAATGCTAATGGCGACGTACGCACCTATCCACTTGCTGAAAATTTGCATCACCAAGGTCAACTTCATGTGTCGGTTGCACCGGCGACTAACGTTGATGATGCACTTCAGGCCCAGGCTCACGATATTTTTGTGAAACTTGCTGAGGGTATGAACTACGTCGGTGTGCTGGCTGTGGAACTATTCCAAGTAGGCGACAAGCTACTTGTAAACGAACTTGCTCCTCGTGTACATAACTCTGGGCACTGGAGCCAGTCGGGCGCTGTAACCAGTCAGTTTGAAAATCACTTACGTGCAGTCTGTGGATTGCCTCTTGGTGACACGTCAGCCATTGGCCCAAGCGCTATGGTCAACATTATTGGTTGCAGCAGCTTCTCGCGCGATTTGCTAAGCATCGATGGTAGTCATCTTCACTGGTACGGAAAATCTGTTCGTGAAAAGCGCAAGATGGGACACATCAATGTTACCACGAATAGTTATGAAAGCTTGGGTGAAAAGCTCATGGCATTGAGCAAATATTTACCACTTGAGTACTTCCCAAAATTAGTTGGTGAAGCAACGCGATTAAAAGGTTGACACCCACGCGTTTATCGCTAGAATACGCATCCGCTGTCTAGGCAGCGGTTTTTAAAGTGTGCCGACTTAGCTCAGTTGGTAGAGCAACTGACTTGTAATCAGTAGGTCGCCAGTTCGATTCCGGCAGTCGGCACCATTTTTCTTTTTTCCTTTGCCAATCTTACGTACACTTGCTTACGAGTATTCATTCGGAGCAGACTGTATGTCATTTTTTTCCAAATCACTTAAACCATTAGTTATCGTAACTGGCTTATTTTCTTTAAGCATGTCTGCGACTATTTACGCGCATGGCAATGACCATGATAACCATCACATGCCAAAAGAGCAGCACAAGCACGCCAGTAAGCAATCAGAAGTAATGGTAATGAATGGTTATGCTAGAGCGACCTTTGCTTTGGCAAAAACTGGTGCAGTGTACTTTACTTTGCATAATCATAGTGACAGCGATAAAACACTGACGTCTGTTTCAGTATCAAGCGATGTAGCAAGTGAAGCGCAAATCCACACAACGGTGATGGAGGAAGACGTGATGAAAATGCGTGAGCTAACTGAAGGCGTTATAATAAAAGCGGGCGAAATGGTCTCTTTTGAATCAGGCGGCCGTCATATCATGTTGATGGGGCTGACCAAAGGATTAGAAGAGGGCAGCGAAGTAGCACTAACCCTCACATTTAGCGATGGGAGTGAACTACCGGTTTTGCTACCTGTTAAAAAAGAAGCGGGCGAAAGCCACCATCACCACCATTAATAGAGTGGCTGAGGCAGAATGTATAAAGTCATCGATTAATGCGATGAATGCAATCAACTAAACCGTTAATCTAAATCAAAATTTCTGTAGTACTATTAACTTATATTATTTAAACCAAGATTTTTCAGCGCCGATGAATGGACTGAAGGTAAATCTAAAAAGGGTTTTAACGTTAAGGAGTGTGACATGAGCAAGATTGATATTGGTATTTCTGAGAGCGATCGTAACGCAGTAGCAGAAGGTCTTAAAAAGCTATTGGCCGACTCTTACACTTTGTACCTTCAAACGCATAATTTTCACTGGAACGTAGAAGGTCCGCAGTTCCGTGAATTGCACCTAATGTTCGAAGAGCATTACACAGAGCTTGCCGAAGCGGTAGACGAAATTGCAGAGCGTATTCGTACTCTAGGTGTTGCTGCACCGGGCACATATAAGTCGTTCGCTGAGCTTAGTTCAATTGAAGAAGTGGAAGGTGTACCTGAAGCGACGGAAATGGTGAGATTGTTAACTCACGGTCATGAGCAAGTTGTGAAAACCTGCCGTGAATCGTTAAAGCTAGCGCAAGACGCAGACGATGAGTCATCTGCAGCGTTAATTGGCGATCGTATGCGCGTTCATGAAAAAACTGCGTGGATGCTTCGTGCAACATTACCGAAGTAAATCGC
The DNA here is from genome assembly GCF_003201515.1 of Alteromonas sp. I10. Classification (NCBI taxonomy): domain Bacteria; kingdom Pseudomonadati; phylum Pseudomonadota; class Gammaproteobacteria; order Alteromonadales; family Alteromonadaceae; genus Alteromonas; species Alteromonas sp. I10. The sequence continues at coordinate 163,178 of NZ_QJJN01000010.1, forward strand.
TATATAAGTGCGGTGACAGTGATTTAACATAGGCTTAATCGGCCAGTCACCTTTATCGCATAAGCAAGTAAAATTATCACAAAGGGTACAGCAGCGCTGTGCCCTTTTTTGTATACTGCCTTCCACTAAGAATAATAGAAGAAGCCTGTGTGAACGCGCACACGGCTTTTTAAAATGAGGCTCCTAGCGATGAAACCATCAACTATTTTAGCTGTACCAATCAAACCTGTGAGCGCGCTAGCGCAGTCACTTACTTGTGTATTGGCGCTTACGATCAGCCAATCCGCTTTAGCTCACGGAGATCATAAACATGGCGAAGCGCATGAAATCACCGACAGCGATATTACCGTAACCACGCTCGCTGAAGGGCTTGTTCATCCTTGGGGAATGGCATTTTTGCCAAATGGCGATCTGCTAGTTACGGAACGTGAAGGTGGCATTCAGCGTTTATCAAAAGACGGTAAGTTGTCAGGACGTCTAGGTAATGTGCCTAAGGTGGTTGCGCAAAACCAAGGTGGTATGTTGGACATCGCTATCGACCCGGATTTTGCCAGCAACAACACTATCTACTTCTGTTACAGCAAAGCGAGTGAGGTTGAGGGCAAGCCGGGCAGCAGTAGCAGTGTTGCAAAGGCTAAGCTTACCGACTCAGGCCTTGAAAATGTTGACGTTATCTTTAGTGCCGACTCAATTGTGGATAACGGCTTTCACTTTGGCTGTCGTTTAGCGTTCGATGCTAAAAAGCACTTGTACATCACCATGGGCGACCGCTACAAGTACATGAAAGAAGCGCAGAACACCGATAACCACTTCGGTAAAATTGTACGCATAAACCGTGACGGCAGCGCAGTAGAAGATAACCCATTCACAGACGGCAAAGCCCCTGAAATATTCAGCTATGGTCACCGCAACGTGCAAGGCGTTACTATTCATCCTGAAACTGGTGCGGTATGGGCGATGGAGCATGGCCCGAAAGGTGGTGATGAAATCAATATCCTTGAACGCGGTGCAAACTACGGTTGGCCTGTGATTACCTATGGTGTTGACTATAGTGGCGACATTATCAGCGACAAAACCCATATGGATGGCATGAAGCAGCCTTGGGTGTATTGGGACCCATCAATTGCGCCAAGCGGCCTAACGTTCTACCAAGGTGAAATGTTCAAAGAATGGAACGGGGATGTACTGGTGGGGTCGTTGAAGTTTACTCACCTTCGTCGCATAAAAGTAGAAGATGGAAAGCCCGCAGAGCAGTTTGAATATGTTCGTGACAATCACGCCCGTATTCGCGACGTTGAAGTTGGCCCAGAAGGTGCCATTTACTTACTGACCGATGCACCGAACGGCAAAGTATTAAAGCTAACCAAATAGCATAGTACCAGTCCGCATAGATAAGTGCTCACTCAAAAGGCGCTGGCAAGCTTCATAGCAAAGCGTGGGAATGCAGGAATGGCTGTTCCCTTTCAAATTCTGGTATAAGACGTAGAATGAGAAAAGGCGCCACTTCATTGTTATTGTAAAATGAAGTAAGCGCCTTTTTTATTTATAAGGACATCGGGTCTCGTATTGACTTATTCGCCGTCGTTATTCTTCTTGTAGCGTTCAAACCACGCCACAATATTTCCTACTTTCTGTATTAAGCGAGAAGGGCGGCTTGCAATGCCGTGTGAAGCCCCTGGAATTCGCACCATTGCAGCATCTACACCTTGTAACTTCAACGCTTGATAATACTGCTCTGTCTCGCTAATTGGCGTACGGTGATCGGCTTCACCGGTTAGCAGCATAGTGGGTGTTACTACGTTGCCCACTAAGCTCAAAGGGCTACGCTGCCAGAGTTTATCCGCAATAGTCCACGGCATATCTGCCATCCAGTAGTTGCTAAAGTACGGGTATGCGTCGGCAGTCAATGAAAAGCTCATCCAGTTAATAACCGGCTTCGCCACAACAGCTGCACTAAAGCGGTCAGTTTTACCAATGGACCATGCGGTAAGGGTTCCGCCGCCTGAGCCGCCAGTAATAAACAGATTCTCTGAATCTATATAGCCTTGCTTAACAACCGCGTCTACCACATCCATTAGGTCGTTATAATCTTCTGATGGGTAGTTATGGTGGATCAAATTACCAAAGTCTTCACCGTAAGAGCTACTGCCCCTTGGGTTGGACCATACAACCACATAACCTTGCGCGGCCATTAGCTGAATTTCCATGGCAAAGTGAGGGCCGTAGGCTGCATGTGGGCCGCCATGAATTTCTAAAATTAGCGGGTATTTTTTGCTGTTATCAAATCCTGGTGGCAAAGCAATCCATGCGTCGATAGGTAGCTCGTCCACACTTGATACTACGGAAAGGTCTTGTACTTCTGCCAGCGTTTTATGACCAAGTGCATCGCTGTTTAAATCGGTGAGTTGCGTATCATCTTTGCCTTTTCTATAAAGCGCCAGGTCGCCAGGCACAGTGCGGCTTGCCGTGGTGTAAACAATGTCGCCTTTATCACTAACTGAGAAGTCGCCCGACGTGTAAGGGCGTCCAAACGCTTGTCCACCTATGCTAACGTCGATAGGTTTCACATCGCCTTTCAGGTTCACTGCAGCAAGTTTAGTTTCGCCATGATCAAGGTAAGAAAAGATTAATCCTCGGCTGTCTTTGCGCCACTCAAATTTGCCTAAGCTTCTATCTAGTGACGTAGTTAAACGGGTGATGTCCCCACTTTCAAGCTCAAGTACCACAAGGTCGCCATTCTGATAAGAAAGCTTTCTGTCGTTGAGCTGAGTAAACGCAAGGTATTTTCCGTCGGGACTCAAGGTTGGTCTACCTTCAGGCCCTTCGATATCGGTAACTTGTTCAACTGCCGCTGTATTTACATTCACTTTATAGATGTCGCTAAACAAAGGGTGCAGCGCGTAATCTTCTCGTTGTGGTGTGGCGAAAAAAATCCAGTCATTCTCTTTAGAAAAAGAAAGGGTACCGCCGCTAGGGAATTTTCCAGTTGTTAATTGACGCGGCGTACCGCCTTCAACAGGCAGGACAAATATCTGGTCAAAGCCTTCACGCAAGTAGCCTCTTCCGTCACCTCTATACTGCACCGCATCAATATAGGTGCCTTGGTCAGCCCACTTTGCTCCTTTAGGCTTGCTCGGCATGCCGGTAAACAATGGCTTTTGCTTTTCTTCGGTAAACTGGGTGAAGGCTAAGGTTTTGCTGTCATGAGACCAGGTTAACTGACGAGGTGCTTCGCTGGTGTTGGTCAAGCGCACAGACTGCATGGTATCTAAGTAATAGAGATGGATTTGTGCGCGGCCGTTGACCGATTTCGTATATGCCACCATTTTACCGTTGGGAGATAAGGTAGCCTGTGACAAGTTTTCATCTACACCAATAAACGGGCGATGCTCACCGGATTTAATATTTACTTGCCAAAGTCGGCTTTGTCTTCCGTCAGTCATGACATCCATGCTCTGACGAGAATAAATTACCGTATCCTTATTAAGAAACTGTGGGTTGGCCACAAATTCTAAGTTAAAGGTGTCATCGTATGTCAGCGCATTTAAGCTAGTCGAATCAGAGGCAGATTCCTGCACTGCATTGGCCTGACTTATACCTAAAACCAATAGTGATAATGCAGTCGAGGTAACACATAAGCCTTTTCGTACTGGTCGAAAGGCGAAACGAGACGCAAACATAGTTGTTCCTTTTGTTATTGTTTTTTGCGCTGAGCGCGATAGGTAAAATGTTCGCTGTCGTGTGCCTAGCGTAAATCCTAACGCAAATGTAGCAACCTGCGAACGTTGTCTCTAACCATATCGCTTTCGTTTCTTTTATGTAAAGCGCGTGCGGTGAAGAGGCTGGATTGTCCGTTAAAAGTACATATCCAACATTAAGCGCAACGTTTAACAACGCAGGGCGCTAGCAATGGTGGTTGTCATTATTAATAGAGGGCTGGCCGTCCTTTAAGTCATTTGAGCTTTATTCGCCTTTAAGGCTAATTTTGCCTACAAGAATATCTTTAAACATGACCCAGTCGCCCATTAGGCTGTAAAGCGGGTGTTTAAATGTTGCAGGGCGATTTTTCTCAAAGAAGAAATGACCTACCCAAGCGAAACCGTAACCTACTAGCGGAATAAACCACAGTAGCGACCAGCTAGCCATAAATACTGCTAGTGCTATAACGCCGAGAACCAGCCACGAGCCGATAAAATGAAGCGTGCGGCATGTACTATCTCTATGTTCATTTAAATAAAACGGGTAAAACTCTTTGAATGAAGCAAAATGCGTGTCAGCGCTTGTTTGTGTAGACATAAAACCCTCTCGGCCATAAGCATGTATTTTATAGAAGTAGAGTGACTTAGTAGCAGTAGTTTACACTACGTTAACATTCTATTCTGAAATAGATTGTCGTGAATACGACAAAAAGAGAATGAGTTTTTGCAAACATGCGTGCTCACTGGCGCAGATCAACAAAGTGGCGAATTAAGAGGCGCTTCCTAGTGCAAGGCGCGGTGACCAAAGATAGCCTACCTTAACCTTGTAATTTCAGGCCGTCTGCCCCATATTCCTCTCAATACAAGAAATTAAAGGCCTGCGTTATGGAAAATCTCGTTGCGAATAGCCAAGCAACCATCGTAGATATTACGGTAGAAAACTTTCAACAAATCATCATTGAAGCGTCGCAAGATAAGCTGGTGCTAATCGATTTTTGGGCAGATTGGTGCGAGCCCTGTAAAGACCTTATGCCTATTTTGGAAAAGCTGGCGGGTGAATACAGCCAGCACTTGATCCTGGCTAAAGTAGACTGCGAAGCCCAGCAAGAAGTCGCTGCACAGTTTGGTATTAGAAGTCTGCCAACGGTGATGGTGGTGCAAAATGGTCAGCCTGTTGACGGCTTTGCGGGTGTGCAACCTGAGCAGCAAATTCGCGAAATGCTCGCTAAATATTTGCCTAATCCTGAAGACGATCTACTTGCCACTGCTGGCAAAGCCATTCAGCAAGGTGATTATGCAGAGGCACTGCCCGCAGCTAAAGAAGCCCTAGCGCTTAACCCAGATAACGTAAACGCTAAATATATGCTTATTGATTGCTATATCGAGACCGGATCTATTGATACAGCCAAAGCGTTATTGGAAGAAATTAAGTTGGTTGATCAAGACTCTCGCTATAAGAGCTTAGCGGGAAAAATTGAATTGGCAGAACAAGCCGCCGATACTCCTGAAATTCGTCAGCTTCAAGCAGCGGTAGAAGCGAACCCAGACGACTTGCAGCTTAAAGTTGATTTAGCGGTACAGTTGCAGCAAGCGAACAAAGCACAAGATGCACTAGAGCTTCTTTATAGTGTGTTAAAGAAAGAACTTGGGTTTGGCGACGCCAGAAAGCTAATGATGGATATGGTGAATGCGCTTGCCGACGGCGACCCGTTGAAGTCGGAATACCGCCGAAAAGTTTACAGCTTATTGTACTAACAACGTCAGCATTTTAGCGTCTGTCGTAGGGGACAATGAGTCGAGTCTGACTTTGATAAATTGACTGCAGGAGGTTCGTGCTGGTACTTGCAGGTGAACGAGAACGCATGCTGACGAGTGTCACCGTGTGTATTTCTACTTCGGTTGCTGTATTTATTTAGGCGAGAGAATAGGGGAGAACCCCTCTTTGTGCAGCCAATTAAGTGCTTCGAAATACTTTTGAAAATAATCGCGCTCGTAGTTAGCTGATTCAGCGTCACGGTGCTTAGAAGGGTGGGTTCGTTCTAATTGGGCCCGCCTAACCATTCCGGTATCCAGCACGTAAGCTGAGCGTGTAAGCCCTCGCGAAATGTTCACCTTTATTGCTTCTGCTAAACGGGTTTGGCATTCAGGCGTAGACAGCACCCAGCGGCGTCCGTCCATTAGGGCAGCCCAAGGCTTATTGTCGAACTTAGTGATAAGTTCATGCATTTCTTCTATAAAAAACTCTGTCGTTTTCAGGTTCCACGCCCCGGTTGCAAACACCTCAAGTACGTTACCTGAGACATCCAATGAATAATTTCCGTATTTAGGAAAACGCATAAAATACCTTTAATGCTTGTCTGCGTGGAACAGACGGAGCTTGCTAACTCGGCTAACAAAAACATCTTGCCTCTATAGGGTATAGCAGAGTTCTTAAAATTTGCTGTGATTGTGTTTATATAAGAAATATCACTAAGCACGTCGATTTGGGCAAAACAATTTACACTTAATTTGTAAATAAATGTTTTGTTGCAGGCGCAGATTCATGCGAAAAAGGTAGAAATTTGATAGGGTTTACGCAGTTTTTATATTGGGCAATAGAGCATGGCATATCAGCATTTTTATACGGGTTTTCTTAATGCGAACAAAGGTAAACAGCATTATGCATGTCACAGCCACTACTTTTGGCCCGACTGCACGCGTGATGCAATGCTCAACTACTGGGATGACAGCGCTAAGTATGTTGACGAAAAGTGGGGATATTTCTTCCAAACTTTAGTGCCAGAGCTACAGCAGCGCATTAGCAACATACTGAACACTGGAGCACCACAGCAAATCGTTTTTGCGCCCAATACCCATGAGCTGCTTTATCGCGTAATGAGCTGCATCGATAGCGCTGCGCCTTATAAAGTAGTGTCGACAGACAGCGAGTTTCACAGTTTTCAGCGCCAAGCGAGTAGGATGCAAGAGCAGGGTGCGATAGAACTTATTACCGTACCTACTAAACCCTACGATACGTTTGCGTCGCGCTTTAAGGCCGCCATTGCCGAACACGATCCCGAGCTGGTTTTCTTTAGTCAGGTGTTTTTTAATTCCGGATACGTGGTCAACGATGTCACAGATATCGTAAATAGCGTAACTAACGACAATACCCTTATTGTGGTTGATGGCTATCACGGATTTATGGCAAAGCCTACCGATATAGCGAACATTGCCCACCGAGCCTTTTATCTTGCCGGTAGTTACAAATATGCTCAGGCAGGAGAGGGCGCATGTTTTGCGCACGTACCCGTGGGCTGTGAGCTAAGACCCGCATATACAGGCTGGTTTGCAGAGTTTGGCGAGCTAGATAAGCCTCGCAAGGTTGGCGGTAAAGACAGCGTTCAATATAGTCTAGATGGAATGCGCTTTGCCGGTGCGACCATGGATTTTACCGCGCTCTACAGATTAAGAGCCGTGCTTCGTATGTTCGACGACAATGGCATTGATGTCGCTACAGTTAACGAATACGTAATGGGCATGCAGCGCACATTTCTAGAGAAACTTGCTACCTGCAACCATCCCTTGCTAAACGAAAAACATCTAGCAGTAAGTGATGAAGCAAACCGAGGGCATTTCCTTACCTTTGAATTAGATAGTGCCGATGAAACAAAAGCCCTTGCTTCAGCGCTTAAGGAGCACCATATCCTTACCGATTGTAGAGGAAACCGCTTACGGTTTGGTTTTGGTCTGTACCACACCCCTGAGTACATTGATTTAACCGCACTGAATCAGAAAGCGTAAGTCGTTGCTTTAAACATACGTAAATATTAACGTCACACTTATTTAAGGATAGTTTTATGGAGTGGCTACTACCCGCTTTAGCGTTGGTACTTATTATAGAAGGAATAGGGCCGCTTCTTTTTCCTAATAAATGGCGTAATTATTTACTTCAGATAAGCCAACAGCCCAGCAATCAACTGCGTCAAATTGGCGGAACCCTTGTGATAATAGGCGCACTACTGCTGTTTTATTTCAGTTGAGTTAGCGCCCAGATCTAGGCATTAAGAGGCGTGAAGCGGTGTGAAAACGGACCTCATCAAACACTGCCACACGCTTTACCATAATACATAGTACGAAAAGGAGCGCGACTTTACCGTTGACTGAAAAGTGTGCTCTTAAACCCGTATTCAACATTCAGAGGTATGTTTTCAGCCCTTTGAATACCTCATTAGCTTTTAAGCATCCAATGCCCGCGAATAATAGCAAAACGTTATATAAATGGGGCGTAGCGCAGACTGCGATAGACCGTCTGTTCAGCTTTTTTACCAGGTAATGTTTAGAAAGCTTTAAAAATTAGCGTCTTAGAATGTTTGTGCTGAAAAATAAGAAGCCAAGCCTTATTTCAAAAAGGCTCGAGCGGCAGTGGGTCATCTTTGTGATTTCAAAAATAAAAATAAAATAGTCGTATTTTTGTTCGAAAAAGAGATGATCCTTGCCCTAGAATTTTGTAGAATCCCCGCCTAATTTTCTTACACATATGATTCATGGCAAAGAACGTTGTGGTACTCGGCACTCAATGGGGTGACGAGGGTAAAGGCAAGGTCGTAGACCTACTCACTGATCGCGCAAAATATGTTGTTCGTTACCAAGGCGGACACAATGCAGGTCACACTCTAGTAATCGACGGTGAAAAAACCGTACTTCACTTAATCCCATCAGGCATCCTACGCGATAATGTTACCTGTATTATTGGTAACGGTGTTGTGCTAAGCCCTGACGCACTAATGAAAGAAATGACTATGCTTGAAGAGCGTGGCGTTCCAGTGCGCGAGCGATTAAAGATTAGTGAAGCTTGTCCGCTTATTCTTCCTTATCACATTGCACTAGACGTAGCGCGCGAAAAAGCCCGCGGCGCAAAAGCAATTGGTACTACCGGTCGTGGTATCGGTCCAGCGTATGAAGATAAAGTAGCCCGTCGTGGATTACGCGTTGGCGACTTGTTTAATGCAGAAGACTTCGCAGCAAAGCTGAAAGAAGTGCTAGACGTGCATAACTTCACGCTTACTCAGTACTATGGCGAAGAAGCAGTAGACTTTGACGAAACCTTAAAAGGTGCAATGGAAGTTGCTGACATTCTTAAAGCAATGGTTGTTGATGTAACTGACGAGCTAGACAAAGCACACAATGCTGGCTTGCCTATTATGTTTGAAGGTGCACAAGGTACACTTCTAGACATCGATCACGGTACTTATCCTTATGTTACGTCGTCAAACACTACCGTTGGTGGTGTAGCAACGGGTGCTGGCTTTGGCCCACTTAAGCTAGATTACGTACTGGGTATTGTTAAAGCATACACTACGCGTGTAGGCTCAGGTCCTTTCCCTACTGAACTAGAATGTGAAGTAGGCCAACACTTAGGTGTTAAAGGTCACGAGTTTGGCGCAACTACAGGCCGTAAGCGCCGTACAGGTTGGTTCGATGCAGTTGCGATGAAACGCGCAGTACAAATTAACTCTATTACAGGTTTCTGTTTAACCAAGCTTGACGTGCTAGACGGTCTTGAAAGCCTTCAAATTTGTGTAGGCTACAAAGATGCAGACGGCAACGTGAAAGACGTTCCACCTATGGCGGCTGACGGTTACGAAAAAGTAACCCCAGTTTATGAAGAAATGCCGGGCTGGACAGACAACACCTTTGGTGTAACTGAGTTTGAAGCGCTTCCACAAGCAGCGAAAAACTACATTAAGCGTCTTGAAGAGCTAACAGGTGTGCCGGTTGATATCGTTTCAACAGGCCCTGACAGAAACGAAACTATCGTTTTACGCAGCCCATACGACGCGTAATAGTTTCACATTAAATATGTTTAAAAGCCCAGTGTTTACTGGGCTTTTTTGTTTGTAATTTTTCGACTTTTTACTTTTATATAATTTTGTTATTGCTTCAACGTTAACTGTTTATACTTCTTAAGTGTAACGTCAGCCACTTGCACCTAAAATACGAGCTCATTAAACATTAATTAACAATTTAGTTGCGTTGTCTTCGAACATCCCTATTAATATAAGATAGTATCAGTTAATTATTGCGCTGCTTTGCCCGACAACAATCTTAAGATGAGCCATAGAATTGTTGCAGTGGGTGTTATGCTATCGGAGCCTTCTTATGCCAAATAGACCTTCTCTTCACGCAGTGGAAACTGGCGTGTGTTTCGTTGACGTTGTTCACAAGCTTAACGACAGTTTCGATACAGGGAAAACCCAGTCCTTGGAGTGGCGTAAAAGCCAGTTAAAAGCATTAGAAACTTTACTGAAAGACAACCAGCACGACATTTTGCAGGCCCTTAAAAATGACCTGGGCAAATGTAAGACCGAAGCCATGGTAGCGGAACAAGGGTTTCTGCTTTCTGATATCAAGCATACGCTTAAGCATTTGGATAAATGGGCAAAGCCACGCAAAGTATCAACGCCCATGGTGGCATGGCCAGGTAAGAGCTTTCGCAAGCCTGAGCCGCTTGGCACTGTGCTTATTATCGGGGCGTGGAATTATCCGCTTCAGTTATTGCTTGCCCCTTATATCGCCGCTATTGCAGCGGGCAACTGTGCGGTATTGAAACCCTCTGAATTGGCTGAAGAAACCTCGTCGCTGGTGGCTAAGCTTATCCCCCAATATATGGATAATTCATGCGTTGCCGTAATAGAAGGCGGTAAAGATGAAGCGACGGCGCTACTTGCCTGCAAATGGGACCATATTTTTTACACCGGTGGTGAAGTGGTGGGCAAAATTGTCATGAGCGCCGCGGCCAAACATTTAACGCCAGTAACCCTTGAGCTTGGCGGTAAGAGTCCCTGCTTTGTTGATAAAAACACAAACCTTGCTGTCACCGCGCGCCGTTTAGTGTGGGGTAAATGGATGAATGCGGGCCAAACTTGTATTGCGCCTGACTATGTCATTGTTGAAAAGGGCTTTGAGCAAAAGCTTATCGATGCGGTTAAAAAAGAGCTGAAAAAGCAATACGGCAAAGCACCTTTATCGTCACGAGATTACGGCAATATCGTTAATCATCGTCACTTAAAGCGTCTTGAAAATTACCTTGAAAACGTCAATGTGGTGTATGGCGGCGAGCTAGATGAATCTCGTCCAGCAATGGCGCCTACCCTTGTACTGGAGCCATCGCTAGATAGCCCATTAATGAAAGAAGAGATCTTCGGCCCTATTCTACCTATTATCACTGTCGACAACATGGAGGCGGGCATTAAGTTTGTGAACAGCAGGCCTAAGCCACTCGCACTTTATGCATTTAGTGATAAGGATGATGTGCTTGATAATATTATCAGCAAAACCAGTTCAGGCAGTGTGTGTACTAACGACACTATGCTGTTTATGACTAATCCTGAGTTACCGTTTGGTGGCGTAGGAAATAGCGGCATGGGTAGCTATCATGGCCAAGCAGGTTTTGATACATTCAGCCATATTAAAACGGTAATGAAACGTTCATTCGCCCTTGACGTGTTCTTCCGTTATGCGCCGTTTTCTAAGTTTAAGCTGTCGTTGCTTAAGAAGTTTTTATAACAGGAGTTTCCATGGTTCAACCTTTTCATCTTGCCATTCCGGTCACTAATTTAACCGACGCAGAAGCGTTTTACGGTGAGTTGTTGGGTTGTGAAAAGGGCCGCAGTGATACCCAGTGGATAGATTGGAACTTCTTTGGCCATCAATTAGTGACCCATTGTGTAGAGGCTATGCCGTCGCCACCTTCACATAACGGGGTAGACGATCATGCTGTGCCGGTGCCACACTTTGGCGTTGTGCTCACCATGGACGATTGGCAAGCACTGGCAAGTAAATTAGAGGCTGCCGATACCGAGTTTGTTATCGCACCTTATATTCGTTTTAAAGGAAAGCCGGGCGAACAAGCCACCATGTTTTTCAAAGACCCTTTCGGCAACGCGTTAGAGTTCAAAGCGTTCGCCGATATTTCTCAGCTTTTCGCTTCATAATAATGGGGGCAGTTGCTCTTTGCCGTACATCAAAGAGCTGCCTGATACTAGGCTAGCGCTTCTTCTTTTTTGGTTTGAAGCGCTTATATAAAAGCGCAACACCTGTAAGGGTGAACAAAAAGGCGCTGCCCGAAAAAGCAATTAACCACGGCGTGTTAAAGTTACTTCTGTCCTTATAATCCATTATGTGCAGCATCCACATAAAATCAAACAGTCGCCATGTGTCGGTACGTACGCGCAGAACACTGCCTGTGTTTGGGTCGATATAAAACCGCGAATTAAGGTCGTCATCGAAGTTTACCTGCCATAATGGCGCAGACAGGTTTTGCACTTCTTGAGGTAACACGCTTAATAGCTGGGTCTCACCAATATCGCCAGTACCTGCGTATTGCCCTTTTGCTGCTTTACGAATAGCGCTTTCTTGCATGGTTTGCAAAGCTTCACCTGTTAATGCGCTGTAGCGATAGGCAATGTCGTCATCCACAACATGATAAACAGGAATAGCATTGAGCGAGCCCGGTTCTGCGAGGCCTACTTCATTTATGCGATGGGTGAGTGATAGCACCGCAGTGCTGCTGTGGTTACGCAAAATATCAGAAGGAGTAACGGAAGCGCTGTGCCATGATGTGGTTACCCTGTTCCTTAAATGGTTACCTCTTACTTCATCTATGGGTAACCAGGCCATAACCAAGCCGCTTAAAAACCATAGGCCTATTTGTACAAATAGTATTAAGCCTAGGTAGTTGTGCGCTTTGCGCATAAATTTCATCATCAGGTTTTTTGGTTTTATTATCAAAAGGCTATAACATCAGAAAACAATAACCGAGTAAACCGAAGAAGAGAGTGGTTTTGAATAAAGCATTAGTGCTGGTAGACGTACAAAATGTGTATTACACCTGCCGTCAGGCGTACAAACGCAACTTTAATTACAACCAGTTTTGGCGTGAACTTACCTACAACTTGGATATAGCCCATGCTTTCGCATACGCCATAGACAGGGGGGACAGCAAGCAGCGTGAATTTCAAAACATTCTTCGTGCTATTGGATTTGAAGTAAAGTTAAAGCCTTTCATTCAACGTGCTGACGGCTCGGCGAAAGGTGATTGGGATGTAGGTATAACAGTAGATGCACTTGAACACGCCGACGATGTTGATGAGATCATTTTGGTGTCGGGCGACGGCGATTTCGATATTCTTGTAAACGCCCTTAAAGCAAAAGGGAAAACCGTAACGGTGTACGGTGTTCCTGCATTAACGGCTGAAAGTATTCAAAAAGTGGCGTCTAAGTACGTGCCTATCGACGCCACGCTGTTGTTGTAGTTTTCAGCTTGTACTTTGTTCAAGGCTGAACTAATAACGCTGAGCCCCCAAAGCTCCACTAATGTGGCTCAGCTAACAGTCCTGTGCTGATAAGGCTGTACTAATATGGTTGTACTAGGCTCTTACCTCGTCCGCTTTTTTCAGATGCGGCTTCTACACCCTCTTTAGTACGCTTAATTAAGTGTACATCACCAAAGCGACGGTTATCTATGGTATAGCCCATTGCTTTAAGCTCATTTACCGTTGCCTCTGTAAACCCGTCGTGCATACGAATGGTGTCTTTGGGCAATAGCTGGTGATGAAACCGTGGTGAGTTCACGGCTTCTTCAGCGCTCATATCGTAAAGCAGGGCATTCAATAGCGACTGAGTTACTGACGAAATAATGGTAGTGCCGCCAGGAGAGCCTGTTACCAGTACCACTTGGTCGTCTTTAGTGACCAGTGTTGGCGTCATAGAAGACAGCATGCGCTTGTAAGGTTCAATAGCATTCGCTTCACCACCCACTGCGCCAAAGAAGTTAGGCACGCCAGGCTTAGCACTAAAATCGTCCATTTCATCATTCAACAAAAAGCCAGCGCCAGTCACAACAACACCGCTACCAAACGTAAGGTTGATGGTCGTTGTATTGGCAATAGCGTTACCCCATCTGTCCATAATGGAGAAGTGGGTTGTATCTTCGCTTTCTTTTAAACCAGGCTTAACGCTTGGGGTATCAGAAATGCTGGTAGGCTGAATATCTGCTGCGCGTTGAGTAATATAATTAGCGTCAGTGAGCGCTTTTACCGGAACACTAACAAAATCAGGATCGCCCATGTATTCAGCGCGATCGGCAAACACGCGCTTACCAATTTCTGACATAACGTGAATGTATTCAGTGCTGTTTTGCGCTGGCAAATCGTGCGTTGCGTCATAGGCTTCTAGCATGCCGATCCACTGGGCAACGGCAACACCACCAGAACTTGGAGGAGGTGCGGTCACCAGCTCATAACCTTGCCAGTTTAGGTGAAGAGGTTTGCGCCACACGGCTTTGTAAGCCAGTAAGTCTTCATAAGTAATAAGGCCGCCGTTTTGCTGCATAAAATCAACAATATGCTTTGCTACATCGCCTTTATAAAAGCCATCCTTTCCCTGTTGCTGAATCGCTTTAAGCGTTTTCGCTAGCTCTGGCTGTTTGAAGGTAGTGCCTGCTTTAGCGTGTGCAAAATACTCGCTAAAGTTGTTATTGATAGCTGCTTCTTTGGTACGCTCAATATAGTGATCAATGTTATTGGCCAGCTTCTCGTGAACCACAAAACCTTGCTCGGCCAAATCAACGGCTGGTGCGAGTAGACGCTCCCAATCCAATGTGCCGTATTTTTTATGCGCGGCCCACATACCAGCAACGGTACCAGGAATGCCAGACGCTTTAGCCCCAAACAAAGACTCGTACGGTTTTACGTCACCTTGCTCGTCAAGATACATATCGCGATGCGCATTTTCAGGTGCCATTTCACGGTAATCTAAAAAGTCGGTGTTATCTTCAAACTTTATTGTCATAAAGCCGCCACCGCCTACGTTGCCCGCCTCAGGTAGAGTAACAGCCAAGACAAACTGTGCCGTAATAGCAGCGTCAATTGCGTTACCACCTTCTTGGAGTACCTGCATTGCAGCATCGGCACTGTAGCTGTCAGGCATGGCAACGGCCTGTTGGCTAAGCCCTACTGTATTGTTGCTAGCACTATCAACAGGGGGATTTGGCGCATGGGAACATGCTGCCACTACTGAAATAAATGCCACTATTACCGAGATAAACCCGACGTTAGCTATCCGCTTTTTCATTACAAACTCCTTGTTACAGACATTGCTAAACCTTTGCGATTAGCAACTGACTTCCAGCAAGCTTTAATCAACGGCATTAACCAAGCATGATCAAGCTTGCTACAAAATAGGCAATAAGCGTAAGTGCGCCCGCAAATAGTGCGTAGGGAAACTGAGTTTTAACGTGCGTTAATACGTCAGTACCTGCTGCTAGCGAAGATACGGCAGTAGTGTCGGAAATAGGTGAACAGTGATCACCAAATATGCCGCCCCCCAAAATAGCGCCAATGACCAGTGAAGGGGGTAACCCTAAACTTTGAATCAACGGCACACCAATAGGAATTAGGATGGCGAATGTGCCCCATGACGTGCCTGTGGTAAACGACATGATCGCTCCGGCAATAAATAGCATGGGAACAATAAGCACTAAAGGAAGATACTCTCCCACTATGCCCGCGACAAACACGCCCGTTCCAAGCACCTTAAGGCTATTGCCTAAGGTTAACGACAGTAACACTATGGTTACTAGAGGAAGTAGTTCACCCATCCCTTTAAAACCAATTTCTACCGCTTCCTTGTGGGTAAAACGTTTGTGGATTAAGAGCAGGCCATAGGCAATGGCAGTGGCTAAAGCAGTAGCGTAAAGTACAGATTTGCTCCCGCTGCCTTCAGACAATACCCGATTACCTGTCCAGAACATGAAGCCAACCATGCTTAATACCATTATTATTAGCGGTACCAACATAAAACGTGCCTTGGTGGCAGGTTCCGTAGTTTGGTTAACCTCTACATGCGTGAGTGCTTTTTCTTCCTCAGCCATGGGGCCGTGCACTTTGTCAGCGGAAATAGTGTAGGCCACAATAAGTAAGGTGAAGATAGCGTAAAAGTTAAAAAATACGCTGCCCCATAAAATTGAGGCTGACGAAGCTGGTAGCTCGTATGCATCGAGCAGGCTGAGTATAAATGCCCCCCAGCCGTTCAATAAAATCAAAATGCAAACGGGCGCGCTGGTGGAGTCGATGATGTAGGCTAAGCGCGCGCGGCTCATGCCGAAACGGTCAAACAGACCTCGGGCGAATATGCCGGCAGTGAGCACACTTAAGTTTGATTCTATGAATACAGCGATGCCAGTGAACATGGTCAAGCCGCCAACTTGTTTGCGACTCTTCGCTACCCCTTTGTTTACTAGAAAGTTGACCGTTGCCGTTACTCCGCCAGAGTCACGTATAAATGCGAGCAACGCGCCCACTAGTACAGAGAAAATAAGCACCCGTGTATTGCCCGGACTCGCGGCGGTATCAACCACGCGCTCTATGGCATTAATGGGCGCCATATAGCTGCCAGCGATATCAGCATTTACCAAAATTAACGCTTCCGCGCACAAAACAGCCAGCGCTAATGCGAGTATGACTTCTTTTTTCCAAAAGACGACGGCAATAGCCACAAGAGGGGGGATGACTGACATCCAATCCATACTTCTTTCCAAACTTAAATTTATGTGTGCCTAGGACTTGTTGAGCTTTGATAAGTTACTACGCTCTACTTGCCCTATAGGTATGTCTATTTGCGTAAGAGAATGTGTGATTGCAGTTCAAAGTTGGCGAACATGCTTCTCTCATTTATGCTAGCGTACCGTATTGTGCTTCGTGTTACCAAGGATTAGATAAACATTGTTATTCCAGCA
The DNA here is from genome assembly GCF_003201515.1 of Alteromonas sp. I10. Lineage (NCBI taxonomy): Bacteria > Pseudomonadati > Pseudomonadota > Gammaproteobacteria > Alteromonadales > Alteromonadaceae > Alteromonas > Alteromonas sp. I10. The sequence continues at coordinate 179,651 of NZ_QJJN01000010.1, forward strand.
AGTTATTTGTAAAAAACGTGCTTCATTGATGGGCCTTAGCGCTATCTTGTCAGGCATACTCATTTTATTAAGTGCTTCACTGTTTACTGCTAGCGCAACCGCTCAATCTGAAAGTGCTAACGTTTCGAATAATCCTAAGCCCAGCGCTGATGCCGAAACAATTCGCGCTGTAAAAAACATGCTCGGGCAAAAAATCATTTTGGATTTTCGCTATTTTTGTGAAGACAATACGCCGTCTTCGCGCTGCCGTACGCCCATGACCGTAATTCCACCGTCACTTTTAAATGTGCTTAGTACGCACAACATCGGCGGTGTTATTTTGTTTTCAGAGAACATTCAAAATACCGAGCAGTTAATTACGCTCAATTACACCATGCAGCAGCATATGGTAAAAGCAGGTCGTCAGCCGTTATTTATTGCTGTCGATCAAGAAGGGGGCAGAGTAGCAAGGTTGCCTTCAGACATGCTCTCGCCGTTTGCGGGTAACATGGCCATTGGCGCCACTTTTCATCAGCGAGGCAGCGCATTTGCGCAAAGTGTGGCATCTCATATTGGCCAAACGCTTTTACCGCTGGGAATAAACACCAATTTTGCGCCGTCGGTTGATGTAAATAGCGAGCCGAAGAACCCCGTTATTAACGTACGCAGCTTTTCGGAAAATCCAGAGCAGGTAGCCGCACTCGGGCAGACATTTGTCGGTGCTATGCAAAGTACAGGTGTAATGAGCGCTATCAAACATTTTCCAGGCCATGGTGATACCCATGTAGATAGCCACAGTGGCCTGCCGCAAGTAACGCATAGCAAAGCGCAAGCTATGGCGGGTGACATCCTTCCTTTTGCGAATATCATTAATAGTGCAACGCCTCCTGCAATGGTAATGAGTGCACACATTCAGTACCCGTCTTTAGACGATACGACAATTATTGATAAGCATGGTAAGTCACAAATAGTTCCTGCTACTTTGTCGAAGAAGATACTAAGCAATTTGCTTCGCAACCAATTAGGATATCAAGGCCTTATCGTTACTGACGCGTTAGACATGGCAGGTATTACTCAGTTTTTCTCCCATGAAGAAGCATTAGTCAGTGCATTCAGCGCAGGTGCTGATATTGCGCTTATGCCGTTCACCATAAGAAACCAAGACGACATAAAAAAGTTCGCGTTACTTTTGGATAATGCAGCAAATCGAATGTCGGAAAGCGCTTTCTTGAAAGCGTCTCATAATCGTATTATTAAGGCAAAACAGCGCTTTGCTTTGCAAAGTTTTATTTCCAAGCCCATGTCATGGTGGCTCAATGAAGCGAAAGAAAATGCTTCAATGAATAACCCTAACAGTTTGAAAAACAGAGGAATTCAAATTGAGAAAGCGCTTTCTAAATCGTCAGTTTCTGTACTCTTCGGGAAGGATGAGTTGCCAATAACTTCAAATCGCTGGTTGGCGCTTATGCCAGACGCAGCAAGATGTTTAGCATTTGAAGCCGCGCTTACACGCGCACGTTCCAACTTCAACAATAAGACTCTGGAGTTTGCGTGTTTGCCGTTAACTGCGTTACCTAAAACCCAATTAGCAATGAATCTACTAAAACAAGCTGACGTGCTGGTGGTTGGTAATATTAGTCCGCTACATGCTAACTATGAATTAGGAGGAGTCGATTTACCTGAGCATGTGAAACGACGCGCAAGCGAGACTGAGGTGATGGCATTTAGCAAAAAAATAATGGTTGCTGCGAAAGCACAGAATAAAACCGTGGTCTTTGCGCCACTGCGCATGCCATATAAAGCGCATGACGTGAAAGAGCTAGCCGATGTTGCTATTGCTACATTTAGTTATGCGGTGAACATTACACAGCAAAGTGACAAAGAAAATCAGCACGTTACGAGCTATAGTCTTAATGCATTGGTTGATGTATTACTTGGTAGCGCGCTCGCTGAGGGACGTTCACCTGTTTCGTTGAAATAGGTGGCCACGCGAAAGCAGAGACCAAAACCAAAGATATTGCCCATTTAAGTGCGAACAAAGAGCCAAGCCAAAAGCCATTTTAAAAGGAGTTATCGTGAATACAACAAATACATCAGGCGCTACGCAAACGTCATTAGTCGATACGGTATTAAGTGCGTTGTTCCCTTTTGTTCCGCTCCTTGTCGCTATTGTATTGGTAATAAGTGTGCTCATCGCACTGCACTACCTTCTGCTAGCCAAGCAGAGCCATCTTACTAGTGAGCAGAAGTTACCTCGCCAAGTAGGAATGTTGGTACTTACTATCATTGGATCTGTCGTAATTGCGATGACGCTCCCTGTAAGTGAGAGTACTAGAAATCAGGTCATTGCACTTATCGGCGTACTTATATCAGGTGTGATTGCCTTTTCTTCTACCACCATGGTAGGGAATTTGATGGCGGGGATCGTACTTCGTGTAAATCGTCCGTTTAAAGTGGGTGACTTTATCAAGGTAGAAGGCTACAGCGGTCGCGTTACCGAAATGGGCTTGCTCGATGTTGAAATTCAGACTGAGAGCAGAGAGCTTATTGCCTTTGCCAATACACTGATGGTGAATTCGCCCGTTTCTGTGACCAGAGCGTCTGGCGCAATTGTTAGTGTGGATATCAGCTTAGGTTACGATATTCATCACAGCATTATTGAAAAGCACTTACTTGTTGCAGCTGAAAATGCCCAGCTGTCAGAGCCATTTGTACAAGTGGTTGGGCTAGGCGACTTTTCAGTAAGTTATCGCATTTCAGGTCTACTAACTGAAGTGAAGAGTTTGCTGAGCGCGCGCTCAAGGCTTCACAAAGCCGTACTCGACGCTTTGCATAATGCCGATATTGAAATTGTTTCTCCTAGCTTTATGAATCAACGCCCCCAGCCCGACGGTTTGAAAATGATAGCTAAATCGCCTGGACACACTAAACAAGAAGAAGCATCTCCTGAAGACGTTATTTTTGACAAGGCTGAAGAGGCAGAGCAAAAAGAAAAAAGTAAAGAAACGCTGATGCAGACGATCGCCGATATTGATGCAAAAATCGCTGAGAGTGACGGCGAAAACAGAGATGAGCTTAAACATCAAAAAGCCACCGCTGAAGCTCAGCTCGCAGCTTTGGTAAAAACAAAAAATGAAGAAGGTTAGTTTTTACTAACTTTTTTATCTTCCATTAAATCTGGGGTTATGCGGGTGTGAGTATTTACTTACACATTATGTGGTAAGTTTAGTATCGCTAACACTTCCTCCACATTTACCTTGATATGATACCTCAAATTCTCAAAGCTAAAGGTGCTTATCTGTCGATCAATCCGTGTCGTCGTAAAGCAAATAGGCCTTTCGTCTTTCTCTAAATTTATTTAAATCTTTCTGCCAACTTTGGCGAATTTCTGCAGGCGTTTTACCGGCTTGAATTTGATATCGTAGCGCATCGGTACCCGCTAATTTGTCGAAGAAATCTGGGCGGGTAAAGAAGGTTTCTTCAGAGGCATCACTGGCGCTGATCACCTTGTTATATTCAGAAAAACGAGAATAGGCATCTATCAATGTAGCGATATCTAAGCCACTAATTGGTGAGCGCTTGTGAGTTGTTTGCTTAGAGTCAGAGCCTTCAAAGATCGTTGGATCAGCATAAGAAAAGACATGTGCACTTAGCAGAGTATTTTCATGTTTAGGGTGGGGCGCTGCACTATTTGCATTTACCGGTATCTTGGTTTTACCAAATTCAACAAACGGGTGGCCAATAAGTTGGAAGGGAAAGTCAGTGCCGCGACCTATACTCACGTCGGTGCCCTCAAAAAAGCACAGCGTTGGGTAAAGGAGTATCGATAAATCGTTTGGCAGATTGGGGCTAGGGGCTACGGGCAATGAATAATGTGCAGTGCGTTGATAATCCTGCACTGGGACAACGGTAAGCTTAGCGTTGTCATAACTGCTCACGTCAATATCTAACCACTGTTCCCCCACAATCATTTGAGCAAGTTCGCCCAAGGTCATACCGTGTAAGACGGGAATAGGATGCATGCCAATGAAGGACGAAAATTCAGATTGAAGTACTGGGCCGTCAACATAACGGCCGTTAGGATTTGGCCTATCTAACACGATAACGTCGATATTACGCGCAAAGGCCGCCTCCAACACATAGTGCAAGGTGCTTAAATAGGTGTAAAAGCGTACGCCTACATCCTGGATATCGAAAACAATCACATCGATGCCATCCAACATGTCGGGGGTAGGCTTTTTGGTTGCGCCATAAAGGGAGTGAATAGGTATACCGGTTTTAGCATCAATATTGCTATCTACCTTTTCGCCCGCGCCTTTGTCTCCTCTAAATCCGTGCTCCGGCGACATAATACTTACAACGTTAACACTGCGTTGAAGTAGGGCATCAAGCAGGTGCTGATTGCGCTGGCTTGTCTTTATCTTATTTTTTTGTGTAGCCAAGCTGTTGCTTGATTCGCGCTCTTCAGGCTCAACTTTGCTAGAAGGCAAAGCGCTGTGGCTCGAAACCAACGCGCTTTGGTTTACCACTAAACTAACCCGTTTACCTGCTAGCAAGGGCAGGTACTTCGAATAGCGTTCAGCGCCTACAGTAAACTGCTTAGTGCTTGATACAGGCTGCTTATCCCCTAGTGTAGGCTGCTTTTCTATTAATGTAGGATGCTTCGCTTTGCCATCTGTATCACTTGTATATACATGTCTAGATGAGCTTTGCTGTGCACAGCCGTTAAGCGATAAGCTAATTAGTACTGAAGATAGTATTGCAATGAATGCGCTCGACGTTAGGCGTCTAAAAACCTTGTTCACTGTGACCGAAGTTAAAACTTTCATAGCATTAGGCTACCGTGGTTATTCGCTTTTATTCACGGCGGAACGTAAATACCCACCGCTAGCATCTAATTGAGCGGCGGCCTGCTCGGCAGATTGCCCCGTTAATACCATTAAAATAGCAACTTTAGCTTTGTTGTTACACGCACTAAGCGCTGCTAAAGCAGCATTTTCACTGCAGTCCGTAGCCTGCATAACAATGCGAAGCGCACGGGCTTTTAGTTTTTCGTTAGTGGCATTCACATCTACCATTAAGTTTTGATAGGTTTTCCCCAGCTTAATCATTGTGCTGGTGCTAATCATATTAAGAATTAGCTTTTGCGCCGTACCCGACTTCATGCGCGTACTGCCAGTAAGTGCCTCAGGACCAACAACTGGGCATATAGCTACATCAGCATGGGTAAAAATAGCGGCGTTAGGGCTACATGCAATAGCGCCGGTAAAGCAGCCAAGCGAACGGGCATATTCCAGTGCGCCACTTACATAGGGTGTACGACCGCTTGCCGAAATACCAATAACGGTATCGTTGTGGTTTAAGGACAGCGCTACAAGATCAGCACGCCCCGCGTCGACGTCATCTTCTGCACCTTCTACGGCGTGCTGAATGGCTTTTTCACCGCCAGCTATCACGCCAACAACCAGTTCATCAGGCACGCTAAACGTGGGGCGGCACTCTACCGCATCAAGTATGCCCAGCCTGCCGCTGGTCCCCGCGCCTATATAAATAAGCCTGCCACCATTTTTAATGCTAATGGTTGCAGCATCCACCGCTTTTCCAATTTGCGGAATTTGCGAGGTAACTGAGTTTGCCACTTTCGCGTCTTCGTTGTTAATGCGGGCAAGAATCCCTTCCGTGCTTAGCGTGTCTATATCGAGGGTGTCTGGGTTTCTGCCTTCTGACACAATTTTATTCAGTGACTGGGCTAATTCGTTAACGGTGGGCTTATTACCTGCTGCTTGATTGTCAGTACTGACTGTATTTTTAATACTGGCGTTGGCGGATGATTCTGAAGTAGAAGAATTGTGCGAAGACATTGAAAACCTTGGGGCAACGAAATTGTGATAATGAGCTAGCGCAAAGCATAACGGTATTTTATGCCATAAGAAACCTTGCGTTAGATGGTACGTTTTTCATTATTAATCCTGCGCAGCTAATACGCTTCTCGTGGTACACTTTGGCTTTCGATATTCTTTCTCATTAAACATTTAAGGAACGTGTTTTTCTGTGAGCCGACAAACGCAAGCTATCATTCATGCTGATGCCCTTTTACATAATTTTAAAGCCCTTGCTGCTTTAGCGCCCTCAAGTCAGTCTATGGCGGTAGTAAAGGCCGATGCTTATGGTCATGGAGCAGTAAATGTAGCGCGCATTCTTCAGCATGTTTCTTCGCGTTTTGCCGTAGCAATAATTGAAGAAGCCATTGCGCTTCGCGACGCGGGAATTTCTGCGCCTATTGTGGTGTTAGAAGGGGCACATCAGGCAAAAGAGTGCCAAATGGCATTTCAGCATAACTGTATATTAGTTATGCATTGCGAAGAACAGCTTACGTGGTTAGAAAGCTGCCCCGAACAGCAGCGCCCGCATATTTGGCTTAAAGTGGATAGCGGCATGCATCGGTTGGGTTTTGCCCTTTCCGATATCGAAGGGATTGCTGCTAAGTACAATCATTTACTTAGCGAGCAAACGGTTATTGCTACGCACTTTGCGTGTGCTGACGATGTAGATAATAACTTTACCAACACGCAAATCGATGCGTTCAATCAAGTAGCGAGTAAATTGGGCTTGCCAACCAGCGTGGCTAATTCTCCCGCCACGGTAAACTGGCCTGCAAGTCGAAATGCTTGGAACCGTTTAGGTGTGGGGGTTTATGGCGGTGCCGTTTCTACCTCACAAAATCTCGACATTGAAATCTACCCTGCCATGACACTTCGCTCCAGTGTATTAGCAGTACGAACCATACCGGCAGGCGAGGGAATTGGTTATGGTCAAACCTGGGTAGCAAGTAAGCCCAGCAAAATTGCAACCGTTGGCATTGGTTATGCCGATGGCTATCCAAGACACTGCAAAAACGGTACGCCGGTAATGATTAGAGGTAAACGCGCCTATTTAGCTGGCCGCGTTTCTATGGACATGATCACAATCGATGTAACTCATATCGACAACGTCGCGGTGGGCGATGAAGTTGAACTCTGGGGGCAGAATGTGCCAATTCAGGAAGTTGCGGCTAATGCTGACACTATCGACTACGAATTAATGACCCGCGTTTCTCAACGGGTGCCGCGCATTGTAAAATACCTTTAACTTTCAAAGCAGTGCCAATTTGGCCAATCTTTATATAAGTTTTAATAAAGCACTATTCATTAAAAGAATGAGACTTTTACCCCCATTTTGAGCCTATACTGTATCGGCTTGGTTGCGGGATTGCGGTGAATGTTTCGCCTCCAACTGTGCTGAGCAACAACTCATAAGTGAGGTTTGTATGCGTACTTCGTTTTCTCGTCCAAGAGTGAACCGTGGAGTAGTAAGTCGACCGTCAAGACCTGTTCAGAAGAAGCAATAGGTTTGTTGTAGGCGTCTAGGAATACAAATAAAAGATACAAGAAAGCCCGGTTAGGTTGTGCCTAACCGGGCTTTTTATTTGTTGCCCTAATCATCGCTGCTGTCTCTTTTTGAGGGGGGTAACAGCGAAAATTTATGACCGAATGGCAAAGACAGGCTGAGTAAATTTAGCCGTTTTGTGCGCGAAGCTCGCTGTCTAAGCACTGTTCTAGGCTGTTTTCAGCACGATTTTCCATGTGATTGGTATCGGCGTTGTTTGACTCAACGTTTGCCTTTTTTGATTCAGATTCGCCTTGTACTGGGAAGTAACGCTCTGGTCTATGGTTAAGCGAAATAACCATGTTCAAACAAAATGCCGCTAAAATTGAAATCAGCACTAAAGGCCAAGCGATGAAAAACAGAGCACTAAGTAATATACAGCTATCGACGGTTAGCTGGAATGTACCGGCTCTAATATTGAAACGCTGTTGTAAATAGAACGCCATAATACCAACGCCACCAAGGCTTGAGCTATGACGAAACATCATCAGCATACCTACACCAATTAGAATACCGCCAAATACCGCCGCGAAAAATGGATTTACGTGGCTAATATCCACAAACGCTGGAATTTGCTCAGTTAGTACAGAAACCGTGGTGACGGATATAAAGGTGTTAATGGTGAAACGCTTGCTAATTTGCGTCCAAGCTAGGGTGTAAAACGGTAAGTTAATCAGAAAGAATAGCAAGCCGAAGTCCATATCTACGGCATAAGTACCTAATAGCGCTAAGCCTGCTGCGCCACCTACCATTAAGTCTTGAGACTGAAATAAATATACGCCAAAAGCAACAAACAAGCCGGCGCTTATCAGGGCGAAAACATCCTCGATGACACTGTGTTTTGTTTTTTGCATAAGAAAAAGTTTGCGTTAAGAAGACACAGCGTAATTATACGTTTACAACACAGTAGGTTACAGCGAGATGAAAAGTTAACTCGGTGCGATAAATGGCGGAAGGTAAGTTTGCCTTTACGACTTTTAGCGCACCGGTGAATAGGGTGTTGCGTCAATGTAAACGTTGCACCAAGCTGGTTCACATGAAACGCAAAAAGTAGAGGAAGCTGCTAGGGAGTCTGATTACTCAACAATAGAGAATACAACGGTATCTTGCTTATTAAACTCTACACTGCATTTCATAATGCCTAGGTGTAGAGGGCTATATGCTTCGATTTTGCTGCCATTTGCAACAAACTCTGTATCCCACAACAATAAGTTTGCAGTATCTAGCTGGCGTTCGACACTTTTTTTCGATACGCCAGGCGTAAAATTATCGCAGAGAATTATGACTTCGCGCCTTGCTTCTATCCAATAAAACGTCGTAGTGATCAACAGTGCTATTGCCGCTATTGCAACAACATCAGCAATAATGGAACGCTTCATGGCCTGCACGTGCTACTTCTCCTCTACTTCCTTACACTATTCATTTAAAACCTTGCCGCAAAAAATATCGCAACGACAAGGCGCACTTATATAAAGTGCAATTAGGTGGTTTGGATCAAATCCCACTTATTGCCAAACTTATCTCTAAAGATGGCTACCGTACCATACACTTCTTCCCGAGGGGTTTCTAAAAATGCCACCCCTTTGCTTTGCATGGCATTGAAGTCGCGCCAGAAGTCGTCAGTATTCAAAATTAAAAATACTTTATCGGCGGCTTGGCTGCCAATGAGTGCCATTTCTGTGTCATTTTTTGCTTGCGCCAACAACAAGCTCGTAGCACTGTGTGGTGGGGTTACCAGAACAAAACGCGAGTTTTCGCCGGTTACTTTGTCTTCGGTTAAGGTAAAGTTTAAAACCGTGGTGAAGTATTCAACGGCACTGTCGTAGTCGTCTACAAAAAAAGTAATGGCAGAGAGGTTTTGCGTCATAAATCAGGATCACTTTGAAAGTTAAGCTAAGTTAGCTGCGCATACTACCTAAAAGCTGACTGAGCTGAAATGCGGGTTGTCAGTTATTGCATGAAGTTGAGCGATTTCATTAAGCGCAATATTTTGCTTGGTTTTGTCGATGGACATTTGAATACACTCTGTGGCCACGTCGTTGCGTTTATCGATAACTGTGGTCAGCGCTGTACCCTTTACCGTATTCCCGTCTTTTAATACTACGCTCACCTCAAGCCCATACATGCAGGCAATTTCGATGTAGTCGTAAAGCTGGCACGCTATGTTCACATATTCCCCTATTCGCTGTTCAAGTGGCGACCGATTAGTAGAGTAGACCTGACGTTCACAGCAAAACTTTCCGCATCTACCGCGCATACATAGCGCTTCACTTTCCACAGTAAACGACCAATGTTTAAATGCCGCCGCCTCGCGGGGGGCGATTAATTTCCATGAGTCACTTCACAGAAGTCTGACCTTAACAAATGATCTTTTTTTAAGGTTTGCTCAGTATTGTTAGTACTGAAGGATTTATTTTGGTGCGCGATACACCTAAGCGCTTGAACGCCCCTCATGTTTCTTAGAGGCATTTTTTAGCAAAGGGTTCCCGCCAAAAATTCAATACAGGAACAGTAATGAACAAGCTACTATCCGCATTTTCTTTAGTTTCAATAGCCTCGTGCACCTCAAGCTTCGCAAATGCCGACGAACTTCCCTTTAATTTAAGCGGCCATGTTAGGGTTAACTACGGGCATCAAGACTGGCAAATCCCCGAGTTTAGGGATGGTTTCGAATTTGAATCATTCAAACTTGGCGTGTCGGGTGAGTCAGATCAATTTAGCTATAAAGCCGAATATCGATGGTACGAAAACACCGACTTCGACACAGTAAGGTTCGCCGACCTGACTTATCATTTCGATGAGCAAACCGAAATTACCGCAGGTATAACCCAAACACCGTTTGGTTTGCAGCCCTTTGCCAGTAACAACTTTTGGTTCTCGGTAAATTATTATCTTGGCTTCGAAGATGATTACGATGCTGGAGTGAAAATAAACCACGATTGGGGCAACTGGGATTTTCAAGCCGCTTATTTTATGAACGACGAGTACAACGATGCCGCTGAGTTTGGGCGCTATTCGTTCGACGTGGCGGACGACGGTGAATATCGAAATAAAGAAGACGGCCAATACAATTTACGTGCTAACTACACAGCAAACTTTATTCGCGGAGGCACTACCGATATTGGCGTGTCTTACCAATACGGCAACATCTTAAACCTGGATACCCTGGACGATGGTGATATGAATGCCTATGCCGTGCATATGCGCCATACCCAAGGCGACCTAAAAGTCGAACTGCAGTATATCGATTATGAATACGATTTGGCTGCACCAGAAGGGCAAGCAGACGATCGCATAGCGCTATCCTCTTTCACCTTTCCGTTCTTAGCCGCGGCCGACGGTAAAACCTATTCAGCAAACCTTGTGTACTCTGTGCCATATAAGTTTACTCACATAGAATCACTTACTTGTTACTCAGAGTACAGCGTGGCAAAAGGTGAAGGAAGTGAAGGGAAAAACTCGTCGCAGTGGATAAACGGCTGTAGCTTTGGCTGGGATAAATTGTTTGTATATGTAGATAGTATCCAAGGCAAAAACATGTGGTTCTCAGGCGGTCCGGGCGTGGGACTCGACTTAGGTGGTAGACAAGAAACTACCCACCGCCTGAACATAAACCTTGGTATTTACTTCTAATCACTAACAGGACTTTGACATGCGATTACTATTAATAGCGACATTTATACTAGCGCTAGTTCCAATGCAAAGTTTTGCCCATGCGTGGATGAAACTGCGAATAGCGACCACAGAGTATGCCCCTTATACGTCAACTGATATGCAGCACGACGGTTATATCAATCACATTATCGCTGATGCGTTTTTAGAAACGGGAGTTGTGGTTGAGTTTGTATCTTTACCCTGGGAAGAAGCGCTTGAAGCAACGCTAAAAGGCGAATACGACGCCATTTCATACGGCAATTTTGTGCGCGCCCGGGAAAGCGAGTTTTTCCACAGTAACCCTATTAGTGCGGAAAGCTTGGTGTTTTATGTTAATGCTGAAAAGGGCCCTGATACTTGGGCTGAATTAAGCGACTTAAAAGACCTAAAGATGGGCGTAACAGAAGGGTATTTATACAACGATGAACTTGCCGCTTACATTAAAAGCAGCAGTAATGTTGTGGAAAGTGCCACAGACAAAGACAATTTACAGGCGCTGATTGAAGGTAAAATTGACGTTTTTCCCATTGATGAGTTAACAGGATGGTACTTGCTTCAGCGTGATTTCGATAGTGGCGACCGCAGAGATGTGATGCCCATTAAGCCGTTTATCTCAACTGTAACCACGCATCTGTTAGTGCCTAAAGGCGAAAGTGACAGTCAGCTTATTCTGTCGCTATTTAATAAAGGGTTAGAAGAGTTAACGCTGGACGGAAAACTGACCCGCTTTAAACGCCTTCTAAAAGAAGGCTACTATCAGCATCCGCAGAAAAAAGTGAATTTTGACAGACGTTAGCTGGTGTTTCAGGCCTAAGGGGCTATACAAAGGCCCTGCTGGCTAAACGCCAAAGGCATAGTAAATTAAACTAAAAGGGCAGTGCGATAATAAAAATAATCTATATACTTCAGTGCACATGATACTGATGTAATGGTTATTTCCTAATGCGCAGCCCTTTATTTGTGCGACTTTACGGGCGTGGTCGTTTTCGCTCGCTGTTGAGCACATGCCTTCTGCTAATACTCGTTGTTATTTGCCCGCTAGCCAATGCGTCGAGTGATGAAATAGCCTTTGATGTCTCTGGCTCGTTTAGAGTGCGCTACGAGTCGTTGAATAACCCTATATTTCCAACATCATCAGCTGCACGAGAACAAAGTAATCAGCGTCTTTCAACACGCTTTATCGTGAATTCTACGGTAAGTTATCAAAACCTCGCGGCAACGATCGAAATACGTGACTCGCGAGTATTTCTTGACGAAAACGATCCAACGCTAACGGCCAATCAGGTTAATACACTAGAGCCTACACAGTTTTTCATCACCTACAAACTTGAACGAGAATCTAGCTTATACGAAGTGTCTGCGATAAAGGTAGGGCGTATGGAGCTCGACTACGGTAGTCGCAGGCTATTGGCCAAAACAGCCTATCGCAATGCCACCAATAGCTATGATGGAATTGTGGTGGAAGCAAGAGTTGCAGATTGGCAAGTACATGGCGTGTACGTGCTGCCGGTATCTCGCTTTCCTACTGACAGTGAAAGTCTGGACGGGAACGAACGCGCGTTCGACAAAAGCTTTAGCGAACGAAAATTCTTTGGTGTGTACGCTGCGTCAAAAGACAACAACGTCAAGCTGCAAAGCTACTGGTTAAAAGAAGACGATAGTGAAGCGCTTGCCACCAGAAACCGTGATCTGTACACATTGAGTGTGGACTATACCCAGCCTTTCGATAATGGCCTGATAACAAATATAGAGGTGGTGGGGCAAACGGGAACTTCTTTTCAAACCGCATCTGCTAACGATACAGACGAGAAAGACGTTCGTGCATATATGCTGTTTGGTTATGTTGGGAAACAGATTACAGACAACACCTTTCTTAGAGCTGAAGTTGACTATATCAGTGGCGACAACGACACAAGCGATGACACAATCTCTGACTTTGATACCTTATACGGCGTGCGACGTTTTGATTTCGGACCTACTGATGTATATCAGGCTATGCCACGTAGAAACCTAAAAGCAGTGGGACTTCGAAGCGTGTCTAAGCCAGCAAAAGCGCACAATATTATGCTTGGTTACAAAGCCATGTGGTACCAAAAAGCACCTCAAGACGTGGACAGTTTCATTGGCCATCAAGTGGAAGCTCGCTGGCGTTATCAAGTGCGACCCGAGTTGCGATTAGTGCTAGGTGGAGCCTACCTCAAAAAAGGAGAGGGTTTTGCGCGTGGAGATTACAGCGACAACAGCGCCTTTTTATTCACTGGCGCTTTGTATACCTTTTAAAATCTCCGGCTAAATAGCCCGCGTAAACTGGGTACAGCTGCTTACACTACAAGCCTTGCAGATGAGCGCGTACTCTCTTTTCTGTTTATTATATTACTGATATGGTTAACGGCTATTTTGAAATGCCCATTTAGAGGTTTCCTTGTCGTATTCAGCTGAAACATCGTTTTTTGCCCGTTGTATTGCACTATTAAAATTACTCGGCCCGGGTGTGCTTATGGCAACAGCGGCGGTAGGCGGTAGTCACTTAGTAGCATCAACTCAAGCGGGGGCGAAGTTTGGTTGGCAGTTAGCGCTGCTTATATTGGTAGTTAACTTACTCAAATACCCATTCTTTAGAGCAGGTGTTAGCTACACCATCAGTACAAAACAAACCCTTCAGCAAGGGTACTTGGGAATGGGACGACGATATTTGGCCATTGCCTTGGGTTTGAATACCATTGCGTCGGTGGTCAATGCTGCAGCGCTGTTGTTGTTTGCTGCAAGCTTATTGTCGTATTTTATTCCTTTCGATATCGCCATAACGTTGTCAGCTTCAGTGGTTTTGGCACTTATTTTAATCATTCTACTCGCTGGCCATTTTGAAGGATTGGACAATATCGCCAAAGGCATAATGGGCGTGCTTGTGGTGGCGACTGTAGCCGTATTCGTGGTGGCACTAAGCAATTATTCTGCTTCACCAGCACCTGCCGTGGCGCCGCCTTCGCCTTGGACGCTCGCTACATTAGGCTTTTTAGTAGTCACAATGGGGTGGATGCCCGCACCTATTGAAATATCGTCCATTACTTCACTTTGGTTAAAGCGCCAGTGCAAAGGGCAAGCCGTAACGCCAAAGTCGGCCCTTTTCGATTTTAATTTAGGTTATGCAGTGACGGTGCTACTCGCATTATTGTTTTTGGGCTTAGGTGCATTAATTTTGTATGGCAGCGGTACAGAGCTAAGTACCAGCGGTATCGGCTTTTCCCATCAGCTAATTAGCATGTACTCATCAACCATTGGACAGTGGGCGCATTGGCTTATCGCACTAGTTGCATTTTTGTGCATATTTGGTTCGGCGCTAACCGTTTACGATGGTTATGCGAGGGTGGTTGCTGAAGCAATAGCGCTTCTTTTTAACAAAGACAAAAACGCACGAAATACGCTGGTAACGCCAGTGTTACTGTTCATGGCAGTGGCGAGTTTTATCATTGTGTTGTTCTTTAAATCTGCGCTATTGGCAATGTTAGGCTTTGCGATGACGCTGGCCTTTGTTACTACTCCAATGTTTGCTTGGCTTAACCATAAGCTTGTGGCACAAACCAAGCTTCATCAAGACGCGACACCAAACGTAATAGTGAAGCTGCTTAGCTATTTAGGCCTAATCTATCTATTTGGGTTTCTAATGGTGTTTATATGGTGGAAGTGGTTTAGCTAGCCACTTCCTACCGTAACGAGAGCGCAAAGCACTTTAGGTGCTTCGCAAGTTTCACCTTAGTAAATTAGTTTAATTACGCGCACTTGTGCGAGCCCCAGCGCAATACTCATCTATACTGTAGATGACATCGTTTGAGGAGTTCGCAGCTTGGTGCGTGGCAAAAAACTATTTCCTTCAACCCTTTTATTATGGGGTAAGCGTATCATGCTGCTTTCGCTTGTGAGTGCGGCAATGTGGGGCTGTTCAAAAGAACCGCAGCAAACTATCCACTGGCACAATGCTTACGACATTGAGCGCGAACTTCATCTTTTGGGGCAGCAAGAAGACCCTCGCGAAATCTACAAAAGGCTTCAAGGTATTAAGCAACAGGCTTCGCTACAGCTTTCTCAAATGCGTGAAGCAGGTAATCAGGACCCGTTATTTAGGGAATGGTTGGAGTCGCTACGCATTAGCTTATCGTTAGCCCCTTTGTACGGCGATACCATTGAAACGTGTAGCGTGTGGCAAGGCGCCATGGAAGACGCTTGGGGAGTGGGAATAGTGCAGTTTAATGAACGAGCCAAACTCGTGTGGCGGGTAATGGTGGCTACCTGCAACGCACGAGTTCGCTCAGTATAGTACTAGGTTTTACTTAGTATAAACGGGGCGAGCCGCTGTTAGCGTTGCCACTTTATCTATCACTTGCTGTACTACTGCATTGTCTTCTGGCGCTGTTAACACATCACAAATCCAATGGGCTAATTGAACACAGTCTTCTTCACTAAAGTTGCGTGAAGTGACCGCAGGTGTGCCGATTCGAATACCACTTGTAACGAATGGCGACTGCGGGTCGTTGGGTACTGTGTTCTTATTTACCGTTATATTCACGCTATTTAATATCGCGTCGGCTTCTTTCCCCGTCATTCCTTTGCTTACAAGACTTAACAGGAACATGTGGTTGTCGGTTCCATTAGATACTACGTCGAAGCCACGCTTCATAAACACATCAGCCATAGCTTGTGCATTAATAACTAGCTGCTTTTGATAAGCGCGGAACTCTGCTGTCATGGCTTCTTTAAGCGCTACCGCTTTTGCGGCAATAACGTGCATAAGTGGGCCACCCTGAATGCCAGGGAAAATTAATGAATTGAATTTCTTTTCAAGCTCGGGGTTTGACTTACACATAATAAGCCCGCCACGAGGGCCACGCAGTGTTTTATGGGTAGTAGTAGTAACCACGTGAGCCGCGTTAATTGGCGATGGATAAACACCGGCCGCAACAAGGCCTGCAACATGTGCCATATCTACGAGTAAATACGCGCCTACGCTATCAGCGATGTCTCTAAACTTCTGCCAGTCGACCACGCGAGAGTAAGCGGAAAAGCCCGCTACAATCATTTTTGGCTTGTGCTCTTTAGCCAAGGCTTCTACTTGGTCATAGTCAATTTCACCGGTTTCTGTGTTCAAGCCATACTGAATCGCGTTGTATAGTTTTCCCGAGAAGTTAGGCTTTGCACCGTGTGTCAGGTGCCCACCGTGATCAAGGCTCAACCCAAGAATGGTATCGCCGGGGTTTAATAGCGCCATATAAACTGCAGTATTCGCTTGAGAGCCAGAGTGAGGCTGCACATTCACATAGTCCGCTTCAAACAATGCTTTAGCTCTGTCGATAGCAAGCTGTTCTACTTTGTCCACCGCCTCGCAGCCACCGTAATAGCGCTTGCCCGGATAGCCTTCTGCATACTTATTAGTTAGCTGACTGCCTTGCGCCTGCATAACCGCTTTGCTGGTGTAGTTCTCCGATGCAATCAGTTCGATGTGATGTTCTTGGCGTTCGTTTTCTTGCGCAATAAATGCTGCGATATCTGGGTCTTGTTCGTGAAGGTGCTGGTTAAGTGGGTTCATGCTGGCTCCTAAATGTCATTATTTTGTATCTGATACTAGGAGTGTAAAAAGAATAAATAAAATTAATAAAAAATATGGCATTATAACTTTATTAAATGGCTTTGTGAGCAAGTTTGGCATCAGTAAGGCAAAACAGCAGGCAAAGCTAATAGAGAGGTGTACAGCAAAGTAATGAAAAACTTATCGATAGATTTTCTGCGTTCGTTCGTGCTTATTGCACAGACGGGTAGCTACACACAATGTGCGGAGCAGCTTCAGCGCACACAGCCTGCCATTAGCTTACAGATAAAAAAACTAGAAGAAATGATTGGGGAAAAGCTATTTTCCCGCGACAAAAACCGCTTGGCACTGACTGGCGCTGGTAGTCGCTTATTGTCGTATGGTGAAAAGATAGTGGCTCTTAACGATCAGGCTATGGCCGAATTCGGCAAGCCGCAGGTTACGGGAAATATTCGGTTAGGCATTCCTAGCGAATTTAGCACAACGCTTATGCCTAAAATTATTCGACGGTTCACGCAAACCTATCCGGAAATATCGCTAGAGGTGCATTGTGCGCTAAGTAAAGACTTACTTAGTGAGCCGCTTAGAAGTCAGTTCGATTTAATTCTTTCGCTACAAGAAACACCAGATCCTCAGCAAGACGGCTACATCATTTCAGATCAATTGGTATGGGTGGGGAGTCAGCGCTTTGTAAATAGCGTGCCTGCTAAACTGCCTATTATTGCTGCACCGTCGCCGTGTATTTACCGCAAGCGAGCAACCAATCTGTTATCGGCTATCAAAAAACCGTGGCAGGTGGTGTACACCATTGCTGACTTAAACGGCATACAAACGGCCATTAACGAAGGGTTGGGTATAACCGTTCTTGCAAAAAGTTCGGTGCCGCCTGGTCTACACGTTCTATCTAATTCAGAAAGTTTACCCGAGCTTGGGCATGTGGGTGTTTGTTTAGTTAATCCTCAGAAGGTGTCATCGAAAGCGATTAGCTTGCTCACTGAAACCATCACCAACGAAGTCGCAAATTTTTAAGAGGAGATAGCAGGGGATAGCTAGCGCGCCTGCCGAACAACAAAAAGGCAAGCGCGTTGAAAGGAGAAAAGGCTTTAAAATAAGGTGCCGTTTATGCTTTTTTAACAAACTGTGCAGTTAGCATCATTTCACCCGCGCCATCTACTTTACAATCTAGCTGGTGGTCTTTGGCATCTTTCACGTGTCGGATAACGGCTTTGGTGCCAATTTTAAGTACCAACGAACTGCCTTTTACCTTCAAATCTTTTGCTAGCGTAATTTTGTCGCCGGCAACTAACGGTGTACCGTTGAAGTCTTTTGCTGAGACTTCCTCTTCTACCTCGTTCGGGTTCCACTCGTGTCCACATTCAGGGCAAATAAGTAGAGGCTGATCTTCGTATACATATTCTGATTGGCAATGCGGGCAAGGAGGTAACGACATGTGGAATTCTCTTAAAGTACTAAATTAAAGCGCTCGGGTCATAAAGTGGCTGTTGGGATCGATTGAGTAACTGCCAAATGGACCGCAATCAACAAAACCAAACTTTTTGTATAGGGTTCTGGCCGCTAAAAAGTAGTCTTGCGTTCCCGTTTCTAAACTTACCGAACTAAACCCTTTCATTTTCGCATGTTCTAGGGCAAAAAGTAATAACTGAGACGCTACACCGCAACCTCTGAACGGTTTGGCGGTGCGCATAGATTTTAGCTCGGCGCTATGTGTATCAAGGGTTTTAATAGCGACGCAGCCCGCAAGTCGTTGCTGCTTCCAGCCACTAAAAAAAGTAATGTTCGAAGCTTTTAGTGCTTCAACATCTAATGCATGTACGCTCTCAGGTGGCGATGTAGCATACATATCAGACAAATGCTCTTCTAAAAGCGCTAGCACTTCTCCTCCGGTGAGATCATCAATAATAATCTTCATGTGCTTTGGCCTTTAGGTATATTCTGAATAGACGGCGGTACAAGCCTGTTTGTTAAGTGCTTAAGGGTTTTGTCATGTTATAAAAGCGGTCGTCTTCACTTTTTATGACAAATCCTACTTTTTTATAAAGCGAAACGGCAGGGCTAACTTTGAATACTCGTAAGTCAAGCGAGTTAGTATTGGCCCCTAACGCTAGTCTTTCTGCTTCTTCAATGGCAGCACTACCTATGCCTTTGTTCTGTGCGCTGGGTATGACCTGAAGGTCGCGTAACATACAGGTATTACCGTCGTATTGAAGACGCATAACCCCCACCGTTTCGCTGTCTACTTGAATGTCGTAATTAATGAGCTCTGCGGTAACCCCAAGCACTTTTTCGGCGTCCCAATCAGGCGCAAACTGAGCGTAATAATCGCGCATGTTATTAAAGGTAAACTCAGCAGCCCTTGGTAGGTTCGTACTTGGAATAAAGGTAATCTTCATCGCGTTTTCTTCGTTATTTATTGCAAGCAAGACTCTTATCCGTGACTTCTTGGTGCAAACATAATTATCGCCATACCAATCAAAGCGACAAAGGTGCCCACCAAGTCCAATAACGTTGGCTTCACACCATCAATAAGCCAAAGCCACATAATAGCCATGAAAATGTAAACACCACCGTAAGCCGCGTATACGCGCCCGGCAGCAGTCGGGTGCAGTGATAACAGCCAAGCAAAAAGCGCGAGAGATATAGCCGCTGGTACTAACAACCATATGGACTTATCTTCTTTCAACCATAAGTAGGGCAGATAGCACCCAACAATTTCAGCAAGTGCAGTAATAACAAACAAACCAATGGTTTTTAATTCCAACAGGCAGACCTCTTTTGAAATACTGATGGTGAGCAAACAATGCCCTTTGAAAAGGGCATTAAAGCGCTACTCGCACGCCATGCTGGCTTGTTGCTTACACAGTTGATTGGCTTCTTCTTCAGAGCTTGCGCCCAAACAAAAATCTAATCGAATCAGCTTTTCTTCGCTCGCAGCCGACTTTCCTTCTGCCAGCGTCCAGTCCCATTCCTCTATGACTCTAGCAGCAGGTTTTTCGATAACCCTTTTAGGTACCGAATTAACTAATGTAATGCTCTTAGTGGTACCTTCAGCATCAACGTTAACTTTAAAAATGCCGCACCCAGCAATGCCTTTTTGTGCTAGTTTCATTGGATAGCGAGGCACAACCTGATTTTCTCTTTGCCACGTACTTTCTGCTTGAGTGGGTGTTAAGTGCGTAAGCTCTACCGTGCCATAAATGGTATCGGCAAAGGAGCCGGCAGACAGTAAGCAGAGTGAAAATAGCGACGCTTTATAAAACATATAACTTTCCTTGTGTTGTTTGACATATTTCCTAGATTCTACGCTAACACGATTTCTGCATTAGGTAGATACCACTTAACGCATTGTATGAAATAAAAGGAAAAAACACTCTGAATACATATTTTCCATTATAAAAGAGAGGTAAAACCCAAGCTGGCGAGTCACTTACCTTTAATACCCCGCCGTTGTTCTGCTTTACGGCTTAGTTCGCGAGCCATAGCTTGGGATATAGGGTAGCTTGGTAAAATCATCCACAGAATAATGTAGACGAGAAGTGGAATTCCAAAGAAACAACTGGTAATCAGAAATGCTAAACGAAGGCCATTCTTTCGCAGACCGTAGTATTCAGCGATGCCTGAGCAAACGCCAGCAATAACTCCTTTACTACCGCGCGTAAGAATATTTGCTTTATTCTGCATATCAGTTCCTTTGACTTAACTGTAAATTAAAGTTGGTGTGTTATATTTCACTAGCCTCAGCCAACGAGGCATTTTTATTGATTACTGCTGCCCATTGCTCAATAGTTTTCACTCTGGAGCCTCCTTCCACAAGAACCCCATGAGAATCTATACGAACGATGTGTGGTAGAGAACCGCTAAAATTCGCAAATAAGCGCTCTCGAAATGCTAGCTTTGCGTCTGCCGATTTCCATACCTCTCCAGTGAAACCTGTTCTTGCTAACATTCTCTCAAGATCAGTCCAGTCTTCATCTAAAGAAATTGCAACGACACGGATGGATGGGGGAGCAGTCTTGATTGCTTTGTTTAAATTTTCTAATGCTTCATAACAAGGCGAGCACCAGGATGCGAAAAAGTAAGCAACAACACTTTCACCTTCAAGGCTTTGAAAGGTGATGGGCAGTTTATCTATAGTATAAAACGTGTGCTCTTGAACAGGCTTTCCTATGAATGCCCTAGATGCTGCGACTTTCTCTTCATATGTCTGACTCCACGAACCGCTTGAGAAAATCAGAAATAGTAATATTGAAACCTTCTTCACAATGACCTCCTAATTGTCAAAGAATATAGCAACTCAAATAAGTAGAAGTAATACATGGGTTAATATTAACTGCACTGTAGCACCACCCAAGCAGCAGAGAAGTCACGTTTTCTAGCGTCACTTTCTCTAACCCAGAAATAAAGTATACCCATATCCCCCCACATAACTTCGATATCATCATCAGAGTCAAATTGGAAAATCATTCGCCAATCGTTTTTCTGCCTTCGAAGCTGTTTGGCTTTTTCAGAATTGTATCCTTCTGAACCGCCACAATTTACTCCACTACTCACAAGGTGACACTCTTCTTCCATATCGTCATTTTGGACTGGTGTAGGAAAGCCTCCAACTTGATGGCGAGGTTCTACTCCGTACTGCTCATCGATAAAGTCGCAGTATTCATCATCCTCGTCTTCAGATAAGCCAATTTCTTTAAAGCTAATTCTTTGCGCATCTGGATAGCTAGTAAAACTTTTTGCTTTCAGATATTTAATTGAAGGGGCTAGATGTTCGTCACTGAGATCTCCGGGCAGTTCATGAGAGTACAGATCTCCAGAACCATTCTCATAAATTACAGCCCAACCACCCTTATCATGTGGGTCAAACCCCCAAGGCCACTCTTCAAAATCATAAAAGAATAATAATCGGCCACTGTCAGGTAGCCATTCGATACTTTGATTTACGTTAATTTCTTCCAAGTCTAGCTGAGCAATGAACCCAAGTGGTTTATTATTTTTACGAGGCCAGTCGAAAGGTGAACGTACTACTGGCTTTCCACCAAGAAAACTAACTACTTCTGTCTCTGCGGAAATAAGCCTAAGGCACTTTTCATCGAGGCTTAGTATTTTTTCATTCATTGTTGTTCAATTCCTTTGATGGGGAGGCTAACACCCTCCTTAGGGGAAAATTACGTCGGGTAGAATATCAAGCAAAGGGTAGGGAGCCTACGTGCTTTTGTCCAAAGCAGCCTAGCGAGTGCGTTTATTTGGGTGCTAGGTGCGTGCCTCTACGACCTCGATTTCGGTTCGTTACCGTGAAAATCTATGTAGAGCTTTTTTAAGTTGTTTGGAACGAGTGGCCAACCAGCTTTTATCCCGGCAGGTGTTGCATTCCAAAACAAGTGTTCGACGTAATATTTGTCGATGTACTCAAATTCAATTGAAGTTGCCGAGTCTAATTTTTGGCTCATGTATGATAAATGTCTTTCAGCTTCCGCTAGTCTATTCTCGTTAAACGCAAAAGTTGTTGAGTTTGCAAACTCTTCCATTCGAAAGGTTAGCGCCCAACTCTCGTGTTTTTCCATTAAAGGTACAGTATCCGGAAAACGAGACTGTATGTCTTTAATGAATCTTTTTATTTCGGCTTTTGCCATAAAGTTCCTTGTAGTACCTAACGCTAAGCTAACGAGCAGCAACGTAGCGGTATCATAGCCTAGCGCCGCTGGGTTTCTGCTCCAATGAACGGCGTGAACGTGTTAAGCGCCTTTCTTCTATTCACAGGAGAAAATAGCACTATCTTCTCCTGTGAGTAGAATATCCCAAGCAGGGACACAAATACGTAAGCTAAAATACAAAGCGAAGTTACGGGAACGTACGTGCTTGTATCCCGCTGGCTTGGTTTTTTGTGTAGCGTTCTATCCTTGAGTGTATTTTTGTTCGCAAGAGACAACGGCAGCGCATAACCCGCTAATAACTAAAAAGCAAATAGTAGCGGAAAATGTGCCCATGCTAACAAGTAAACAAGTTTCTCTGACTCTAGGATCGACAGCGAAAGCTGCGCCCCATAGTAGAACAGTAAAAAAAGAGAATATATAGGCGAAAATACCAAGAGCTCTAGCTGCGAACAAAAGAGTTGGTAGGTTTACAGTTTGTATCGTTTGATAAGGGTAGAGTTTCATAAAAAGTCCTCTAAAATGATTCAACACTTCATAGCTCTTCAATGACGGGCGCAGGCTCGTGGGACATAATGGCGAACATGCCTGCGTGTTTTTGTCCCAGTATGCTCCGCTTGGGTCCACAGCGGCTTGTTATGCCTTACGCCAAAGTTATGCAAGGCCTCTAATTATGTCCAGTTTGTTGTCCGGAGCATCTGGAGACATAAAGTTAGGAATGGTTAGATTGTTTCTTTTAGGGCGCCCTAAAAATTGAACTGGCCATTCAGTTATTCTTTCTTCTTTTATGTGTTCATATTGGCCGGTGATTGGTTCGCTTATGTACTCGCGTTGAAGAACTAGAGCCATTGGTCTTTCTGCACCTAGAATATCGTTGCTACATTCCAATGCTTCTTCAAAAGTGGCGAAAGCATAGTAATAGTCGCTTCCACCTTCGAGGTCTGGCGCGCCATCGTGAGGATGACACCATACCCTATATTCGAGAACTTCATCCCAAACATACCCACCTCCGGACTTGGCAACTGCGGGATAGTTTCCAACTTGTTCTGGGTCGAGTACTTCTGGATAAATCTTCATAATCTTCCTTGAGCATAACTTTTAAATAAGGGGCGATAGCACGTAGGGCATAATACCGAAGCGGCCCCGCGAGTTAGCGTCCTAGCGAACGAGGTGTGTGAGTTTATTGGCTTGTTACATGCTTTCACCTTAGTTGAGCTCCACACTCTCCGCACTTTTTTGCAAACAGTTGCACCCCAGGGTTTCCTAAAGCACGCGGTATCGAGTTGCACTTAGGACATCGATACCACCTATAAGTAGCAAACATAAAACCCAGCACCATGATGACGAAAGGAAAGCCGGGATTTATGTATGTAGATGAAAAAGAATTGATAACCACGACAACGGCAAAAGGTAGAGCGAAAATAAGCAAAGCCGTTAAGAACTTTCTTTCTCTTGATGCGAATTCAGCTTTAATTTTTAAATTTGGCATAGTCTAGCGGCACATAACGCCCAACTTTGGGGCACAACTGCGCAGGCTATAATACGGAGCGAAGCGAAGGGGGCCTGCGTGTTTACGTCCCAGAGAGCGGAGCGAGTGACTTAATTTGATTGTTAGTACTCGCTGTCTTCTAAAACAAAATCAAGCTGTACCTTTAAGTCAGTTTGCCTTACTGCAGTACCATCAACCACCTTGGGTTTGTACTTCCATTTTGAAAGTGCTTTGACTGCCTCGTTATCAAATTTTCCCGATGGAGATGATTCTAATATTTTTATGTTATCAGTACTTCCGGATTCAGTGATGTCAAAAGACATGCGGACCCAACCTTCGAGTGCCTCATTTGTTTCGTTTTCTAAGTTTGTTGCGGTCTCATTTCCAAAGCAATGCGTTGAGATAGACGCTGCAACAAACGCAAAAAATATAAAGAGTAAAATTTCCTTTTTCATCAACCTTCCTCGAAAGAACTAACTTCCCGCTAAGGGGCGATAATACATGGACTAAAATTAGGAACAAAGTGACGCAACCCATTTGTTAGCGTCCTAGCGAGCGAAGCGAGTGCCTTAAGTGGTTTGTTATATTTCATGGTACAAAACCTCCTTGAACACATCTATACCACACTCACCGAAGCTGGCAACGATAAAATGACGGCGAATTAACCCAGCATTTATTGTGTACCAAGCTACATTTTTACCATTCTCTTCGAAAGGTTGAAGCTGAGTGAAAAAAGTTGGATGTTCCAGGTCCTCAGCAATGAGGAAGACTCCTTGAAATGAAAGTTCATCTATTTGAGAAGGTAGCGATATCATCACAGAGTAATCAGTATCTACAAGCGTTACCTCGATGTCGACTTTATCCTGATGTTTGATGCTATTCTCAGTACTTTGCTGTTCGCTGATATAACAGCTAGTGGCAAATACACCTGAACAAAGGAAATAGAGAGCTAAAAAACAAATCCGCATAACTCACTCCTTTTGAAATATGACGCCCACATAACGGGCTAAAATAAGTGAGGTACGAGCTGAGCCAAGCTTTTTAGTCCAAATTAATTTGTTTGTTAGCTGTATACCACACCTTTAGTTCATTAATTTTAATTACTGACTTGCCATTAAAATCACTTATTACTGACGGGGTTAAATGATCGAAATGCTTAACATGCCAATCTTGGGTTAACGCTCGTTCATTATTTGGCAAACGTTCAATGCTATATAGATTGAACACCTCCCAACCATCCAATTGAGTACGATGTATTGAAACGACAGGGTCTTCTTTATCGAATAATTTTACAACATACTCTTGAAAAGGTTTAAATGGCTGTCCACACCACTCACCCAAAATTACATGAGTATCAATTACTTTCTTTTCAAAGTATCCATCTAATACGCTTTCAACATAAAGTTTAACAAACTGTACACCACAGGCGTTCGACTGCTCTAATCTGAACGGTTTTAACCTTGGATTTTCTGTGCCGTTAAAGTTACGTTTTACTACCTCTTCAGACAATACCTTTGTAACTAAAATTAACCGATTGGCACGAACTTCAGAAATAGAAAATAGACAAAGGAAAATAAGTAAAATGGATTTCATATGCCAAACGTCCTTATACAGCTAACTTTCCAATAACGGCAAATTGGAGCGCAGCGGAAATTTGTCTCAAACATGCGTTTATAAGGGCTTGCTCTTGATGCCGAATTTCTTCGCAAACTCGGGATCTATCCATGCCGACTCTACTTGGCTAGGCTCTAG
Source organism: Alteromonas sp. I10 (assembly GCF_003201515.1). Lineage (NCBI taxonomy): Bacteria > Pseudomonadati > Pseudomonadota > Gammaproteobacteria > Alteromonadales > Alteromonadaceae > Alteromonas > Alteromonas sp. I10. The sequence goes on from NZ_QJJN01000010.1 coordinate 205,194, forward strand.
TTCAACTTCTTCTAGAGCCGAGCACCTAGAAACGAAATCATCTATTGAATTAGAAAGAACCTCGGCCTCATCTGTTTCGTGATCCCAGAAGCAAACGGCTTCATTTAGTAGAACGAAATAGTTACCACAGCCGTCTTCGGCCAAGACCTCCAAAGCCGATAAGACTTTAGGAAATGGCGCTGTGGCTTTTCTGATTACACCGTACTTAACGCCATTTTCGCTTTTAAATACTTTCCCAAATGCTCGATTCATCTTTGAGCTCTAATTTTTCCATAACGGACGCAGGCATGTGGGGCATAGTAGCGAAGCCGCCCCGAGTGTATTATGCGTCTAAGCGAACAAAGTGAGTGACGTAAACTTTTGTTAGGTGCCACTTTTGCGATACCACGAAAATACAAACACTATAGCGAGTAATATGGGAATTGTCGCAGTTCCACTTCCTGAATATCCATTGATATGAACTAATTTATCAAATGGCGCCACTATTTTATTGTCTTGGGAGAGTTGATAAATCATTGCTGAGTTATCTGTGGGTTTGTACCAAACGCGAAGGTAACCGCCAGCGTTTAATGCAAATAAGACACGACGATAGAATGGGTTGTTGTCTGTAATTACAAACTCAACGTCCGATATGGTAAAGGAAGTTATTTCGTAACTAGGCTTTCCGCCAGTTTGCCTAGTTTTGTACTTCACAGGTTTATAACTTGAGACTACCGAATACTCTTCTAATTTAGGAATCTCAGCATCAATTTGGACTTGAACCCATATTGAGCCCGCTAGGCCAAGTATAATTAATAGGATTGAGATACTAAGTTTTGTCATCGGCACCTAACTTTTAAATAAGGGGCGCTAGCACGTGTGCAATAATGGCGAAGCCGTGCACGTGCTTGTGTCCCAGGGAGCGGCAGCGAGTGCCGTAATTTGTTTGTTATACGTTTGACTGAACAAAAAACTGCCTCATGCCAGTGCTATAGAACACATAGTACGCCCAAACAGCTATTATTGCCCCACCGATTACACCCCCATTTAAAGAATAAAAAGACATGAAGGCAATAATAGATGCCCAGTATAAAAAAGTACCAACGCGGCCAGTCCAGTGTTTATTCACAGAAGCGAAGCAAATTGCAATGATTAATATACTAAATAGCAGAAAGCCGGGCGCCATACCTGTTAACCAAAATTCTTGGTAAGTAAGGCTGCGTCCATTCAACGAATACTCTGCGTTTGGCCAAGGCCATAAAGCAAATAACACCATTAGTGAGTATGTAATTGAGTTGAGCATATGCTGAAACCGGAATAACTTTGGCATCCCTTTCGTTTCTTTGAATACTCTCATGAATTTATTAAAAATCATCCTTGATGCCTGTTCGACGTATAACACCCTGCTTTGGGGCGGAACACATGGGCTAAACTCCGAGCGAAGCGACGCAGCCCATGTGTTTGCGTCCCAGCGAGCCTGCGAGCGACTACAGCAGTTTGTTATGCGCTATTGACTTACAACGCGCGAGTACCATAATTAGGTATATATTGGTACTTGGAGAAATCAGATGGCTAAAAACACCAGCATTACCCTTGGAGACCATTTTGATAGCTTTATTGCTAGCCAAATTCAAACTGGTCGGTATGGTTCAGCAAGTGAGGTGATTCGTTCAGCTCTTCGCTTGCTAGAAACACAGGAAACCAAATTAAACACTCTGCGTCAATTACTTGTAGCAGGTGAAGAAAGCGGCGAGACTGAATACGACCTTGAGCACCTGATATCAGAACTAGACGGTGAATTAAAAGAGTGAAACCATTTAAGTTAACCGTACTAGCAAAATCAGATCTAAAAGATATTGCATTGTTTACGCAACGGAAATGGGGCCGAGAACAGCGTAATGTATATCTTAAACAATTCGACGATTCATTTTGGATGTTGTCTGAAAATCCTGATATTGGTAAAAGCTGCGATGAAATAAGGGATGGATACAGAAAATTCCCTCAAGGTAGCCATGTTATTTTCTATAAACAAACGGGCAGTCAGGAAATTCTGATCACAAGAATCCTTCATAAAAGTATGGATGTAAATCCTGTACGCTTTGGCGCATAACACCCACATAAGGGGCAGTAACACGTGGGCTAAAATCCGAGCGAAGCGCCTTAATGTGTTTGTTATACCGCGATTTTTGCATGATTAACGGTGATGATAAAAGCTTCTGGCGAGTTAACACCCAAATAAATTTTCGTTTTTCCCTTAATAGGTGAACAGAGTTTGATAACAACATTCGGAACACCAGAGTAGTTAAACCGTTTGACGTCACGCGAACGCTTCACAAACGAATTATTTGGGCTTATTTCAGATATGTCCTTTAACGGTATGGTTAACGGTGCATAAAGTCCGTAACGGATGATTAAGTTTTTCCCATGAATTGAAATGGGGCGTTTACCAACAGCTTTGTATTCTGCCAAGAAAAATATAAGCCCGAAGAGTGTAAGTCCTGTTGTGATATTTGCGGCGACGCTTGACCATAAAAAGTGAAGGAGTAAGTGGACAAGTGGCATTTCGATAATGATGAGGAGTATAAAGCCAAATAAGTTACTCTGAGCGTCATCCTTTCTATCGTAGAAAAAATGTTGTTCGCCACGATATGCGTTACTTTCTATTTGGGAAGCAAAAAGTGCAAAGCTCCAGACGCGTCCTTCAATTGCTAGAATTGAGCTGAACAGCGAAAAACCGAAAATTTTCTCGATAGGATTTGCTACTGCTAAATCTGGATCTTCTTTGTTCGCAAGCGCAGCGCGAACGGCTAAACATACCGTAACTATTGCTACGAGCTCTAACACAAGAATGATGGCTATGACAAAATAACGACCACTTTCAAGGAAATGGAAAATGACTTTGTTTTGTTCGGGAATTACAAGGCTTCCTATGAACACGGAAGTGCTACACAAAATTGCCGCTTTTAAAAGTGCTTTTTGTTTATCTGATTCGCAAAGAAAGCACAAAATTGGAAGTGCTAATAGTGCGTCTAGCATAAATAGCCACTCATATTTGGCATTTCCATATTCGTTTAGGGCATTTGAAGTCGCGTAATAATACCACCACCAAATCGAAATGATGATCAGAAACACTAGTGGAATTTTGCTTTTAACACTCGGGTTCATAAAATCCTTTTAGCGGTATAACACCCACATAAGGGGCAGCAATACGTGAGCTAAAATAGGAGCGAAGCGACAGAGCCCACGTGTTACTGTCCCAGCGAGCCTGCGAGCAGCTTAATGTGTTTGTTATGTGACTGCCCAATAAAACTAAGGAACATATACCATGCCAAACTCATATTCGTAGCCTGAAACTATGGGATAAACTCGACCTTTCAGAACGAGATCACTAACACCTTCCTCTACAGTACATAAATCGATGATTAAATCCCAATAATCACCTTGCCATTGATAGCATGAACGTTCCCAACATTCAGTAGATAACGCCTTTAGATAACAACCATATTCAAGAACATTTTCTCGATTAAGCTTGGCCAAATCGCTAGATTGAAGAGTGATGTGTTCCGAGACATTGTGGAGTTCGAAATTATCTTTGGTTAATTGAATAACCACTTTGCAAATGGAGTCTTTCCATACTTCCGGTATCGAATGTTCCTTTTTCAAATCTTTTAAAGGCAAATACATTCTTCGTCATCCTTGAGTCACATAACGCCCTGTTAAGGGGTGAGCAACGCAATACCGAAGTCGCCGCATACCGCCTTAAACACTAAAACCAACGCATGATGAAAATGCCACGCGTTGCGAATCCCTCTTGAACAGTTTGTTAGGTTTTGGGCTTACTCTCTCAATGAACCCCAATCTGTTAGATTTAATTGCTTACGTTTAATGTAGTAGAAGGTTGCTATAATAAAGCCAAACAAAGTGCCAGCAAGTAACGAGATGAAAACGGCTTCTAAAACTGGTTTACCTAGCTCGTTCCACACAAGAAACCATTGGAAGATTCCCCATACAGGAGCAAAGAAAGTCACACAAAGCATAACGTTTGCAAAATAACTTTGGTAATAAGGTGGCGGAAAACACATTCCAAGTTTACGTAGCCACTTTACAATTGGTGGATTGTAGTTCGACTTCCAAACGCCTTTATCATTTAACTCTTTGTGAGCAAGTCGTAGCTTCGCTTCATAATCCATGATCTAAAATCCTCGAATTCGATGTTTCCCGCGGAGAAACCTAACTTCCAAACATGGGGCGCAAACACGTGTGCAATAATGGCGAAGCCGCGCACGTATTTGCGTCCCAGCGAGCGGCAGCGAGTGACATAATTTGTTTGTTATGTTTTCCGCAAATGTTCATAAAAGAGACTTGCAGAAAGACCAATGATAACAGCAAAGTATGCATAACCTAACAATGCCTCGAAGGTAGCGATAAACCTAGTTGTACCAGTTGGGAGAAAATCACCATATCCAAGGGTAGTAAATGTTACAACGCTAAAATAGAGGTGGTCTGCAAACCCTATAGCTGCGACCCCATTTACAACTACACCACCATAAATCTGGTATGCATTCGCGAATGCAAAGATAACTGCTAGCATTTCTGCCGCTATAGTAATTGCAGTAAAAATAAACCTATTGTCAGAAGCGTGCGAACTTAACGCCCTGCGTAGCGAAAATGGAGCGGCTACAGCGAAAAAGGAAGCGTATATAAACGCCCAAAATACCGAGTAATTTAGTACTAAGAAGTAGACTAGTACAGCCAATATTTGCGTAATTGCAGTAACTATTCTTTGTTGCTGTTTAATCAACTGTATCTTCCCTGAACATAACGCCCACCTAACAGGCGTAAAATGTTTGGCTTATAATTAGCGACGAAGGAGCGCGAGCCAAGCATTTTACGTCCTTTGTTAAGGTGTTTGTTAGGGCTATGACTTTAACTCTTCGACAGAGAAACCTCGTTTTTTTAATATTGATGCTGCTACGCTTCTCTCTTTACTAGTGCTTCCAAATACACCGTCATTTTTCGCTATTTTAAGCAATTCATCATCACTCTTATCTTCATATTTCTGCTTTAGTTCTCGTAACTCATTTGCTTGTTTTTCAATTTCTCCTGCAACGGCCGTAGCTGCATTTTTTGTTACGTCTAAAGCTTTTTTCCAAAAACTCATAAAACCTCCTTATCTACATTTTTTACACTGGCTTTGGTTACTGACACCCCCATTCATCGTTCTGTAACCAAAAATCCTTTCCAACTCAGGCTCTGTTTTAGCAACGACACCACACTTTGGGCATTTATGAGGTAACTTTATTTTTCCAGCCATAATGACTCTCCTTAGTTAAAAATATATGAGTGAGCTAAATAGCCCTAACTTTTAAATAAGGGGCGCAGGCATGTGAGGCATAATGGCGAAGCCGCCCCGCATCTTTGCGTCCCAGCGAACGAAGTGAGTGACTTAATTTTTTTGTTAGGTGCGAGCTTATTCATAGACCCCTTGCTTTGTAATCAAACATTTAGGGCAAAAAGCCTTTCCTTTTAATGCCAATTCATTACAGCCAGCAAATTGACAATTGTTAGTTGAATAACCATTGTACTTTTTAAGTAACGCACTTATGTGTTTCCTCAATAGATGATCTTTGCTGACATCAGTCGGAGAGTCAATTTTCACAGCAAATAGTGACTGTACTTTGTCGAAATGATCAACTAGCCAATGTTGAGAACAAGTTGAACATTTGAGAATAGATTGCCAACCATTCCCATAACTTTGCATCTCAGGCATTGAATTGAAGTAACTATCATTTCTCCAGCCAGTAACTCTTATATCCATGCTTTGACACTGACATTTCACTTGTAGCACCTAACTTTCCAATAACGGGCGCAGACATGTGGGGCATAATGGCGAAGCCGCCCCGCTTGTATGCGTCCCAGCGAACGAAGTGAGCGGGTTTATTGAGTTGTTAGGTTTGTGGTTAAACATCCTAGTCCTCTGGATACTCTGATAAATAGAGCTCCAGTCCTAAACGAAGCATGATTTCCATGGATTCAATAGACACTTTACCTCCACCACCCAATGCGTCTTCCCTTGGGGAGAAGCCAATATCTGCTGAATACTCACTTGGGGCTAAACTTGGAGCGAAGCGACTGAGCCCACGTGTTATTGTCCCAGGGAGCTTGCGACCGACTACAGCGGTTTGTTAGCGTTCATTTATGCAGCCGGGTAAAACAACGGGTATTGAAAACTTTATTCGAGACTCTGACTTGTTAGACGATTCTGTTTTTCCACCACCGCCTATACCAATTGAAGCTATTGAAAGCTTTGCTTCAGCAGAGCCTTGCTGCCCTGACTCAACAACAACTGCTACATCAAAATCTACTTTTTGAACTATTCGTGAGTCAGGTTGTAAGTCATGCTTCGGATCTCGAGACTTTGTTCTACCGTAAGCTTGAGCATTATCCGTATGCATCTTGACATAAACAGGGTTTATCATAGCTTCTGAGTCTGCAAGCTCAGCATTTGCTTCTTCAATTCCCTTGCTAATTTGGACCAATGATTCTTTGACGAAGTCTTTTAATTCCATTTAATTCTCCTTTGAACGCTAACACCCCACTAAGGGGCGATAACACATGGGCTAAAATACGGAACGAAGTGACGCAGCCCATGTGTTAGCGTCCCAGCGAGCGAAGCGAGTGCTTTGAGTGGTTTGTTAGGGTTACAACTGCTTAGGAGGTTATCCTTTATGATCAACACGGAATTTACCTTTAACTGCGAACCAAATACCAGGAAGGCCGAAAGCAAAGAAAAACAATACAGCATTGTAAATAGATGGCTTTGATCTATGCCCTGATATTAATTGGCCCTCACCTATTTGACTCAAAAGATAAACAATTGATAAGCAAAAGGCGATAAGTCCGATTACGCGTCCCAAGTAATTGCGTATTTTGCCACTAGTGATGCACATTACAAAGATAGTAAGGCAAAAAACACCAAACCCATAAATAGCTATTGGCTTACTCATATCAGGAGCAATTAAAACCATGACAACGCCAAAAAGGCCAGAAATGCTACCGAGCAAGATTCTGGAAAAGGGACTTAATCCTTTATTGAGTACCTTTTGGCCAGATTTATACATTTAAACTATCCTTGTAACCCTAACACCCGCATAACGGGCAAAAATACGTAGGCTACAATACCAAGCGAAGCGCAGGGAGCCTACGTTTTTTTGTCCCTGGCGAGCGCAGCGAGTGTTAATGCGCTTGTTATGTGCGTGCAGAAACAAGCCTTTTGTTTTGCATCATTTTAAATAAAAAGTAGATGGTAATAATAGGACAAATAAACAGCGCTTTGTATGAAAAAGTTACTGGGTATGTATCTGGTAACCAGAGTCCGATAGCAATTGCAAAAAGAATCGAATTAATGCCTAAACAGCAGAAGATCAAAAGGGAATAGAGTGCAATTTTCAGCAGAGTGGAGGGCATTGGAAAAATTGCTTTTTCGATGAGCTTGTACCCTGTAACGAAGAATACAATTGTTACCAGATTTGCAAAAAATAGATCCATCTAAGCATTCTCTTTAGCACATAACGCTAAGCTAACGGGCAGTGACGTAGCGGCATAATCGCGAAGCGCCGCTGCGTTACTGTCCCAGTGAACGAAGTGAACGTGTTTAGC